>JAJUHC010000011.1 GCA_029268065.1 Clostridiales bacterium | reverse complement strand
TCTCGACGAGGTCCGTGTGCATCATTACAAGCTCGTTTCTCAGAGTGACGTCGCCCGTAGCCTTGTAGTTTGCCCATAAAGCCGCATATCGCATTTCCTTGCTTGTCTTCAGAGGTTCTTTTAACAATGCCTGAGCCATAAATTCACCGCCTTAAGCTATTTTACTGACACTGTGGAGTTCGCTATGATCTGGACGTTGCTTTCGATTTCGTTGAAGGATAAAACCGATATCTCTGGCAGCAGCTGTTCCGTCATTTTCTTGAAGTAGAAGCGTACCACCGGAGAGGTAAGGATTACCACCTTTTCGTTCTGACTGTTGAACTTCTTGATTTCTTCTATGAGAGCTGTCATGATCTTTTGCATGGTGCCAGGTTCCATCGCGACATATGAGCCGTGCTCCGTTTTCCTCACCGAGGACATTATGCTCTTTTCCACCTCGGGGTCGAGCGCTATCACGTTTATCTGGTTCTCCTTTACATACATGCGGGAAATCGTGCGCTTCAGGGCCTGCCTTACATATTCCGTCAGCATGTCCGGATCCTTCGTTACGTCGCTGTAATCGGACACTGTTTCGAGAATGGTGCTCATATCCTTTATCGGCAGCCTTTCCTTCAGGAGATTCGCGAGTATTTTTTGGAGCGCGCCCACCGATATCATCGCGGGAACCGTTTCCTCCACGAGGTTCTTGTCTGTCTGCTTGACATGGTCGAGAAGCCTTAGGACGTCCTGCCTCGACAGCAGCTCGTCCGCGTGCGCTTTAATCGTTTCGGACAGATGCGTTATGATGACCGAGAGCGCGTCTATAACCGTGTAGCCGTAGACCTCGGCGTCTTCCTTCATCTTGCTTGGTATCCATTTCGCCTCGGTTCCGAATACGGGGTCGAGCACATCTATCCCGTCTATCTCCTGCATCGGCTCGCTGCCCGACAGCATTGCAAGGCAGTGATCCGGCAGCACCTCGCCTCTCGCGACCTCCTCGCCCTTGATCTTGATAACGTATTCCCCGGGAGAGAGCATGATGTTGTCCCTCAGCCTCACGGAAGGAACCACCATTCCCCAGTCCACCGCGAACTGCTTTCTGAACATTACCACCCTGTCTACGAAGTTGCCGCCGCCGGGCTCGTTGATATACTGCGTGATGCTGTATCCGAACTCCATTTCGATCTGCTCCACATTGAGCAGGGTATACACGTTGTCGATGTTCCTGTAAAAGTCGACCTCAGTTTCGGGCGGCTTATTCTGCTCCGCCGACTCAACCACGGGCTTCTTGTTCTTCAGCTTGTAGCCCATAGCAATAAAGAGTCCGCCTATCACGAGGAGCGCAAGCACGGGCATTCCGGGAATAACGCAAAGGAATATTAGCGCTCCGCCCGTTACCATCAGCACAAGGGGCTGGGAAATGAGCTGGCTCGTAAGCTCCGTGCTCAGGCTGTTTTCCGATGCGGCCCTGGTTACGATAAGGCCTGTCGCCGTGGATATCATCAGCGCCGGCAGCTGGGAAACGAGGCCGTCTCCAATCGTCGCTATCGTATATGTGGTAAGTACGGTCGAAATGCTTCCTCCGCCGTTTACCAGCCCTATTATGGAACCGCCGATGATGTTTATGAGCATTACCAGTATCGATATTACCGCGTCGCCCTTCACGAACTTGGAGGCGCCGTCCATCGCGCCGTAAAAGTCGGCGCCGCGCTGAACCTTTGCCCTTCTTTCAAGCGCCGTTTTCTCGTTGATTATTCCGGCGTTGAGGTCGGCGTCGATGGCCATCTGCTTTCCGGGCATAGCGTCCAGGGTAAACCTTGCCGAAACCTCGGAAACCCTTTCCGCGCCCTTTGTGATTACTATGAACTGGACCACGACTATAATAACGAAGATGACTAGCCCGACTACCGGGTTGCTGCCTATGACGAACTGTCCGAAGGTCTTTATTACCTTCCCCGCTTCGCCCCCGTTCGAAAGGATGAGACGGGTCGAGGATACGTTGAGCCCTACCCTCAGCAGAGTGGTTATCAGCAGCAGGGAGGGAAAGGCCGAAAACTCTAGCGCATCCTTCGTATACATCGTTATCATCATTATGGTGAGCGAAAGAGAGAAATTAAAAATGATCATGGCGTCCAGCAGCCCCGAAGGGAGCGGTATTATGATAAGCAGAATGATGCATATGACAAAGACGGCCAGAATATTGTTTATTACTTTCATTGCGTTCACTACCCCTGCATTTTTATCTCTTGGAGCGCAGATCAGTTATTCTTCTTTTTTCTGAGGCTGTAAACATAGGACAGGATCTCGGCTACCGCCTGATAGTATTCCGGCGGGATCTCCATATCAATATCCACTGCCTTGTACAAAGCTCTCGCTAGAGGCGGGTTTTCCTCGATTCTTATATCGTGCTCGGCCGCTATTTCCTTTATCCTAAGAGCGACCTCGTCCACTCCCTTCGCCACAACCACCGGCGCCTTGTTTCGCTTGTCGTCATATTTCAGAGCGACCGCGAAATGCTCCGGGTTCACTATGATGACGTCGGAAAGCGGCACCCTCCTCATCATTCTCATTCTTGCGAACTTCTGCTGCCTGCTTCTTATCGCGGATTTGACGGTCGGATCTCCCTCCGTCATCTTATACTCGTCTTTTACCTCCTGCTTGCTCATTTTTATATCTCTTTCGTACTGCCACCACTGAATAAAATAGTCAAGTATGCCGATAAATATAACAGTGACGCAGACTCTTAAAAAGATATCGAAAACCGAGGTCGCGGTCAGCTTGAAGGACTGCTCCGGAGGCATGAAGTAGAACGATCTGATATTGTTCGAAAAGGATTTAATACCCGGCCATATGACGGCTCCGATGGCGACTATCGTAAGCATGGACTTCAGAAGCTGCGTATAGGTCCTCACCGAGACCGCCCTTTTGAGGCCGTTTATCGGGTTCAATCGTTTCAAGTCGAAGGATACGCGCTTCGTGCTGAAGTTGAACCGCGTCTGTATTCCGGTGAGCAGGAAGGAGCTGAGCGCGGATATGATGAGCAGCGGCAGGACCACTATGAAAATGCGGCTCAGGGTATCTACCGTTAGCTCGGTGACGGAATCTGTTTTTACGAAGCTCATCGCTCCCGCGCCCGATATGAACGTAGTCATGGTCTGCTGAAGGTATTTATAAAGGTATTCGCCCATTATCTTCAGCGTAAGGAACATGATCAGGAGATTCAGCGCAACGGTTATATCCCGCGCATGAAACACGTTTCCCTTTTTTCGTTCGTCCTCGCGCTTTTTTGGTGTGGCTTTTTCGGTTTTGTCGGAGGCCATACTCATCACCTTTTTGAGGTTATTGCTTTATCCTACAGCCACGAGCCTTATCGCCCCGGCAATCCCCGTATACATCTGGCTGAAAAGCTGGTCGCAGAAGCTGCCGAATACCGGCGAAATCAGAAAAAGAACCGCGAATCCCACAATAAGACGAAGCTGGATGCCGACCGAAAAAACATTTATGTTTGGTACGGTTCTGGTAAGCACGCCCATTCCCATTTCCGTAATAAACTCCAGCGCGATTATCGGGAATGCGAATTTGAGGGCAAGTGAAAGCGCCGAGCTCAGAACTCCCGGAACGGCGTACAATACTCCGGTGATATTTACATTGGAGCCGCAGGGAATGGCAATTACGCTCTCGTTCAGCATTTTGAAAAACGTGATGTGCCCGTTCGTCGTGAAAAAGAGAAGAATAAGGAACGCGTTGAAGAACGAACCCGTGATCGGCACGGAAACATTGCTGCCGGGGTCGAACACCTTCGACATGCTTATGCCGAGCTGAATGTCGATAAGATCCGTCGCTATGAAAATCGCCGAGAAAAAAATATTCATCACGACTGATATCCCGAATCCTATCGAAAATTCAAAGAACACCTTGATGAGAAACTCGAAAATGTTTGTGATATTCGGAGGCTGGGCCGAGGACGACGCCGTTATGATTATCGCGAGCATAATCGTCATGCCCACCTTGACGTTGCTTGGTATATTGCGTCTGCCGAACACCGGGTTGATGAGGATAGCCCCGCTCATCCTGGCCAGCACAAGCAGAAACAAAATATAGTTATCAAATAAATTCAGCATTTCTCTGCCTTTGCACTCATTTAATAAATGTAAGCACGCTAGCCATCAGCCTGTTTGTAAAGTCCGTAAGCCTGCTCATCATCCAAGGCCCTAGCGCTATCAGAACTATGGCGATAGCGATGATTTTAGGAACGAAGGTTATGGTCTGCTCGTTTACCTGAGTCGCAGCCTGAAGTATGGCTATCACGAGGCCGACGGCTATGCTCACGAACAAAAGCGGAGCGGATATCGAGAGCCCGGTTATCAGGGCGTCTCTCATTATTGTCAGCACCTGACCCTGCGTCATGGCTTTTTCTCCCCCATACATTTATAAATATATGTCATCTCATCTGGAAAAACTGAGAACCAGAGTTTTCACAACCAGACTCCATCCGTCAACCACAACAAACAAAATGAGCTTGAAGGGCAGCGCGATCATCGCGGGAGGAACCATTATCATGCCCATTGACATCAGGGTGCTGGCTATCACCATGTCGATGATCATAAAAGGGATCAGTATCATGAAGCCCATAATAAACGCTTTTTTAAGCTCGCTCAGAACGAAGGCCGGAATGAGCGCCTGCGTAGGTATGTCGTCATAATCCTGAGGGGTTTCCGTGTTTGAAATGGAGAGAAACAGCTTCATCTCCTGCGTATTCGTCTGCTTCAGCATGAAGGTCCTGACAGGGTTCATTGCGTTTGTGAAGGCCTGCTCCTGAGTTATTTGACCCTGAGAAAAGGGCTTATAAGCCTCCTCGTTTATCTGATTCGCCACAGGCGTCATAATAAACAGCGTAAGGAACAGCGAAAGCCCGATTAGCACCTGATTGGGGGGAGTCTGCTGAAGGCCCAGACCGGTCCTCACAAAGGACATCACTATCGCAATCCGCGTGAAGGATGTCATCATGAGTATTATCGAAGGCGCGAGGCTCAGCAGCGTCAGCAGGAAAAGAAGCTGAAGGGTCTGCGCCGTTCCGGGCATTCCGTTGAAATCTATCGACACGGCGGACGCGTCTGAGCACAAAATAAGAAAGATGCACAGTACAGTCGCAGAGGCGGAGAAGAATCTCAGTATCCTCCTCATAGCCTGCCCCCTCTGCCCGTCAGCCTGTCCTTGGTTTCAAAGAACTGCTTTTTCAACATTCCTCCGAAAATAGCGGCAAAGTCGCCCTGCTCTTCAGAGCCCGAATCCGGAAGCTCGACTTCGCCCAAATCCTTCAAAAGGCTTATCTGCTGCCCGCTGATTCCTATGATGTATTTGCCGCCGAGGATGTCGGCTATGGCAATCGACTTATCCTGCCCGAGCGCGACCTTGTCTATTATTTTTATATGCCTTGTCCTTCCGCCCATCCCGGCGGAAGTTTTTTTTGTCAGCCATCTGCTTCCGTAGTACAGGGCGATAATAAAAACGACGATAAAAACGACGGAGAAAAACGTGGATATGTACATCTTGAAATCCAATGGACAATCCTTCTTTCAAAAAAGCTTTTTTGATCAGCCCAGTACCTTCTGCACAGCTTTTACTATCCTGTCGCCCTGAAACGGCTTTACAATGAAGTCCGAGGCTCCGGATTTTATCGCGTCGATGACCATTGACTCCTGACCCATCGCCGAGCACATTATAACCTTCGCGTTCGGGTCGATCTTCTTGAGCTCGATCAGTGTTTCGAGCCCGTCCATGTTGGGCATCGTTATATCCAAAATTACAGCGTCCGGCTTCGACTCCTGATACTTTTGCAGGGCAAGGACTCCGTCGGAAGCCTCGCCGGCGATTTCGAAGGAATTTTTTACGAGTATGTCCTTTATCATCATTCTCATAAATGCGGCATCGTCGACTACAAGAATACTTTTACCCATTTTGCAACCACTCCATTATCTTTTATAGGCTGTTAATATTTCTGTTATTCTAACGCCAAAGTTGTCGTCGATTACAACCACGTCTCCTCTGGCTATCAGTTCCCCATTCACAAGAATATCCACCGGGTCTCCCGCCTGCTTTTCAAGCTCGATCACCGAGCCCTGCGAAAATTCTATTATTTCCTTGACCGGTCTCTTCGTTTTTCCGATCTGGACTATGATTTCGAGCGGAACGTCCATGATTATATCCAGATTCGACTGCGACGTCCCTCTCTGAGCGGGTGTATCGAAATCCGAGAAAGCCGCTGAGGGATACGCCGGGGAGGCGCTTTTCGGCTTCTCCTGTGTTGGAGCCCGCGTTTCCCTGACCTCCTGGCCTCTTGGATCTTCCTCATCCTTAGACCCCGACGAGAGCTTTGAGTTTATCAGATTTGCCGCGAGCTTCTTTGCGAAAGCCACGTCCATCACGTTCATAAACTCGCTGTCGATAACTTCCCCGATTTTCAGGCTAAGCTTTATGACCACTATTTTGCCGTCCTGGGCCAGCTCGTTTGTGGGATTGACATTCTCCTCTATCATTACGCATTCCGGAGTCGAAATATTGATTTTCATATCAAAGAAGGTCGCGAGAGATGTCGAGGAGGCGCCCATCATTTGATTCATTATCTCGGATATGGCGCTTGAATGAAGCTCGCTGAATTCCGAATCATCGTCGTTCGGCGTTCCGCCCATCATTATGTCGACGATGGTTTTTACGTCCTTCTGCTTCATAACGAAGAAGTTGAGACCGGACAGACCCTCGACATACTTTATCTTGACCCCCACGGCAGGAGACATGCTTTTATATTCAAATTCTTCCCTGTCCTCTATCGATACCACAGGCGTCGTTATCATCACCTTTTGGTTTATCATCGTGGAAAGCGCCTTCGCCGCCGCCCCCATGCTGATATTGACAGATTCGCCCAGAGCGTCGATTTCCATGTCAGTGAGCGGGCTTTCAGCTTCACTCTTATTGCCTGCGCCGCTCAGCAGACTGTCTATCATATCCTGAGATAAAAGCTCCATTATTCATCCTCGCTCCAAACTCTTTCAATTTTTATCGCTTTTTTTCCGTTCTTTATGCCTAGTTGCCCGCTGAACCACGTTTTTCCGTCAATTTCCACGCCGGCCTTATCGTTTATGCTCTGCTTCAGCTTTATTACGTCGCCCACTTCCATATTGACTATGTCCCTGAACTGTACGGTGGCTCTTCCCAGATTGACCGCCACCTCTATATCGGATTTGTATATCTGGGAAAGTATGTGGCGCCTGTTGTACTCCAGATCGGGAGAGTATTTCGATCTCTGCGACATCCTGTACTTGGTATAAAGCTTATCGTTTATGGCCTGAAGCCATATGTAGGGCAGGCAGGTCGTCAGGGTACCCGTAAGATCCTTGACTTTTACGTTCATAACAACGATGACGACGATCTCGTCGAGCTGCATTATTCGGCTTATGCCGTTTCCCTTTTCAAACTTCCTGAAATGGGGCTTTACATCGGCGACATTCGACCACGCATCCTGAAGATAAGTTATAACGTTCCTGTAAAGCCTTTCCAAAAGCACCATTTCAATTTCTGTATATTCCCTGTCCGGAAAAGCGCTGGTGCCGGGACCCCCGAGGAGCTTATCGATAATGGTGAAGGCTAGTCCCTTGGAAAACTCCATCAGTATCGTGCCTTCCACCGGGTTCAGGTCGAGGAGGCCCACAAGAGCCGATTCCGAAATCGCGTTTGAGTATTCGTAATACTTTGTCTCTTCTACGGACACTACCTCTACCTGACAGAAGGTCCTGAGAGTGCCGGTAAGATAAGAGGATAAATGCCTTGCGTAAATTTCATATACGCCCATCACTGTGCGAAGCTGCTCTTTCGTAAACTTTCTGGGCAGTTTAAAGTCGTAGGCCTTGATTTTTTTCTGTTTTTTCGAATCCAGATCAGGAGCCGCCACTTTGCCGCCCTGTATGTCCTGAAGCAAAGCATCTATCTGAAACTGAGCAAGTACTTCCTTCAAAGCATCCACTCCTTTCCGGCAATAATCCCTATATATTATTCACGATTATTCCCGAGACTAATTTTTACTGTTGTTCTTGGAGGGCTCGACGCCTAGATTCTTTTCCGTTGGGTAGCTTTCGACGATTATCTCGACCCGGCGGTTCCTTATCCTTCCCTCTTCAGTCTCGTTGCTTTCAATCGGGTGGTACTGTCCATAGCCTATCGCGCTGAGCTTGAAGGGATTCATATTTGCGGTGCTTATCATATATTCAAGCACGTTGACCGCCCTTTTGGTCGAAAATTCAAAGGTGTTCGTAAATTCGGGCTGCCCCTTTGGAGTGGAAGCGGTGTGCCCCTGGATGTTAATCATTTTTATAATGTCGATAGAGCTCAGCAGGACCTTGCTTATATCGTTCAGAATCACCTTGCCGTCATCACGCAGCTCGGTCCTGTCCGGGTTGAAGAGTATGGTGTCCTTGAATCTGATGGTCACCATGTCCTCCCCCTTAATAAGCTCTATCTTCGACTCGAGGTTATTTTCCTGTATGTAGCTTTTTATTGTCCTGTAAAGCAAATCCTGCGCTTCCTCGGTGGACCTGCCGTCATTCGGAGTCGTTGTCCCGTTGACGTTCAGCTTCGACGGGTCAAGATTTTCAAGATCAATCTTCTGCTCGGAAGCGGGCGGCTTGTACCGCAGGGATTCGACGATCTCCTTCCATTTCTTTTCGTTGATCGTGGAGAACGAAAACAGGAGGACAAAAAAGCACAGCAGTAATGTGACCGTGTCGGCGTATGTATTCAGCCATTCGTTTGTATTTACATCGTCGGATTTTCTTGGCCTTCTCGCCACGATTTGCACCCCCTATCGTAACCTGTGTCAGCCTCAGGCTTTTTGCCGCTTCGGCTCGGGGGCTCCGGCCTCCTTGCCTTCTTTTGCCCCTTTCGCGCCGCCCTTTTTGCCCTTTGTATTCTGCGGCAGATAGCCCATAAGCTTATCTCTTATCAGACGGGGGTTTTCTCCCACCTGTATGGCAAGCACGCCCTCGATTATCAGCTGCTTGCAGAAGAGCTCGTTCGCGCTGAGGACCTTAAGCTTTCCCGCCATGGGCAGGAAGAATATGTTGGCAAGAACCGAGCCGTAAAACGTAGTTATAATCGCTATGGACATATTCGGTCCTAGAGTGTCGGGTTTGTCGAGCGTTTTGAGCATGTTGATAAGCCCTATGAGCGTTCCTATCATACCGAAGGCCGGGCCGTAGGCCGCGCCCTTCTCAAGTACGGCGTGAGTGGCTCCGTGCCGTTCCTCTATGTAGGTCAGCTCGGTTTCGAGCATCTCGCGCACGCTCTGAGGGTCATGAGAGTCTATGACCGTCATCACGGCCCGTTTCATAAACTCGTCGTTGAAGCCCTTCGCCTTCTCCTCGAGAGAAAGCAGGCCGCCCTTCCTCGCCTGCTCGGCAAGCTCAACAAGCGTGTCGATAATCTTCAGCGGATCCTGCTTCTTTGTGAAGAAAACATTCTTCATGGCCGGCAAAACAGCCTTCAGGCTCTTCAGAGGGAAGTTCAGCATGAGGGCCGTTAACGTGCCCCCCAGCGTAATGAACACCGATCCTTTGTCAAAGTAGGAGCGGATGTCGCCGCCAGATATAATCCCGTATATCAACACGCCTATACCGCCGACAAATCCGACTATACTTAAAATATCCATGCTACACCAACCGAATTATTATTTATCCGAGTAAAACCCCATCGGAAATATCTTGAACTGACTGTAAAAGCTTATAACCTCGCTGATGATATAGTCTATTGTGTCGCTGACGACCATGGTTTTGCCGTTCGTAAGCACAATGACAGTATCCGGTGTAATTTCAACGCTTTCAATCATCAGCGGATTCAGATAAATAATTTCATGATTGAGCTTGGTCAGCTTTATCACTTTGCACCTCGTTTACTCATCAGAAAACACTATCCTGAATATATTTCGGATTTTTTTATTGATAGTTTATAGAAACGCCGGGGCTATCTCTTAATATTGACAAGCTCCTGAAGCATTTCGTCGGATACCGTTATCACCCTGGAATTGGCCTGGAAGCCTCTCTCGGTCGTTATCATATCCGTAAGTTCCTTGGAAAGGTCGACGTTGGACATTTCGAGTCCTCCGGAAACCACGGTGCCCGTCGCGGAGCCTCCCGGATATGTCAGGGTGGGCTCGCCCGAGTTCTTCGTCTCCTTAAAGTATATGCCGCCCTGCTGAGACAGGCCTTCGGGGTTTTTAAACTTCGCGACGGCAATCTGTCCAAGCGTTTCAACATTGCCGTCAAGGACGCCGGTTATTTTACCGTCCCTGTCGATGGCGATATCGGTATACTCGTCGATGTTGTCTATTATTATCGGCTCAGTATCCGAACCCTCGGAATATTCCGGCGTCCCGCCTCCCACATAGTTTCCGTTCGGGTCGACAAGCGCGCCCTGAACGTCGAAGCTGAAGTTGCCGCAGCGCGTATAGCTTACGTTGCCCGCCTCGTCCTGCACTACAAAGTATCCTTCGCCGTCAAGATACAGGTCGAGGGTTCTGTCGGTCGTCTGGTATCCGCCTCTGGTGTTGACTACGTCTATCGAGGATACAGTAGAGCCGTATCCTATCCGCTTGGGGTTGGAACCGCCCTTGATGTCGGTATTTGCGGCCGCGTTCGACATCGTCTGATAGTAGACATCCTTGAATGTGACTCTGCTGGACTTGAAAGCCGTTGTGTTAACGTTCGCTATATTGTTGCCTATGACGTCCATCTTTGTCTGATGGCTCCTGAGTCCGCTGACTCCCGAATAAAGTGATCTCAACATTTTTAAATTCCTCCAAATTATAATATATAATTAATGTAGGTGATTTTGTTTCCGGGACTCAGGTGCCTGAGGTGCCCGAGGTGCTAGAGGTTCCCGATGCTCCCGAGTCACCCGAAGTGCTAGAGGTTCCCGAGGTGCTCGAGGTGCTAGAGGTGCTTGAGGTGCTTGAGGCCGTCACATTAGTGATTTTTGTGATCTGGTCCGGGGTAATTCGCGTGTCGTTCACCGTGATGTAGGTTTTGCCGTTCAGAAACTCGACCTTTTCGGCCACGCCCTCTATCTTTGTCGTTTTCCCGTTTTTATCCGTTTGTGAAGCCGTGATATTTTTGCCTATGTACGAGACGGACATGAAGTTTGTGAAGGCCTTTCCCAGCTCCTGAGTCGCCGACAGCGTGGAAAACTGCGCCATCTGAGCGATATATTCAGTATTGCTGACCGGGTTCATCATGTTTTGATTTTTCAGCTGGGCAGCGAGCAGGGTGAAGAAGTCGTTTATAGACAGTTCGTTTTTGTTCGTCTTACTGCTGCTCTTGGTTGATACTCCTTTTGCGGTAGACGAAGTTACCGCCGAGGATGCTGTTACACTCATTTTATTTACCTCCTACACCAGATAGTTGAGGAGCTGGTTCCAGCCGTATACCGCTTCGGGGCTTTTACTGTCCCGATCTTCGCCGTAGCTCCGGTAGTAACTGTCGCCGCCCTGGCTGCCGCCCCTGCCGGAGCCGCCGTATCTCTCTCCCGAGCCCTTCATATCCGAGAACGAAAGGTCCGAGCTCTGCCTGCCGCTCACATCAACGCTCATTATCTCGACCTTGTTTGCAGTTAAGGCTGTTTTCAGCTCGCCAAGCTGCGCCTTAAGGGCTTTTGCCGTTTCGTCGCTCGCGGCGTTTATGACCACGTTCAGCTTCCCCTGGGAATACTTCATTTCCACCGTTATTTTTCCAAGCTCACGGGGTGAAAGCTCCATCGTGAACTTTCCGCCGTCCTTGCTCGTCATTCCTTTTACCGCCCGCGCTATCTGCGGCACCACTTTCTCGCCGCTTACCGCGGAGGTAATGCCGTTTTCCTTGCCGGAGTAGACCTCCGCAAAGGGTACGGCCGAAGCAAGCGTTTTTTCGCCGTCCGAAGCCTTATTTCCCGCGTCTTCATTCTTTGAGCCGGCGGACGTTGCCTTTTCCTCGGAGCTTTTTGCGCCCTCCTGGATTTTGAAAACGGACTTGTCCTGTTTTTCGCTTAAGGAAGCTTCCTTAAGTTCCGTTTTTCCGACGGCCGGCGTCGTATTCGTGTCATTCGTATCCCGGGCGCCTGTGATGTACGCGTCCGGTTTTGCAGCGCTCATTTTGGAACTCGCGGCTTCGGCTGCGGCCTCGCCTTTGGAATGCGCTTCGCTTTTTTCCTCGGCTGCGGCGACATTTGTCCCGGCTGCGGTATTTTCCGTTACCTTTATTCCGATTTCCTCGCCTGCGGCCAGCGATTCGATGCCCTGCGTTTTCGTATCGCTTTCTACGGCCTGCACCGACGCGTTCGCCTGTGATGACACTTTACCGGCCGAGGCGGATTCGCCGTTTCTCTGCGCGTAAGTTTTTTCAGGCTGTATCGCTTCCGAAAGGCTTGCGTCCTTGACCTCCGCCGCTTTGTCCGGGCTTTCGCTTCCCTTTTGGGTCTGCTCTTCCCTGAGCCTGTTCACGGTCCACTGGAGCCTTGTATATGTGACGCTCTCGTATGTATCGGCGCTTAAAGCGTCCCCCGATTTTTCGCCGGTGTTAATATCCGTCGTTTTGCCCGTCGCTCCCGTCTGCGCCTTATTTGCGGCATTTCCGGACTGGTCCGCCTTATATTCGGCTGCTTTCGCCGCCTCGGCGCCAGAGGCTGTTTCAGGCTTCGTTTTTTCGGCGGCGGCTTTTGTACCTTGGACAAGCCCGGCAAAGGCCCCCGCGGCTCCTCCATTTCCGCCGCCCCGGATCTCAGCGCCCATTTGCGCCTCGCTTCGGAGCTGACTCTCCCCGATTTCCTTCCGCGGCTCCGGTATCATCGGATCCGCAGCGGCCGCGGCTTCGGGATCGCTGTCCTGCCCGTCGCCTGCCGCATAATTGCCAAGCTTCACGGCGCTTATGCCCGCCGCTCCGACTTCCATCGCTACCGCATCGGGAGAAACCTCGGAAACGTCTTTTTCCTCTTCGTTCTCTTCCGCTTTGTTTACTGCCGGCGTTTTGCCGCCCTTGCTCCCTCCGGCGGATTTCAGCTTAGACGTCACCGATTTCAGGCAGTCGCTGAAGGGCTCGCCGGCTTCGCTTCTTCCCGCCGCATTAGTGCACTTTATTTCCGTCTTCTGTTCTGCGTAGATTTGAACCGCAGTAGTCATCATAATATACCAAGCCCGCCTTCCAGCATTATTGTTTGGTCACGCCGGCCAGAAAATCATCTATCACAAGCTCGTCTTCCTTCTGCACCGCCTTGTTGTAAAGCGTCAGATGCTTTTCCTTGAGCCTGTCGAGCATCTTTGTCTCCTTGTTTGCTTCTTTGACGACTTCGGCCTGCTTCTCTATCGCTTCGAGCATCTCTTCTATCTCGCGGTTTTTAGTGCTGATCTGCCTGTCCATTTCTCTGATATACAACGTCATCTCCGCAAGTCTTATTGGGGCTATCCCGGCCGCTATCATGACCCTTCGCTCCAGGAGACTGTGCTCATAGCGGTTTTTCAGGACCTTAAGCTCCTCCTGCAGCGCGTTGAGAGCCGCTTTCAGCTTCAATAGCTGCACCTTTTCATTTTCCTCCAGCTTTACTTTGAGGTCCAAAACGCTTTGTACCGGAAATTTAAAAGTTTTCATATCAGCTTAACGCCTTTCCCATAAGCTCCATGGTCTGTTCGTAATCGAACGAAGTGCCCTTCCTCTGCATCAGAAACTCATTTATCCCGGATATCTTGGCGATCGCCTCGTCAAGCTCGGGGTTTGAGCCGTTCTTATAGGCTCCTATGCTTATAAGATCGTAGTGCTGATAGTAAAGCGACATTATCTTCCGCATACTGTTTGCAAGCTCCAGGTGCTCCTCGCTCACAATATCATTCATGACCCTGCTTATGCTGCCCAGTATGTCGATGGCCGGGTACTGGTTTCTCATCGCGATGTTTCTCGAAAGCACCAGATGTCCGTCCAGTATTCCCCTTACGGTGTCCGATATCGGCTCGTTCACGTCGTCTCCTTCCACGAGTACCGTGTAAAGCCCCGTTATCGAGCCCGTATCAAACTTGCCTGAGCGTTCGAGCAGCTTCGGCAGCAGCGCGTAGACCGACGGGGTATAGCCTCTTGCGACCGGCGGCTCGCCTGTCGCAAGCCCGACCTCTCTTTGAGCCATAGCGAACCTGGTGAGCGAGTCCATCATCAGCATAACGTTTTTCCCCTGGTCCCTGTAATACTCGGCGACGGCCGTCGCGACGAAGGCGCATTTTAAGCGTATCATTGCGGGCTGATCCGATGTTGCCACAAGGACGACCGAGCGCTTCATGCCCTCTTCACCAAGGTCTCTTTCTATGAACTCCCTTACCTCTCTTCCGCGTTCGCCAATGAGCGCGATCACGTTTATGTCGGCTTCGACGTTTTGCGCTATCATTCCGAGCAGCGTGCTCTTTCCGACTCCGCTTCCCGAAAATATTCCCATCCTTTGCCCCGCTCCGCAGGTCAGGAGGGAATCTATCGCCTTGATTCCCATATTGATGCGCTCGTTTATTCGCGGCCTTGTCAGCGGGTTCGACGGTTTCGCCTGTATGCTGTACTTTTTCAGGGATTCGCCGAAGTCCCCCTTGCCGTCTATCGGGCGCCCGAGCCCGTCCAGTATGCGCCCCCGCAGGTCCTCGCCGACGCAGATGCTCAGCGTTTCGCCGCTCGCCTCCACATAGCTGCCGGGCGATATTCCCCCGATATCCTCGTAGGGTATTATTATCACCCGCTCGTCGCGAAAGCCCGTAACCTCCGACAGAATGGTTCTGCCGTCAGGGGTGCGTATTCTGCACAGCTCCCCGATACCGGCGTTAAGCCCGGTTGCCTCGACCGTCATTCCGATGACCTTTTCGACCTTGCCCATGCAGACCACGGTGTCGCAGTCGCTTATTATTCTTTCGAGCACCCTTATGTCCATCGCCTGCCAACGCCCTTCGTTTTCAGAGTGTTTTTGCTATTTCCTTCTTCAGCATTCCTATCTGGGTGTTGATGCCCGCGTCCAGAAGCATTACGGCCGTTTCGAGCTTCAGCGTTCCTTCCGTCGCGTTTTTGTCGCGGCAGAGCTCTATGCATTTAAACTCCTCGCACTGCTCGAGAACCTTCTGCGGCTCATAGCTCATAATCTGGTAGTCCTTATCCGCGACCGTTACGGTCAGCTTCTGTGCGCTCGGCATATCCTTTACAGCCTTATGGAACATTGACGAAAACACTTCTTCCTGCCTGACAAAACAGTCTCCGACTACCTTCCGCGCAATTTCCGCGGCCAGCTCCAGTATGAGGTTCTGGCTTTTCTCCGCTATCTCGCGTTTTTCGTTCGTCAGGCAGTAAGACAGCTCGAGAAGCTCGTCGATTATATTCTTTTCGCTCGCCTCCGCCTCCGCTTTCCCTTGGGAGAGCCCTTCCTTGTAGCCTTCTTCAAAGGCCTCTTTCAATGCTTCCTGACGCTGGGTTTCCGCGTCCTTTTTTGCCTTTTCGCATATGAGTTCCGCTCTCTGCTGAGCCTCAGTGATTATCCTGCGGGCATCCAGATGAGCCTTTTTGATCATTTCCTCCGACGCTTTGGGGTTCAGCGTCACGCTTTCCAGAGAGCTCTTCCCCGTTTCCTCGGCTTGCGTTTCCGTGATGTGCGTTTCCGTCATGCTGAATTCGGGCATATTGTAGTATTCCGTAATGCTGAGCCTGCCCCTTTTCAGAATATCAGATGAGTACATCGTCAAAACCCCTTCTAATAGTTATTTCTCCGGCTTCTTCAAGTGTTCTGACCACATCCACGATTCTCTGCTGCGCCTCGTCGACGTCTCTGACTCTTATTCCTCTCAGATACTGTATCTCTTCCTTGATCGTGTCTCTCAGTCTCGTCGACATGTTCGCGTAGATGATTTCCTGCGTGTCGCTGTTGGAGCCCTTGAGGGCTATCATCAGATCCTTTGAATTGACCTCTCTGAGCACGCGCTGTATCGCAGTGTCGTCAAGGGTGACTATATCCTCGAATACGAACATGCGCTTGCGTATCTCCTCAGCCAGGGGCTGGTTCCTCTTGAAAAGCTCCTCCGATATGTACTTTTCCGTGCTTCTGTCCACATGGTTCAGTATCTCGGCGACGTTCTTCACTCCGCCCGCCTCCATATACTGGTCCGAGAACACGCTCGAAAGCTTCTTTTCAAGAGAGGCCTCGACGTCCCTGATGGTTTCGGGCGAGGTTCTGTCCAGCGTGGCCATCCTTTCTATTACCTCGAGCTGCTTGTCCTTGGGGAGCATCGAGACTATCTGGGAAGCCTGATCTACCCTCGCGTACGAAAGCACAAGCGCTACCGTCTGCGGATGCTCGTTCTGCAAAAATCCGAGCAGGTACTGCGGCTCAATTTTTCTTATGAAATCAAAGGCTCTCACCTTCAGTGTGCTTGTGATTTTTTCGATTATACTCGACGCTCCCTGAGCGCCGAACGCCTTTTCCAGTACCTCCTTGGCAAAATCCATTCCGCCTTCGGTGATGTATTTCTGGGCGAGGCACATTTCGTAGAATTCTTCCATGACCTGTTCGGTTATGCCGGGCTCCACGGTGCCTATCCTCGAAATTTCCACTATCAGCTGCTCGATCTCTTCTTCCTTCAGGTGCTTAAATACCGCAGCCGCAGACTCGGTTCCGAGCGAAATTGCGATAATCGCGGCTTTTGCCCTGCCGTTAAGACCTTTGATTTTTGCAATCGCCATGCTAATCCATTTCTCCCTTCAGAAGAGTTCTTATAAGCTGTGCGGTTATCTGCGGGGTCTTTATCGAGAATTCCCTTATCTCTCTTGTAAGCTGCTGCTCCTTGGTCTCCGTAATCTTTGCGAACTCCGCCATAATGTCCTTCTCGGGCGCAATTTCTTCGGTCGCAACGATGCTCTCCAGCGCCCTGCGCTTCTTGCGCCTGAGCTTGAGGAACACAAAGAGCAATACCAGAAGCAGAAGAACGCCAGCGCCGATGATGATCAGATATTTGGGTGTGAGCAGGCTCAACAGATTGTTCTTCGGGGCCGCTTCCACAACCACTTTATTGTTCGCTTTGGTAAATTCGGTGCCGAGGAGCTCAACCTTTTCCTTTGCTATGCCCGAGGTGTTCGCGATGATCTTCGTGATTCTCTCAGCCTCGTCCGCGGGCATATCCTTTTTGTTTATGAGCACGGAAACGGTTATGTCCTTTATATCCGCGCCGTCCTTTTGGACCTGCTCCTTCACCTGATTGACAAAGAACTGCACGTTAACGTCGTTTTTTACGTTCTGGTTATTATCGCTATCCGAAGGCACCTGGTAGCCCGGAATCGTAGAGTTGCTGCTCGTTCCCGGTATTCCGGAAGCGGCGGCCGCGCCGCTTGCCGAGCCTTCGTAGGATTGGCGGTAGTTGTTAATGATGCCCGTATTTCCGTTTGTTGGCGCGTACTCGGTCTTTTCGGTCAGCTTCTTGCTGTAATCGAGGGCTACGCTCACGCCGACGCTTATATTGCTCTTCCCGTATATCGGCTCCAGGACCGACGTGATCCTGTTTACCAGCATCGTCGATATATCGTTTTCAGCTTTCACCCGCTCCGAGGTGGATGCGAGCAGGCCGTCCGAGGAAGAATCGTTAAGCACCTTTCCGGACTGATCGATAAGAGACACATTCTTTGTGGTAAGTCCCGGCACGCTCTTTGAAACCAGCAGCTCTATTCCCTTTATCTGCTTCTCGGTCAGCGTCACGCCGTTCATCAGGTTCAGAACCACCGACGCGCTCGGCGGGATCTTGTCCTTGTCCAGCACCGCGGTGCTGTTGTCGGGGATGCTTATCGTAACGATAGCGTCCTTCACGTTTTCGAGCGTTTTAATCGAGCCCTGAAGCCTTTCCTGCAAAAGAAAGAGATTGTACTTCGTCTTTTCGTAGTCCGTAGTCATAAGATTGATATTCTGCGTGAAAATATCGTAGTTCAAGGAGGACTTGGGGTATCCCTCGGATGCAAGCTGCAGCTTTACCTTCGGTTCGTCTTTCTTTTCGACGTATATAGTGCTTCCGTTTTCCACCTTTGATGATATTTTCATCTCGTCCAGTCTTTTGACTATGTCCGCGCACTCTTTCGTGTCAAGGTTTCTGTAAAGGACCACATAATCCTTATGATTCAGCAACACCGCCGACAGTACCGAGGCCGTTACGGCGACTCCGAAAATGATCAGATACAGGTTTCTTTTTTTGCCGTCGAGTTTCTTTATATAATTCGTTATCTTGCTGAAATAAAGCTTTACCTTATTCATCATAGGAACCCACCGGTTTCAATAATAATTTTATAAAGTCACTCTCATTATCTCGTTGTACGCGTCCAGCACCTTGTTCCTTACCTGTACGAGCATCAGCGTCGCAAGCTCCGCTTTTTCTGAGTTAATCGTTATGCTGTGAAGGTCATCGGCATTTCCCGAGGCTATCTTGTAAATATCCTCCTTGGATGTGCGGTCCGCCTCGTTTACGTTGTTTATGAGATCCTTGAAAATCTGGCTGAAATCGCTGCCTCCGTTTGTGGTCTTGTTCGTATTAGAAGTTCTGGTGATATCGCTTACCGCGCCCACAGAACTTACGGGACTGATATTCATAACTCTCCTCCGTTAATCATGATTCTTTTCTCGCAGCTATTTGCCGATTTGAAGGGCGCTTGACGCCATGCTCTTCACCGCGTTGATCGACGTGATATTTGCGTCAAATGATCTTGTGGCGGACATCATGTCCATCATTTCCTTCACCGAATCGATGTCGGGATACCTTACGTACCCGTTTTCGTCGGCGTCGGGATGCGAGGGATTGTAAACAAGCTTAACCGCTCCCTCGTCCTGGACGATGCTCGAGATCTCGACACCGCTTCCGACCTTTTCGGACTCCCCGTTCAGTACCCCCGAAAAGCTGCCGGGGCGTTCCCGCATCACTACGGATTTTTTGTAGTACGGCGCTCCGCTTTGAGTCCTTGTCGTTTCCGTATTCGAAATATTCTGAGAAATAACGTCCATGCGGAGCCTCTGCGCCGTAAGGGCCGAGCCGCCTATGTTAAGACTTGATAAAAACGCCATCCTTATCCCCTGCCTTCCGTCAACACGATCTTGATGTTTTTAAACTCGTCTGAAATCTTTCTGACCATGTAATCGTACTGGATCTGCACCCTGTAAAGCTCAACGCCTTCCTTGTCGACGTCAACGTTGTTGCCGTCCTCCCTCAGCGAGGTCGAATCATTTATGACTACCTCCGGGTCTGGGATATTGTTCATGTCGCCGTTCTCCTTCAAATACTTCTCGAAACTTACTTCCCGGCTTTTGTAGCCTGGGGTATCGATATTCGCCAGGTTGTTTGCTATCGTTTTCTGTCGCATCCACAGCGCATCCAATGATTTCTCCATTAACGCGGATCCTTGAAGTTCAAACATCATTCACACCTGCATTCCCGTATGGTTTTGTAAAATATTTTTATTTATTGTACTATATTTTTATTTGCCCTAATTTTAGCGGCAAAAAAACTGCTCTATTGCAGCAGCTGTTGAGCCTTAATACGTCATCCGCTTTCGAAGTCCGCATTACGGGCAACTGGCTGCCTTAGGCTTTCACCTTTAGGCCCTTTAGCTTTGTGCCCCTGCCTTTCGGCAGGTTTACCAATTATGCAATTTTGTGGGATATGTCATATACGATCCCGCCGGATAAAAACAACCGCCGTCTTAAAGCAGCCGATTATGATGCATCCGCACCTTACCGGACAGGAACCGCCGAAACCGGCTCGTTAAAAAAACGCTCCGGATTACTGGCCAAAATCACGCCGCTTGCTTTTTGGAGCGAGAAGCGTTATATCAGTCCTCGCGCGTTAAAATCGCTCATTATAAGCGGCAGACCGCAATATGTATAGTCTCTTCCGCAAGGCTTGCAGGACTTCATTCTTAAACAGGGAGTATTCAATATATATATTATCCATTTGTATTAGGACACAATATAGTGTGTTTTACTTGCTCGAGGACCACAATTCAAAATCCGCTTTTTTGTATCCTTCCGGCGCTCATTTCACAGGTTAACGCACGCTTTTTATGGTCTCCTGACCTCCGCAAAACATCCTATAATTCGTCAGCTCTCGACATCATTTTTTTGACCCAACCTCCCGGCAAAAACGCGATTGTTCATTTTTCACAAAATACAAAACAAAAAACTGCCGACAATGCAGCAGTTGTCCGAACAGAATACAACGAATGGAAAGACTCCATTCTCGTATCTCAGGCAACTGGCTGCCATTGGTTTTCACCTTTAGGCCCTTTAGCTTTGTGCCCCTGCCTTTCGGCAGGTTTACCGACATATATCATTGTTTGTACATAAAACCAGGCGCTGGGTCCGCCGCGGATTAGGCACCATATATTTGTATTTAAATAATAATACAACTTTTTCTATTGTCAATAGCTTTTTCAATATTTTTTTCTATTTTACGACGTTTTTTTACGCAATTGTATAATACTGCCTATTTTTTAAATTTAAGTTAAGCAATTTGCAAATAAAATAATTGCATTTTTTCCATTATGTGTCATTAATTAAATTCATTATTTATCCATATTTTTTGTTTTTTTACATTTTTCTTCACGTTCATCCTGCGCCGTTTCAGTCCTTTCAACGCTAATTGCGCTCCTCGTTCTCTTTGTGTAAACATTTGAAATTCGCTTCCTGATTTGTATCAGAATCGACATTTTAGTCGGTATTTCACCCTTTCGGGTGATTTTTTGTTGTTATTTTATGTATTATAATCTATATTGAAATTGCGATTATCATTATAATCGCTCAATTTCTACGCTTGATTAGGAGGCGGTTTCCGTGGATAACTCAAAGGTACTTGCAATAAATCAGTTTGTCAACGAATGCTACGACTCCCTGTCCTTCGCCGATTTTCTGAAGCACTCAATTTTAAAGCTGCACAGCCTTTTGCAGTATGACAGCGGAATGTTTTACTGCAGCATAAGCCGTGACTGCAGCTTTTTTAAACCCTATACGAGCGGCAACATAAAGGACTATTACGAAAAAAGCTCTTTTGAAAACCCAGGGCCTTCCTCCTGGCCCGATTCCGCCCTGATCGGCAAAGAAGCGTATGTCTACAAAGCCTCCGACTACAAGAAAGGTATGATAACCGTTCCCTTTGAGCCGCGGAGAAGCTTTATCAGCGGGCAGGATGATTTCCACATAGCCTGCGTGAGGATAGTTTATAAAGGCCAGTTTATGGGCGAAATTTATCTCCACAGGAGCAGGCAGAAGCCCGATTTCAGCGATGAGGATATGTTCACGCTCAGTCTTTTGCAGCCTCATGTTTCTACGGTTTTCAACATTATTCACACCATCAACTCGGTCAAGTCCGTCGAGTCCGGCGGACAGGCGAACGGTCAGAAGGGCATCTGCCTTTTCGACGATGAGCTGACACTTACGGGCGGCAATGCGGTCGGAATGGATATGCTCCGGATAACGACAAAATTCGGCTCGAGCGTTCTCTACCACGCAAAGGAGTTTTGCCGAAGCATATCTTCATCTCAGCAGGGCTGCAGCAAGTCCGGCGCAAGGTTTGCCTCCTCGACGGTTGATGTTCCCGGCAGCGACATTCGCCTTGATGTACTTTCCAGAGATCCCGGTGTTCATAATAACGGCGTCAGATTTATAGTGATTATGGAGTTCGTGTTTGACGGCAAGAACACTCAGGACTATAAGTATAAATTCTCCGCGAGAGAGGCAGAGGTGATCGACGAGCTTATACAGGGAAAAAACAACCAGAGCATCGCCCACGCTTTGAATATTTCCGAGAACACAGTCAAAACCCATATTAAAAACATCTATAAGAAAACCGGAACCAACAGCAGAACGGAGCTTGCGTATGTACTTATGATGAAAAACGACTAGGGAGGTATTA
The DNA here is from genome assembly GCA_029268065.1 of Clostridiales bacterium. Taxonomy (GTDB): domain Bacteria; phylum Bacillota; class Clostridia; order Oscillospirales; family Oscillospiraceae; genus DUPK01. Next base: position 51,189 of record JAJUHC010000011.1, on the reverse strand, counting down.
ATTTGAAAAAGCGGTTAAAAAGGTCACTCGCGACGCTTATATCCATTTGCCTGATATTCAGCCTCTTTCCCGCTCTGACGGCGTCCGCCCTTCCCTCCAGCACCGCCGTATTCACAGACGGCGACCTCGACCATGTCTACTTTGCCGGCAACACCATCTCCTTCAGCCTGACGGGCCTGGATTCCATCCCCGCGTCAACCCCGATAAGGGTGGCTTTCGGTCTGCTCGGAGCAGGCAACAGTTTCACCGACACGGAGCTTTTCAGCTCAGGTCTTACTTACAGTGCAGGCTACGGGTATTATCTTGACACGACGATGTCCTCAGGCGGCGCTTCAAGCGCCATATCCGGCACGGTCAAAAACGGGCTCGGCACAGGCGCGGTCGGAGTCAAGGTGTATGCAGATACCGACGGCCCCGGCCCTAACGGCTTTACAAACATCATGACGGGCGGCGTTAACGATTTTTTGCCGCTGCTTGCTTCAGGCAAACCGGCTCTTGTCGGCTTTGACAACGTGCTTCCCGCGGGAGTAACCTCGACGCCGGCCTTCTCCGCAATAACAAACTTCTATTCTCCGTCTCTCAGTATAAGGTTCACCAAGGACCTTGGAGGCGGAAACTCCGGCAGTATTTCCTTCACGAATCTGAATTTTGAAAACTCCACCAATCTCCAGCAGCTTGCCGCCCTTGATACCGGCCTCAATATAGCGCAGGTCGGCGGCGCCGCCGAGTTCAATCTCGGTATAGACGATACTACGCTGTCATTCCTGGCCAGTCTCGGCGCGACGCTTTCTCTGACCTCACCCTCACTTTTCGCGGGCAAGTCCGAATCGGATTTCCAGGTCGTCGGCGAGGCTTTCAACGGTGACCTGTCCTTTGACAGCTCCACAAGCACGGTAACCTTCTCCGTCGGACACTTCAGCGATTATAACGTAAAGCTTCTTGACGCTACCGCAGCGCCCAACGCCTCGAGCGTATATGTGACCCGCGTGAGCGCAAGCCTTATAAACGTCTACTACACGGGAGTATATGTCGCAAACAGCACAGTAAGATTATATACCGCGGCGACAGGCGGCTCCGCACTGGGCTCGGCGCCCGTTTTGCCGGACAATACGGCAACCTTCTCAAACTACGCCGTTAGCAGCTCTGTCGACACCATTTATGTGACCAGACAGGACCCCTCAAAGAACGAAAGCTCGAGGACGGCAATACCCCTGCACCGGTACACGCTCACGCCGTCGGCGGATTACACATTCCCTGACCAGAAACCCGGTTATATGACTCATCAAATATCCGCCAAGCCGTATACGATTACAAACACCGGCAGAACCTGCATGACGGGAGTATCGGTAAGCTATTCGGGCGGCGATTTCATAGTTACCCAGCCCTCGAGTACGATAGCCCTGGACGAAAGCTCCTCATTTACGGTCAAGCCCAGGCTTGGGCTTTCGGAAGGTACATACACGGGAAGCGTAACCATATTCTCCGATTACACGGCGAGCAGGACGGTTAACTTCACCCAGGTGATAGACGGGACAGCTCCCGTTCCGGGAGCAAGCGGCGCTATTACCGCCGCGAATGTATCGTCCAGCTCTCTGACGCTGAACTGGACCGCGGCCGCAGACAACTACACGGCTTCTTCCTCGATTAAATACTATGTCGTACAGTCCCCGTCAGCCAATATAGACACGGTACAAAACTGCCAGACCTATGTCAGCAATTCTTCAGCCACACTGCTCAACGCAGGCGGCACGGATAATATCACGTCTTATGCCGTTTCCGGACTATCTCCTTCGACAGATTACTATTTCAACCTCATCGTCTCAGACTCCGCAAATAACTATGCTGCCTATACCATGCTGAAGGCGACAACTTCAGGTTCTTCCAGCAGCGGACCTGCCGGCGGCGGTGGCGGGTCGACCGCTTCCGTATCGACCAGCACAGCCGGCAACAGCACCACAGTATCGGCGGATGTCAAAGGCGTACCTAGCCTTCTGACCGGCATATCGACCGCAAGCATTGACAGCGGCATAATGAGCAGCCTTGCGCAGAACGCGTTGGACGCCGAGAGGAATGGCAAAAAGGCCGTTATCGAAATAAACGTCGATACCTCGACATCAAAATCCGCGGCGATTCAGATACCCGCGGCCTCCTTCAACAGCGCAGCCAGCGCAACCGACGCGAGCCTTTCGATTACGACGGGCATAGCAACCCTCAGCTTCGACTCCAAGGCGGTTGACAGCATAAGCGGCGCGGCCGCGTCCGGTGACGTAAAAATAAGCATCACCGCGGTTGACGGGTCGGCACTGTCTCAGGAGGCAAAGTCGCTTGTCGGTGACAGGCCGGTTTACGATTTTTCCGTGACTGCGGGCGGCAGCACGGTATCATCCTTCGGCGGCGGCAGCGTGACGGTCGGGATTCCCTATACCCCTTTGGAAGGTGAGGACCCGAACGCCATCGTGGTCTACTACATTGACGGCGCCGGCAGCCTCAAATATGTCCAGGGCGCATACAACGCCGCGACCGGCAAGGTCGAATTCACCGCTTCGCACTTCTCCAAATACGCGGTGGGCTACAACAAGCTCAGCTTCACAGATGTCGCCGACGGCGCCTGGTACTGCAAGGCCGTTACCTTTATTTCGGCGCGAGGCATAACGACCGGCACTTCCGCGGGAGTATTCAGTCCCGAGCAGACGCTTAGCAGGGCGCAGTTTATAGTGATGCTGATGCGCGCCTGCGGCATATCTCCAGACGAGACCCCATCCAACAACTTTGCAGACGCCGGAAAGGATTATTACACGAATTACCTCTCCGCGGCGAAGCGCCTCGGCATCGCAAGCGGCATCGGCGACAACAGATTCGGTCCCGAGCTTGAAATAAGCAGGCAGGATATGTTTACCCTCATTTACCGCACGCTCGGCAAGCTGGGTATGCTTCCGGAATCCGCCTCGGCAAGGACGCTTTCGGATTTCCGCGACGCCGGGCAAATCTCGGATTACGCCCTAACCGCCGTAAGGGCGCTTGTTGAAAGCGGAAAGATTTCGGGAAGCGGCGGTCTTATCGATCCCTTCGGCAAATCGACCCGCGCGGAAATGGCGCAGATAATTTACAACCTGCTTTCGAAATAAAAACGAAAAGTCCCTTTAATCGGCCAGTTTGACAGCTTCGCAGGGGCGGCCGTTTCGGGTATCCCATTCCGAAACGGCCGCCTCCCGTTGCTTTGCAGGCTTGAGCAGCGCGGACAAATCCAAGCGCGGCGTCGCCTTTGAAATTATTGTTTTGAAAGAAAATGGATATTTGACAAAATGATTCGCTGGGATTACAATATGCTCCAGAAGATAAACGGAGGATTTTTAAATGAATCAGCGGCGCAACACCATAGTGGAGCTTATCAACAAGGAAGGCACCGTAAGCTTCGCAAGACTCAAGAGCGAGTTTCCCAACGTCTCCGAAATGACGCTCAGGAGCGACCTCAAGGCATTGGATCTGGAAAATCGTATAGTCCGCGTGCACGGCGGCGCGCGTTCCATAGGAATGATAGTCGGAACCGATGTGGATTACAATATCCGCGCGGCAAGGAACACGGCCGAAAAACGCCTTATAGCTCAGAAGGCCCTAAAGCTCCTGTCCCCCGGCTTATCCGTGTATCTTGATTCCGGCTCCACCGCAATCGAAATGGCAAGCCATTTTCCGGACGATTCCTACATGATTTTTACAAGCGGCATAAACTGCGCGCTGGAGCTCACCAAGCTCTCCAAGGTTAGGGCGCATCTCATTGGCGGCGAGGTCAATCGCTATAACCTCAGCGTAAACGGCATCAGGAGCATAAACGAAATCGAACGCCTTAATTTCAACATCGCGTTTCTGGGAACCTCCGGCTTCAGCTTCGACACCGGCTTCACCTGTGCCGTCGAGGCTGAAAACGAGCTGAAGCGCGCCGTCATACGCAAGGCGGAAAAAACCATCGTACTTATGGATTCGCACAAGGTCGGTATAGTAAATACCTTTTCCTTCGCCTCCCCCGAGGATATCGACGCCGTAATCACGGACGACCATTTGTCTCCCGAAACCGCAAAGCTGTTCAAAACATATGGAATAAACGTTCTTTAAATTGTTTAAATAAAAACTGTTTTTTTGGGGTACACTTTTGTTTGAAAAGCTGTGCCCTATTTTTTTTGTAAAAACATGAAATAATTGTTGAAACAATTATTGACAACGGAAAAAGTTGTTGATACAATAAAATGGGTTTTAAAATAAAAGCTGTTTTTTGCTATATGTGTTGTATTGAAAGAGGTTGAATTATGGGAGTAAAAATTGGCATCAACGGATTCGGGAGGATCGGCCGCCTTGTGCTGCGGGCCGGCATTGAAAACCATGATATAGAGTTCGTCGGCATCAACGATCCCGGCATGACGCCCGATTACATGGCCTACATGCTTCGTTACGATACGATGCACGGAAAGTTTGAAGGCGACATCAGTTATTCGAACGACAGCATAACGGTCAACGGAAGAAAAATTATGGTATATTCGCTCAGAAATCCGGCAGAAATCCCTTGGGGCAAGATCGGCGCGGAATATATCGTTGAATCAAGCGGTGTTTTCCTTACAAAAGAAAAGGCGCAGGGCCATATAGACGCCGGCGCAAAGCATGTCATAATGTCCGCACCTCCCAAAGACGACACGCCAATATTCGTCATGGGAGTGAACAACAAAAGCTACAATTCCGATATGGTGTTTGTATCCAACGCATCCTGCACCACAAACGCGCTGGCTCCCATCGCAAAGGTTCTCAACGACAACTTCGGCATCAGGGAAGGCCTCATGACCACCGTGCACTCCGTCACCGCCACTCAGGTTACGATAGACGGACCGTCGCTTAAGGACTGGCGCGGCGGCCGCGCGGCTTCGGGAAATATAATTCCCTCCTCGACCGGCGCAGCAAAGGCTGTCGGCAAGGTGATTCCCGAGCTTAACGGCAAGCTGACGGGCATGTCTATGCGTGTCCCGACCCTGGATGTTTCCGTAGTGGACCTTACCTGCAATCTTGCTAGGCCCACCACCTACGATGAAATCTGCGCGGCTATGAAGAAGGCGTCCGAGGGCGAGCTTAAGGGAATTTTGGGTTATACCGATGAAGAAGTGGTTTCCTCTGACTTCCTCGGCGACACCCATACCTCTATTTTTGACAAGGGCGCCGGCATAGCGCTTACGGACACTTTTGTCAAGGTTGTGGCCTGGTATGACAACGAGATAGGCTATTCCAACAAGGTTCTCGACCTCATCGTCTATATGTATTCCGTGGATCACAAAGAGGAAAGAATACCCGCTATGGCCAGCTAGTCTTCCCTTGCGTGTCAGAGCGGAAGCTAATTAATCAAATGTCAAATGCCGACGTTATCGGACAGTTCTGACCCCTCTGTCACGATAACGTCGGCGTTATTTTTTCGGGGCTGTCCGCACCGTCCCAAACGCTCCGCATCAGCAGATTATTATGTAAAGCAATTTTGCATTACTTGTTTAATTTTGTGGCATTTTTTCTATTATTTTTAATGTGATTTTGATAAACATGTTGTCAAGTGTCATCCCTTCACTTACCTCGAGGGGACATCACTTTTCCGGCTCATCGAGGCAGCGAGCTGTTCTCAGAGTTTCAGGCTCTATTTAAGCCAAAACTTGACATTGAAAATAAGAGATATATAATTAATTAGTACATTAACAATATCGGAGGTTTTACTATGGATAAGCCCATCAATATCGCTTATGAATCTCACCCTCTGTTTTTTTCTCCGGCCTACATGCAGATGCGCCTTAACGGAAGCCTCGGTCCCAAGCATTATCCCTCTCCCAAGGGCGTAAGCGCAGACCTTGACGGAAACGTCACCTTCACGTTTTACGCGCCTGAAGCGCAGAGTGTAGCGGTATCCGGAATTGGCGGCGAACTGGGCGAAACCCGGCACCCGCTCGTCAGGGGCGAGGACGGCTACTGGACGCTTACCATGCACAACGTCAAACCAGGCTTCCATTTTCTCCGTTTTTTCGTAGACGGCAATTCTGTCGGAAACCCGCAGGCGCCCTTCGCCTATGGCGCGCATGAGTCACTGAACTTCGTCGAGGTGCCCGACAGAAACGACGACACCTATATTTGGCGTGACGTACCGCACGGTACGCTGCACATGGAGCTCTACAAGTCGTCAAAAACAAGCAACGTAACAAACTGCTGGGTATACACGCCCCCTTCCTATAACAAGGATCCAAACCGGCGTTATCCGGTTATGTATCTGCATCACGGAGGCGGTGAGACCGAGGCGGACTGGATATGGCTGGGCAAGATAAACTACATAGCAGACAACCTTATCGCGGAGGGCGCCTGCGAGGAAATGATCATCGTAATGAACTGCCTCTACGACATAAATTACGACAACCCCGGCGATTTCATGGCGGGCGACTTTGACAGCTTGCTCACGAAGGACTGCATGCCTCTTATCGACAGGCTCTACCGTACGATACCCGAAACAGCCTCCCGCGCGATAGCGGGCCTTTCGATGGGTTCCTACCACAGCGCGCAGACCTCGTGCAACCATCCTGGGCTCTTCGGCTACACCGCCATGCTTTCAGGCTCCTTCGACGACCGCTGGTACCGCTGGGTCAACTGCCGCGACGTGTTTTCCGGCTCCGAGGTATTCAAAAAGGAAACCAGGCTTTTCTATATGTCGGTGGGCACAGACGAGGCAAGGCTATACCCACAGGTCGCCGAAAATATGGATTTTTTGCGTAAAAACGGCGTTTCCTGCGCATATTTTGAGTGTCCCGGTTACCATGAATGGACTGTCTGGCGCAAGAGCATCCGCAACTTCATGACTCTCATATTTAAGGAGTCCTGATTGTATCGCCGGACGTCTAAACGGCTGCTTTTTTGCGCTCCGGCAACCTTATTGCTGTTTTTTTGATTCAAAGTCTTATCCCCGCCGGGCAATGCCCGGCGGGGATAAGACTTTAGACAACCTTTTATACTGTTGTTACATTTTTATTCTTATGCCTTGACAGTCTTACCCACACGGCGGCGCAGGCCGCCGTATGGGTGGGCGTGTCGAAAAAGTCTTTCGACACGCTTCAAGGGGGTATCCAATACCCCCTTGATACGCGGCTAAAGCCGCGATTCCCCCGGTCGCGCACAATTGCGCGGGATGATGTATTTTTCCGGCGTACACGCCGCCGGAAAAATATTTTTTTGATGTTATATCATTTTTAAATTCGTTTTTGTCTACAGTCTTACCCATACGGCGGCGCAGGCCGCCGTATGGGTTTATATAACGATTATTTCAGTCAATATCAAGCGCCGCGTGGTATCCCGTGTAAACGGCCTTTCTTACGTTTGCGACTCCCGCACAGTCTCCTATGGGGCGGAAAAAAGGCACGTCGCACTTTTCAAATTTTTCGACCATGTCGTTTCTCGCCTTAAGCCCGACACTGTATATAACCGTATCCGCTTTAATAAGCTGCTTCCCCGCGGGTCCCTGCACATACACGCCCTCGCCTGTCACTTCGGTGCATACGGTATCAACCATATAGCTTATCCTGTCTGAGAGGCGGGCGAAGGTTTCCATTATCGCCGGTTTTGTCATGTGGTTTGCCTGAACCGCTATATCGCTCCCCATTTCGAGTATCACCACATTTTTGCCGGTTTCGGCGAAATGGAGCCCTGTTTCGCAGCCTGTCAATCCTCCGCCTATAATGACTATTCTATTTCCGATTCTCTCCGGGTGCTCCTCGACATCCTTTGCGCTGAGCGCCCCGTTTTCAATCAGCCCGGGAATATTGGGAACCGCTATCGTCGAGCCCGCGGCCAGAATAAGCGCAAATGGAGCGAGCTCCTCGATCATCTCAGGCGTTGCCTCGACTCCGAGGCGAACGTCTATTTTCGAGCGCCCGACGCGATCTATGAGGTGCTGCTTAAAGCTCCTTAGCTGATACTTGTGGCAGTCGTGGCTTATATAGTTCAGAGTTCCGCCGAGCTTCTCCTCCTTTTCAAATAGTATGACCTCATGCCCGCGCTCCGCCGCGATTATCGCTGCCTCCATTCCGCCGGGCCCGCCGCCGATAACCGCAACTTTCCGCGAATGCTTTGGCGGCTTCATCTGAAGCAGATCGTAAATCTCCTGCCCGATTGCAGGGTTTACATCGCAGTTGAACTGATTTTTGTCGAAAAGCCCGAGGCAGTTCATGCAGCGCACGCAGGGCGTGATTTCGTTTTCCCTGCCCTGGCGCCACTTGTTTACCGTTTCCGGATCGGCAAGCATCTGACGCCCGATGGCGATAAAGTCTGCCTCCCCGTCGCGTATTATCCTGTCAAGCTCGGCCGGATCAGACCCGTATCCTCCTACGGTCGTTACCGGAATCTTAACGTGCTTCTTTACCTCTTTTGCAAGGTAAAGGTTGCATCCCTCGGGTCCCCCCGGCACCATGATTCCCGGGAACATGAACTGGTTGGTGGAAAAGTACGAGCCCGCCGACAAATGGATTATGTCTATGTACTGCTCCGCCATTACGGCGAATTTGCACACGTCCTCCAGGGTGATGCCGTTTTTCATATGCTCATCTCCGCTCATGCGGAACTCTATGAGCATGCTGTCGCCCACGGCCTCGCGTATGGCCTTCAGTATACGCAGCGGGAATCTCGCCCTGTTTTCGATGGAGCCTCCGTACTCGTCAGTCCTCCAGTTTGTCGCTGGAGAAAGGAACTGGGAGAAAAGCCAGCCGTGCCCGCCGTGTATCTGCGTCATCTTGAAACCGCAGTCCCTCATCATAAGGGCGGATTTCGCGAAATCCCTGCAGGTTTCCGCCATAGTCTCTTCCGTAAAGGCGTCTATCTGAACCCCGTCCTCCCTGACGTAGCTGTTCGGACCCAGAGGATTCCTGCCTCCGATGACTCGCGGCCATGTTCTGTCTCCGGCGTGATAAAGCTGGACGCTTGGTATGCAGTCGTGACGCGCTATCGCCGCGGCACACTTGGTGAAATCGCTTCTGTACTTCGGGAGCGCCATATCGCCCGTACCTTTCCGGTCCGAATACGGGTTGTCGATAGGCGTCTCGTTGGTGGTGACGACCGCCGCCCCGCCCTTCGCCTTGGCTTCCATAAACAAAATCTTTTTTTCATCCGGGGCTCTGTGGTCGGACGTGCCGGGAACCATAAGCACGGGCGCCGCAATTATCCTGTTTTTGAACCTTACGCCCCTTATGGTGATAGGGCTGAAAAGATGAGGATACTTGTTCATAAGACTCGCCTTTCTGTTTTAAAAAACTTCTTTATGCGCTCAGGAGATATCCGCGAGGATATCTCCTGAAATGCATGTAAATTAATTATCTGCCGCCGCAGACGATCCTGGATTCCTTGTAGAGCTCCTCCATGAACGCCGGAGTCACCAGCGCCGTCGCACCGTAATTCAAATAGGCGGGTTTGCCGGGCTTTGTATACTTTCTCACGAATTCCCTGGCCTTAGCCCTTTGCTCCCCTTCGGGAAGATCTTTAAGGGAAGCCGCGTCTTCCGGCATGGCTCCTATGAGGATCTTGTCGCCGTAAAGCTCATAAATCTTATCGAAATCATTCATGGGCTGCGGGTTCCAGGAATCCCAGCCTGCCTCGATCATATTAGGCACCTGCTTAAGTATCTGGCCGCAGCTGTGCAAATCGCAGAGCTTGCCCTTGGAATGCAGGAAATCCGTGACCCTCCGCATGGGGGGAACGATAAGCTCGGACACAATATCAGGAGAGAAGAAGGTCTCCTTCTGTGAACCCCAGTCGTCGTGTATGCAGTACACTTCGATCTGCGGGTAATATTTCACATACTTATCCAGTATGCTTATGTAAAGATCGGAGAGCTTTTCAAACAGCTCCTTGACTGCGTCCTTCTGCTCGTCGTCCACCATGGCCAGAATGGCTCCCTCAAAGTCCATAAATGAGATGAGCCTCTCATACCATCCGTTCATGAGCATGACCTGGTTTACCTTCGTGTCCGAAAAGAAGTTCGCGTTTATTTTTCCGCTCTCTTCCCAGTCCCATTTTTCAACGTCCGGCCAGACGAGCTTGTCATACCACTCGTTGGCGTCGCTCATAAAGGGTTTGCCCGGCCTTACCATGGAGCCGCCGACCGCAGGCACATACTCCCACTCGATGCCGAACATATCCTTCCCGCCGCCCTCTTCCTTGGGCATTCCGGTACCGTCGAACACAAAGGCGCGTGCCACGTTGTCGGGATTAACCTTCGGGCAGAATCTCGCGACCTCCCACGAATACGTATTGAACCACAGGGGCTTCTTTGCATAGGCTGCCAAAAAGCCTTCCTTCGGCGTAACCGGATAATCAAAGACCGGCATTTCTCCGGGCGCCGCGCTTTTTATTTCCTTCGGGTCAAACTTCGGAACCGCCATATTCAATGTCTCCTTCAAAATTCTTCTATTATTTAATGCCCCTGGCGTCGATTTCAGCCTGATACTGTGCGACCCTCTCCTTGGTAAGCTTAAAGGCAAACAGAATGATCAGACCGCTTACAAGCAGGGAAATGCCGGGAATTAGACCAAAGGTCATGGCGATGCCCTGCTTCAGCGCCGGAGTGAACTGAGCGGGAGTCAGCTTCGCGGAATATCCGATAGCCGCAAGGGCTGCGGTAATGATGATACCTCTCAGGAACACGCCGATCTTAACAGGCAGGTTCATGAGGCCCATTATCCAGCCTGCGGCGTTCTTTCCTGTTTTCCAGGTGGCGTATACGATTGTATCGGAGAAAAGAACCGCGATGGTGGCGTTGGAGAATCCCGTAAAGAATCTGCCGATAACAGCCATCGTCATTACGACCATCGGCATTTTGTACAGGAAAGCAATCGAGGAAAGGAAAATGCCCGAGAGGAAGCAGCCGATCAGCATTGTTGTGCGAGCCGACGACTTCTTGGCCACCTGTCTCGCGGATATCGCCCCGAGCACGGAAGCTATACTGGTCAAAAGGATAAACGTGTTGTTAAGTCCGATATTTCCCGCGACTATTCTCCAGTAGTAGACTGCAGTGCCGGCAAATACGAACTGATAGATGCACCAAATAATATACGCGACGATCAGTATCAGAAGCTGAGAGTTCTGGAACAGCGCCCTGAACATGTCAGCGACCGAAACCTTGTTTCTAGAAGCATTGGCGGCGGCGGACTCTGAGCTCTCTATGTCCTCATATCCCTCGGTCATCTTAAAGTGTGCAAAGTATCCGAGAGCGAATACGGCGGCCAGGCAGAAGGCGCCCGCGGCAAATCTGTTCGCCTGCCCTACAATCCCGCCGAGGAAGGTTGTGAGAGGGAGTCCTATATAAGAAAACAAGACGCCCGCCGCTCCCTGAAACGCACCGCGGCTGGAGGCCATCGATGCCTTGCCTTCGGGAGTTTTGCCGACCACGCTGATAAGCGTAACGTTCGCAACATAAGCCGTATTCCAAAGAATGTGGCTGGTAATGGCGCCCGCGGTGATTATAACCGCAGATACAACATCATTGCTTCCTATTTTCAAATACTGGAGCGCATAAAGGAAGGGGACGATCCACGGCACCATTATGAGCCAGGAGCGGTAACGGCCCCACTTTCCAGCTTTCACGCCGCTGAGAACTCCTCCGTAAACCCAGGAAAGAGCCATGTCAACCATGGACGCTATCGAGGTGATGGAGGCGATCAGCGCCGGTCCAAACTTCGCGATGTCCGTAAGGAAGAACATGAAGTAATACGTTTCCAGATTCGTCATGAACGTGAAGGTCATGTCGCCGACTCCGAAAAACGTTTTCAGGGCGCGGCTTAGCGGCTTCGGAGCGTTGGCGCTAGAAACTCCTTGATTTTCCGACATAAACTATTCTCCTCTAATTTAATTTATTAACAATCCCTCTCCGGGACAATTAATACTGGAAAGGCAGACGAATCCGTCTCGCGGTATAAAAGTATGCATAATTAGACCAGCAGTACAGATTTTATTTTATACTATCCCCACCATTTTTTCCATACATCATTATCAACTATTTTTATTGATAAAAATGTACATACTCTACAAATTTGCTTGCATGGCGGCCTCCCATTCAAAACCCAGACTGAACGCTGTTAACGGCATTTTCCGGCTGCCTTGACGATATTGCTGCTTTCGGGGAATCGCTTAAAAATTCATTGACGCGGCTCTCCGGAAAAGTATATAATATTACAAAAATACACAAAAAGCGACTACGAAGAAAGCTCCCGAAGGCCTTCACTTTGTCCGGACTGCCAAAATATTAATGTTGGGATGATACGCTTGAACCCTTCAAAAATTACTTTATTGCTCCTGGCCTCAGTTATTATGCTTATGATCCCGTGCGGCAATTTATCCTCATGGCAGCGCGAAACGAGCGATCAGGCGGAGATAACCCTGCCCTCGGAGCAAAGCCCGCTCTCCGGACAAATAGCTACCGCGGAGCAAAAGCCCTCGCAAAGCGAGCACGTCACCCATGCCGCCGCGGTTTCCGAGACGCAAAACAAGTCCGTCAAATTCCCCGAAGGCGGCGTACCCGTTCTTATGTACCATTCCATAAGCACAAACCCGGGCAATTCCCTCTGCGTGTCGGAAAAGCAGTTTGAGGAGGAGCTTGCCTGGCTGCACAGTCAGAATTATCATACAATAACGGCGGACCAGTTCTGCGACGCTCTCTTAAGCGGCGCACAGCTGCCTGAAAAGCCTGTTTTACTTACCTTTGACGACGGATACAAGGATAATTATCAGGCGGCATGGCCTATTATGAAAAAATACGGTTTCGTCGGCACCTTCTTTATCATCACAAATTCGGTAGGCCCGAACAGCATCGACTGGGAACAGCTGAGCGACCTTCTGAAAAGCGGAAATTCGATAGGAAGCCATTCCGTGCATCACCTGGACATGGCGACCCTCAAGGAATCGAGCCAGGAAAGCGAGCTTCTGGATTCTAAGAAAACCCTTGAAAGCCGTCTCGGGATAAGCGTCAGCACGTTCTGCTACCCCGCCGGAAAATATAACCAAACGACCATAAACCTGCTTTCAAAGCTCGGCTACAAGGCGGCTTTTACCACCGCTTCCGGCTACGTCCGTCACGGAGATAACCAGTATAAGCTTACGAGGCTCAGAATTTCCGGCGGCATGTCCCTTTCTTCCTTCAAAGGCCTTCTTTCATAGAGGCCTCGTAACCGGAGTATCCCGTAATACCCAAAATATCGATGCCGCGGCGTCCGCCGCGGCATCGAGTATATTGGAAAGTCCTTCGACAAGCTTCCAGGGGGCATCCAATGCCCCCTGGATACGCGGCTTGCGCCGCGAAACCCCCGGTCGCGCACGATTTGCGCGGGCTGAGGTATTTTCCCGAGAAGTGAATTCCCGGAAAAATAGATTTAAATATCCCTGCGAGGGAGTTTTTTGACAGTCTGATGCCCGCCTGAAGGCGGGCATCAGTCCTTTAAAAGTCCTCAGCGCCGGTGTCCCCGTCGCTTTCGATTTCAACCTGGCTGGGAAAGGCGGTATCTCCGTGCTCGCTCAGGAAGGTGGTGTTCACAAAACCCCTGAGGTTTGCTCCGTCCTCGACCGTGATGCTGGCGGCATTGATATTTCCCGCTACAATGGCATTCTGATGCAGCTGTATTTTTCCGCCTATGTCCATGTTCCCCTTTATCTTTCCGTCGACGCTGGTATACTGAGCCCTGAGGTCCCCCAGCAGCATGGAATCGTTATCTATATAGACCTTTCCCTTTGAGAGCACGTCGCCCTGCATAGTCGAACCGCGCATGCTGGAATTATTGCACATGAGGTCGCCCACAAGCACGCCCTTCAGCGTCGCGTCCTTAAGCACGTCGACATTGCCGCTGACCTTGCCTTCAATTGTAACATTGGCGAGCGACCTTATGCTGCCTACCACGACGGTGCTCTTTGAAATTACGGTAGTTTCCTCCTCGGGCCTGCGGCCGGTCGGATCGGATTCCTTGAAATAATCGGACCAGTTGCCGCCGCTCGGCTGTCCGGCGGTCGCCGGTCTTTCAGGGGGAACGGGCTTTCCGAAAGGATTGGGGCGCCCGAAGAGCCCTCCGGACTCTGGCTTAGCTTTCCCGTAGGCGTAGTCATCATACTTTTTGATTTCGGGACTTTCGTCGGAATTACTTTCCTCATCATATTCGTCCGTAAAAGTCCCCGAATCCTTGCCCGCAAACTCCGATTTGTCCCTTTCAGAACGTCCGTCGAAGTCGGAGCGATAGCTGGGCTCATCCGAATCGGAACCCGACGGCTTTCCTCCGCCTAGCAGCTCCCTGATTGCCTGATAAAAATTATCCTTAAGCCCCATGTGAATTCTCCTGTTCTATAAATACTGACCGTACGCAAAACGTATGAGAAAGTATAAATATTGCTTGAATGTTTTCTTCGTTATGGCTTTGAGACAGCCTGCGCGCCCGCCTTTTGAGCGCCGGCATAATCCTTCAGTTGGTTGAAAAGCGCGGCATACTCGCTTCTGATCGAGTAGTTCAGCTCGTCCCTCAGCTCCTCCAACTGATAACCCACATAAGCGTTTATCCGCTTCTGAAGATCGGCGTTCCTGCTTTCTATCGAGGAATCAAGCTCCGTATTATACTTTTTAAGCTGCAAGTTTATCGAACTGTCGAGGCTGGTAATCTTCTCGTCGATGGTATTGTCGACCCTGGCCTGGAGCTCTATCATCTGATTGTTTAACTTGCCGTCTAACTTTTCAAGCTCTTCGCTGATTTTTGCGTACCTTACAGCGAATATTGCCGCGAAAAACGGCGGCAGGATCAGCATTATCAACAAAACCGTCACAATAAGATGCTTGAAAAATTTAACGCTCCCAAAATACATTCACTTCACCTCAAACATGAAAGCTGCTAAGGGAATCACGCTTTTTCTCCGTTTTGACAAACCTGCAATGCACGCATTTTATGCTTTCACTACATCATACTATATATATCGCAAAAAATAAAGATAAAATTTATAATTTGTCGAGCAGTTTTGAATTGCCTGAAAACCCGTCGTAAACGGCCGGGCGGGCAGAGGCGCAGACGCAGCCGACATCCTTATTATCTGCAAAATTCCCCCGAAAAAGATTTGATATTGAAATTTGCCGTGTATAATGATAATGTATATGGTATACGGGTTACGGGGAGAATATAAATGCTTAGATCTATATTGACGCTCGTCATGATCTTCTTGGTCTATTATATCAGCAAAAGCGTAGCCGTCACGCTTGTAGGAAGCATCGCCGTTATTCTGATTTTAAAGAGCCTTGAGCCTTATCTTCTGCTTCTTGAAAGCAAGCTTTTTCCGAAACCGGATATAAAAATACTGCGCGAGATTAACCCCAGCGAAGAGCCGGGACGGGGCCTTCGGGTCATGGTTACCACCCAGTTCAACGAGTTTGACGCCTCCGACGCTCAGAGCGTCGAGCTCTACGACAGGATAGTATCGGAAGCCGTTGAAAAGCTCAGGAAGGAGAAGCCGATTTTTGATTTGAGATATTCGGCCGTCCTTGACAGGTCGCTTCCGATAAGCTACAGCTCTTCCGTCTGCGGTGAAAAGAACTCCGGCATGCGGAAATGTTACAGTGCCTGGCTGGGGGCAATAAACGCCAAGGCCTTCGGCGCATGGAAGGAAAACAGCGAGCTTTTTCTCCACGACGGCCTGTTTGACGATCCCAAGACGGGAGAACCCAGAAGCTCGCTTGTAATGTTCATGTTCGACAGCGGGCTGCCGAAAACGATAGCAAAGCCCGAAAAGGAGCAGGACGCTTCCGGTCGGGAGTAATCGCCCTTTCAGGCAAAAGCAATATATACAAATACAAAAGGGAGTGCCTCAGTCTGTTCTGAGACGCTCCCCTTTATATTTCCTTAAAAATAAAACAACCGGGGGATGAATATTCGGCTCAATACTTGCCGAAGTTCAGCTCCATCTTTGCGTTTTTTTGTTTCGACACATTTTTCATTTCTGTTCCGCTATTATGGGAAACGTGACTCGCTGTCTTCGGAGGATTGTGTTCCTCCGTCCCGCCGTCCGTTTTTATTCTGAATACCTTGAGCTTTTCTTTCAGCTGGACCGCGTGGCTTGACAGCTGCTCGCTGGCGGCGGCGGTTTCTTCCGAGATGGCCGCGTTGTTGCTGACCACCTGTGAAACCTGACTTACCCCCTGATTAATCTGCTCGATGGCGGAAGCCTGTTCGCGCGAGGCCACAGCTATGGACTCAATTTGTTCGGCCACTTTCGCTACCTCTTCCACCATTGTTCCAAGAACCGCTGCGGTTTCGTTTGCCATCTTTGTCCCCGTCTCGATTTTTATAATCGAGCCTTCGATGAGGTCCGTGGTTTCGCTGGCCGCCTGTGCAGCTCTCGACGCGAGGTTCCTCACTTCTTCCGCGACCACGGCGAAGCCCTTGCCGTGCTGGCCCGCCCGGGCCGCCTCCACCGCAGCGTTAAGCGCCAGAATATTGGTCTGGAACGCTATATCGTCTATGTTTTTTATTATCTTTTTGATGCTGGCCGAGGACTGATTGATGTCGTTCATGGCCTTGAGCATCTCGCTCATCTGATTGCTGCCGCCCTCGGCGTTCATCTTCACCTTTCTTGAAAGCTCGTTTGAAGACTGCGCGTTCTGCGCGTTGACGCCGGTCTGCGAGGATATTTCTTCGAGCGACACCGTCAGTTCCTCCACCGAGCTTGCCTGTTCAGTCGCCCCCTGCGACAGCGCCATGCTCGAGTTTGATACTACGTCGGAGCCCGCCGCCACCTGCTCTGCGGTCAGTTTTATATCGGTGATCAGGGTATTGAGCGTGTCGATCAGCTTCGAAAGGCTTTTTCCGACCACATCCTCCTCGGACCTTACCGTCGCCTCCGCGCCGAGGTCTCCCTCCGAAATCCTGCGTATTATTTCGGCCTGCTCGTTCGTGCTTGAAATCAAATTGAAGAAGGCTTCCGCCAGAATCCCGATTTCGTCCTTTCTTTTCCTGAGCCTGCGGTCATTTTCACTCATTATCTTTTCGGCGTTCGTGTCGCCGACCGCAAGCAGCTGGGCGAGCGCAGCAAACTTCTTTATTGGAGCGCTTATTATCTTTGAATTTACCACGCTCAGTATTATTCCTATCAGCAGCGAGGAGCCCATAAGCCCCAGCAAAACGTATGTTGCGTTATTCGCCGAGGCATTGTCGCTTTTGACCTTTTCCAGGGAAAGAGCGGCGTTATAATCCGACAGCGTTTTGAACAAATCGTCCGTCTTTGAGGCTGCTTGGCCCGCGTTCCCCAGCATCCGCAGCAGGTCCGCCTCAGAGCTTCCGGACTTGGACGCCTGAACTATCGAATTTATCTCCTTTTCGCTTTCGGCGTACGAGACCTTCAGCTCATTGAAGATCGACTTTTCCTTGCCGTCGCTCACTCTCTTATTATAGCTGTTCAGCTTTTCATTGATGACTTTGAAACCGCTTTCGATATTCCCGTAATACTGGGTCTTGTCCGAACCTTCGTATAAAACGACGTTTCTGATTTGTATCCTTACCTCCAAAAACTCCCTCTGCGCGTCGCTCAGCTCGATAGCGCCGGCAGTATTTTTGTCGTACAGCAGCTGCTCGTTTTTTGTTACGGCATTTAAATTTAGCATTCCTACCAGACCGTTTGAAACGCAAAGGACAGTGATAAGCATGAAACCGAAAAGTAATTTAACCGAAATTTTTAGATTCAAAATCAACTTTTTCATACAAAAACCTCTCACAATTATTAGGCCTTTTCTGATCTGACGCTGACTTCTCCAAGCCCCGGGCACTTGCTTCGTGAGCAGGAAACAGACTTTTAAGCATCAGGCTTCGGAAAACGCCTTTCATGCCTCGCATTTGTTTTTTACCCAAAATTCCCTATACAACACTTCCCTTAACGCCGGCGCATACATAATAGACTATCGAATTGCATAACAGATAATTTAGCTGCAAACAGATAAAAAGTAATAATTTTATAAATTTAGAAATAATTTATAAAATTTCAATATTATACTAATTGCATGGGAATCCTCCGTGTCAGTTAAAAATATCAGGTGCAAAAATCCGCCGTTCAAGGGGTTTTGCACCTGATATTCTTATTCACCGTATTCTTTTATTGTTCGGAAAGAACCGAGCTGTTATTCGCCTTTATTAATGGTTTTGAGCAGCTCTATGGCCGTTTCCTCATCAATGGGTCCGCTGAAAAGATATCCCTGCATCATATCGCAGCCGTGCTCGACAAGATACCTCCTCTGAGTTTCCTGCTCGACCCCCTCTGCGACCACACTGTGACCGAGCTTGTGCGCCATTGATATTACGTCCCCGGTTATCGCCTTTTCGCTGCTTATGTCCGACAGCTTAGCGATAAAGGATTTGTCGATTTTGAGGCAGTTTACCTTCAAATCCCGTTCCCTTGCAAGAGAAGAATACCCCGTTCCGAAATCGTCTATCGCTATTTTTATTCCCATCGAATTGATTTTTTCCAGCTTCTCGTTTACCTCCTTAAGGCTTTCCGAAAAAACGGATTCTGTGATTTCAATATCCAAATTTCTTGGAGCGACGCCGGTTTCCTCGAGCAGCTTCTCCAAATCCGGCAGGAACGTCTCCCCAAGCAGCTGTATCGGGGAAACGTTGATCGACACCGACACCGATTCGTAGCCCTCCCGCGCAAGCCGTGAAGCAAACTTGAGCGCCAGGCGCATGATCTTCCTGCCCAGCGGAATGATGAGAAGCGAGGATTCAGCTACCGGAATAAACTCTGAAGGCGATATTTGTCCGAGCTCCTCGCTTTCATACCTTGCGAGCGCCTCAAAGCTCACGATTTTTCCGGTTTCCATGCTGATTATCGGCTGATAGAGCATATACAGGGAGCCGTCGCCGTCCTTATACAGGGCCTCGTTTAGCGCCTGCCTCACGGCCGTCTCACGCTTCTGCTTTTCCTCCATCTCCCTGCTGAAAAAGCAGAAGCCGATGCGTTCGAGATCGTTTGAGTGGTCCGCCGCGGCGGATACTCTTTTCAGCAGGCTCTCCGTATCGCAGGCGGTAAACTTGTCTATTTCAAGCACTCCAATTCTGAAGCTTACCGTTTTTTGATGGATTTCCGCTTCAAGCCCGCTTATGATCCTTTCGCATATCCCGACAAGGTCGCTTTTGTCCCCGTATGACGGAACATAAATGGCAAAGCGGTCAATCGAAACGTGGAAGAGAAGGCTTGCGTCAGGTACGACCTGAAGAAGGCAGCGGGCAACGTCGCAAATCAGCTCGTCGCCGAAGCGATAGCCGAACAGCTTGTTTATCACGCTGAACCTGCGGATATTTATCATTATCACCGCGCTGCCTGCCTGAGCGCCGCTGTTCTTGTGCGCGCGATACGCTTCCTCAAGGGACCTGAGGTTTCTGAGTCCCGTCATCGGGTCATGCTCGCTTAAGTACTTGAGCTTCAGCTCGTAGTTTTTTCGGTCCGTTATATCCAGAATCAGCCCTTCCAGCACAACGTCCGTCCCGTCCTCGCCATAAACCGCCTGTCCCTGCTCCCAAACCCATTTTTTCGCGCCCGAAGCCGTCACAACCTCATATTCGATCTGCAGCTTCCTGTGGGAATTAACCGCCTCCCTCCACCTTTCAAAAAGCTCCTCCCTGTACTCGGGAACTATGAGGTCGTTAAACGCTATGTCCCTGTTGAACAAAAGGTTTTCAGGGGTGTAGCCGAGCAGCTCATGGCAGCCGTTTGAAACGTACAGCATGGTCCAGTCCCTGTCAAATTTGCAGCGGTAAGTCATTCCCGGCAGGTTGTCGAGCAGCAGCGCCCTGGTCCGTTCGCTGTCACGAAGCGCTTTTTCCATCGCCTTGCGCTCCGTGATGTCCTGAACCAGGCATATATGACTGCGCTTGCTATCATTCTTCAGCCTTAGCGGCGCCACAATCATATCCACCCAGACTTCGGAGCCGTCGGGCCTTATATACCGCTTTTCCATTGAATAGCCGCTGATTTCACCCGCCATGAACCTTTCAAAATACTCCCTGTCCTTATCCAGATCCTCGCGGTGAGTTATCCGCTCCCAGCCGAGCCTTACGATCTCCTCCATCTTTCTGCCCGTTATGCGCTCAAAATACGGGTTTATGCTAAGGAGCTTATCCCGTGAACCGCCTCTCGGCTCTTCGTCGTGCGAAATCGCTATCCCGACAGGCGCCTGCTGAAATATGGCGTCAAAAGTCAAGCTGTTTTCAAACAGCTTTTCTTCGAGCAGGTGCTGCATGCGCATGAGTTTGAGATGGATCTCTATCCTGACCCTGAGGGATTCCATATTTATAGGCTTTCTGATGTAGTCCACGGCTCCGAGCTTCAGGCCCCTGATCTCATTTTCCGCTTCGTCGTAATTCGTGAGTATGATGGTTCTGAGGCTCTTGTGCCGGTTTGTGGCTCCCAGCGCCTCCAGGACCATAAAGCCGTCCATATTCGGCATGTGAAGGTCGAGAATCACTATGCTTATGTCCGCGTCAGTCTCAATTTGACGCATGGCGTCCAGCCCGTCGCAGGCGGTTGCTATCTCGTAGTCGCTGAGCATGGTCTTGACAATAAGGCGGTCGGTCGCCGAATCGTCCACAATCAGGATTTTCTCGGGCATAGTTTACCTCCCTCAACGCTTCAAACAGCTCGGAGCGCTTTTTCTTATTACTCGTTTTCTTTTATTTCCGCAAGGAGCCTTTGAAGCTCCCCCAAAAACTTGTCTTGAAGGCCGGCTATTTCAATATCGTTTTTATCATTCAGCGCTCTCTGCATCACGACGCATAAGTCAAAAAAGGTTTTCGCGCCTATGCTGCCCGAGCTGCTTTTGATCTTGTGAACCATACGCTCCGCGTCCTCGTATCTGCGTTCCGTTATTGCAAGCGCAAGCCTTTGGGCTGTGTCACCGTTTTCGGCCAGGTATTCGCTCAGCACCTGCCGATAGGCTTCCAGGTTTCCGCCCAGATTCCTCAGCCCCGCCTCCCTGTCGAGGGCTCCGGCTTCGGGCTTTTCCGCGGTCCTGCTTTCCTCGATTATATCCCTCACGGTCCGAATAAAGCGCTCAGGGTCGAACGGCTTGCTGATGTAATGGAATATTCCGCTTTGCTCGCATTTTTCCCTGACCCCCAATATAACGTCGGCTGTCATTGCGACTATCGGCACGTCACGGGATGTCTTTCTGATTTCAATCGCGGCTTCGTAGCCGTTCATTACCGGCATATGCAGATCCATCAGCACCAAATCCACCTTGCTCCCGCTCCCGGCGAAAAGCTCCAGAGCCTCCCTTCCGTCGGAGGCAAGCAGGACCTCCATGCCGGCCTGCTGCAGGAGGGTTTTTGCTATCAGCTGATTCGTCTTATTGTCCTCGGCCACCAGCACCAGACACGGCTTTCCGGGAGCGCTGACCGCCTGCTCCGTTTTCAAGGACGGCTGTGCCGCCGATACGGCCTTCAGCTTGAAAATGTCAAGTATGGCGTTGAACAGGATCGACGGGATTATTGGCTTTCCTATCCCGATGTCGACTCCATATTCGTCGAGCCTGCCGAAAAGGTCCTCTCTCATCATGGGCAGAAGCATTATTATCCTGGGCATTCTCACAATGCTCCGGTCGGCCCTGAGCGACCTGATGTATTCGAAGGCGCCTTCCGAAGGCGTTTC
The DNA here is from genome assembly GCA_029268065.1 of Clostridiales bacterium. Lineage (GTDB taxonomy): Bacteria > Bacillota > Clostridia > Oscillospirales > Oscillospiraceae > DUPK01. The sequence goes on along the minus strand of JAJUHC010000011.1, from coordinate 29,499 downwards.
GTAATCTATGATAAAAAGGTCGAAGGGCTTGGAAGGATTGCCGTTCGCTGCTTCAAGCATGCCCGTCGCGCTTGCCGGGGACGTCGTAAGCTCGCATCGCATGCCGAACGCCCCCAGATAGCTCTCTATCATGCTCATGTTCGATCCCGTTTTTTCGAGCACGAGCGTCTTTATGCTTTTGAAATGCCCTGCGGAAAGGTCCCTTCTGTACTGCTCTTCCTTCTCCCTGTCAGCACGCAGGGACAACTGAACGATAAATGTCGAGCCTTCCCCCTCGGTGCTGAAAACTCTTATCTGACCGCCCATCATATCGACAAGGTTCTTTACGATGGAAAGCCCGAGTCCCGTTCCACCGAAGCGCCTGTTTATGCTTACGTCACCCTGGCTGAAGGGCGAGAACAGCCGTCCAACCTGCTCCTCGGACATGCCGATGCCCGTATCCTTAACGGTGAACATGATGTGATATCTGTCGCTTTCCTTCCCCGTCAGCCTGACGTCCAGGGACACCTCGCCGGAGCTTGTGAATTTTGCCGCGTTGTTCAGGATATTGAGCAGCACCTGCGCGATTCTCTTTGAATCGCCTATAAACCAGTTCGGTATAAGCGGGTCCTTGGTCAGCCTGAAGCCTATCTCCTGCTCCTCGATTTTGTAGGAGATGATGTTTACTACCTCCTGTATGCACTGGTCCAGGCTGAAGGATATGTTTTCAAGCTCTGCCTTTCCGGCCTCGATCTTTGAGAAGTCCAATATGTCGTTAATGATCGTAAGCATATTGGTAGAGGCCTGCGTTATCCTGTCCGCGTACATTTTCTGGGTGAGGGTGATATCAGTCTTTTTAAGCAGGTAAGACAGGCCGATTATTGCGTTCAGCGGCGTCCTGATCTCGTGAGACATCCTTGCCATGAAGTTTGACTTGAAGCTGTTCGCCTCCTCCGCCTCCAGCTTTGCCCTTTCGAGAGCTTCCTGAATGCGTTTCCTCTTCTCCACTTCGTTTCTCAGACGCATAATCCAGTAAAGCGAAACGGCCAGAACCACGGCAAGCAGCACTCCGGCGATAACGAGCGCGCGCACGATCGGACCGTAGTCAGCGTCGCTTTTCAGGTTGATCCATTTGTTGTTTATCGAGATCTTCTCTTCTTCGGTTATGCTAGCGAGAGCCTTGTTCAGAATGCCTACAAGCTCGGGCCAGTCCTTTCGGACCGCGATATGCAGGGTCTGCTGCTTTTCCGCCTCAAAGGCGATAAACCTCAGGTTTGTAAGCCCGTTTGAGCGTATGAGATAGTTCGTGGTTGCGAGGTTCCCGACAAAGGCTCGCTCCGCGCCGTTCGCGACCGCCTCGAGCGCCGCTTCGGCGGAATCGTAAAGGCTCAGGTTGATTTTCGGATTTGAGATGAGATAGCTGTGGTGCGAGCTGTTTCGCTGCACCGCGACGGTCAGGCCCTTCAGGTCCTCAATTCCCGATATTCCCGTGTCGCTGTCGCGCGTCACTAAAACTCTTCTGAAATAGTAATACGGCTCGGAAAAGAGGAAGCTCTTTTCCCTCTCCTCGGTCTTTGAAACGGCCGGCAGCACGTCGACCTTTCCTTCCAGCGCAGACTCATAGGCCTCCGGCCAGGTAAGGCCTTTTGCCGCCTCGAACCTGATGCCCGTTTTACGGCTGATAATATCAAGATAATCGGCCGTGATGCCCTTGTACAGGCCGTCCTTGTCCAGAAACTCAAACGGCACAAACTGCGGGTCAACGCCGAGCCGTATTACGGGATGCCGCCTTATAAACTCAAGCTCCTCAACTGTCCAGGTTATGCTGTTGTCCGCCGCCCTGGCTTTTAGGGGGACTATCGAAAATAACGCCGTTAAGACAAAAAACCATGCGATCGCCTTTCGTATTTTCATGGCTCCCTCCCAAAATCAAGCCTCTTTATCCGCAGTACGGCTGTTTTGCTAATTTCTGCAAGCCGGGCCGCCCCTTGCTTTGCAAAATCATTCCCATTTACGCCCAGCTTATTATCATCGCATATTTTTGTGCGGATCAAAGGCCCCGACTCCGTTTTCGCAATCAAAAAGCGATTGCGACCACAGCCCCAACCGCTTTTCATCTCCCTGAAAAGCGTTCGGAACCGCCCTCGGTCAACAGAACTCAATACCGAAGTAATCCCCGTTCAGTTCGGTCGCCTTTGAAATGGTTTTCAGGCTTTTCCTTAACTCTTCATCGGTTCCGATGCTTTTTTCAAGTTTAAAATGCGCCGCGCAGTCCCTCCCGTTTTCCTTGGCTCTGTAAAGCGCGTAATCGCTGATGTTTATCATGTCTTCAAGGTTAAGCATACAGGGATCGTCCTCATCCATCGGCATCTCGGCGCAGCCCATGGAGCAGGTGACGGATATGGCGTTTCCCTCGGAAACCTTTATCGTGGTTTTCCTGATCTTTTTTAAAAGCCGCTCGGAGAACTCCCTCAGACAGCCCCGCTTCCTGTCGAACAGGATTATGAGAAATTCCTCTCCCCCCCAGCGCACAAGAAGGTCGCCCGCGCTCACCATATCCTTCAGGATTTGCGACAGGGTAATAAGCACGCTGTCGCCCGCCGAGTGCCCGTAGGTATCGTTGACCTCCTTAAAATGGTCAATATCTGCCATAAAAACCCCGATTACCGTAGCGTTTGCTGTGCCCTGCCTCTCGGACGGGCGGGTTTTAATAATCTGCGCCGCTTTTTCACACGCGAAGTCATACACATATCTTCTGTTGTAAAGACCGGTCAGCGGGTCGTGCAGAGAAAGCTCCCGCAGCTTTTCGTTCGCCTCGTTAAGCTGGAGCGTTCTTTCCCTCACCTTCGCCTCCATATTTTCGTAAAGCCTTGCGTTCTCGATCGATATGGCTGCCTGAGACGACAGTATTTTCAGAGTTTCCAGCCTTTCGGACGTAAACACGTTGTCGGATAGATTGTTTTCCAGGTATACCGCGCCTTTTATGCGATTCTGGTAGAATACCGGCATGCACAGTACTGATTTTATCCTGTTATTCTTGACATAAGGGTTATTGTTCCAGTTAATATCCGTCTCCGCGTCTCCAATGACTACGGTTTCTCCCGTCCGCATGACATACTGCGCGATTTCCTGGCACAGCTCCCTGCCTTCCGGCAGCGGAAGCGAATGCATTACCCTGGGCAGTTCGCTGTCAGAGTCCTGCGCCGCCTCGATATAGAACTGACCGTCGTCGTCGTTCCTGAGCATCAGGCAGCCGCGCTGCGCGCCCGCGTTTGCTATCATGGTTTTTATCAGTATAGTGAGGAGCCTTTCGATTTTTATCTCCCTTGAAATCGCCTGAGTGAACTTCAAAACCGAGAGCATGTCTATGGATGTGTGCGTCTGGGCGAGAGACGGTATCCTGGTGCCGCTGACATTTGCATCGTCGGACATAAAGCAATGCGAGTACAGGCTTTCCAGCAGCAGGACCTTGCGGTACGCTCCCCACTGCTGGTAATAATAGTGGGCTTCCTTGATATAAGCCTTCCCTATCGTTTCGTTTCCCCTGTTGAACCAGAAGATCGCGCAGCGCTCGCTGCAAAGCGCCCTGAACTGCACGAAGTCGTCTTTTCCTATCGAATCGAAGGCCTTGCCGAAAAGCTCCGATATCTTGTCAAGCGTTCCGTTCTCCGCCACCGCGATTTCGGCGGACAGCAGATAGTATTTGTGCGCATAGTTCTCCGGGCAGTTTTCCGCCCAATACTTCAGTTTTTCCTGTATGACGTACAGAGTTTCCCGGAGTTTATCCCTTTCCTCTCCGTCGGAATCCCTGTATTTTCCGACAAGCAGCATTGCCTTGAACAGGTAATGGTCCGGCGTCTGAAAGTCGGAAATCAACACGGCTATGATCTCGTCCGCCTTCCCGCTCCAGCTTTCCGCCTCCTTCATATTGCCGAGGATTATATTCACATAGGTGTTGTGCTGTAAAAATCTGCCCAGAAAAACCATATTATGAGATTCCTCAATGGCTTTCAGCAGCTCCTTGCCCTTTGCTTCAAGCTCAGCGTCGGCTTCCTGTCCGGGCGGCGTCTGAAACTTCCTGATCGAGTAGCGGACTATTTCGGCCAGGAGCAGCGGGGCCGCAGCCTTTGCCTTCTTGAGGAACGCGATGCTTTTTTCCGTTTCCCTCACGCAGTCGTTCAGGTTTTTGCCTACCCAAACGGACACATGGGCCTTATGCGCCACCGCATAGGTCGCATGCATAATATCCCCGGTTTCCAGCCCCGCCTGATAGGAGAGGTCGTAGAAGCGCAGGCCTTCGGAATAGTGCTTGCGCCAGTGGGAAAGGTAGGTTGAAATGAAGAATACCGGAGAGAGCTGGGAATCGGCCTTTAGCTTCAGCGCCAGTTTATAAGCCGCCCTTCCGAGATTATATCCGGTTTCGTAATCCGAAAGCACCGAGCCGAAAATAACGCCGCAGTCTCCGAAGTTTTTGCATGACAGGGGCGAGGTTCCGCAGGTCAGCGTCAGCTCGAGCATCATGAGCGACGCGAGCGTGAAAATCTCCGGCTCAACCTGAATCGCGGGCGGAATCACCGCGGCCAGAAGCTGCATAGCCATAAGCTTTTCCGGATCCCGCATTCGGGGGAGCCCGACGAGCTTTTCGACCGTCACCCCCGTAAGGAATCGCTTCATCTTGGAAATCCCTTCCTCGGTTTTATGTCGAATCTCCTCACCGCTTTTGGGCAGAATAACGTCAAAAAGCAGCAGGGCCCTCCTCGCCTCTTCTATCGTCTCCTGCAGCTTGCCCTGAAAGATATACAACAATATCTTCAGGTTTGACAGGGCGCCCCGGTCGAGCTTGTTCTCTGCTTTGTCCGACAAACGCACGCAAAGCTCCTCGGCTTTGTCGAGCTCTCCGGAGAGCAGAGACGAGTACGCCTGCTCCATCAGCAGCGAAAAGTGCTTATCGGGAAGTCCCTCCCACTCCTCGGGGCTTAGCCATGCTTCCGCCGTTTTAAAATAACTGAACGCTACCGAAAAAGCGGTGGACTTTTTTGCTTTTTTGCCCGCAAGGAAATTAAGCTCCATCATTTCAAGCCGATCAGCCCTTGCCGAAATAAGCTCCCCCGCGTTATTCAGGTGGTTGACGGTATCGAAAAGACCGTCCTCACGTTTGGATTCGCGGAAGAGCCTGAGATATTCATTGCCTATGCGAAGCTGCAGCGTTTTTCTTTCACTTTCCGGTATAAGCGAGTACACGGCCTGCCGAATACGGTCGTGAGCAAAGCAAAAATGCATTTCCAGCTCGCTTCGGACCGTGTCCAAGCCCGGCGTGCTCAGGAAGCGGAAGTTATTGTCAAGAGGAATTATCAGCTCCTTTTCCATGGCGGCCCATATGTCCCTTCCGACCGAGTCCATGGATTTTCCGCTTATGAGCGAAACGGCGGACAGATCGAAGCGATTGCCTATGCAAGCGGCCAGCTTGAGAATGTCCATAGTTCCGGCAGGCAGCGATTCCAGGCCCTTAACAAGCAAATCAATCACATTATCGCTGATTTCCGCTTCCTCGACCTTGTTAAGGTCATAGACCCACTGGCCCCTTTCGGGAACGAAGGTGAAGCTCCCCTGCTGATAAAGAGAGTTCAGAAGCCTGCTTAAGAAGAACGGATTCCCCTTTGTTTTCTGATAGACGATTCTCGTCAGGGGCTCGGCGGACTCCTGCGGCATATGCAGAGCTTCGGCGACCAGCTCGTTTGCGGCGGGAAAGTCCAGCGGCTCCAGGAATATTTCCCGAAATAGAGGATACGCTCCCCTCCGCTCCTTCCCAAGGTCTTCAATAAGCTGAAGCAGGGGGTGCCCCTCCAGCACCTCGTTGTCCCTGTACGCGCCGATAATCAGAAGATACTTCATATCTCCCTTGGTCAGAATGTATTTGATAAGCTCAAGCGTGGGGGTGTCGCTCCACTGGAGGTCGTCCAGGAATATGACCAGAGGATGCTCCGCCCTCGCGAAAACGTTCAGGAAGCTGAGAAAAGTCATCTGAAAACGGTTTTGCGCCTCAAGAGGACCGGTTTCCGTCAGCTGCTGCTGCGGGCCCGTGATTTGCTCGAGCTCGGGTATTAAGTCAAGTATTATCTGCCCTGAGATTCCAAGCGCCTCCAGTATCCGACGCCTCCATTCGTCGAGGCTCTGCTGAGGCTCTGAAAGCAGCTGCCTTACAAGGCTTTTCAGCGCCCTCGCAAAGCCGTAATACGGAACGTGGCGTTCGTACTGGTTGAACTTCCCCGAAACAAAATATCCCTTTCTCCCGGTTATCGGCTTGCGTATCTCGTTTATGAGCGTGGATTTCCCGATACCCGAATACCCGCTTACCAGCAGGAGCTCGGTTCCGCCTTCGGCGACACGCTCAAAGCCGTCAAGCAGGATTCCAATTTCGGCCTCACGCCCGTATAGCTTTTTGGGTATCTCAAATCTGCCGAGGACGTCTCCCCGCCCCGGGCTGAAGAAAAGGTCGGCCCCCATCCCGGAGTTCAGATTCTGCCGGCAGTATTCAAGGTCCCTCAAAAGCCCGACCGCCGACTGGTACCTCTCCTCGGGGGCCTTCGAAATAAGCTTCAGTATTATGCGGGAGATTATCTCCGGCATATGCCCGTCGATTTCGACGGGGGGAACCGGCGGCTTCGCTATATGCGAGTAAACGATATCCAAATCGTCGTCTCCCGTGAACGGCAGGCGCCCCGTGAATACTTCGTAAAAGGTGATACCAAGGGAATAAAGATCGGTCCTGTAATCCACGGGTCTGTTCGTTCTTCCCGTCTGTTCGGGAGATATATAATCAAGCGTCCCCTCCAGAACATCCGGGTTTGCGCTCTGCAGGGACTCCCTGGGGATCTCTGCGGAGATTCCCAGATCTATTATAACGAGCCGGTTCGTTTCCATGTTCCAAATGAAGTTGGTCGGATTGATATCCTTATGGATTATGTTCATCTTGTGAAGCTGTATGAGCGCACGGGTCATGAGTATTGCAAGCGAAAGCTTTTCAGCGTAAGTGAGCTTTACCGTCTTCAGTATCCTTGAAACCGCTTCTCCGCCGATGTCCTCCATGATTATGGCAAGGCTGTTCTGGGTTTTTACCATCGCATACGCCTTCACTATACCGTCGCAGGCGAGTCTTTCCATAAGCTCGTACTCGCGGGTAAAATCAGCCAGCTCCTCGGACGACGGGTATTCCCTGTTCAGCAGTTTTACGATGACCGGAGCGCTGTCGGACTCGCGGACACCCCTGTAAATGGTCGAGTTCCTGTTTTTTGAGAGCTCTTCATATATTTTGTATCCGTCAAGCTGTAGCATTACGAAGCCTCCCGTCAAAAATGCCGCCCTGTGAGGGCGCCGCTTCAGCTGCCGCAAGTTGCAGCCGGGGAAATAGGGCATTTGGTAAAAACAATGATTTTTCGCACTACCAATATAACAAATTTTTTGCAAATTGGAAATAGAAAAAATTATTATTTTACGCAAATTGACGAATCGTGATCGTATTCGACAAATTTATGCAAAATATCATGGATTTAGCCAATTATTTGGTGTCTTGCTAAAAATAAAAACAAATGTAAGATTTTTCGAAAAAGATGTTTATTAATCTCACATTATAAACTATAATGATACAAGTACGATATTGTTTGATGAACGAAGGTTATTTATGTCTCTCGAGCAGGGTATTTTGGGCTTTCTCTCAATGAAACCTATGTCGGGCTACGACATCAAAAAGCTGTTTGACATGTCAGCCTCATACTTCTGGCCGGCAAATCAGGCGCAGATATACAGGACGCTGAAAGAGCTTGTCGGCGAGGGCCTTGTCGAGCTTTCGGAGTGCGCCAAAGGCAGAACGGTAGACAGAAAGGTCTACGCCATCACGGACAGGGGGCGGGAAGCCTTCCTTGAAACAGCCTCGAAAAACTGTGTCGCCGACTTCATTTCGCACGATCTATTCCTGCTTCAGCTTTTCTATTCGGGCGCGCTGCCAGCCCATGAGCAGTCGCTGTTCATAGACAGGCAGCTTGAAAACGTGAGGAGTCTTGAGCGGAGGCTCCTTGAAAACTACAACAAAAACTACGCTAAATTCTTAAACACCACAGGAATCGACGAAAGCGACCCCCGCCTTCAGTCGGCGCTTTTTACGCACCGCTGGGGGCTGATAAAGTGCCGCGAATACGCAAGGCTTCTTGAAGAAATAAAAGCGGAGATCGACCAGCGCGTTAAATAGTGACGAAACCCACAATAGATGAAATACGGGGGTAAAATATGAAAAAGTTTATACGAAAGCTCATTTCCATGGTCTTTGCGCTCGCTCTGGCGATAAGCTTCATGCCGGCGCTGACGCCGCCGGCAAAGGCGGCCCCAAACAACCTGATTTTTTACAGCGGAGCCGTCGACGGCGACTTTTGTTACGTAAAGAGCGCAAACCTGCCGTCCCCCTCGAGCTATACGGAGTATTATAAAACGCTCTCACCCACTCCGGAAGGCGTCGCCGTCGACCAGTCCGCGGGTTATGTGTACTACTCCGACTTTAACGGCAATCTTTACAAAAACAATCTTGCCGGCACGGATCAGACTGTGTTTCTCAGCGGCTACGATATTACCGACATAGCGCTGGACGCCGGAAACGGGATGTTATACTTTTCGGGAGCGGTACATGGCAGCAGCTCTATGGGCGTATATCGCGTTTCTTTGTCGGGCGGCTCGGTCACGCCGATCTATACTGACTTAAGCGGTGTAGGCATTCCCGAAGGCTTGGCGCTCGACCCGCTGTCCGGTATCCTGTATTATGCGGATAGTGATTCATCTGACGGTTACATATATAAGTACAATATTTCCACGGGTTCTTCCAGCTCTATCCTTTCCGGCTATTTCGTAAACAGTCTCGCGATCGATACCGTGAGCAAAACTCTTTATTTCACCGGATCTGATAACTCATACACCACTTACGGCGTATTCCGCTGTTCCTCCTTAGGCGGCACGGTCTCGGTCGTCCACCCGTCCGCCTACGCTCCCGAAGGCGTGGCGTTCGATTCTTCCTCCGGCACCCTGTATTACTCGGATGGCAACTGCAATATCTGCCAAGAAGCCTCTCCGCCAACGCTTATTTCGAACTTTCGCGCGAACAAGCTTGCCCTGATGATAGCTCCTCCGACGCTGAGCTCAACGAGCGCGAGCCCCGTTACCTCCACCGGAGCGACGCTGAACTTCACTTCTGACAGGGCCGGAACATATTATTATCTCGTTTACGACGCGGCGGACTCGGCTCCGAACGCCGCGACGGTGATGGCGCAGGGCACCGCGCTTGCGAAGGGTACGGGCACGGCGGCGGCATCCTCCAACTCCGCCGGCATAGTCGGCCTTTCCGGCTCGAGCTCCTACAAAGCGTATGTCGTCGTAAGGGATAATAACGGCAATCCGTCCTCTGTGTCTGAAATCCCGTTCACCACTTCGGCTCCCGACCTGACGGCGCCGACGGTGGCGGACAAGACCATAACCGCGTCCTCCGTTACGCAGACGGGCTTAACGCTGACCTGGAACAAGGCGAGCGACGACGTCAGCGCCCAGTCCGCCCTCCAGTACCTTGTCTACCGTTCCTTCAGCGACAACCTGGACACCGTAACGGCTATCGAGGCTAACGGAACCCCCGTCGGCAGCTACGCCGCGGACATCGCGTCAAAGGAGGTCACCGGACTGACGGTCGGCACCACCTATTACTTCAACGTAATTGTTAAGGACGAGGCGGGCAACAAGACCTGCTACGCCACAAAATCTGCCGGGACCTCCGCGGTGTCGGACGCGTACTTTGACGATATTTCCGGCGGGAGACATAGTCTTAATACGCAGAGTTATACATACAACGGGATTACCTTTAAAACGAATGGCAGCGGAGGAACGAATGGAGTACAGTCAATAGGCGTTGAAACCCCATATAACTTTGTGAGCCTACCAGACCCTTTCACCGAATTCTCCGGTCAGGGACTGGTTAACGACTACTATATGAACACAGGAGCGGCGGATCCTGCGACCTATTTCAGCTTTACCACGTTCGGGGCGTCGGGCAGGTTCAAGCTTTCGTCAATGGCGGCCGTGGTTCCCTTCAGCGGCCCGCCGGAACAATATGCGATGGTTTATAACATCGAGGGCTTCCGGGGCGGAACAGGCGGAACGCGCGTAGCTTATGTTAACGGCTTCAATTTCGCCGCTGACGGTTCTTACGGTTCTGGCGACGACGCTATTGCTTACAGCAAAAAAATTACCGATTCCTCGTACGGAAACGGAGGGGTTCTCACCTTCGGCAGCAATTGGAACGACATAGATACCGTGGTCTTTACAAGAGTGGGCGGACAAATGGACGTCGTGCTCATGTTTGATTCGATTATTTTCAGCGATGTCGTCCCCGCGGTCACCCCGCCGACGGCGGCGACGGGCGCGGCGAGCGGCCGCTCCTCCACGGGAGCGACGCTTAACGGCACCGTGAACGCCAAGGGCAGCAGCACAACCGTCACCTTCGAGTACGGCACCAGCACAAGCTACGGCTCGACGGCGACGGCGGCGGAAAGCCCCTTAACAGGCTCGGCCGAAACCTCCGTCAGCGCCTCGCTCAGCGGTCTCACACCGAACACGACCTACCATTACAGGGTGAAGGCCGTGAACGCGGGGGGGACCGTCTGCGGTGACGACATGACCTTCTCGACCGACCTGACAGCGCCGACGGTATCCTCGGTGGCCGTGCCCTCGAACGGCGCCTACAAGTCGGGCGACAGCCTTGACTTCACCGTGAACTTCTCAGAAAACGTCACCGTCACGGGAACGCCCAGGATAGCTCTTGACATCGGCGGAACGACATGCTATGCGGCTTACCAGTCCGGCGGCGGCACCTCGGCGCTTTTATTCAGATATACCGTCGCCTCGGGAGACGCCGACGCCGACGGAATCTCCGCAGGCGCGTCGCTCGACTTAAACGGCGGGACGATAAAGGACGCCGCGGGAAATGACGCGACGCTTACGCTGAGCGGCGCGGGTTCCACCGCCGCCGTGCTTGTGGACACCAGCGCGCCGACGGTATCGTCTGTCGCCGTACCCTCAAGCGGCGCCTACAAGTCGGGCGACAGCCTTGACTTCACCGTGAACTTCTCAGAAAACGTCACCGTCACGGGAACGCCCAGGATAGCTCTTGACATCGGCGGAACGACACGCTACGCGGCTTACCAGTCCGGCGGCGGCACCTCGGCGCTTTTATTCAGATATACCGTCGCCTCGGGAGACGCCGACGCCGACGGAATCTCCGCAGGCGCGTCGCTTGACTTAAACGGCGGGACGATAAAGGACGCCGCGGGAAACGACGCGACGCTTGTGCTGAGCGGCGCGGGCTCCACCGCCGCCGTGCTCGTGGACACCATCTCGCCTTCGGTCGGCGTCATTGTAAGGCAGAGCCCGTCTGCTGCGTCGACGAACGCATCAAGCGTCATCTTCCGCGTGACCTTCAGCGAAAGCGTCACGGGAGTTGACACATCGGACTTCACCCTGACTAAAACCGGCTCGGCGGACGGCTCGATAGCCTCCGTGTCGCCGGTCAGCGGCTCGGCCTATGACGTGACTGTAAGCTCGGTATCGGGCGACGGCACAATAAGGCTCGACCTTAATTCCAGCGGCACCGGCATAGCGGACGGCGTCGGAAACGCGATTGCCGGAGGCTATACGAGCGGTCAGACCTATACGATAGACAAATCAGCGCCGACGGTCAGCAGCATTGTAAGGCTGAGCCCGTCTGCTGCGTCGACGAACGCTGCAAGCGTCATCTTCCGCGTGACCTTCAACGAAAGCGTCACGGGAGCTGACACATCGGACTTCACCCTTACTAAAACCGGCTCGGCGGACGGCTCGATAGCCTCCGTGTCGCCGGTCAGCGGCTCAGTCTATGACGTGGCTGTAAACTCAATATTGGGCGAAGGCACAATAAGGCTCGACCTTAATTCCAGCGGCACCGGCATAGAGGACAGCGCCGGAAACGCGATCGCCGCCGGATACACGGCCGGCGAGTCCTATACGATAGACAGAGTGTCTCCCGGATTGCTGTCGGTCGCCGTGCCCTCGGGCGGCGTCTACAAGTCGGGCGACAGCCTTGACTTCACCGTGAACTTCTCAGAAAACGTCGCGGTCACGGGAACGCCCAGGATAGCCCTTAACATCGGCGGAACGACACGCTACGCGGCTTACCAGTCCGGCGGCGGCACCTCGGCGCTTTCATTCAGATACACCGTCGCCTCGGGGGACGCCGACGCTGACGGAATCGCCCTGGTAACGCCTCTGGATTTGAACGGAGGTACTATAACGGATGCCACCGGAAACAGTGCCCAGCTTGACCTGAGCAGCGTCGGAGACACCTCGCTGGTGCATATCGACGCAGTCGCCCCGACGGTGTACTTTGTTGCCATACTCTCGAGCGGCGTCAACGGGTCGGGCGCCAGCCTCGACTTCACCGTGTTCTTTTCCAAACCCGTCGCGGTCACGGGAACGCCCAGAATAGCTCTGGATATCGGCGGAACGACACGCTACGCGGCTTACCAGTCCGGCGGCGGCACCTCGGCGCTTTTATTCAGATATACCGTCGCCTCGGGAGACGCCGACGCTGACGGAATCGCCGCAGGCACGTCGCTCGACTTAAACGGCGGGACAATAAAGGACGCCGCAGGAAATGACGCGACGCTGACTCTGAACGGCATGGGTTCCACCGCATCCGTGCTTGTGGACGCCGCCTCGCCCTCGGTCGTCGGCATTGTGAGGCAGAGCCCGTCGGATGCGTCGACGAACGCATCCAGCGTCATCTTCCGCGTGACCTTCAGCGAAATCGTCACGGGAGTTGACGCATCGGACTTCACCCTGACTAAAACCGGCTCGGCGTACGGCTCGATAGCCTCCGTGTCGCCGGTAAGCGGCTCAGTATACGACGTGACCGTAAGCTCGGTATCGGGCGACGGCACAATAAGGCTCGACCTCAATTCCAGCGGCGCCGGCATAGCGGACGGCGCCGGAAACGCGATTGCCGGAGGCTATACGAGCGGCGAGATTTACACGATTGACAACGCGCCGCCCTCTGTCAGCATTACCTCCACGGCTCCGAACCCGACGAACGTCTCGCCGATACCCCTTACGATCACTTTCAGCAAGAGCGTTACGGGCTTCACGGCTGACGACATTACCGTAAGCGGAGGAACAAAGGGAGCGCTTTCCGGCAGCGGAAGCTCATACACGATAAACATCACGCCCTCGGGCGATGGGACAGTAACCGTTGACATTGCATCCGGCGTCGCCCTTGACTCTGCATCCAATGGCAACACCGCGGCGGTTCAGTTCTCGATGACCTACGACAGCACCCCGCCGGCGGCGCCCTCGGTGACAAGCGCCTCGGCGGCGACCGACTCGACTCCGACCTGGACCTGGACCTCAGGCGGCGGCGGAATCGGCACCTTCAGATACAAGCTCGACAACAGCAACCTCAGCTCCGGCGCAAACGAAACCACCGAGACTTCGTATACCCCGCCGTCGCCGCTCAGCGAAGGCAGCCACACGCTCTTTGTGCAGGAGCGCGACGAGGCGGGCAACTGGTCAAGCAGCGGAAGCTATGTCCTGACCATCGATTTCATCGCCCCTTCCGTGACCTCAGCGGACCCCGTAACGGACAGCGGTAATGCCACCAGCGTCACCGTGGGCGGCGAGGTCACGGCTGACGGCGGCGCGGCGGTAACAGACAGAGGCGTCGTGATCTCGGCTTCGGACAGTACGCCGACGATAGGCGAGAGCGGAGTCACAAAGCTGCAAATCGGCACGGGCACGGGCAGCTTCAGCTCCACATACAGCGTATCGCCGAGCACCACCTACTATGTCCGCGCCTACGCGACAAACACCGAGGGCACGAGTTACGGCCTTATAAAGCCCTTCACGACTGCAAGCGGAACCCCCGTCATAAGCTCGCTGTCTGCGTCCGCCGGCTCGTATCTCGGCGGCACGAGCGTAACGATAAGCGGCGCGAATTTCGTCGGTGTATCCGAGGTCTTCTTCGGTTCCAGCGCCGCGACCTACACCGTAAGCTCCGCGACCCAGATCATAGCGACCTCCCCCGGAGGCAGTCCGGGCACGGTAAACGTCAAGGTGAGGACGATATACGGCGACAGCAATGCGAGAAGCTTTACCTATACGGTGAACGCCCCCGAGGTCGCCTCAGTATCCCCTGCAAGCGGACCCGCAGCGGGCGGCACGAGCGTGACGATAACGGGCACCTACTTCGTTAATGTTTCGGCGGTCTACTTCGGGCTGAGTTCCGCCTCGTATACAGTCGATTCCCCGACACAGATAACCGCGACGGCTCCCGCCGGCACCGGCACGGTGGACGTAACCGTCGCCGCCGCGGGCGGCACTAGCTCTGCAAGCGCCGCCGACCGCTTCAGCTACATACATCCCGTGCCCACAATCGCCGCCGTCGCTCCGAACAGCGGACCCGCCTCTGGCGGCACGAGCGTGACGATAACAGGCACCTACTTCGTTAATGTTTCGGCAGTCTACTTCGGGCTGAGTTCCGCCTCGTATACGGTCGATTCCCCGACACAGATAACCGCGACGGCTCCCGCCGGCACCGGCACGGTAGACATAACGGTCGCCGCCGCGGGCGGCACGAGCGGCGTCGTTCCCGCCGGAGCCTTCACCTACACTTCTAGCAGCAGCGGCGGTGGCGGCGGCGGAAATACCAGTACAAACACCGGAACCGGCACAGACGTTATCGTAAACGGCGAAACAAAGACCGCAGGCACCACCAGCACCTCGACGAATTCGGAGGGCAAAACCGTGACGACGGTGAGCGTCGACACCGCGAAGCTCGAGAGCATTCTCGCAAGCTCCGACAAGGGCGCGACGGTAACGATACCCGTAGCGACAAAAACCGACGTCGTCGAGGGCGTCCTGACAGGTCAGATGGTCAAGAGCATGGAGTCAAAGGAGGCGACGCTCGTCGTAAAAACCGAGACGGCAAGCTATACCCTGCCCGCCGCCGAGATCAATATCGACGCGGTGTCGCAGCAGATAGGCACAAACGTCTCGCTGAGCGACATAAAGGTTACGGTACAGATAGCGGCGCCGCCGGAAAACACCGTTAAGATCGTTGAGGACGCGGCATCGAAGGGCAACTATACCCTCGTTGTCAAGCCCGTTGAATTTACGATAAGCTGCACGCACGGCGGCAAAACCGTTGAGGTAAGCCAATTCAACGCCTACGTTGAGCGCACGATAGCGATTCCGGACGGCGTGGACCCCTCAAAAATCACAACCGGCGTCGTGCTGAACAGCGACGGAAGCTTCAGCCATGTGCCGACCCAGATAGTCGTCATCGACGGGAAATACTACGCGAAGATAAACAGCCTCACGAACAGCACCTACACGGTGGTGTGGAATCCCCTCGAGTTCCCCGACGCCTCGAATCACTGGGCCAAGGACTCGATCAACGATATGGGCTCGAGAATGGTCGTGAAGGGCGACGAAAACGGCAATTACAATCCCGACAAGTTCATCACCCGCGCGGAATTCGCCGCAATCGTCGTGAGAGCTCTTGGACTCAAGCCGGAGACCGAAACGAGCGGCTTTAAGGACGTAAAGCTTACGGATTGGTTCTCGGGCTACGTTAAAACAGCGCACGTATACGGCATAATAAAGGGCTTTGAGGATAACAGCTTCCGTCCGAACGAGCAGATAACCCGCGAACAGGCGATGACGATGCTCGCAAGGGCGATGAAGATCGCGAAAAAGCTCAAGCCGGGGCTTTCCGAAAGCGAAATATCGGCTCTGCTTCTCGCCTATAAGGACGGAGCGAGCGTCTCGGATTACGCCAGGGACGGCATCGCCTCCTGCCTGAAGACCTCCGTCGTAAACGGCAGGACCGACGGCACCCTCTCGCCCAAGGACAGCGTCACCCGCGCCGAGGTCGCCGCCATGGTACAGCGCCTCCTCAAAAAATCAGGGCTGATCTAAAAAATACAGACAGTCGCATATCATAACAGGCAAAGTCCCGGGAACTTGGATAGTCAAGTTCCCGGGACTTCAGAATTATGGAAAGGGCTCAAGCGCCCGTACTGTTCGCGGGCAGGCGAAACACGCCTAATCCCCGTCTATGATTGATCTTGTTTTGCTCAGCCTGCCGGATTCTTATTTTCCTTCCGGATTAACGGCTCCGGCAGCCTCTTTAAGCCCTGCGGCAAGCCCCGCAAGGCTCTGGATTTCTGAGGGAATAATGATTTTCGTCGCCTTTCCGTCGGCAGCGGCGGAGAAAGCCTCCAGCGCGCGGATCTTTATAAAAGCATCCGAGGGGTTCGCCTCGTTGACCAGCTTGATGCCTTCGGCAACCGCCTTCTGGACGGTAAGTATCGCCTCGGCCTCGCCGGTGGCTTCGAGTATCCTGGCTTCCTTCTTCGCTTCTGCCTTTAATATGGCGGACTCCCTTTCGCCCTCGGCGACCAGAATTGCGGAGCGCTTCTCGCCCTCGGCGCGGAGTATCGACTCGCGGCGCTCGCGTTCCGCCTTCATCTGCTTCTCCATCGCGTCCTGTATCTCTCTTGGCGGAATTATGTTCTTCAGCTCGACGCGGTTGACGCGTATGCCCCAGGGGTCGGTGGCCTCGTCGAGTATTATGCGCATTTTGCTGTTTATGGTATCCCTGGAGGTCAGCGTCTGATCGAGCTCCAGCTCTCCTATTATGTTTCTGAGGGTCGTAGCGGTTAGATTTTCAAGCGCCGGCATCGGGTTCTCGACTCCGTACGCGTAAAGCTTGGGATCCGTAATTTCAAAGTAGATCACCGTGTCTATCTGCATCGTGACGTTATCCTTGGTGATTACAGGCTGCGGCTTGAAGTCAACGACCTGCTCCTTAAGCGACACGACCTTGGCTACCCGCTCAATGAGCGGAATCTTGAAATGAAGCCCCACGCTCCATGTGGCTGAATAGGCTCCCAGACGCTCTATGACATAGGCCTTGGCCTGCTGCACTATGCATATATTCCTGACAATGACGAGCAGAACTATTATCACTATTATTCCGCCCGCGAAGGAGCCGATGATGCTGCCTGCGTTTGCAACCGTGTTCATAAATTACCTCCTTTATTCTTTTTCAGCCATTGCCGACTCCATTGAATCCATGGGAGCGACAATAAGCTTCACGCCTTCTATACGGACAGAGCGCACCTTCTCCCCAGCTTCGATAACAGCGCCGCTTTCTGAACGCGCACTCCAAATCCTCCCTCCGACCTGCGCCGAGCCCGTCTCGCCGAGATTGTCTATACGTTCCGTCACGAAGCCCGCCATACCGATAAAACGGTCGGCATTTGTAGGCCTGTGCCTGGGAGTGAGATATTTCTTTGCAAGCGGACGCGTGACTGCAACCGAAACCGCCGATATCACAACAAACCAAAATACCTGCATCCAAAGCGGAGCCTGACAAATCGCGCTTATAAGGGCCGCAAGCGCTCCTATCGCAAACCAAATCGAAACAAGGTTCACCGTCGCGCCTTCAACGACAAGGAATACCACGAGCGCTATCAGCCAGAACGTCACCATACCGCACCTTCCTTTCCGCAGTTCAAGAAATCCGAGCTGCAGCGCCTCGGCGCCGCTAGCTTATCATCGGGCAGATTACATAAAACTACATTTTTTTATAATTATACCACGAAAGCGTCGGAAAGTATATTGGGAATTCTTTAAAAAAAACGCTTTGGGCCTTATCCGGAATTTGAATGATTTGGCAATAATTACAGGATGGCTGCGGCAGGTTGCGCCGCAGCCATCCTTTTCTACTTTTTCTTTGCAAATGCAGACTCGGAATAATCGTTGCCCGCGTTCCAGAATATCCATTCATCATACCCAGCGTCATAAACAGCCTTGATCTGCAGGCGCACCTGCTCGGCTCCGTAGCTCTGATAATTTCCCTTTCCCAGCCAGGATGCCGTAAAATCCTGCAGGTACGGCCTTACCACGGCGCCGTACCCTTCGACCTTCGATATCCTTTCCTTTGCCTTCATCAGAGTGTTGAAAACAACGCCGTAGGGCTCAAGATCCGGTCTTAAAAACTTTACGTCATTTACAATCTGCCCGAGGGCGTAGTGCGAGGGGTAAACCATGGGTGAAATATAATCGACGCTTCTCCCGATATATTCAAGGTTTTGTCCTATATCCTCGGTGTCGGCGGGGCTGACGCATACTATCCCGAATATATCCGCCGAGAGCACAACCCCCGGAAGCTCCCTGCGGGCGTAAGCCAGAAATTCGTCTATAACCTCGTACTTTGGCCGGCTCTCGTCCCCGTAATCTATCGCTTTCGTATCGCCGTCGCTCGGGAATCTGACGTAATCAAACTGTATCTCGTCAAAGCCCTTTTCGGCCGCTTCCCTTGCGAGGGCTACAAGATAGGGCCAGGAGTCGCGGTTGCGCGGGTTAAGCCAGGCTTTCATGTTCCCGTCCCTGAAGAGTCCGCCGCCGGTGGTTTTTATCGCAAGCTCCGGCTTTTTTATTGACAGGTACGGATCCTTGAAGCAGACTATCCTGCCGATGACGCGGATACCGCTGTCATGGAAGGCCCCGATGACCTTTTCCGGCTCGTATCTCGCGTCCCAGCCCTTGATTTCCTTTGCGAGCGGTACGGAGGACTCATAGGCGACAAGCCCGGATTCGTCCTTTATATCGATTACATAAGAATTGATTTCTGTCGAATTGGCAAGCTCGACGTAGTGCCGCACCTTTTCGGCGCTTCCGACGGTCCATCCGGTAAGGTAGAGCGCTTTTACCTTGACGTTATTCCCCGGAGCCTTCGCCGCCGGGAGCTGAACGGAGGGCTCAGGATTTGAGCCGGGCTCGGATCCCGAGTCCGCGGACTGCACCGGTTTCAAGGTCTCGTTTACGCTTTGGGCAGGCGAAGCCGCCGGTGTCTGCGCTGCCGAGGACGGGCCGCCGCCGTCCGTGCAGGCGGACAGCAGGGAAGGAAAAAGCGCCAGTGCGGCCGCCGCCGCAACAAAGACTCGGGAAAGGGTTCTTCTCATCTTTACCTCATATGTACATTTTATTCTAAATATCTATTATAAACGATTTTTTTCGATATGCCACAGAAAAATGTCAAATGATCAAACATTATTTCTCCCCGCATTTTTAATTATAAGCAAGCGGGCATTTGAACACGAATCCTGAAAGGACAGATACTGAAAAAAGAAAAGCTATTCCTCGGGCAATTCGCTTTCTCACTCATACCGCCCCGGCGCGATATGGAAAAAGGCACGGCCGGACGCCGTGCCTCTGAGCCATACCTTATCGCCGAAGGCCTTGCTTGTCAAATAAAGTCCTCCCGCCGGAATCTTTAGCCATCGCTCCGCCCCAGCTATGACGCACAGCCAGAAAAGCATAAAAGCAAAGCAGGAAATCTCATTAGAGTGCGACGTGAGAGAACGTTGAGCTATTATTCGGCGCTCCCCGCCTGCGATTTTGCTCCCCTTATGGCGTCTGCGACGGGGCATGCCACGAAATGTCCCGGCTCAGTTTCGCGCAGCTCGGGAACGGCGGCGGCGCAGTCCGCGGAGGCGTAGGGGCAGCGGGGATGGAAGCTGCAGCCCCCTGGCAGCCTCGAAACGCTCGGAACATCGCCCTTTATCGCCTCAATATTCCTTGTCCTTTCGATCTCCGGGTCGGGTATCGGCACTGCGGACAGGAGCGCGCGGGTATAGGGGTGCATCGGATTCTTGCAGAGCGTCTTCCAGTCGCCCTTCTCCACTATTCTGCCGAGGTACATGACCGCGATGGTGTCGCTGATGTGCCTCACCACCGACAAATCGTGCGCGATGAACAGGTATGTAAGCCCGAGCTCGCGCTGAAGCCTCTCAAGCAGGTTCAGAATCTGCGCCTGCACCGAAACGTCGAGCGCCGACACCGGCTCGTCACAGACGAGGAAACGCGGCTCGCTCGCGAGCGCCCTCGCTATTCCGACGCGCTGGCGCTGTCCGCCTGACAGCTCGTGCGGGGATCTGTCCCGGAGGCTCGGATCGAGGCCGACCATGATAAAAAGCTCTTCAACACGTTTCAGATACTCGGCTTTGCCCGACGTGAGCTTATGCACGACAAGCGGCTCTCCTATAATGCTGCCTATGCTCATTCTCGGATCCAGGGAAGCGAAGGGGTCCTGGAAAATGAGCTGTATGTCCTTGCGCATTTCCCTCGTCTTTCTCTTGTCGAGCTTCGTCAGGTCCGTCCCTTGATATAATATTTCTCCCGAGGTCGGGGAAATAAGCCCGAGAATGCTCCGCGCAAGCGTCGTCTTTCCGCAGCCGCTCTCGCCGACGAGCCCCAGGGTCTCGCCGCGGCGGATACGCAGGTTCACATCGTTCAGCGCGTGGACCTTTCCGACGGTCTTTTTGAACAGGATGCCCTTCTTAACCGGAAACTCCCTGTGCAGGCCCCTGATTTCAAGAAGCGTTTCGTCGGGAATCCTTTTTGCTTCAAAAAGCGTGTCG
Source organism: Clostridiales bacterium (assembly GCA_029268065.1). Taxonomy (GTDB): domain Bacteria; phylum Bacillota; class Clostridia; order Oscillospirales; family Oscillospiraceae; genus DUPK01. The sequence continues at coordinate 8,977 of JAJUHC010000011.1, read as the reverse complement.
CTCCGCCTTTGGCTGCGGTCCAAATGGTCGTTGATGCACAAAGAATAATGCCCGTCGCCGACCATTTTGAGCGGAAATTCGGAACACGAGGCGCACTCAGGCAGCTTTTGCGTACACCTTGCGCTAAACGCACAGCCCTCCGGCCGTGACTGAAGGTTTGGCGGAAAGCCCTCGATGGGCATCAGCATACGGTCCTTATCGTCGTCCAGCCTCGGCACCGAGTTTAAAAGTCCTATGGTATAGGCGTGGGACGGAGCCGTAAAAATGTCGGCGGCCCTGCCGTACTCGACTACGCTTCCCGCGTACATGACGTAAATCTTGTCCGCGTAGCGCGCGACGATGCCGAGATTGTGTGTGACTATAAGCAGCGCCGTCTGAGTTTCCCTGACGACGTCGCGCAGCATTTCCAGTATCTGAGCCTGAATCGTGACGTCCAGCGCAGTCGTCGATTCGTCGGCTATCAAAAGGTCCGGGTCGCAGCTCATCGCCATGGCTATCATCAGCCTCTGGCACATGCCGCCCGAAAACTCGTGCGGATAGCTTTCGTAGCGCTCCTCCGCGTCCGGTATGCGAACCTTTTTCATGAGCTCGATGGTCCTCGCCCTCGCCTCGTTTGCGCCGAGCTTCATGTGCAGGCGGATAGCTTCCGAGATCTGCTCCCCGACCTTCATAACGGGGTTCAGCGAGGTCATCGGCTCCTGAAAAATCATGGCGATTTTTCCGCCTCGGACCGAACGGAGATATTCGGCGTTTGACGGGTCGACGAGGTCCTTTCCTTCGTATACGGCATTGCCCGCGATATGTGCGGGAGGAGAGGGAACCAGACGCAGCGTGCTCATTTGAGAAACGGATTTTCCGCAGCCGCTCTCCCCCACCACTCCGACGATTTCACCGGGGTGGATGTCGTATGAAACACCGTTCACGGCGTATACCGTATACCTGCGCATACGGAACTCGGTCTGAAGCTTATTTACATTCAATACGGTTTTATCCATGCTTCCGCCTCCTCACAGACTTCCGCGGACGCGGGGATCGAGCATATCGCGAAGGCCGTCTCCGAATATATTGAACGCCAGAACGACCAGCATGATGCACAGGCCGGGAATAACGGAGAGCATCGGCGCGGTTTCTATGTACTGGAACCCGTCGCTTACCATCGTGCCCCAGGCGGGAATCTCAGGCGGCACGCCGAGGCCGAGGTAGCTGAGGCTTGCCTCCGCCATTATCGCGCCCCCCAGATTGATCGTCGCGGTGACGATAAGCGGAGAAATGCTGTTCGGCAGGATATGCCTGTACATCACGCGGGAGTCGCTGCAGCCTATGACGTTCGCGGACAGCACATACATCTGGTTTTTGGTGCTCACGGTCTGTCCGCGCATCATTCGTATATAGGCCGGCACGGAGGACACGCCTATGGCTATCATGAGATTGAGCGTGCTCCTGCCCAGCGCGACGCCTATTCCGAGAGCAAGAACGATTTGGGGTATGGCCATCATCGCGTCCGTGAGGCGCATTATGACCGTATCCACGACGCCGCCGAAGTATCCCGCAACGAGACCCAGCAGCGTTCCCGCAATGCCGCCGATAATGATCGATACAAAGGCGATCAGCATGGATGTGCGGGCGCCGTAAATTATACGGCTCATAATATCCCTCCCCATAAGGTCGCAGCCGAGCAGATGCTTGAGAGACGGCGCCGCGAGCCTGTTCGGCAGGTCCATGGCAAGGGGGTCGTAGGGCATCAGCAAAGGCGCAAACACCGCCGCGATTATAAAGAGAGCTATCAGTATAACGGAAAGCAGAACGGTCCAGCGAGAAACAAGGACGCGTATAAAAGAGCCTTTTTTCATCATGCCACATCCTTTATTTCGCGTATTCTCGGATCAACGAAGCCGTAGGATACGTCCACGAGCAGGTTCGCTATTATTACCACAATGCCCATAATGAGGATGCAGCCCTGAACGACCGTGATGTCCCTGTTAAAGACGCTGTTTACGAGCAGCCTCCCCATTCCGGGAATCGCGAAGATATTCTCGACTATTACAACCCCGCCGAACAAAACGCGGATCTGCATTCCGAGAAGCGTCAGTATAGGAATCAAAGCGTTTCGCAGTACATGCTTAATAAGTATGGCCCGCTCCCTGAGCCCCTTTTCCCTTGCCGTCCGGACGTAATCCTGGCTTATGGTCTCCAGAACCGCGGATCTCGTCTGCCGCACCATGGACGACAGCGCGCCGACGGCTGTTACGATCACCGGCATGACCATCTGCTTTGTGTGCAGCCAGAAATCCGCCGAGGGATCTGTATAGCCCTGCACGGGCAAGACCTTCATTTTCACCGCGAACAGTATAATGAAGAGTATCCCGAGCCAGAAGGCGGGTATTGAAATCCCGATATTGGCGAAGAAGCTGATAAGATTGTCCCAAAAGCCGCCGCGGTTTACGGCGGATACGACGCCGAGGGTTATCCCGACGACCGTGCTTATTATGAGCGCGGCGAACCCCATCCGGAAGGTCACCAGCAGCTTTTTCACAAGAATGTTGGTAACGCTGTCGTTGTAGAAAATCGAGGTTCCCATATCGCCTCTGAAAAGGCCTCCGAGCCACATGAAATAGCGCACGATAAAGGGCTTATCCAGGTTCAGGCTTGCCCTCAGCGCCGCCGCCTTTTCGGGAGTAGCCTCAAGACCAAGGAGAAAATCGACGGCGTCGCCGGGTATCAGCTCCATAATGAGGTAGGAAATGAAGGTTACGATTAACAGAACGAGCAGCGCCTGAAAGATCTTTTTTACGATATATTGAGTCAAGATTATCAAACCTCGTTTTCTCTTGCTTCCATTACGAAAGGGAACATGGTATTCTGCCGGTAAACAGTTACCATGTCCCTTTTCACTTCGTTACGTTATTCCGTCTTTAAGCTCTAGCGCTTTTCCTTCCATACGGTTTCCGGCGACCAGTAGCGTATCTGCTTTTCGCCGTCCGCTCCGCTGCCGAAGCCGTGGACCCAGGACTGCTGGGCGACCGCATACTTTTTAACATATATCGGAGTAAGCAGGCAGGCCTCGTCGATGAGGAACTTGTTCATATCGGCGTACGCCTTCTTGGCGGAGTCCACGGTTGTCGCGGCGAAGAGGCTGTTAACCTGTCCCTTGTACTTCTCGGGGAAATCCACGGTGCTCTTGAAGAGGGTGGTGGCGGGGTTGAGCACGCGGCGCGCCGCGCCTATCTCGTCAGGAGTATATGTAAAGGGAATTACCGCGAGACGGTCGCCCCAGGAGCTGAACATAACGCTCTGAGCAAAGCGCGCGGCGTCGGCGAGGTCTATCGTCAGATTGATGCCTACGGCCTTGAAGTAGGACTGTATGGTCTGGCAGAGCAGGGAATTCTCGGGGGTGTTCTCGGCGACTATCGTAGCGTCAAAGCCGTTCGGGTATCCCGCCTCGGCAAGCAGCTGCTTCGCCTTCTGAGGATCGTATTTATAGCCCGTTATATCCTTGCTGTACATTGGGCTTCCCTGATATGAAACCTGGTTTGTCGTGTCAAATTCAGCCCCGAAAAGCGATTTGATGACGGTCGGCATGTCGATGGCGTAGCTTATGGCCTGGCGAACCTTCAGATTCTGGAACTTCGACCCCGAAACCAGGGTTGGATACCAGATGTTGAGCTGCAGGAACGCATAATCGTAAATCGTGACCTTGGAGCTGCTTTTCAGGTTGGTGATCATAGTTGATGTAAGCGCGCGCAGAACGTCGATCTCCCCGTTTTTAAACGCCGTTGTGCATGTAACGTTCTCGGGGATAAACTTAAAGGTTATGCCGTCAAGGTACGGAAGCTTGTTGCCGTTCTCGTCCTTGCCCCAGTAGTTTTCGTTCTTCACGAAAACCATTTTTACGCCGTAATCCCAGGACTGGAGCTTGAAGGGACCGGTTCCGACCGGATGCGTCTTGGCCCACTCGGCGCCGTTGGTCTTAACCGCCGTGGGCGAAACCATGAATACGGGGAGGGAGGTTGCAACGGTTTGAAGCAGGAAGAGGTCCGGAGACGCCATATTGAGAACCAGCGTGTAGTTGTCGATGATGTCTATGCTCTTTACGGTGTTGAATACGGTCTGAATCTTTCCGGCCTGGGTCTGCTCAATGTTCCACTTTACGGCTTCAGCGTTAAAATCGGTTCCGTCGTGGAACTTAACTCCCTGCTGCAGAATGAACGTATACTTCTGACCGTTATTCTCCATCTTATACTCTTTTACAAGGAAAGGAATCAGGGTGCCGTCCGAGGCAATCTTGAAAAGGGGTTCAAGGCAGGGACGGGCGTTTTGCAGGACGTCGGCGTTCGCCGCAGTGGGGGGATACAGGTTGTCTTCAAATTGCTGGGTGGACTGAGATACGATAAGCGTGCCGCCGTATACTGGAGTCTTTGCGGCCGGGCTCGGCTTTGCCGTGCCGGCGGGGCTGGAACTTGTGCCGGATCCGCTGCAGCCGGTCATGACAGCGGCTATCATGCAAATGGCAATTAAAACAGAAATGGCGCGTTTATGCTTCTTCATTACAGACCCTCCTAAAATTGTGTGGTTGCCGACGGTTTTTCCCGATTCCAATGTCTGGCTTACCCGTTTATTATTTTAAGCGCAGACATCTGTTTTTTAATGTTAGCATCATATATAATCATTGTCAACAAGTGTTTGTAAACGCATAGAAGCGTTTCCTAAATTGACATTTTCCGTGCGTATAGTATAATGTAGGCGAATTTTATTAAATTGGAGGGTATCCGATTGAAGGCCTATAAAATCGACATCGGCGGCATTGAGCGCCATCTCCCTCTTTGTGAAATCACGGAGGATCTCTACATAGGCGCGCTGAATATGTTCGGAGACGTGGAGCTGACCGTCGCCAGCGCGAAAAAGCTCCTCGAGATGGCTCCGGAATTCGACTATATCATTACGGCGGAGGCGAAAAGCATACCGCTCGCATTTGAAATGTCGCGCCAGAGCGGCAAAAAGTACTTCATTGCCAGAAAGCAGCCGAAGCTGTACATGGTGGACCCGCTGCAGGTGATAGTAAAGTCCATCACAACCGACGGCGTGCAGCATCTCTACCTTGACAGGGAAGACGCGGACACGATGAAGGGAAAGCGCGTGCTCATAGTCGACGACGTTATATCCACCGGAGAGTCTCTCCGTGCGCTCGAAAAGCTTGTAAGCTCCGCAGGCGGCGTCATTGTATCAAAAATGGCGGTTCTGGCCGAGGGCGACGCGATGAAGCGAAACGATATAAAATACATCGCGCCACTCCCCCTTTTCAAAGCGAGCGGAGAACCCATCCCTTTTCCCGATAAATAAGTTCCGAAATAAGACCAACCGCCCCCCTGTGAAATTCATTGACAAAAGCAATCGGGATGCCCCGGCATCCCGATTGCCTGAGCGTGTCGAAAAAGCGTTTCGACACGCTTCCAGGGGGTATCCAATACCCCCTAGATACGAGCCTTACGGCTCGATACCCCCGGTCGCGCACAATTGCGCGGGATAACGTATTTTTCCGGCGTACACGCCGCCGGAAAAATGGTTAAATACTGTTTGCACATTTTTTGCTCTCAGGTTTTTTGACAGTCTGAAGCAATCGGGATGCCCCGGCATCCCGATTGCTTTTGGTTGTTATATGGTCAGCGTTCCCCCCGGGTCCTCGATCAATATGAGCATCTGCTCCTCTTGTCCTGTTTTCGCGTTAACGTAAATCAGGTAATGCCTGCCCTCTGGCGAAAGGCACTTGAACTCGTGGCATAAAACCTCGAATCTGCCGTCGGTTGGAATAACCGCAAGCTCGTGCGAAAGGATGGAAAGCGACGGCGAAACGAATCTTTTCGCCTCTCCCGCTCCGATGACCGCCTCCGGCAGGTCGCGGTCGCAATGGTTTGTCACATAGCCGTTTGCCTCAAAACCGACCAGGGTGCCCTTGTCGAGCGCGATCGAAACCTTTATGAGGTCCGGGTAGCATATGACTCCGTCCTGGACATAGGCGAAGTTTATAAGCGCGACGTTGTTTTCGACTATCCAATAGCTGCTTTTCATATTGGGGAAGCCGCGTTCCGTCAAAAAGCGCTTGGCGATCCCGACAGCCTCCTCGGGAGTTATTTTAGACTCGTTAACCGGCGCGCCGTCGAAAACGCTCAATACGACTCCGCCCTGCTTTGTTACCACCACCGTCAAGTCGCCCTTTTCCGTCGACACTCCGATAAGATACGCAGGTATCCTTCCGCCCCTGTGTCCCACGACCGCGGCCTTATCGGGCGAAACGCCCATGAATTCTATCGCCTTCCGGCGCGCGGTTTCGCTGTCCACTTCGTCGGCGTTCTCAATAAGCTTCGGCTTCTGATTTTCAAGATGAGCCGAAAACGGCCCGTCGTAGATCAGCGTCGGAACCTCGGGGAACTCGCTTTCTATGAGCTTGAAGTTTTCACCCAGAGAGGCCTTCTCTCCGGCTTTGTCCGTCTGCCTCTGAGCGTTTTTCAGCTCTCCGACGGTCATTGTGCCGTGCCCCACCTCCGCCTCAAGCTCGGTAAGCCTTGAAGAGAGCGCTGCGGCGGTCAGCGAGAGGCTCTGAAGGTTCTGCATGTCGTTTTCCAGCGGCATGTCGCCCCCGGCGGTTATCACGGAGAGGGCATAGGCGTAGTTTCCCACCCTTGTTATGAAGGCCGCCGTTTCCGTAAGCTCATAGTTTGAAAACGGCAGCTCGCCCAGGGACATCTGAGCCGCCATCGATCTTCCGAATATCTGAGTGCAGAGTGAATTGATCATCGGAGAGGTCGTCGCGTATTTGACCTTGGAAAGCGCGGTGTCGATATCGTTTACCGAGGTCACAAGCTCGTTGAAAGAACGCTGATAGGCGTTGTTTATAAAGCGCTCGTAGTTTAAAATATCCGTGTAATCCTTGACGGCCATGCCGCCGAAAGCCAGTAAAGCGGCGCAAAGGTAGCTGACCAGAAGGATCTTATTCTTTCTGCGCAAAAAATCACCCCTTGCGGATAGATTTTCCGCAAATGGGTGATTTATTCCTAAAAACTTATGACAATTTTTTGATACCTGCCCTTATCCTCGCGAGGGTCTCCTCTTTGCCCAAAATATAGCATATTTCAACCGCTCCCCCGGGCGTGACCGCCTTGCCGGATACGGCTATTCTGAGCGGCCAGAGCAGGGTGGCATTCTTGACCCCGAGATTCTCGACAAGCGCGAAAAGCGCGTTCTGGACGTTTTCCATAGTCCATTCGGCAACGCCCTCAAGCACCGGCAAAACGGTCTTCAGCATGTCAAGGGATACCGCTTCGTCGGTCTTGGACTTTTTATGCACATACAGCGCGGCGTCGTATTCCGGGAGAGTGTCAAAGAAGTCCAGCTTCTCCGGTATGTCGGTGAGCCTCTCGCAGCGCTGATGCAGTATCTCGGCTATCGCCATCGTATCCGCGTCCGCTTTTTTCACTGCGGATCGTATATATGGCAGCGCGAGCTCGTGGAAATCCCCGAGGCTCATAGCCCTGATATACTCGCTGTTGAAGTGGCTGAGCTTTGTGATGTCGAAAATCGCGGGCGACTTTGAAATTCCGCTTATGTCGAACACCCCGACAAGCTCCGGAAGCGTAAAAATCTCCCGCTCGCCCCCCGGGCTCCAGCCGAGCAGCGCCACATAGTTCACAACAGCCTCCGAGAGGTAGCCGAGAGCGAGCAGGTCCTCATACGACGGGTCGCCGTGGCGCTTCGACATCTTGTTATGTGCGTCCCGCATGACCGGCGGGCAGTGGATATAGTGCGGAACGTCCCAGCCGAAGGCTTTGTAAAGCAGATTGTACTTTGGTGTGCTGCTGAGGTATTCCGAGCCTCTCACGACGTGGGTTATGCCCATGAGATGGTCGTCCACCACGTTTGCAAAATTGTAGGTTGGGAGTCCGTCAGACTTAATGAGCACGTTGTCGTCCAGGGTGTCGTTTTCAACCGTGATGTCGCCGAAAACCATGTCCGTAAAGGATGTTGAGCCCGCAGGAATCTTCTGGCGTATGACATACGGCATGCCCGCCTTGAGCCTTTCCTCGATTTCAGCCTTGGAAAGACGGCTGCAGCGGCCGTCGTACTTCTTTATGCCCTTATCTCCCTGCTCGGCATCCTCCTGCTCGTCCTTTCCGCAGAAGCAGCGGTAAGCCCCTCCTTTTTCGATCAGCAGGGCCGCGAACCTTCCGTAAATCTCACGCCGCTCCGTCTGGACATAGGGGCCTACGGGGCCTCCGATATCCGGGCCTTCGTCGTGGCTTATCCCGCATTTTTTCAGCGTGTTGTATATCGCCTCGGTGGCGCCCTCAACATAACGCCCCTGATCGGTGTCCTCTATACGCAAAAGGAACCTGCCTCCGAAGCGACGGGCTATGAGGTAAGCGTAAAGTGCCGTACGGAGGTTTCCGACGTGCATGTAGCCCGTCGGGCTCGGCGCGAAGCGCGTGCGAACCTCGCCGTGCGGTATGCGCGCCTCCATTTCTTCAAACCATTTATAATCCAAAACCATAATTCATCCTCATTTCCGCTTTTATATTATTTTATTGCGGGAACGATGTCAAGAGACGGAAAAGATAAAAAATATCTGTCTTTACATTGACAAAGCAAGGCGGCTATGCTATCATGTCTTAGCGTCTAGGCGTATAAACGTTGACCATCTATGCTTTCCGTCGGCTTGGAGAAGTACTCAAGAGGCCGAAGAGGCGCCCCTGCTAAGGGCGTAGGCGTGTCAAAAGCGCGCGAGGGTTCAAATCCCTCCTTCTCCGCCAATCCATTATGAGCCGTGCCGTAAGGTACGGCTCATAATGCCAGCCTGTCAAAAAAGCACGCCGAGGGCGTGTTTTTTTGGTATAATGGAGAAGCAAGGAGGCGGAGAAATGGAAGAGTGGAAAAAAGACAGCCGGCGTGACGTCATAATGGTAGACATAGACACGCTTGTGCCTAAGGA
>JAJUHC010000010.1 GCA_029268065.1 Clostridiales bacterium | reverse complement strand
CTCAATGCTGGGAATACTTTTCTTGTCAGGCATTGTGCGGATACCTTCTTCCTTCTGTAGTTTTCTCACTATGAAGTGTACCCACCTTTGCCTGGCTTCATTTTTCCGGCGAATTTACACCACTATATAAGACTATAGCCTCGGATATGGTAGAATAGATGCAGGGAATACGCTCGAAACGCGAAAAAAAACTTGCATCTGGAGAGAGACGCGATGTACAAATTCAAGGATAACCAGCTCAGCCTACGGACTTCGGCGCGGCGGTCGGGCTTAAGCTGAACCCGGAAAACCGATGGATCAAAAAGGCGCAAACCATTCCGTGGGAAGATATCGAAATCCGATACGCAAAGCTTTTTACGAATCGGGAGGGCAACGTCGCCAAGCCGCTGAGGCTGGCGCTGGGCGCGTGCATTATCCAGGCGGAATACGGGTTTTCTGACGAGGAAACCGTGAATATGATACAGGAACATGCCTATCTCCATTACTTCTGCGGCTATCGCGAATACGACGACTCGAGGCCGCCGTTCGACCAGTCGCTGATGGTGTACTTCCGCAAACGATTGACTCCAGAGGTACTGGGCGAGATCAACGAGATGATCATCGCAAGGGCACAGAAGCCCAAGCCGGAGGAGAATAAGGACAGCGTCGAAAATTATGACAACGACGATGACGAGCCGGGAAACGGCGGCACGATGATCGTCGACGCCACCTGTGCCCCGTCCAACATCAAATACCCGCAGGACATGACGCTGCTCAACGAGGCGCGGGAATGTGCGGAGAAGATCATCGATGCTCTGCACACGCCTGGAGAAGCCAAGCCGCGCACTTATAGGGAGAAGGCACGCGCGGACTATCTCAGGTTTGCTCGGAAAAGAAGCCGGAACCGCGCCTTTATGAGGAAGTCCATCAAAAAGCAGCTCAGCTATATTTTACGTGACCTCGCGCACATAGACGCCATGCCGGCCAACGGGAAAGTTCTCAGCGAAAAGCTCTCAAAGCGGCTGGAGACGATCCGGAAGGTCTATGAGCAATAAACCTTTTGATAAGATAATTAAATAGAAAGCTAAAAATATATAATTTTTAACCGTCAGATTTACCGTCAAATCATAATCTTAATACCAAAAGCAAAAGAGAAAAAACCCTGTAACCGTTGAGATTACAGGGCTTCTTATGGTTGCGGAGGCAGGATTTGAACCTACGACCTTCGGGTTATGAGCCCGACGAGCTACCGGACTGCTCCACTCCGCGATATTCATTTTACTCTGGACTTCAAAGCTAAAGTATAGTATCATATTCTATAAGCAATGTCAAGTTTTTTTATCATCTAAATTAAACTTGATAGAATTGAGGAACCTAATATGAAAAAAACGGCCCTTATAACCGGTGCCTCAGGAGGCATCGGCGCCGAAATTGCCCGCTGCCTTCACCGCGACGGCTACCAAGTCCTTCTCCATTATAATCACTCCAAAGCCAAAATATTCGCTCTTGCCGAAGAGTTAGAAGAATCGGTGCTCTTTCAGGCTGATTTTGAGAAGCCTGAGGAAATTTCAAGAATGTTTGGAGAAATAGAATCACGTTTTGGCGGAGTCGACCTTCTCATTAACAACGCAGGACTCGCCTGTTATGGCCTTATAACAGATATTACACTGGAGCAGTGGCGCAGACTTTTCGCCGTCAACGTCGAGGGCACATATAACTGCTGCCGCCACGCGATACCGTATATGGTGCATCAAAAATCCGGCAATATCATCAACGTATCCTCGATTTGGGGACTGTGCGGAGCCTCCTGTGAAACTGCCTATTCAGCGGCCAAGTCGGCGGTAATCGGCTTCACAAAGGCTCTTGCCAAAGAACTGGGGCCCTCAGGCATAAACGTAAACTGCGTCGCTCCGGGTGTGATAATGACAGATATGCTAAATAATCTCTCGTCCGAAGCTCTTGAAATACTGCGCGAGGAAACGCCTATTGGAAGGCTCGGAACGCCCTCTGATATTGCTGAAGTTGTCGCGTTTCTAGCTTCCAAAAAGGCTGGCTTCATAACCGGGCAAGTTATAAGCCCGAACGGAGGGTTTGTAATTAACTGAGGATAACCACACTTATCTAAAATAAATGAAAGGTGTGATTTTATGGGTGAATTATCTAAGCTTCCGAACATCGGAAAAGTCGTGGAAAGGCAGCTAAACGATGTCGGCATCAACACCTTCGAGGATTTAAAGAAAGCCGGCAGCAGGGGAGCGTGGCTCAGAATAAAAGCTATCGACGACTCGGCGTGCATTCACAGGCTCTATTCCTTTGAGGGCGCTATCCGCGGCATAACTAAAACAGAACTTCCGCAGAACGTAAAAGATGAGCTTAAGGAATTTTACAATTCGCATAAGTAAACGAGTGGCTGGGCACCAAGTGGGGGCCCAGCTGATTTTAATCCAGATGTCTTTTCATGTCCTTAAATTCGGCAAGCCGCAGTTTGAAAGCCTGTCGCGCAGTCTCCTCAAAAGCAATTTTACCCTCCGCACCTATCAGTTCGAGAAGATAGCGCGTAAAGTCTGGATTCAACACCAGAATCGGTCCCAGAAGATACGTTCCAAAGAAATTATTCTTCCTTACGCCCTCAGTCTTTGAGTCGGCGTTTGTGCCGCATCCCCTTATGACCTCAGCGAAGCCCCGCTCCTCCGAATCGGCGGTGGAAAACCTGCTATGAAATCCAACAATGTCCATTTTCTCAAATTTACCGAGAAACAGGCTGTTGAGGCGGTTTTTCATATCCCGCTTGGCTCGTATTTTCAGAATGCCCAGCCCCTCAAGCATATCATCATTCGACTTAATGCTCTCACCGAGTACCTCCATGCTGTTCCCAGTAAATAGAAAGCATGTACCGCCGTCTATAAGCTCATCTATACGCTCGCGGTAGGGCATCAGGCGTTCGATGACTCTGCCCTGCGACTTTTCCGTCATCGAGCCCATATAAATAAAATTCGGAGTTTCCTTTACAAAAAGCGGCTCATCGCAAAGCTTCGTCGCTGTGAATTCAGCCTCCGGCAGACATTGGCGGAGGTATCGCATATTTCCCGAATCTCCGAACAGGTTGCATATTTCAGGATAGAGTATTTCTATTTGCATCAGGCCAGCCCCTCAATCTTTTTCATAACTTCGGCTCGGACTTTTGTCGCGATATTGTGGCGGTACACGTCATAGAGCAGGAAAATCCTGTCCGCTTCGGTATATCGTATTGTATCCGCCACCTCGGCTTCACAGCGGACAGGCGTTATCTTTTCTTCCGGAACACCTGCGATTAAAAGCCTCATCTTGCCGTCCGCAGCCCTTACGCCGCAAGGGATCACCTGAACCAGGTCGTCCGTATTCAGAAATTCATAATCAACATCATAAATCCATGCGATATTCTCAGAAGTATTTTTTTCGTCGAATATGTCATCGTACATGAGAGCGACAATCTTTTTGCCAGATTCCCGGCTTATATAGTCGAAACCGCGCGAGCAGGCAACCGCGTTAAGGCCCTTTGCCATCAGCATCGTAACGGTTTTTCCGTTTTTGCTTTCTTCTAGGAAACGCGACTGAACGACCTTCGTGTTCTTTAGAGCTTTTTCAATCTCCTCAGTGGTTTTTCCGAGCTCGCGAAGAATCGTTATTGCGGCGAGTTCATTATAAATATTGAAAATCGTATCGGTAATAAGGCTATACTCGCGAAGCTCCCCCCTCTCGGAAACCTTAAGCTTCATATTCTCAAAATCTGCAGACAAAGCGAGGTAATCGGGGGTTTTTGAAGCGAAACCGCATTCGCAGCGCGCCCTGCCGATATGATGATAACGCCTGAAATCAAAGGTAAGCGTTCTTCCGCACTCGGGGCAGACCGAGATGTCTCTGACTATGTTTTCTCGAGCCTCCGACTCGCATTCAAGGCGTTCCATCCCGAAGTAAACCCTTTCGTTGTCCGGCGCTATCGCCGAACTGATAAGGTCGTCGGCATTTAAAATGAGTTTTGATGTTTTGGGAATGTACTCCGTCAAAACCGAAGCGATGTATTCCGAATGCGCGTTCCGGCGCATAGAGTCACGGAAGAGATTCGTACATAGAATGTAATCTGGCTTGAAGTACGGGTAAATGAGCCTTGCGCTTCTCTCGTCTATTTCAAGCACGGCAATCTTCTTTTTGCTTTTGCCTGTAAGTGACGAGCCTTCGATAAGCGCCGTCGCAACTCCCGCGTTAATATTGGACCCGGCACGATTACTCAGCACGTCTTCGCCCATCGCGTCCAAAAGATCGGCCGTCATGTTGCAGACGGTCGTCTTGCCATTTGTTCCGGTTACCCCGATGACCGTTCGAGGCCTGCCGATACGTCCCAGGAAATCCGGACACAGCTTTATAGCCGCCTTTCCTGGGAAATATGTTCCGTTTTTACCCAGTATCTTAATTGCAAGCTGAATGAGCTTCGCGCTCCACAGCGCAATGTAAAATCTTACTGCTCCCAATTTTTAAACTCCTCTCATTAATACTGGCAAGCTTTATAAATTGTTTTTTTCCTTTTTTTCTCTCCTCGTACGCCTCCTGCTGCTGATAAAATTCAAAACATCCGAAATAAAGCGCATTACCGGCAACGCGGCAAGTCCTACTGTAAAAAGAATCAAAATGCCGCCGAAATCCAATGGTGACAGGGCAAAAAAGTCTTTTAAGAAGAATACGCAAATAAGAACCGCCGCGCATGACGCGCCCCAAAGTATCCTTCTCAGTCTGCTCCATGGATGGCAGACCCGATAAAGCATAATTATTCCCACCTCCGCGAGAATCATGGCCGAAACGGTCGAAAGGGTATCCTGAGACAGATTAAAAGCCAATTTGAACAACAAAACCGTTATTACAAGTATTACGTTCGTAAGGCCTGCCGGCAGCGCCCGGAAAAGGACGTTACGCAAGAATCTTCCCTTAACAATTTCGGTGTTCGGCTCAAGCGCCAGGAAGAACGAGGGCACGCCGATCGTCAGCATACTGACCAGGGAAAGCTGAGCCGCAGTAACCGGGTACGGCAGCACGGCAATCATCGAAATAGCGGCTAGGAGGAACGAAAAAATATTTTTTACAAGGAACAGCGCCGCTGCGCGCTCGATATTGTTAATGACACGCCTGCCTTCCATAACTACGTCGGGCATAGAAGCAAAATTTGAGTTAAGCAGAACGAGATGCGAAACGCGGCAGGCGGCATCGCTGCCGGAGGCCATAGCGACGCTGCAGTCGGCTTCCTTAAGAGCCATAACGTCGTTTACCCCGTCGCCGGTCATGGCCACCTTGTGTCCGGCTCCCTTGAGTGCCTGAACCATCCTTTTTTTCTGCTCGGGCGTGACCCTGCCGAAAACTGTATACTTTGTGACGGCCTCGCGGAGCTTTTTGTCGGTATCGAGAACCGTTGCGTCGATATACTTGTCCGCGTTGATTATGCCCGCCTTTTTGGCGATATTTGATACCGTGGCCGGATTGTCACCCGAAATGACCTTAATATCCACTCCCTGCTTTGCGAAAAAGCTGAAGGTCGCAGGAGCTTCCTTTCTCACCCTGTTTGAAAGCAGGATAAGTGCTACCGGCATGGCGAGCGACGGGTCGACCTTTTCCCTTACGCCGCCGTCATACATTGCAAGCAGGAGCACTCGGTAGCCTTCTTTGAGAAACGGTTCTATCCTGTCGCGGTATTTTATATACTCTTCCTCAAGTATCCTCTCAGGAGCGCCGAGGAGATAACCCTCCCCGTCTTCGTATGATACACCGCTGTACTTCAACGCCGAAGAAAACTGAAGTGTTTCGGCGGCCTTTCTTGCGGATGTGCCTTTAAAATACTCCTTAAGCGCAATCATCGTATCGTTGTCCGTAGCCATATTTTCGGTATAATCCGCCATAATCATGCGGACGTCCTCTTCAGTAAACCGATCCTCGCAGAGAAGAACCGTACCCATGACGTCCATCTTTGGTTCGGTGATAGTGCCTGTTTTGTCGACGCACAGCACATCGACGCGGGCCAGAGTTTCTATACACTCAAGGTCGTGCACAAGCGTCCTGTTTTGAGCGAGCCGCATTACGCTTACCGCCAGCGCTATCGTAGTCAAGAGGAACAGCCCCTCGGGAATCATCCCGACAAGCGCGCCGACGGTGCCAACCACGCTGCGCTGCAAATCAAGCCCGAGCACAAAGTGCTGATTGTAAAACAGCACCAGTCCGAAGGGTATTATCGCGATTCCTATCCATTTTACAAGCTTAGTAAGGGAACTCATCATCTCCGACTTCTGCTTTGACTTTGCCTTCTTAGCCTCAATAGTGAGCTTTGAAACATATGAATCCCGCCCGACCTTATCGAGCCGCGCCCTGCATGAGCCCGAAACGATAAAGCTGCCGGAAAGCAGCATGTCCCCGGCGTTTTTGGTTATCTCGTTCGATTCCCCGGTAATCAGCGACTCATTGACCTGTACGGAGCCATCCAGAACGACAGCGTCAGCATAAATCTGGTTCCCGGCCCTAAAAACAGCGACGTCATCTATAACAGTTTTATCGGTGCTGAGCGTAATCTCCCTGCCGTCGCGTATTACTCTGGCCTTTGGTTCGGAGAGCAGCGACAGCTTATCCAGCGTGCGCTTTGATCGTATCTCCTGCACGATTCCTATAATAGTATTTATTATTACGACCGGCATAAACGTAAGGTCGCGGAACGAACCGACAAGGATGACCAGCACGGCCAGCACGGCAAATATAAGGTTGAAGTAGGTAAACAGATTGTCGGTAACAATCTGCAATTCCGTTTTGGTTTTGGAATCTATACTGCTGTTTGCCCAGCCGGACTCAATCCTGACCCTGACTTCAGAATCAGTTAAGCCCATGTCCGGATCGGGACTTGTCCGATATATCGTTCTGCGCTCGGGCAAGCTGCCTTTAGTGTCTTTCATTTCTTTCCCCACTTATTCCAGGCGCCATATTCTTAATCATAATTTTGCTACATTAATTAATTATTGTATCATATATTAGTAAAAACAAAAACTAAGATTTTGTAAATTAAATATTTTTCTGTGTTTTTTTCCTCTATTTCTTGACAAAGTATTAAATTTTGCTATAATAGCCATTGTCGTTGCGGGCGTAGCTCATTTGGCAGAGCGCCACCTTGCCAAGGTGGAGGTAGCGAGTTCGAATCTCGTCGCCCGCTCCAACGAATAAAGATAAAAAGGATTCGGACCTCTGCGGTTTGAATCCTTTAATTGTTTTACTTATTATGTATACTCGGTCTGGATTATTTGAGGCATAATCAAATCGGCATCTAAATTGAGCTGATGACACATAATAAAAAACCGCTTCCTCGGAAGTGGTTTTTTATTATGGAAGTTTAAATTTTATATTTTCTGCTCTTTGTTGCGCGAAGCCTTACCATAGCTCTGGTCATAGCAGCTCGGGCGAGCTCATGTTCTCTCTTTGTCTTGCTGTCCTGCAGGCGTTCCTGCGCACGCTTAAGCGCCGCTTTCGCCCGTTCTGCGTCTATCTCCTCTGGGTACTCGCATGAGAGCAGGAACATTACGACCTTGTCCGGCCTGACCTCCATAAAGCCTGCGGTATTGACACATTCCGTCCATCGACCGTCCGCCATTTTAAACCTGAACTCGCCCATCGCGAGAACGGCTACCATTGGAGCATGCCCCGCAAGAACCGTGAGCTGGCCGTCGGGAAGAGTAACGGTTAGCGTCTCTGCCTCGCCTGAATAAAACTCCTTTTCCGGCGTCATTATCTGAAGCTCGAAAAGTTTCATTCTCACGCGCCGCCTTTCTGCAGCCTCTCAGCCTTTTCGCGCGCCTCATCGAGCTCGCCGACGTTGAAAAACGCCTGTTCCGGCAGATCGTCGGCTTCGCCGTCGGCAATCGCCTTGAAGCCCTCGATCGTCTTTTCTAGCGGTACGAATTTGCCCGGCATTCCTGTAAACACCTCGGCCACCGAAAACGGCTGGGACAGAAAGCGCTGCATCTTGCGGGCTCTGTATACCGTGGTCCTGTCGGCCTCGCTAAGCTCCTCCATACCGAGAATGGCGATTATATCCTTAAGCTCACTATAACGCTGCAGACATTCCTGCACTCTCCGGGCTGTTTCGTAATGTTCCTTTCCGATTATATACGGGTCAAGCAGCCTCGAGCTTGAATCCAGCGGGCTAACCGCCGGATAGATGCCCTGCTCGGCTATGCTTCGCGAAAGGACAGTCGTCGCGTCGAGGTGTGAGAATATCGCGGCTGGTGCCGGGTCAGTCAAATCGTCTGCGGGAACGTAGACCGCCTGAACAGAGGTTATCGAGCCGTCGTCCGTAGTTGCGATGCGCTCCTCCAGCGCGCCGAGCTCATTTGCGAGCGTCGGCTGGTATCCGACCGAGGCCGGCATCCTTCCGAGCATTGAGGAAACCTCGTTGCCCGCCTGAATGAAGCGAAATATATTGTCTATAAACAGGAGAACGTCCTGCTTTTTCTTATCTCGCAGGTATTCGGCAAGCGTCAGCCCTGTCAGCGCCGTTCTCATACGCGATCCGGGAGGCTCATTCATCTGTCCAAAAACAAGCATCGTCTTGTCGATAACACCGGAGGTCTTCATATCGGAAATGAGTTCGTTTCCCTCACGACTTCTTTCTCCCACGCCTGCGAAGACCGAGTATCCTCCGTGGTTCATGGCAATGTTGTGTATCATTTCCATTATCAGAACGGTCTTGCCTACACCGGCGCCGCCGAAAAGCCCGATTTTACCGCCTTTGGGATATGGAACAAGCAGATCGATTACCTTGATTCCGGTGCAGAGCACCTCTGTTGTTGGTTTTTGCGACTTGAACAAAGGCGGATCTCTGTGAATGGGCATACGCTCCCTAGTTTCTATTTCCCCGCCCCCGTCTATCGGCCTTCCGAGCACATCTATGGCGCGCCCAAGCACGGCGTCGCCTACCGGCACCGTTATTCCGCCTCCGGTATAAACAACGTCAACGCCGCATGAAATTCCGTCCGTAGCTTCGAGCGCTACGCAGCGTACGGTACCTGGCTCCATCTGCAGCGCCACCTCCATGTGCAGATTGGCGGAGGGGGCGTATAAAAGACTATTGATCGGCGGCTCGCTGCCCTTTTCAAAGCGAACATCCACAACCGGGCCCGATATGCGAGTCAGCTTTCCTGTCATGCCTCTTTCATCTCCTTAGGAGTTGCTAAAATACTATTACTATTTCTTGTTTTTATACTTCTCTATGCCCATCGATCCTGACGTTATCTCAATTATCTCATTCGTAATCGAAATCTGACGCTGCGTGTTGTACTGGTGCGAGAGCTTCTCTATCATCTCGTCGGCGTTTCTGGTCGCGTTCTGCATGGCGTTCATCCGGGCGCAGTGCTCGCTGGCAGTAGACTGAACCAGCGCCGCGAACACGATTCCCACCGCAAGCTGCGGCACCAGATTGTTGAACACCTCTCTCGGCGACGGTTCATAGAGCATATCAGCTGTATAGCTAGTGTCAAGCTTTACGTCTTCATAGGCATCCAGCGAAAGCGGAAGAAGCCTTATGCAGTAAGGATAGGACTGTGTCACGTCGATAAAGCGGGTAAAGACAATGTATACCTCGTCCGTCTTGCCGCTTGTATAAAGGCGAAGCAGATTTTCCGCAATCTCGCGCGCGTTATGGAGCCGAGGATTCTGGGCCACCCTAAGGTTCTCGGCGTCGGGCATCATTCCGCGGCGCGCAAAATACTCCGTGGCTATACGCCCAACCGTTTCGACATACCGGGTATCGTGTAATTTTATCAGCTCCGCAGCATACTTGAGCACCGCGCTGTTATAGCTGCCACAAAGCCCCTTATCGCCCGCAATCACAAGAAACGCCGCTCTATTCCCGCTCTTTTTCTGGAGATACGGATGACTTATATATGAAGACTTTTCAATGATGTCCTTTACCGTCGCGCGTATCTGGTAAATATACCTGCGCGCGTATTCCGCACGCATCGCTTCCTTTTTCATACGGGTCGAGGAGATCATGTACATGGCGTTGGTTATCTGGCGTGTCTGCCTGACCGCAGATAGTCTGTGCTTGATCTCATGTATTTCCGACATGTTCCCCGCCTTCTCTCAAACTCAAATCAGTTTTTTCGACCTTTTCAGGTACTCTCCGGCTATGCGCTTCATCGATACCAGAAGATCCTTCCTGAGATCGTCGTCGAAGTCTCTCTTCTTGTCAAGCTGCTGCAGCTTATCCTGATGCAGCTTTTTGAGCTCCGCCAGCATTTCGGCGGAAAACGTTCCGATTTCGTCGATCTCTATTTCGGAAAATATATTATTTTCCGCTGCAAGAAGCAGGCACACCTCTTCCGACAGCGAGTAAGGCCTGTGCTTAGGCTGCTTCAAAAGCTCGTTTTTCCGTGCGCCGTTCTCCAGCATCTGCTTGGTGGACAAGTCCACATCGCCGCCGAACTGCAGAAATATCGACATCTCGCGGTACTGGGCAAGGTCAAGCCTGAGTGTGCCGGTCACCTTTCGCATAGCGGCGCTCTGCGCCGATCTGCCTACACGCGAAACGGATAGGCCAACGTTTATCGCCGGGCGCATGCCCGAATGGAAAAGTTCGCTCTCGAGGAATATCTGTCCGTCGGTAATCGATATTATGTTTGTGGGGATATAAGCCGATATATCTCCGGCCATAGTTTCCACTATCGGTATTGCGGTGATTGAGCCGCCTCCGTTTTGATCCGAAAGCTGAGCGCTGCGCTCCAGTAGCCTGCTGTGCAGGTAAAAAACGTCGCCGGGATAGGCCTCGCGTCCGGGCGGCCTGTGCAGCAGCAGTGACATTGTGCGGTAAGCGACCGCGTGCTTGCTGAGATCGTCGTAAATGACGAGCACATCGCGCCCCTGATGCATAAAGTACTCAGCCATCGCACATGCCGAATATGGCGCAATATACTGCATCGCAGGCAAATCGCTCGCCGGCGAGGAAACGACGACTGTATACTGCATGGCGCCGTTTTCTTCGAGCGTCTGAACCACCTCTGCGACCGTCGAGGCCTTCTGTCCTATCGCGCAGTAGATGCAAACTACATCCTGGTCCCTCTGGTTAAGAATCGTATCCACCACGATGGTCGTTTTCCCTGTCTGCCTGTCGCCGATGATAAGCTCGCGCTGCCCCCTGCCTATCGGAGTCATGGAATCCAGGGAGAGGATACCGGTCTGGAGCGGGCGTCCAACCGCCTTGCGCTCGAATATCTTCGGAGCGGGATTTTCGATAGGCCTGCGCGCGCTGAATTTAATGACGGGCCCGCCGTCTATCGGCTCGCCCGTCGGACTGAGTACTCGCCCCAAAACGCCGTCGCCCACTGGAACGTCAAGTACGCGTCCCGTCCTGTTGACCTGTCCTCCTACAAAGACCTCGCCCTCAAGTACTGCGGCTCCGACGCTGTCCTCGGAGATTTCGAGAGCAACCGCTTCCGCGCCGCCTGCAATCAGAAGCATTTCGCCGTATTTTACGTTGCCGAGCCCCTTTACATGGATCACGCCGTCTCCGGCGCTTATAATGTTGCCGTACTCGTAAACGTCGCCGCCGAACCCCATGTTGCGCACTCGGCTTGAAAGTATGGACTGGATATTGTTCTCAACATTCTGAAGGTCCTTTTCCCCTCCGAGACTCATACGCATCGTATCAAGCCTATTTTTGAAGCTCATGTCGTAAGCGATGCCGTCGATATGGGCCGTAAATCCGCCTATGAGGTTTTTGTCCTCTATATATTCAAAATCAATTTTTCGGCCAAGAAGCTTCTCAAACCGCCGCGTTATCTCCGCAAGCTGTTTTTCATCGAAGCCTGAATACCAAAGTGTGTCTTTCAATGCAAGCCCACCCTGTCAAAGTACTTCTCTATTATGTCGGCGTTATCGCTTTTCTGAACCTCGCGCTCGACTACCTTTCCGGCAATCTCTATGGCAAGGTCGGCGATCTTCTCGCGCATATCCTCCATAAGCCGGTTTGCGTCATGCTCCGCTTTTATCGCAGCGCTTTCCTTAATCTGTTTTGCCTCTTCGCTTGCCTCGGCAATGATCTGCTGGGCGCGCTTATCCGCCTCGTTTATGGCTTTGCGTCTTTCGGTATCCGCCGCTTCGGCTATTGAGGCAAGCTCGTTATTATACTTTTCCTTTAGCTCGTTTGCCTCCTGGAGCTTTTTAGCCGCGTCATCGAACTGGGCGCTTATTTTTTCCGACCGCGCCGCCATGAACTTCTTCACGGGCTTGTATACGAGGGAACGCAAAATCAGGTATAAAATCAATATGTTTACCACGTTTAAGAAAAGACTCAAGATAAGTGTCTTGACGTCCGTGCCCCCCATAAGTATCCCTCCTGCAAATTCAAATTAATTTTGCCCCTTCTATTTTACAAACAGAATGATAAGGGCAGTGACAAAGCCATATATGGCGCAGGATTCCGTAAGCGCCATGCCCAAAAGCATAAGTGCGCTTATTTTGGAGTTAGCCTCGGGCTGACGTGCGACAGCCTCAACTGCCTTGCCGGTGGCGAGGCCCATGCCAAGTCCAGCGCCGAAGGCGGGCAGCAGCGCAAGTCCCGCGCCGATTGTTGAAAAATTCATATTTATCCTCCTAACTTATTCCTGTTTTTCTATTGCTTCACTTATGAATGAAAGCGTAAGTGTCATAAATATAAAAGCCTGTATCAGCGGGTGAAAAATATTGAAGTAAAGACCCAATACGGCGGGCGGTCCCGCGGCGAAATTGCCGAGCGAATAGTAAACAAGCTCCATAATTATAAAGCCTGCGATCATATTGCCGAAAAGACGGCACGCCATTGAAACCGGAAGCGCGATGTCGGTAATAAGCTTAAACGGCGCCATTACCGGCGAGGGCGTTATGAATTGCTTCGCTCTGCCGCGCAGCCCCCTCTGCTTGAGTCCGTAGAAATTAATAAGGAAGAATGTAACCAGCGCAAGCGCCGCAGTAACGAGTATGTCGCTTGAAGGAGAGCGTACTCCAAAAAGCTCCATGGCGGCGCAGCTTACGAGGAATGTGCAAAGGGCAAGAATATATCCGCTCAGCTCCCCTCCGACTTCCGTACCAACCTGCGCGCAGGTATACTCGTCCAGTTTAGAAACCGCAAGCTCGACAACGTTTTGTATGCCCTTCGGTATCTGCGCAAAACGCGGAACGCAAAACACTCGGAACACTATCGCCAAAAGCGTCAGCGCCGCGGTAATCGCAAAACCCGTCAGTGTACATGTGCTTACAGAGAGGCTGCCGATGCTCACCGCCGGTGAGAACATCTCCACGGTAAACGGCTCTTTCTCCCCCCTGCCGAAAATCAGGGTCGTAAGCAGGCCAAGAGCGGCCCAGGCGGCTATGACTATCACCGCCTTGATAAACAGTTTTTTCTTTTTTTTCACTATTTTGATTCCTTCCTTCCGCAAATGCTTTTAATTCCGGAATATGCGGCGCCTGCAATCAACGGCAAAGTGATTGCGGCTCCCGCAAGCCAAAGCAGTCGGGGCGCGATTATAAAATCGGCCGCAATGGCTATTATCAGAATCATCAGTTTTGCCGGAACAAGCAGTGCGAAACTGCGTGAATCGGCGCTGAAAATGGCCTTAATAAATCTGGAAAGAAGATAAAGCTCGGCTGTGCCCGCAAGAAGTCCAATCAAAATAACAACGGCATAACGCACAAAACCACCTCGAAATCGTGCTTCCCAAACAGTGTACTTATTCTAGCACCATTTCTCCCGTTGTCAACGACAAAAATATTTTATTGTATAATTATGTATCAATGTTTTTTCCTGTTACTTAGCAAAAAAATACCTTTTCATCCGAGCTGTGATGGTTACTTGGCAATTTATCACCGTTGTATAAAAAGCGCCGTCATTTTATGGTGCCCGGAAGATGATACCGCCAAAATTGGCAACTTGCTTTTGCTTTGCTTTTTACAATAATTTCTTATAGATTTGTTTTTATTTTAACGTTTATGCCGTTGCCTAAATTTTATAGATTTTGTATAATATTTTATCATTCCGAAATTCAGCATTTATGGAGATACTTTAAATCGCAATCAGGGGGTCCTTATCGATTGTATGAAAAGGGTGGAATTTAAGTGAGCCGCTCGTATATCAAGCAGAAGTTGTATATATTCGGCCTTTTGGCAACAGCCGGGCTGTCGGTCTTCTGCATAATTGGCAACCTGATTTCCGGCTTCCCGCTTAAGTCAAATGCAAAGTGGGTTTTGCTGCTGATTGTGTCGGTCACCGCCCTTATACTATTAAAAACCCTTAAAAACAGTTCCCGTGTCATGTTCTTTGTTTTTGTTTTTTTGGAATGCGTCTTTCTGCCGTTCGCTTTTTTTAATTCTGGCGGAAGCAGCAATAACGCGATAGGCTATGCCTTTCTGCTCATGATCTCGATCGCCTACCTTTTCAATGGACGAGGGCGGATATTTTTGGCCTCCATTTTAATAATTGTTTTTGTCTCGGTACATATGCTGGAATATTTTTTTCCTCAACTTGTCGCAGTTTATCCCCAGCGTGTGCAATTTATTGACAGGATGATACAGATACCCGTTTTGTTGCTTACCGCCTTTCTTATAACTCTTAAGTTCGCCAAAGAGTACGAAAGGATAAACAGAAAGCTGAATTCCATGGTCAGTATCGACGAGCTAACCGGTCTTTACAACAGAAGGATGTTCAATAAAGCGGCGTCCGAAGTCTCGGAAACCGGCAAAAAGTCCGCCCACCTCGCTTTAATAGACCTTGACAATTTTAAAAAGGTAAACGACAGGTACGGGCACCATGTAGGGGATGATGTGCTCAAAACGCTCTCCGTTATGCTGCAGCAAAGCTTTGACCTTAACAGGCATGTCGTCAGCCGATGGGGCGGAGATGAGTTCGCAATAATTTTCTTTGGGGATAAAGCGGAGTTAGTTCAAAAACTCGAGGAAGTGCGTATGGCATTTAAGGCCTATGCTGCCACCCGTGAAAAATCGCTGGGTCTAAGCATAAGCATCGTTTCGTTCGACGACTACGAAATAGCGTCTCAGACATTTTTGGCTGCGGACAGACTTTTATATAAGGAAAAATCAAAAAAAGCGTTATGAACTCTATAAAAAGCGAGGTATGATTATGAATGCGACAAAGGCTGAGTACCGGATAATTTACAAAGGCGAACAGACTTTTATATATATTCGAAAGCAGGACAGGGATATTTCCCGGTATTTTGCCGATTACAATATTTATGAACCGCTGACCGAAGCGGTTCTGGGCGGCTTGGTTTCGGAAGCGGAAATCAAAATCGGAAAACCGTTCGCCGCGGAAATAAGGGAAATCGGAAAGAAAGAGCTTTTGCTCGTTTCGGAATGCTCCGATCCGGAAACGCTGGATTCCTTTGTCGGAGCGTTTCTCGATGCTCTGGAGAGATTTTATGAGGCGCATGAGATCCATATCACGAGAATGTTCGGGAGCTTTGTACTGATAAAAAAAGAAAGCGGAAAGCTCGAGGCTGTAAAGGCCACGCCTGTTCCGCTGCGATATTGCCCGCTGATGAGGCAGCTGTTGAAGGAAGTCGGCGGAAATACCGCCGAGAGCCTTTTGGCGTCTGTCGAATCCGGAGACGCTTCTGTCCAGCCCGAAAAAATGTGCGCCTTGATAAACGAGGTTGTAATCGGCGGCGGCTTTTTCGATACATCCCGCCCTCTCAATTCCTGCGAGGCGAATGTATTGTTCGGCGCCTCGGAAACCATGAGCACCGCCTTCAGAAGCGGCATCATCGACGCCGCGGTCATCGTTTCCAATAATCTCGGAACCGTTATCACTACGAATGCAAGCAATACTCAGGGTGCCGTCAAACGCATGACCGGGCTTTTCCTGACAAGTCCGTCAAAAGAAATCACCGATACAGCGATAAAAGCCGGTATTATCCCTGTTTTCCCCCACACCGCCCTGATAGATCAGCTTGAGGGCGTAAAGCTTGCAATATCCCTCGGATATAAGAGGATAGCGGTATCAGTTGCATGGATGGATAATCTTCTGCTGGATGAAATGTCCCGTCTGGAAAACGAAGAAGTCAGATTATATAAATTCGGTCTTTGCTCAACGGGAATAGACGAGAGAGCAGCTCTTTCGATGGAGAAAAACGCCGATCTTGTCTGGTCCTGTGCCTCGAAGGTCGTAAGGGAGCGTATCGAACCGAACGCCATCGCCCAGGTCGGTGTGAAGATCCCTGTCCATATCATGTCCGAAAAAGGCTGGCGGCTTGTAAAAAATCATCTTGAGCTTACCACTGAGGACCGCACCGGGAAACCAATCTCATTTGAGGGCGTCAAATGCCAAAAGGGTAAGTACAAGCCTGTTATTTTAAATGATGGAAACGAATTTCGCACAATCCCCTCCGGTTCGCTCAAAAAGTGTATAGACTGCCCCCATCCCTGCATCTGACGGTGTCCGAGAAACAGAAGCATCGGAAACAAGTACGATTATAATACGTCCGGTCCGTATCAAGCGCCGCTGCTCGGCGCTTGATCGGACCGGACTATATGCATTATATCTGTTTTTTTCTTTCTCTTTTGCTGTTATTTTCGATTCCCTCAGGTACCGGCACGCCGTAGATTTGCTCATAAGCTCCGATTTCATTCCTGGAAACCGGGAGCGAGGGGGTCAACCCCGTCAGTTCGGTAGTCGATGCCACGGACTTGAGGTCGTAAAACTGTTCATAGATATCATCATCCTGATCATCATATAAAGCTCTTCTGTTTTCAGCCATCTCTATTTCTCCCTTACATCTTTTCAACATTCATTAGCATGTCTTCAACATTGTCGGACGGCTGCGAAAAATCTCCCCTGAGGATTTTAAGCACCGTCTTTTCGTTGTATATTTCTTCCGGAGTCCTCACCCCCAGCTTTCTTAGTATCGGCAGCGGAGGACACCATCCCTGTAGAGCATGCTGCAGGAGAAAAAAGCTAACTGCTCCGGTGACAAGAAAGTACCTGCTTTTTTTGAATCCCTTGATCGAGCTTAACAGTATTATCGCGGCGGCATACGTTTCCAAAACTCTTTCGATATCCCATTCCGTGCTTAGCTTCCTTATTTTCTCGGTCAGCATGTTTTCGTTGCAGTTTTTAAAAATATTCAGGCACATAAGCGCATCTGCCCTTATCGACGCGTTTGCCGCATCGCTGGTATTAAGCGCAACCCTCTCTGAAGTGGGGGGAAATATGCTTTTTTTCATTTTTACTAATCCTTTCTCAGGCAACCGCTGATGCAGATAAGCCGTTTTGGACACTTATATTCTTTTCTATATCGTCAATAATATGTACATATATTTTGAAAGGATTAGTTAATATACAGAATAACAACTTATCCCGCTTGATAGATTGGCAATCAGAACCTGAATGGAATAATATGTAATGCAATCTATTTGGGAGCTGATAACATGCCGTCACGTCATCGCAGATGCAAATGTTTAAATTCAAGCGAAGAAGCAAATATCGGACGCCACGCCGTCGCCCGAGGAACCGCTGTGCGCGACCCGGCTCCGATTCTGAGCGACAATCGTACTGAAACCGAAATCGTTGTTTTCAAACAGCTTTCGGGCTATCCCAATTATGGAAATCCCAGTCTAAACGCAGATATTTTGTATACTGGCAACAAGGGCGACTGGGTACTGAATATCCCCTCGTTTTTACTTTTTTCCGGCGGGTTTGATGCCAAGATAATCATACGCGCCGTACTTGATGACCATCTGCATGTGCCTTTGACTCGTTACTCGGCAAAAATTACAGTCAACGGAAATGTAGTTCACAATGGCAGGCTCCTAATCGAGCACGGCATGCCGGTCGGCACAATGTTCACAAACTGGCGCGATCTCACCTTCAGTGTTCCCGCGAGAGCAGGCAACCGCATTACTATTGAAAACACGTCCTCAGCGGGCCCTTGGGACTGGATAGGACTCGATTGGATAGAGCTGCGGCTGCGCCCGAGATAATTCCTTTCACTTTTTCCTCCCTACCTACTTATTTTATATTATGTATTCAGGGATTACTGCAAAATAGCGGTTATCCCTCTTTTTTCACTTTACAAGGAAATCGCCGGCGTCAGTCAGATTCCGTAGCTTAGTAGCTTATTTAAGTATTCTTCTTCATATAGCCCCAAAATATCGCGGAAAAATACGGTCTCTCTTATTTTATCCAACTCACCTTCATCTTTGAAGATCAGGCAAAAGTAGAAAAAAAGCGGCTCCGGCCTTCTGATTATTACCCAGTCGCCCTTCCTCAAAAAAATAAAGCTGCAAATTTCGTTCCCAAAGGCTGGCTCAAATCTCTCAACCCTGCACTTTAAGGGCCTTACATTCTCGATTTCGCAGCGTCTGTTTTCGCAGTCGCAAAATACACAGCTAAACGGCAGCGCAGTTTTATCTAAATTAAAAAGCTCATTTAACGGTATGGCGTCCTTAATTTTTTTTGCCGTTTCCGGCCGCTCCTTTTTAAGCCTATCCATTTGCTTTTTTGACTTTTTTATTATCTCGAGGATTTTTTCCTTAGGCCAGTTGTTTATAAGATAATCAAGAATCTGCACAAATTCCGTTTCCGATACGCACAGGCAACGCGAACACCATTCCCCGCATATCTCGCTTTCGGGCCCGTTTCCGATTTCATTTTGAATCCTGTAAAGCCTTGCGGCAATGCTATTTTTATTGATATGGCCGTGGCACTCGGCGTGCGGTCTTCCGCTGCCGCAAAAGCAAAGCTCCCCGTCATTCATAAAATCGCCCCCAAAAAGAAAATAGGTACCGTTAAATCTTATGAGCTTTGCTTTCAAAATTGCCAATATTTTTTTAACCCTGCTTTAATAATAAAATAGTCGCTTGAGAAAACTGTTGATATCAAGGCAGGTGTTCTTATTGCGAAATATTTTAAAAAAAGGCTGTTTATTTTTTATAATTGCATTTATCTTATCTTCAAAGTGCTATGCCATTTCAGCCGGCGGCTATGTGCTTATGGAAGCGTCCACCGGACGCTTAATCAGGGGGCATAACGCGGACAGGCATTTTCCCATGGCCTCCACGACAAAAATTATGACGGGTCTCCTTGCCTGCGAGTCCGGAAAGCTTGATGACATCGTCACAGTGCCCAAGGAAGCCATAAAGGTTGAGGGTTCTTCTATGGGCTTGCTTCCCGACGAAAAAATCAGCTTGAGGGAAATAGTATACGGGCTGCTTCTCGAATCCGGGAACGACGCCGCCAACGCCATCGCATATTATCTCGACGGATCCATTCCGAAATTTGCCGAGAGGATGAACGCGCGCGCCGCCGAGCTGGGCCTTAAAAATACCAGTTTTGAGAATCCGTCTGGACTGGACGGAGAGAAGCACTATACTTCTGCAGCAGACCTTGCAAGGCTCGGCGTTGCAGCAATGCAAAACGATGAATTCAAAAAAATCGCGTCAACCTATACCAAACGGATAAGCTATAACGGAGTCAAGGACGGGCGTTTCCTTTGCAACCACAACGAGATGCTGAAGCTATACAAGGGCTGTATCGGAATAAAGACGGGCTACACGAAAAAGAGCGGAAGATGTCTGGTGACCTGCGCAGAGCGGAATGGATTAATGCTTATCGCCGCCACCCTTAATTGCCATGACGACTGGAACGTCCATACCGAGCTTTTAAACTACGGATTTGAAAACCTGAAAAAGCGTCCGCTTTTTACCGAATACCCCGAATTTGCCGTCGATATAGTCGGGGGCGATACGGACAGCGTAAAATGCGGCTATAACAGGGACATATCATCTTACCTGAGCTCGGAAGAAATACAGCGGGTAAAAATGACGGTGTATTTTCCGCGCTTCCTGTACGCCCCGGTGAGCGCAGGCCAGAAGGTAGGAAGGATAACCTTCGAAATGGATGGAAATATAATCGCAGAAACGGATATTATGGCGGAGGAATCTGCTGTTCGGGAAAAACCCGACAAATTCAAAATGTTCTGGAAGTCAATTTTGCATTAGCGCTTTTTATTACAGTGCTTATCCGGTCTAAGGATAGGCACTGTTTTTGTTTTGGGTCAATAAAATATAATAGTTCTAAAATGACATTAAATAATAAGGGTTGTGAATTTATATGGAAATATTGACTTTAGGTTCTACCGGTCCGAATGTGAAATTAATCCAGAGCCTTTTACGGCGGATAGGCTATGACCCCGGGCCGGTTGACGGCAGCTTCGGCCCCAGAACCCGTCAGGCTGTAATTGATTTTCAGCGCGATAACGGACTAACCCCCGACGGCATAATTGGGCCCCTGACATGGAACGAGTTTGAACGTCTCCTGCTTGGATACGCAACCTATACCGTCCGCGCCGGCGACACCCTATACGGCATAGCGAGAAAATTCTATACGACAGTCTCCGCTATACAGACCGCGAACCCCGGAATCAATCCTAATTTGTTGCGTATAGGGCAGCGTATTATAGTTCCTTACGGAATTGACGTTGTCTTTACGGATATCGATTACACCTATGAAATAATGGAACGCCAGATTAGGGCTCTCAAGGTCAGATATCCGTTTTTGGATGTAACTACACTGGAGAAAAAAAGCGTTATGGGCAAGAACCTCTTTGTGATAAGGCTTGGAACCGGCCCGAACGAGGTTTCTTACAACGCCTCCCACCACGCAAACGAGTGGATAACGACGACTCTGCTGATGAAATTCGTCGAGAACTTTGCAAAGGCGTATTCCACGGGAGGCCGTCTGGGGAATTACAATATCGGGGATATCTGGAACAAATCCAGCATTTACATAGTGCCGATGGTCAATCCCGACGGGGTCGATCTTGTCAATTACTGGCCCAACTACTCTGACCCGGCGTATATACAGGCTGCCCGCCTCAACAAAACGGGTCTTCCCCTGCCCCGAGTATGGAAAGCGAACATCAGGGGCGCGGACTTGAACCTCAATTACCCCGCAGAGTGGCAGAGAGAAAAGGATCTCGAATTGGAGCAGGGCATTACAGGCCCCGCGCCGAGGGATTATGGCGGCGAAGCGCCCCTGACCGAGCCGGAATCCGCCGGAATGTACGATTTTACGCGAGCTCGTAATTTCAGGCTTGTAATCGCTTATCATACTCAGGGCGAGGTCATATACTATACGTTCCAAAACCTCCAGCCTGCGGAATCGGCCGATATAGCGAGACTCTTTTCCAGAGTGAGCGGCTATGTGGTTTCCGAAAATCCTGGCGAGGCTTCATACGCGGGGTACAAGGATTGGTTCATCCAGGACTTCAGGCGCCCGGGCTTCACTATTGAAGTCGGCAGAGGAGTGAACCCGGTACCCATATCCCAGTTCCCGACTATATACCGCCAGAACGAGGATATCCTGCTGCTCGGGGCTTTGGTCTGACTTATCTTTTTACTCCTTAAAGGCGCTCGGCGATTCCGGGCGCTTTTGTTGTTTAGCGCGATACCAGTAATTGTATTTGAAATTGGCCGTCTTTCTGTAATACGATTTATGTAAACTATAGCTTGCAGAAAGGATATGCCCAGTGAAAAAATTAGTCACCCTTTTATCAGCGCTTGCCATATTTCTCACGGGTTTCTCCTCTAATGCTTATGGCAGCGCCGGAAGACCCTCTATGTATAATTTTACGCTCCGTTATACATATACGGACAACAGGTTTTGGGATGTGGATGAAGCACAGTGGTACGGAACTAAACGGCAGGCGGTCATAAAAAAAGCCTATGAGCTTGGAATCGTAAACGGCGTTGAAACCGGCGCTTTTTATCCGGAAGATGCCCTAAGGCTCTGCGAAGCAATAAAAATGGCGGCTGTGGTACATAGCATATATTCGGCGGACGGAGCCTTATTTGATATCTCGAAACAGCCCTGGTACGGCGACTATGTGGACTACGCCATCAGAAAAGGCATAATAGCAGCAAACCACTTTTCAAATTATGATGCCTATGCTTCGAGAGCCGATGTCGCTTACATATTTGAAAAAACGCTGCCCTTCGGGGAGCTTTGGCAGATAAACACTATTAATTCCATACCGGGCGTATCCACGAATACGCCGAACAGCGATAGCATATTTACGCTTTATCGGGCGGGAGTTCTCAGCGGCGACGAGGGGTCGCTTAATTTCCGCCCTTACGATATGATCTCCCGTGCCGAGGCCGCAGCAATTATCACAAGACTTGCCCTGCCGGAAAATCGCAGGTTTTTTGAGATATTGCCCAGTAATGCCGATGTTAAGTACCACGGACCCGAGTATGCGGTTTTTGACCTTTACGGAAGAAGTATTGGCCTCGGCTATCAGTCTGAGTACGCGCTCAAACCGCTTAACGAGCTGCCGATGTCAACTGAAAAAAGCTCATTCGCTCAAGGCACCAGCGAATATTTTTCCGAGTACACGGGGTTCGGAAGGGTCAGATATCTTCGCGCCGACTATCCCGCGGGCGGAATTTATGTTTTCGGCATCTATGTAACCTCCGCGGACTATAAATTAGAAAACGGAATCCGTTGCGGCAGCACTAGGCGGGACCTGGTCTCGGTATACGGTGACTCGCTCCAGCAGTTTGAATATGACCCTTCCTCCGGATTGGATTTCGGATACGCCTATTATCCCGGAAGCAGTTCTCCTTGGTACTCTATCGTGTTTACCATTGCGTACGGGAAAGTATCTGAAATCATTTTACTATGCTCGCCAACCTGAATACCCAACAACAGGGCTTTGAGAAATTCTCATAGCCCTGTTGTTATGTATTATTTTAAACTTAACTTCCATACTGCGCAGCCGTTTATTTCTTTAAGCGAAACGGCAATTATTCGGCGCCCCTCGACAATGTCCTTGCCATATCCCCAGCGGGGCTCAACCGCTTCCATAGTATTCGCGTCGAGGCCTCGTGTCTCAAAGCT
Source organism: Clostridiales bacterium (assembly GCA_029268065.1). Lineage (GTDB taxonomy): Bacteria > Bacillota > Clostridia > Oscillospirales > Oscillospiraceae > DUPK01. The sequence goes on along the minus strand of JAJUHC010000010.1, from coordinate 51,065 downwards.
TCGTGTTGACCTTCGCTTATTAATGATCGATTCCCAGCTTAAGTCTTTCATAATTTTCTCCTCTAAAGCTAAACGAATAGCGGCTTATGTGGGCATGCTCTTTAGGCAGATTATCGGCTTATCCTTTCCGTCCTTATAAATAAGCAGTACCGAATCTCCTTTTTCGAAGATTTTATAATCCTCATGTGCGGTTGAGCGGTAAATTTTCTTTCCGTTAAGATCCTCTATTTCAATGTATTTTTCCCTGTTTTCCGAACCAGCTGTTTTTGCAGATACCTCTGCGTCGAGGCAGTCAAGACTTTCGTCCTTTCCTGAGATCATTTTCTTAAACTGCCGCCACTCGACATAATTCATCAGAACAGCGGCTCCAAGGCAGCACAGAATGGCGATCAAAAGATTTATATAACGGCTGTTTAGCATTACAGCTATCGCGAAAAAAGCGGCCGTGATAACCGAGCAGGTAAGATATGCCCTTCCATAGTATTTGATTCGCAGCTTGTTCCGGTAAGCGCCGAATTCCATCGCAATCTTCCGGTCGGCTTCGTTTAAGAGCCGCAGCTCGCTTTTGCTGACAGACTCCGTCTGACCGGCATCCGGCTTCGAGGTTTTCGAGGGGGGCTTTAAAACATAATCGGGAACCGCAAAATATCCCTCCGCCCGCTCGCATGAGGAAATAATAAGCATAAACTCCCTTCCGACCTTAATATCGTTGTAATACGGCTCAAAGGCAGGAATATCCTGAAGGCTTTTGCCGTTACGCAGCCTTGCCGAAAGGGTGTAACGCTTTTTTCCCCAGAAGGATTTATTTTCGTTTTTACCGGTACAGGTTGCCTGCCCAATCAAAAAATGTTCTCCTGATTTTTTTATGTCGTGTTTTATTCCTGAATTCTGCCTGCTCGCTTTAAAGCTTGAAATTGCGTTTGGACCGTAAATGCAGAGAATACCCAAGGGAACCAATAAAATATAAAGGCTCAGCCTGTTTAATATTACATAAACCGTAACGGCTGCAAGAATAGAAATTATTGCGGGCAAAGTAAGCACATCGATCAGTTTCATAAACCCGCCCGAATAAACGCAATTCATTTTTCTTAATATGACCAGAATAAGTCTGTCCTCCAAGGGTTCTGCGTCACGCATATAATATCCGTTTTCCGCCGGCCGCGTGTTAACCATACGAACCGCCCCCCCCAATTTACTAAGAAAAATGTTACACATGTAAGACAACAGAATTATACATTAATTAGCTTATCGCACCATATGGATTAATATGCCTGAAGATTATTGTATTTTATAAACATTTTTTAGGTCTTTAAAAGCAGAATGATTCCTATAATTGTGCTTAAAGTACAAAAATTGTAATGCGTTAAGGCATTAATTAAGTATAATTGACATAAATTTTATTTCCTGTATATAAATTGTTTTGTAAAACGCAAAACGGAAAGCATTTTTCAAAGGGAATGTGAAATGGTTTTTTCCATGCGTGTTACACATAAAAATTAAAAAGGGAGGGTTTCGGCAATGCAGGTTGTACTGATGATTCTTGGCTTGGCATTGGTCATGTTTCTCATTTTCAGAGGTGTGCCAATCTTTTTCACATCGCTTATCTCATCGCTTTTCATAGTTGTCGCAACGGCAATATTGACAACGGCAAAGGTAAATGTCAACCAAATAATGGTAACAACTTTCGTGAACGGAATTTCCGGCTATTTCGGCAATTACTTCTGGCTCTTCCTGCTAGGGGCGATATTCGGAAAGCTGTTTGAGGTATCCGGGGCCGCAGACGCTATTGCCGGAGGCATAATAAACAGGCTTGGAGAAAAGGCAATAGTTCCTTCGATAATCCTAGCGGGATTTCTCCTTTCTTACGGCGGCGTTTCCGTGTTCGTAGCTTTCTTCGCGATGTATCCCCTGATGCTCTCTATGTTCAAGAAAGCCGACATTACGCGCCATCTCCTTCCGGCGTTGTATTTTGCCGGTGCGGGCACGGCCACCGGAATGATGCCCGGCTCCCCTGCGGCGCACAACATCGTACCCACCCAGTTCCTTGGAGTTAAAACCACTGCGGCCTTTGCTCCGGGTATGATAACAGCCGCGTTTGAAATGGTTTTGGTTTTTATCTGGATATATTATTGCGTGCGTAGGGCAAAAAAGCAGGGCAAACACTTCGAGGCTTCCGCGTCTGACGAAGAGGCTATGAAAGCGCTCGAAGGCAAGAAACTCCCAAACTTCTGGCTCAGCCTTGTTCCTATGGCAGTTCTTCTTGTACTTCTGAACGCGACAAAGCTTGGCGTCGCTCCGTCTCTTGCCGGCGGCATTATCGCGGCTCTGATATGCTTTTATGCCAATCTTGAATGGAAGGACATCTGGAAAACCCTTTCTTCCGGTACCACCGGCGGCCTCATCACATTGTTTAACACTGCGACCATAGTCGGTTTCGGCACGGTCGTCAAGAGCCTTCCCGCCTTCACGATAATGACTGACGCAATTACAAAAATCGGAGGGTCGCCGCTCATTTCCGCGAGTATCGCCGTCGGGCTTATCTCCGGTATTACAGGTTCGGGTACGGGCGGACAAGGAATTGCGCTTCCTGTGGTTAAAGCAAACTACATAGACACCGGTCTTATTACAACTACAGCTCAGCTTGAAGGGTTGGCCAGGTGCGTATCCATCGCCGCACTTACTCTGGACTCGCTGCCGCACTGTGGTCTGGTCGTGTCGGTTATCAACTATACAGGCAACACCCACAAAACTTCCTATATCGCGGCCGGCGTAACCAACGTCGTCATACCTATTATTTCCCTGTGCCTGCTTATACCGCTTTGCTATCTATTCGGCTATGCTTAAATAATTTTGCCGATCAGGGCAATTAAAATTGCCCTGATCGGCAAATGTCAGTTAACAAAAATGTCCTTGTTTGATTTTTCTTTGAAAATACCGTATATTTACTATGTATTTTAAATACGAGGAGGTAAAAAAATGGACCTGGCGTTATCAGGGGTCAGAGTAATTCAGCTTGCCAACTTTGTTGCGGCGCCCGCCGCCGCGAGATACTTTGCCGATCACGGCGCAGATGTTATAATTATCGAAAGCGCGCAGGGGGATCCGCTTCGCTATACCGGCGTTAACGAAGGCCGGCCTCAGGATATGTATGAAAACACCACCTGGGAATATCTCAACGGTAATAAGCGCTGCATTTCGCTGGACATGAAGAATCCCGAGGGCAAGGAGGCGTTTTTTAAGCTTCTCGCCACAGCGGATATACTCATTACAAACTGGCGTGAGCAGGCTTTGATTCGCGCGGGCCTGGACTATAATTCCATAAAGGATAGGTACCCCAAGCTCATTTACGGAATGTGCACCGGCTACGGCATAAAGGGACCGGACAAGGATCTGCCCGGATACGACATGACCGCCTTCCTCAGCCGCGGTGGATACATCCATGTCAATCGCCGTGCCGGCGGGCCGCCGCATCCCGCGATTCCCGGAATCGGCGATAACAACGTGGGGCTGGTTTTGGCTCTCAATATTATGACCGCGTATCTGCGCGCGCTTAAAACCGGTAAGGGTGATCTTGTCGTCGCAAGCCTCTACGAAAACGCTATATGGAATCATTCGATCATGCTGATGGCTTCTCAGTACGACGGCTACGCGCGCACCTTCCCTATCGGCATGTACAATAACACAAACCCTCTCAACGGCGGGTATACCACGGCAGACGATCGTATAGTTCAGATAGCAATGCCAGATTACGACCAACGCTTCAAACATTTCTGCGAAGCGATCGGACGCCCGGACCTTGTAGAATGCGGAAAATACTGGCCTCAGGCCGACATGGTCAAGAATGGCTACCTGCATGAGTTCACCGACATACTGCTGACTTATTTCAAGAGCAAAACCTGGCCCGAATGGAAAAAGATCCTGGTCGAAGGAGACATTCCGCACGCCCTGGCCTACAACTGGCAGGAAATGCTTGAGGATCCTCAGGCGGAAGCTATGGGTTGCTACTACGACCTTAAATGTCCGAACGGAAATGTCCGCCGCATAACCCGCACACCCGGCTACTTTGAATCCATAACGAAAACCATGCCGAAGGTTGCCCCACTCATAGGCGAAAACGGACCGGAAATCTTAAAGGAACTAGGCTATGGCGACGAGCAGATAAGCTCAATGCTTGAGAGCGGCGCCCTTTATGTCTGGAAGGATAAGTAATGCGGAGGCTTCAAATGGACTATAAGTACATCATTTACGCCAAGGAAAACGGCGTCGCAACTATAACCTTCCACAGGCCCGAGGCGATGAACGCCTTAAACTCACAGCTTCTAAACGAGCTTTCCGGCGCTGTCGATGAAGCCGCCTACGATAAGGATGTGCGCGTCGTCGTATTTACCGGCGAGGGCAAGGCGTTTATCTCCGGCGCTGACATCGGTGAAATGGAGAGCAAGGATACCATGGGCATAATCGAATACTCGCGAAGGGGGGCGGCGCTGTTTCGCCGCATCGAAACCATGCCGAAACCTACGATAGCGGCGATAAACGGCTATGCCTTCGGCGGCGGCTGCGAATTTGCCCTCTGCACCGACATCCGCATCGCGCACGAAAAAGCCTCCTTCGCAATGCCGGAGGTCACGCTTGGAATCGTTCCCGGCTTCAACGGAACGCAGCGGCTTCCCAAGTGCATCGGCGCAAGCCGGGCCAAGGAGCTTTTGTTCACCGGCCGCCGCATAAAGGCGGACGAGGCGCTCGTGCTGGGCCTTGTAAACAAGGTCGTTTCCGCAGACTCCTTCGCCGCCGAGGTTAAGGCGGAGGCCGAACTGATCGCCAAAAACTCCGCTTCGGCGATATCGCTTCTCAAAGCCGCGCTTGTCGCGGGTGAAGATATCAGCGTCGACGTCGGGAAGGATATCGAACTCGGCTACATGACGGCCAGCTTCGGCACGGCCGATCAGATCGAAGGCTTCAAGGCTTTTAAGGAAAAACGGCCGCCTAACTTCTCTTAGGCCATACTTGTACAAACAGGAAAGGAGTTATAAATGGAAGGCTTTTATCTTGAGGATTTTGAAGTAGGCAGGTGTTATAAGAGTCAGGCGCGCACCATAACCGAGACCGACGTTATGAACTTTGCCGGACTCTCGGGAGACTTCAACCCCATTCACACGGACGAGGAATTTTGCAAGCTCAACATGTTTGGGAAAAGAATCGCTCACGGAATGCTTGGGCCGGTCATAATGACCGGCATGTCCAATCAGACCGGCATGTTTGCCGGCACCACCATAGCCTTTATGGAGCTAAGCATCAAATATAAGGCTCCTCTCGAAATCGGCGACACGGTTCACCTTGAAATGACGCCCACAGAGCTTGTCCCCAGCAAAAAGCCCGGCCGTGGTATTCTAAAGCTGAACGCTAACCTCGTGAACCACGGCGGCAAGGTTATAACAGAATGCGAATGGGTTCTGATGATGAAAACCAGGGCGGCAAAAGCCGAGTAATTGATACGCCGATTATTATTGAAGCAGCGAATTCCGTCTGCCAGTTCTTCTGGCAGACGGAATAATTAATTTTGCCTCATTATGGCCCTGAATCTGCCGAAGCAGGCAGCTTTTAACTCATAATGCAAGATTTAAAAAATTTTATTTCATGCGTATATGAAAATTATTTTGTTTTTATATAAAAATACACCGAACTTGTGCATATTTTAGTTGATAAAAAACATTTTATGATATAATGGCTGTGTTTATATTGCGCATAGTGGCATTTTACGCCCAAGCGCCAAAATTTAACTCGGGCGCCTGGAGCGCCGACGTTTTTACGAAAAACCATTATAACGTGCTTTGATCTTTTTTACTTAGTCTAGGGGGGAATATAGTTGGAAGATTACACCAAATTCAAGCTGAAAAGGGCTGAAGAGTTAATCCCTTTGCTGGCGGATAAGCAAAACATATTTATAGTCGCCTGCAACAAATGCTTCAAGGAGTTTGAAACATTTGACGAACCCGAATGCGGCGAATTTGAGCGACTCGCCAAGGAGCAGGGAAAAACTCTTACAGGCTGCGCAAAGGTGGATTTCCTTTGCAACAAAACCACTACGGCGAAGAGACTTCAGTCGGTTCTGCCGGCAGAAACGGAAAACGTTTTTGTTATTTCCTGCGGTCTCGGCATACAGACGGTTGCCGATTTAGTCGAAAAGCCAGTTTTCGCCGCAAGCGATTCGATCGCATATCGGGGCAAGCACGGCATGGCACTGACAAAAACACGCTGCGATGCCTGCGGCCAGTGCTACCTGAACCTTACCGGAGGCATCTGCCCAATTGTCGACTGTTCTAAGAGCCTCGTCAACGGCCAGTGCGGCGGTGCCAAAAACGGAAAATGTGAAGTCAACAAGAACATGGACTGCGGATGGCAGAAAATTTACGAAAGGCTTGAAAAGCAGGGGCTGCTTTCCGATTTTTTGAATCAGCCGGTACAGGTTCGTGACTACTCAAAGGTAAATTTCAAGCTCATAAACGAATATGTCAAATCCGTCCGCGAGAAGCGCTTCGATGGCTATTACGGCGGAATTCACCCCTCCGAGCATAAGGAATACAGCGAACACCTTTCCCTGAAAAACTTTCCGGAGGTAAAAACCGTAGTTATTCCCATGTCACAGCATGCGGGTGCGCCTGCGGAGCCGATTGTAGCCGTCGGCGATATCGTTAAGGTGGGGCAGAGGATCGGCGAGGCCAAGGGCTTTATCAGCGCCAACATTCACTCAAGCGTCAGCGGTAAGGTAATTGCCGTTGAGCCGAGACCGCATGCAACAAACGGCAGCGTAATGTCCGTCGTGATCGAGTCCGACGGCAAAAATACTCCTCACGAGTCCGTAAAACCTGCCGGAGACCTAGACTCCATGACCTCCGAGCAGATTATCGACCTTGTCCGCGAAAAGGGCATAGTAGGCATGGGCGGCGCGGGCTTCCCGACCTCCGTAAAAATCAAGCCGCCGAAGCCGGTTGACACGGTTCTTCTTAACGGCTGCGAGTGTGAACCCATGCTGACCGCCGACCACCGCGTAATGGTCGAGTATGCGGACGATATCATCTACGGCCTTAAAGCATTGCTCAAGGCTTCGGGAGCTGAAAAGGGCATTATAGCAATCGAGGACAACAAGCCTGACGCCGTAGAAATAATGCAGGCAAAGACAGCCAATATCGATAATATAGAAGTTGTCGTCGCAAAGACAAAGTACCCGCAGGGTGCGGAAAAAATGCTGATCAAGAGGGTTTTGGGACGTTCTGTTCCCTCGGGTGGTCTGCCCGCCGATGTCGGCGCGATTGTCAGCAACGTCAGCACCGTCAAGGCAGTATCCGACGCCATAAAAACCGGTATGCCGCTTATCGAGCGCGTTGTTACCGTGACCGGAGAGCGAATCAAGAATCCGGGCAACTATGTAGTAAAGATCGGTACTCCCGTCAAAGCGCTTGTCGACTACTGCGGGGGCGTTACCTCCGACGACGTTACCATCAAAATGGGCGGCCCGATGATGGGCTTTGAACTTAAAGATCTTGGCGTTCCCGTAATGAAGGGTACCAATGGAATAATCGCCATAGAACCAGTTGCCGCCGAGCCAAGCCCCTGTATCAAGTGCGGCCGCTGCGCCGACGTCTGCCCGATGGAGCTTAAGCCTCTGTACTTCACAAAATATGCCGGTACGGAGAACTGGCAGGGCTTTAAGGACCAGAACGTCATGGATTGCATCGAATGTGGGTGCTGTCAGACAATTTGTTCTTCAAAGATACCGATCGTCAGCATGATAAAGATCGGTAAAAAAGCTATAAGGGAGGGTAAATAAAATGCTCATTACCCAACTGAAATCGAAAGAAACTATTGAGGCTCTGGCAAAGGGAAAAACCGTAATTATAAACTGCCATGGCTGCAAGGAAGTCTATTTCCCCGAACAGGAAGCTGCCGAATTGCAGAAGGAACTGTCGGTCGGCGGCAATGTTACTGAAATCATCACCAGAGACTATATATGCAATCCCGATAATCTGCGTTTCCAGCTCAAGAAGTTTGAGGATAAGATAAAGGACGCCGATACGGTGCTGGTGTTTTCCTGCGGCGTCGGCGTGCAGACCGTCGCGGCTTTCCTTGAGGACAAAAAAGTCTTCGCCTGCTGCGACACCTGTCCGCTCCCCGGTTTCCAGGGCGTTACTCCGCTCGAGTTTGACTGCGGCCAGTGCGGCGAATGCTATCTTAACAGCACCGGCGGAATCTGTCCGATCACGGCCTGCTCAAAGAGCCTCGTCAACGGCCAATGCGGCGGCGCCAAAAACGGAAGATGCGAAGTCAATAAGGATATGGAGTGTGGCTGGGAGCGTATTTACCGAAAGCTTGAAAAGCTGGGCCGTCTTGACACTCTTAAATATGAGGCAAAAGTGCGGGATTACGCCAAGCCATTTAAAGAGTCAAAGGACGAAGGCTGATTTTGCTATGATAATTATTATAAGGAGCGATAAGAAATGATGCTAACCGAGTTATTTCAACGTGGCGAGTTTGTAGTTACTGCGGAAGTAGGCCCCCCAAAGGGATATCATATTGAGCATTTGCTTCACGAAGCGGAAACATATTTGAAGGGACACGTCCATGCCGTCAACGTAACGGACAACCAGTCCTCAGTTATGCGCCTCGGCTCCCTGGCAACGTGCAAGGCTCTGAAGGACAAGGGCCTGAATCCCATTTTTCAGATGACCTGCCGTGACAGGAACCGCATCGGTCTGCAGTCCGATATACTGAGCGCGGCGCTCTTCGGCATAGACAATCTGCTCTGCCTGACAGGCGACCACACCACCCTCGGCGACAACCCGCAGGCAAAGCCTGTTTTCGATTTGGATTCAGTATCCCTCCTTCACATGCTGAAGAAGCTCGAATCCGGCGAGGACATGGCGGGCAATCCGCTTGAGGGCGAGCCCCCGAAGTTTGCAAAGGGCGCGGTTGTTTCCCCCTGCAGCGATTCCGTCGACGTCCAGCTCGCTAAGATGGAGGCAAAGGTAAGAGCCGGCGCCGAATACTTCCAGACCCAGGCGGTATACGAGCCCGAGAAGTTCATTAAATTCATGGAGAAGGCAAAGCAGTTCGGCGTGCCGGTCCAGCTCGGAATAGTCATACCGAAAAACGTCGGCATGGTGAAGTACATGAACGCCAACGTCGCCGGAATAAGCGTCCCGGATTCTATGATAGCGGAGCTGCAGGCGGACAAGGAAAAAACCAAGGCCGGCATCACCGGCGTTGAGATTTCCGCGCGTCTTATCAAGGAGTGCAAGCCGTACTGCCAGGGCGTGCACATCATGGCTCTCGGCTGGGAATCCAAGATTCCCGACATTCTCGCAAAGGCGGGACTCTGATTTTCGCATATAGACCTTAGGTTTGACATTTTAAAAAGCGAAGGCGGGCGGAATTCAATTCCGCCCGCCAATTCGACGAAAAGCCCGGTTTGCGCAAATGCGAACCGGGCTTTGAGCGTGCCGAAAATGATTTTATATTACTTTACCATTCCGGGATTCAGGTTTTCTGACTGTCTGTTTGCCTGTAAGGTTGAAAAGCAGCGCCCTTTTCGCGGTCCTTAACGAAGTCCCCCACCGCCTCTGTTTCCGGCAGTACTTTTTCAAGTTTTTCTCCTCCTAAATGTTCTGAGACACCGCGGCACGGGCAGGCGCTTCATCGGCGCCGCTCTCAACCAGTCCGTATTTGACCTTTATCCGGTCAAGCTTCTCAAGCATGGGACGGGACAGGATCAGAAGGAAGAAAAAGGTCGCCAGACCGTGTATAAGGTCAAACGGAAAGCCCATGAGGTAGGCGGTCAGGAACATCGGCCAGGTCGGGTGCGAGTTATACACTATTACAAACGAAGGATTCATCAGCCCGCCGTATATTATGATCGTCGATAGCGCTCCGAATACGCAAAGCGGCAGACTGCTGCGCCGAAGAAGGCCCTTGCGGAACAGAACTCCCGCCAAAAACCCGATGATTCCCATTGCGAACATCTGCCAGGGCGTCCATGGCCCCTGCCCGAACATTACATTGGAAACCAGCATGGTGACGGCTCCGACCAAAAAGCCGGTTTCTCCGCCGAAGGCGACGCCCGATATTATTACGATGGCCGCCACGGGCTTGAACTGCGGCAGCATGAAGAACGCGGCGCGCCCTGCGACGCCGATCGCGCAGAGCACTGAAATTATCACGAGCTCCCTTGCCTGCGGCTTCCGGCCCTCAAATATCAGGAAAAACGGCAGCATCGTCTCGAGAACGATAAGCATCGAAATAAAGTAATACTTGCGATCTCCGAGATAAAATACTCCGATGAATATGGTGAGCGGAATCGCGAGAAGTATCATGAACGCCGCCGCCGCGGTCCTTTTGGATAAACGGCGCTTTTCCTTCGACACCTGCTCGTTCTCAATAGGGCGCTCTTCCCTTTTGCTTATTGCCGCGGCGAGCACAAGAGCTGTAAAAATCAGCGAAATATACAGCCCAAGCTTGTTTTTCCCCATCAGCAAGGGGATGTCAGGCTCATAGAGCGATATGAGCATAAGCACGAATGAAATCGCTCCCGCAGCGCAGGCGAGAATTATCCGCCAGAGCGGCAGCCTTTTTCGTGCTTCTTCCGCCGTATCCGGCTTTGCCTTCAAGTACTCGCAGTCGTCGTCGGAAGGCAGCTGCGGTTTTTCGGGCAAATCGCCTCCGCAGGCCTCGATAACGTCCTCCGCCGTCACCGCGCCGGGCAGAAGATGCCGGGCCATGCGGTTAGCCGCCGTCGTATAAAAGCTGTTCCCTGAGAAAAACGCCCGCGGAGAATCCTCCGTTACTATCCTGCCGTCGAAAAACATGGCGCAGCGGTGGGCGTGCTTTGCACAGAATTCTATGTCGTGGCTGACCATGAGTACGGCGACGCCGCGGCCCAGCAGCCTCCCCAGTATCTCGGCGAAAATCTGCTTAAACTCCGAGTCCAGACCTTTTGTCGGTTCGTCGAGCAGAAGTATCCTCGGCTCCAGCAGCAGCACCTTGGCGAGCGCCGCGCGCTGCTGCTCTCCTCCTGAAAGGTCGTAAGGGTGGCGGTAAAGCAGCTCCTCGAGGCGGCAAAGGCGCGACACATATTTGAGCTTCTTTTCCTTTTCCTCCTTGTTCAAGTCCCGGCCGCTCAGTATTTCCGCAAGGTCCTCCCGGACAGTTTTTTTTACGAACAGAGCCTGAGGGTTTTGCGGCAGCACGCCCAAAATTCCGTCAAACAGTCCTGTGTGTTCCGAAAGCTCCCTGCCCTCCACAATCACCCTGCCCCGGTAGGGCCTGTTTATTCCCGTCAGTACGGAGAGCGCGGTTGTCTTCCCCGTCCCGTTGCCTCCCAGCACTGCCAGGAACTCCCCGCGGCGCAGCTTCACGGAAAGCCCCTTCAGGACGTCGGGCAAATCCTTTCCGTATTTGAACCAAACGTCATTAAGCTCGAGAGCCGGGGCTTCTTCGCTCTGTCCCGGGTCTTCCTCAGTCTCCTCATAAGGAGGCGTCCGCCTCAGAACCCCCTCTTCAGCGAGCTCGCTGAGCCACAGCCTGCCGTCACGGACCGTTACGGGACATTCAAGCCCGTTCGGAACGGCGGCGTAGATGCGCATCGGCGCCGGCATCGAAAGGAACATACCGTGGCGGCAGTTTTTGAGCCTCTCTCCCACCTCGCGCGCAGTGCCCTCGCAGAGAATTTTCCCCTCGTCCATCACGAGGACGCGGTCGCACAGCGGCAGGACCTCCTCGAGTCGGTGCTCCGTGATGATGACGGCCGTGCCCAGCTCTCGGTTTATTTTTCCCAAAGTCGCGAGGAAATCGGCTGCCGCTATCGGATCAAGCTGACTCGTCGGCTCGTCCAGTATTAGCACGGCGGGCTGCATCACCATAATCGAAGCGAGGTTCAAAAGCTGCTTCTGCCCGCCTGAAAGCTCTGAGACGTCCTTATAAAACCACGTCTGGATTCCAAAGAAGTTCGCCATTTCCGCAACGCGTCCGCGTATGGTCGGAGTGTCGTAGCCGAGGCTTTCCAGACCGAACGCAAGCTCGTGCCAGACCTTGTCCGTCACGAGCTGGTTGTCGGGATTCTGCATTACAAAGCCGATTCGCTCGCTCTGCTCGCGCTGGCCGATTTCGGCCAAGGCCCTCCCCTCGAACAGTATCTCGCCGCTTACTTTCCCGTGCGGAGCCAGAACGGTTTTCAGGTGCCTGAGAAGCGTTGACTTTCCGCAGCCGGAGGGACCGGCTATTACAATAAATTCTCCGTCCCCCACGCCAAAGTTCAGATCATCCAGCGCCTTCTGGCTTTCGTTCGGGTATGTAAACGTCAGGCCGCGAATCGTAAAGCGTTCCATTTTCTTTCCTCCCTGACGTTTAAAACTACCGGCATGATGCACAGCGCGAAGTAGCAAGCAAATAGGCTTGCGGAAAAGGGTCCTAGGGCCACGCCCTTCATCGTCGGGTAATAGCGCCATTTAAGGCCGCCAAGCAAAGCCCCCGCCGTGATATAAGCTCCGCAAACAGCTATGAACACGAGGGCCGCCCTGTCCCTGCTGTCAAAAATATAAATCGAGAAGGCGGTGCGGCCAGGAAGACCATACCCGCGGCTTTTCATGCTGTCCGCCGTCTCGATGGCGTTTTCGAGCGCCCACGTAACCATAATTGAGAGTATCGTCAGGCCATTCTTCGCTCTCATAAGCAGCCCTCCGTTTGACGCATCCCTCCCCACGCATTTCTGCGCGTCCGATATCACTTTTATCTGAGCCTTGAATTTCGGAACGAGACGAAGCGTCATGGACAATATGAGCGAAAGGGAGGGAATGAGTCGTCCGAACAGATAGACAAATTTGTCTGAGGTCATTACGGCGTTGTAGCATGAAAACCAGATTATTACAGCAATTAGCATTGCCGCCGCGGAAATGCCGTACGTTATAGATTCAAGCGTAAGCGGGTTCCCGCTCGGGAGATATGTAAGTATGGTAGCCCCCTCGTGGCTGAACGCCGGGTTTATGAGAGCTGATACAAAAAAGAGCGGCAGCATATAAATAAGATTGAAGCGCAGAGCTTTCCTTCCGTTGAGGTTGAAGGAATAGGCAAACGCGCAGCATAACGACATTCCAAGGCATACGGGATGCGTAAAGATCATGGAAAAGGCAAACACAAGCCCGAAATACAGAAAGTTTATGAGCGGGTGGTAGCTCGAAAAGGTATCTCTGTTAATCATTTTCGCGTCACGACCCTACGGCATAATAGCCGCCCACGTCCCTGCCGAGATCGCAGGTATACACCCACTCTACGACGTCTCCGTTCTTGAGCTGGTAGCGGCTGCAGCCGTAGTTCGGGAACCACCCGTTGACCTTGTACATCCATCCCGAAAGCTCCCCGACGTCAAATTCATATAGGTTATTGATCCCGGCTATATACGCGGAATTGTACATTGGCGTATTTTTGAATTCCATATGGATGCGCGCCCTTTTCATCTCCCGCTGGAGCACGTTGAACACGCTTTCCCCCTCGTAAAAGGTAACGGTTTTCGCCGCAAAAATCACTCCGTCCTTCGGGACGAGCTCCCATTTATCCTTTTTGAGAAGGTTCATGTTCTTGAGTATCGTGTCGCAGCGGACCGACAGGGTGCAAGTAAGCTTGTTGTCCGTTATTTTCGCGTTTTGCGGCTCCACCGGAATCGGTTTCCCCGACGGAACGGGGTCCGTCAGGTACTGATCCTTGCCGGTTTTAGGGTCAATGACCATTCCCATCGACTGCGAATACGATTGCGAGCCTGGGTAAACTCCCTCGGACGAAACATTTAATTTTTCAGCGGGAGTCGCCTGCGGAGAAGGCGATACGGCTTTGTCGTCACCCGACGCCGGGGTCGCCGACGGAGTCGGGACTGCCGCAGCGGACGGCGAGGGCGAATTTACGGCCGACAGAGCCGGCGACGCGCTGGCCGAAGGGGTATTGGGTATCGTCTCCGGTGCGTTTTTGGAATAGTTGCCTCCCCAGACAAACGCCCCCGTCAAAAGCGCCAGGGCTATGACCGCGAAAATTATCTTTCCCTTATGCTTGTTAAGTAAAGCTTTCACACCATCACCCCATTAAAGCAGATTGGCTTTCCCAAGCATATTAAAGAGCATCTGAGCGATTTCGCCGCGCGTTATGGCAAGCGATGGCTGTATTTCCTGCTCCGACTGGTCGAGGACGCCTGAGCCGAAGCAAAACGCCATGGCTTCCTGCGCCCAGCCGGAGACCTTGACATAGTCGTCAAACTGCGCCAGCGTGTCACGTATCTCAGCCGAGGTTTTTGCGGTATCCATGCCGCAGAGCTTTGCCGCACGCGCCACCATGACCGCCGCCTCCTCGCGGGTTATCGTCCCGTCCGGGTTAAAAGCGCCGGGAGCGCTGCCGTTAACGATTCCGTAGGTATTGGCTGTGCCCACGTACGGGGCGCACCAGCTCGTATCGGCGACATCGTCAAAGGCTCCGGAAGCTTTCGGCTTGAGGCCGAGTGACTTGACGATGATCGCGGCGAATTCGGCTCTTGTCATGGTGTTGTCCGGCTTGAAGCTTCCGTCCTCGTAGCCGCCGATGACTCCGCGCGAGGCAAGGGCAATAATCGCGGCCTGATTTTTATGCGGGCCTTCAGCCGGAAGATCCTTGAAGCTCTTATCGGGATACATTATTTCGCGGGCCGTCACATCCGGATTTTTGCCCGCGAGTCCCTGTCCCTTTTTCAGGTCTGTACCTGCGGAACCTGAAAAGGATATAGCGTCGCTCATGCGGTAAAGGCTCTTTTGCCCCCCTATATTGCGCCGCGCCGAAACGAGAGCATATAGCGCCTGCTCCGTCGCCATCTGGTTTGAGCCGCTGCCGTCGGCGGTGTGCCTGAACCCGCTCCCCTTCGCATAATAAGTGAGAAGGTTATCTACAAGCGAATAACCGTTTTTCATAAAGCGGCTGTCGTCAACGGGAATTCCGAGCTCTCCGAGGGCGGTGATAACCTGCGCCACGCTCTCCGAATTCGACGTTCCCCAGCTTGCGTATCCGCCCTTGCTGTCCTGCATATTCGATAAGCACAGAAGTGCCTTGTCAGTCGCGGCTTTTACATCCGCCCGGCTTTGATACTTCGCGAGTGCCTGCAGGGCCATGGCCGTAATGTCCGGATCCGCTTTCGAATCGCCGGAAGCGGCGGCCTTAGTGCCGCCGAAGAGCGAAAAGCCGCCGTCCGGAAGCTGGCAGGCCAAAATACGGTCTATGTACATATCGCGCGTCGCCTGGGTCTTGGCCTCCGGGTTCTTCGGCATCGGATAGTTTCCGCTGTCAAGGGATATAAGCGCCCATATGGGCCCGTTCAATCCCTGCCAGATGGTTTTGTCGTAATCGCCGAGCGCCGTAAGCAGATTGTAACCCGCCACATTCGAAGGATCCTTGCCGATAGACGTAAGCGCCAGTATCACGCGCGAATACTCGGTGTACTTTTTGTCGTGCAGCACGCCCTTGCAGGCTTTCACATAGTCCTCGACCGTCGCATAGTAATTCTGATACCAGCTCGCGTCAACGGCAAAGCCGGAGCGCGCCAGCCCTATGACGGCCCATTCCCCGCCTACCGAGCCGACCTGCGGGTTCTTCACGGTTTTCAGAACATAGGCCGCCGTATCGTTCATCGCCGCGCCTATGTCGTCGGCGGTCGCCGCGCCGGAAATGTTCAGACAGCCCAGCAAGGCTATTGCCGCGATAAGCGCAGCGGCCTTTTGAAAAAGCGCTTTTTTCATCTTGTACGTTCCTTTCTCTTAACAGCCCTTTTCCCGCCGCCGTTTTAGACCGGCGGCGGGAAACTTATTATGGATTAACAGCAATCATTTCGCTTTATGTTCATTAAAGCGCATAAGAATCGTCGCGACCTGGGCTCTCGTCGCCGTGCCCTTGGGAGAGAGCCTGTCGGCTGAAGTGCCGTTTATGAGCCCTTCAGATACCGCCCATTTCATTGCGTTTTCAGCCCATGAGCTCAGCTCCGCCGTGTCGGAGAAGCTCGAAAGCGCCGCCGACTTGTTCACGTCATAGCCCTTGTGCTTTGAGTAGTTATACAGAACCGCCGCCATCTGCTCGCGCGTTACGCTGTCATACGTTCCGAAAGCCCCGCTTCCGTAGCCCGCGGCTATTTTATTTGCGCTTGCCCATTTCACCGCCTCCGTGTACCACTCTCCCTCTTTCACATCGCTGAAGCCGTTCTGTGCGGATACTGCCGGTTTTCCTTCCATACGGTACAAAACCGTCACAAGCATCGCCCGCGTCATCTCGGAGTCCGGCCCGAAGGCTGAGGATGTCACGCCTTCCATCAGTCCTCTTTGAGATACATATTTCACGGCGGCAAAGAACCAGTCGCTTTCTCCGACGTCCGCAAAGCTTTTCTGTCTGCCGTATACAATCGCAAAAGAGGAAAAATGATTGGTCGTGAAAACTATCGAGCCGGATGCCGCATCGTAATAAGCGCCCTCCATTTCTATTGCTTTTCCGTCCGAGCCAATGTAATAAACGGCGAGCTTCGATGTATCCTCACCGGCTTTTGGCTCGTACGGTATCGACACCGTGACGGAGCCGCCCCCGAAGCTCGAAATGCTCTTTGAGCCCGCGGTTACCGATAAGTTGTACACGGGATGGTCGCCAACCAGCGATTTGTTTTCGTCGCTCAACGAAGACGCATCGGATTTTGAAATCGACACAGTCACGCCGACGCCCCCCGACGACCCGCTTATCGCGTCTACGGCTTTCGGATCAAAGGTCAGCGCGCCGACGCCCGTTTCTATCGAGAGCGAGGTGCTGTTCTTTTCGCTGACAGCCGAAACGGCCGACTGCGGTATCGTTACGTTTGTGCCCGCCGCTCCGGCGGGCGCGGCGACGGTAATAACGGCTTTTGAGCCTTCCGTATCGCCGCCGGAGGAAAGCGCGGCTATAAAGGACGTCAGAGCTGTTCCCGAAAGCGTGGCGTCGGCCATTCCGGTAGAGCTGTTTTGAGAGGCGGTGATTTCCGCCTGAGCCGTGCCGCCCTGAACCGCAGCGGTCGACTCCGCCGTATAATCAGCCGTATAATACAGTACCAGATTGTCTCCCGAGCTCATCGTATATACGCTCACGCCGACGCTCGGCTTCGTTCCGTTCACGGTGTATTCCCAGCCCGAATTGGGCCCCTTGTCAAATTCCGCCAGGCCGTTGACGCTTACGATATAGATTCCGAACTGCGTGCTCTTTGTCGCGCAGCTGATTCCGCTGCCGCTCAACGCGGTTTGTATTGCCTCCCAGGCCGTCGCCCCGTTCTGGAGGGTAACGGTTTTTGAGTTCAGAAGCCCCTCGCCGTTATAACCCGTAACGGTCACGCTCACGGATATATTTGTGTTTGTGTTTCCGTTTTGCAGCGGAGAAAGCGAAACGGAAATGGTTTTCCCGCCGATATCCCCCGACGATATAGTAAAGCTCCCGCTTGCGGTCGAGTAACCGCTGAGCCCTACCGTGTAAGCATAATTGCCCGCCGGCAGGTAGTAGGTCCCCGCAGAGGCCGTATTCACCACGGCGCCGCTTTCGTCCCTCACTGTTATCGCGGGGTATGTTGTCGTCCAGGAATTCGAGTCGAATACCGAGGGCGGCGTGATATTGAAGGTTACTTTGGCTTTATCGGCACTGTTTGCGCCCGTATTCGAAATCGCAAAAATATAGCCCGAGTCATTTGTGTAATAGATCGTTCCGTCACCGTCGGAAACGAGGCTTGTATAACTGTATTGCTCGTGTGAGGCCGTGTAGAGAGTGTCATAAGTTATACCGGCGCCGTCGTCCTTGAGAACGACGATTTCGCCGCGCGGGGAGTTTACGGTAAAGTATCCGTAGGCAGAGCCGCTGTACGCAGTCGTAAGAAGCGCCGAGGACTGAACCCCTCCCGAGGTAGTGTATGAAGATACCTGCGTTAGATCGCTTGCGCTCAGAACATAGATTCCGTCATTTGCGCCGACATATACCCTGCCGTTATAAACGACGGGGGTGCTGGTGCTTCCCGAAGCGCAAAACTGACGTGAAGCAACCAATGTCAGTGCGCCCGTGGCGCTGTCGATAGAGGCTTTGTAAATATATCCGCTGCTCGTGGTGAAGTATAGGCAGGTCCCGTCATAGGCCGCTGATGAGCGAATCTTGCCGGTTACCGAGAGGGTTCCTGCAGCGGAAGCGTCGCTTGCTTTCACCGAAGAAAGGGTTCCGCTGTCGCTTCCGAAAACCAGATAATCCCCGACAATGACCGCGCCCGCCCAGTAGTGCGAGTCAGTCGCGCCGCCCCACTTGATCCATTTTCCCGACCCGTCGGAAGCGTTTATCGCCGAATAGCCGCCGTAGGTTCCGAGAGTATAATTACTGTCTCCGAAGTCGCCGACGTAGATCGTATTCGTACCGGCGCTGTAAAGTATCGGCGTCGTCGGCATATAGTTTCCGTAGGACGAAATGGGCGAAGACCACACCCGCTCCATAGTCAGCGCGTCATAAGCGTCGATCCCCTTCGAATTAGCGGCGAAAATCTTTCCGTCGCCATAGGCGATCTGAGGCGCGTATGTCGTTCCGCTTGTCGAGAGCGGAACGGTGGCCACGACCGTCCCGTCGCTCTTTTTTACTTTTGAAAGGCCGTGCTCGGTGGCAACATAGAGGTATCCGTCATATACGACGATATTTGAGGTTGTCAGGGTTCCGTACGCTCCGAGCGCTCCGAGCGACGACGCCCATTTTTCACTCGCCTGCCAGGAGCCCCTGGCCGTCGAATCCGCAACTACCGCCATATTGCTTCCGAAGCTCCGGAACGCGGGCCAGGCTGCCGTGCCGGAAGCCGCTTCCGTAAGAGCCGCGGGCGCGATGCTCTGCCCCGTCCCGTTCACCGTAAAGCTCCCGAACCGGCTGTGGTATCCGCTGCGGCTGATGATATAAGTGTAATTGCCGTCCGGCAGGTCGTACGAATACACGCCGCCGGATATGCTCGACGCCGTCTGCTCGGCGCCGCTTGAATCAGTCACCTTTACCGTCTCATGCGCGGCGTCCCCCGGCGTGATTGTCACCAGACGCCCGCTGAGCGCGGCCAGCGTGATTATCTTTGACGTGGCGCCGCTGACCGTTACCGTTCCGCTCGCGGGCTGGCAGCCGTTTGCGGTTACGCTGTAATTGTATGTGCCGTCGGGTATGGAGTACAAGTAGACCGTCGGGCTGACCGTATAATTTGCGTTGCTCCCGGCGAGATAAAGATAGACTGAGGAATCGACCCGATATATGGAGCTGTAACCCGTCTTATAGAGGTAAACCGAGGGGCTTACGGCGTACGCGGAATAGGTATCGCCCGAATCGTTCGTCAGGGTCAGCGATGCGCCGTTCAGGTTATCCGCGCTATTGGTAACGGTTATTTTCAGCCCCGATAACGATACAGGG
Source organism: Clostridiales bacterium (assembly GCA_029268065.1). GTDB lineage: Bacteria > Bacillota > Clostridia > Oscillospirales > Oscillospiraceae > DUPK01. The sequence continues at coordinate 31,607 of JAJUHC010000010.1, read as the reverse complement.
CTCCCCGAAACGCTGACCGCGCAGCGCGCGTATGTATAGTCCTCCGAAAGCGAAAGGGTATAGCTCCCCGCTTCCGCAAAGCTTATGCAGGCCTTGCCGTCGCCGTCTGTCAGCGCGACGGGCGTCGGCACGTTATAGCTCCCGCCGCTCGCATAGACCGTCACGTACGAAAGCGGCGCCGCGACGGTGTTCCAGCCCGCGTCGTAGCCGGTTGTTTTAACAGAGACTTCAACGGGAGTTCCCGTTTTACCGGATACGGCTCCCGAATCGAAGCAGGCGTACGATTGATATCCGTAGTTTCCGCCCCTGCCTGTATATCTGTCATAGTAAACAATATAAGTATCTCCGGCCGCAAGAGCGTGACCGCTCAAAGCGTTGCCGTCGTACGCGCCCGACTGGCTTATGGACAGAGAACCCCAATAATCGCTCGCGGAGGGAGTGATTCCCGCAATTTTGCTTATGTAGTACGTCTTATATGTCGAATTGTAGGAAATGCCGTAGCTCCCCAGGGAATCGAGCTGAGTCGCGCTAATGACGGCGTCCAAAGCGTTCAGGCCCGCACTTTGGTCATTTGCGTCCTTTGTATAATCCGTGACCGAGCTTATGCTCAGGGTCTTTTCCTCGATAACGCCGTTTTGGCCGATTATGCGAACGGTAACCGCCGGATCCGCGAGCGCCGAAATCGGCAATAAGCCTACCGCCATAACAAATGCGAGCATCAGGGCCGCTGTCCGTTTCCTTAATTTGCTCCTTCTCATCTTCCAATCTCCTCAACATCTGCAAAATTAAGCTCAAAGCAAAAAAAGGCTCAGCGGACAGCGGGACGCATCGCATCCCCGTCTGCTGAACCTCCGTTGTTCGGTCAGTTCATTATAGCTTTATGCTCTTTTTTATTTCTTCCACTCTGACGGGCTTTCCGTCCGATACGAAGATATGCAGTTCCCCGAACCTTATATCGCGTATCATGCTTATCAGCCGCGCCTCCTGCTCGCTGAGCGATAGCCCGGCTTCCGTTTTCTTGTCATCCATACCATATTCTCCATCCGCAAAGTTATTGGAACAACAGCCCGGCACAGTCTCCGAGCGGCCCGGCGGGCGAAACAGCAGCGCCGCCCGGCGCGGAACCCGGTGTCAGCGGCAAAAGAATCCAAACAAAAAACCGCGGCAATCAAAAAGATTGTCGCAGCCGTATTTCTGCAAAACGCCAACCGATCCCGAATGCCGCGGGCGGTTCATTTCAAAGCAGGTCTTCTGGCTCGCGCGTTGAGGAGCTTCTCTCCAGCGGCGCGCGCTCCGCCTTCCCGGTTTCCCAGTGACCGACTTTCGTCTTTGAGCGCGGCCTCGCGCATACAGCGGCGGTTCCGCTCGGGATTCTCACCCGATTATCTATTCTTCCCTCAAGGCCGGACGCCCCAAGGGACACTTGAAATGCTATTCAATTTCCTTGTTAAGTTATCACATATGCTATTTTTTGTCAACCTTTTTTTACCGCCGATTTGCACTTTTGTTAATTGCAAATGACTCGTTTCTGTCTGAGGCTATCGTCCTCTCCCCTTTTTCAGCCCCGCCTTTTCCAGTACCCTGGGCCATGGCCCCATGCGGCATTTAATATACGAAAAGCCGGGAATCAGGGTCTTTTTGGGGATATAGCCGAGTTCGTCAACATACGATTTCAGGTATAGCAAGAGCTCCTCGTCGGTATCGCTCCTGTGTTTCTGCGCAAATTCAGCCTCCCTGCTCAGTATTTCGGCGTCTTTAAGCGTTGCGCATGACTGTTTCGGTGTTTCGCCTTCCATATTCGGTTCCCCCCTCGCGGAAAAGTATGCTTTCGGAACATTAAATCAAGTCCAGTGCGGGTTACTGGCTGAACAGCGCCTTGTTCTGGCTTCTTATATAGCCCTCCAGCTCTTCACGGCTGCACGACATGAATTCGTATGTGAGAAACTCGGGGTCTATTTGCTCTATGAGGCCGCGTATTCCGCGTCCGGTAAAAGGACGGTGCGTATCGATGTTAAGCACATGCGTATAGGCCTCACAAAGTCTTTCGTAGTATGTGCCTCTAATCTTCGGCGGCCGGCCGATGAGCTCCCTTACATAAGAGCCGCTTACGCTCTGATGCAGGTGAACGCCCTTGATATAGTCGCAGAGCGCCCCGTGCGTGTCCAAAACTGCGCGTATATACCCGATGCCCTCTTCCTGCGAATTGAGATAGATATTTGTGTGCATGAGATGGCCCGTATCCAGCATAATGCCTTTCCTGTCGAAATGAATCCCGTCCATCAGCCCCTTTGTTATTCCCGGGCTTTTCATTGTAAATCCCGGCCACCAGAGGTTTTCAATCAGGAAATAAAAGGAGTAAGGCCTGGAGTCCAGTATGGCGTTTATCAGCTCCAGCGAGGCTTCAGCAACCTCTTCATCGCCGTGCCGCATTTTATAAGAGAGCGTTTCTTCAATCGAAACGTCGGAAACATGGAATACCACATACTCAGCCCCTATGCTCTCGGCAAAATCGAGCTGCGCCCTGTAACGGTCGATCATCGCCTGCCGGCCGCTCCCGAAAACACGCCCGGCCTCCTCCATCGTACCGAACTCCGCTAAAATCCCCTGCTCGTTGCCGTTCCAGAAGTCCACCCAGCAGTTATAATATGAGAGATGGAGCCCTATCGCCGCGCCCTCGGGAATTTTGCTCAGCGTATTGCCGTCCACAGGCAGCAGCTCCAGGCCGCTCAGGCCGTGCGCACGGCAGAACTCCTTTATATCTTCACCGTCCGAAAAGCGCTCCATGTCTGTCTCTGTATTTGTAATATTCGCCATAATTTTCATGATCTTCGCAATCTCCAATAATAATCAGCCGTAAGACCGTCAAAAAGCCTGAGATCAAAAGATGCAATAACAGTATAAAACCATTTTCCGGCGGCATGCACGCCGCAAAAATACATTATCCCGCGCAGGGACCCGTCGCAGACGGGACAGCACGACATGTGCGTGCCGAGCTCAAATAAAATATACGGGCTTCAGGGCGACCGGTCGCCTAGGTATCGCGGCCGGGGGTATCGCGGCTTTTGCCGCGTGCCAGGGTGGTAAAAGCCGCTCCCCGGGAGCGTGTCGAAAGACATTTTCGACACGCCCGCGTCTGCGGCGGCCACAGCAGCCGCCGCAGACGCAGGCTCAGGTCCGCACGTCACGGCTCTCAATAACTTAAAATGGTATTTTTTATAAGCTAGCACAAGCCAGACGCATTGTCAATGATTTCCGCGGCAGACTTGAAGCGGATGCGCGACGCCGCATCACTTATTTTTCTCCGCGAATCGCATCAGTATTGTGGCTACCTGCGCGCGGGTGGCGGTGGCGGAAGGCTCGAGCGTCGCGTCGGTCGTCCCGTTCATGAGGCCTTCGGCGACAGCCCATTTCATCGCGTAATTTGCCCAGGCGCTTATATCCTGCGCGTCCGAGTACGCGCCGAGGTCGGCCGACTTCGTCACGCCGTAGCCCTTGTGCTTTGCGTAGTTGTAAAGGATGGTAGCAAGCTGCTCCCTCGTTACGCTGTCGTCTGTGCCGAACACCCCGCCGCCGTAACCGGAGACAATTCCGTTTGCGGTCGCCCACTTTACGGCGTCGGTGTACCATTTTCCGTCCTCGACGTCCGCAAACGTGCCGGCGGGGTAAGCGGCGGGCTTGCCCTCGAGGCGGTAGAGCACGGTCACAACCATTGCGCGGGTCATGTTTGCGTTCGGCTCAAAGCTTTTTTCCGAGGTGCCGCTCATCAAGCCTTTTTGCGAAACGTACCCGACCGCCTTGAAGAACCAATCGCCTTCCCTGACGTCGGCGAAGGGATTTGTCCAGTCGGCGCTGCTGCCCACAATGTAGTAGGACAAATGGGTCGTTGTAAAGGTTGCAAGCCCCGTGGACTTATCATAGCTGCAGCTTATCTGCTGAAGCTCGCCGGAATCGTTCAGATACCAGACCTTTACGCTGCTTTCGGACTCTCCGTCTTTAAGAGTGTAAGGGAGGGATACCGTTATGCTGCCTTCTCCGAAGCTTGAAATATGGCTGCCGCCGCTCATAATGGAAATGTCGTAGACCGTCGAGCTTCCGACCGCGCTCTTCTGAGCTTCAGTGAGAGCCGCAGCCTCCACTGTGTTCAGGCTGACCGTGACCGTGCTGCCTGCCGCCTGATTCGAAATTGATAACAGCGCTTCGTTCGGGATGCTCACGCTCCCGACCGGCGTCTCGACCTTAAGAACCGCGCTTGTATCTGAGGCTATTGAGGATATGGAGCCTTTGGGTATCTCAACGCTCGTTTTCGTAACCGTCCCGCTCACCTTAGGAGCGATCACGATAGTGTCGCTTCCGCTCGTTTTTGCGCTCTTGATGGCGGCGGTTATGGCCGAGGCGCTCACGCTCACCGATGCCTTCCCCCCCGACACCGCGGCGTCCGGCGTGAGCTTAACCGCTCCGCCGGAGCTTTCCGGCGCATTATTGCTGCCGCTGATTGCCGAGGGCGCGGAGCCGGAGGCAAACGCTCCCAATTCATTCAGCGCTTTGATTGCGTTGTTGTAGTTTGTAACTATCGCCACCGTTATGTAGAGCTTCTGTTCCTCCGAAAGCGCCTTGTAGGCCGCATCGACGGCAAGCACCTGTTTGGCGACGTCGCTCATATTTGAGCTTGTAATTGTCGAGGCCTTGGGAATTGCCGCCAGCAGCTTTTTTACGTCCGCAATGTCCTCGTAGAACTTCAGCCTATCCTCCGCCGCGGTTAATGACGCAAGGTTTGCGACTTCGCTCTTTTGCGGCGACGTCAGGCTTTCGTAAATTTCGCGGGCGTATTCTATCTCATCCTTGTACGAAGTATAATTTGAGAACGTCACGTTCGAAACCGCGGGCAAAGCGTCAATCAGATCCTTTGCGAAATCCGCCTTGCTGTTGTAGACCTTGATTGTGTATTTCGTGCCGGTGTAGTCGATGGCCTCCGTTTCCTGATTGTTCATTGAGGGCCACTCCCGCTCGCCGCAGCCCACATAAATGATGTCGCCCGGCTGCACGTTGATGGCCTCGGTCCTTTTGTAATACGCCGAATCGTCGTTATATCTGTTAAGGAAGGCTTTGACGAGATAGTTCTTGTTGTTTGCCTCCGGCGTGATTTTGACGCTTTGCGACGGACCCGAAATCAGGAGCCCGTAGCTCAGCCTTTCGGATTTAAAGGCGGGCATAAGCGTGCCCGAGCTCACCGTAAGACTGCTGAGCGAAGTGTCGGCGCTGCCCCAGGTGCCGCCTATGTCGGCGCCGAGATTGGTTGTAAACATTATGCGTATATAGTCGCCGCTTTCAAGATTTCCTCCCTTGACCGAAAACTGCTGGAAGCCCTCGTTGACGAACCAGTCGTTAAGCGTACCCATCCATCCGGAACCCGAGTACCCGTCGAACTCTCCGAGCTTGCCGCCTCCGGGCTTTGTGATTGAAGAAAGATAGGTGATGCCGTACTTATCCGAGCTTCCGGTCCCCGTCCATGTGCAGCCCTTTGCTTCCAGAGCCCTCAGAACGCAGGTCATCATCGTATCCTTTTCATACAGGTTGTACCAGCCGCTTAAAAGCGTGCCCGTCCAGCCCGGGGTATCTCCGTTAGCCGGGGATGTGAAGGTAGTGTTCTCGACCGTGATATAAACCTTGCCCACTGCGCTGCCGAAGTCGTTCGGCGCGCCTTGCGTCTCCTTTGTCGGCACCGCCGCCATGGCCGCCATGGCCTCTTTTCTCGCCGCAGCCGCACCGTAGAATGTGGTCGCGTTAGCTATGTTGGCGAGACCGCTGTTGTAGGCGGCGGTAAGAGCCGCCCAGTTGCTCTCGGTATAGTTTGCCGAATCGTAAGTGCTGTATGCGGACGTCAGGGACGCCGACGACGCGCTTTTTGCGGAGTTCAAATCGCTTTCCGTCATCACCGGGCCCCAAACAGCCGTTATGGACACGTTATTGAAAGGCATATTGAAGCCCATGACGGCATTGTCAAAGGTCAGATTGACGCAATCCTTGCTGAGTCCGAGGTAGCTCGACTTGTTGAATTGCGTCAGAGCGCTCCAGCCAATGCTCGCTTCGTTCAGCCCCTCGATGTGGTATTCCTTGACTTCGTACGCAGTTCCGCCGACATAAACCCTGGCCTTACCGCTCTTGCAGCCGGATTCGGTAATCTGAGAGAACGAGAAGCCCTCGTGAGTTATCCGCCAGCTTCCGCCGTTTGTAAGGACATGATCCTGCGCGTCCCTAACCTGATAATAGCTGGCGTAATCCACGCTCGCCGTCAGCCCTACGCTTTTCAGCGCCGTTGAGGTCGTTTCCGTAAGGCCCGAGGAATTGAAGGTTCCGAGAGGCTTGAGCTGCGCGCCGCCGGTCGTATCGGTTATTTTATCCTCCGAGGCGGGATGCTCCCGCAGATATGCGTACATGGACTGAAGCGCCGCCGTGGCCTCTTCGGTGTCTCCCACCACCTGGAACCTGAGCGTATAGTTCACGGCCTCGGGAAGCCCCGCCTGATTTGCGGCGACGATGGCCTTGTATTTGTTCTGCTCTATGCCGTTAAGCTGGGATATCTGGTATTCGCTCATTGCTCCGTAGGTTAATATGAGAGCGTCGACCTTGCCCTGAAGGCTTTTGTCAATAAGCGAAGTATTGTCCGGCAGCTCGTTCAGCAGAGTCCGGAAGGACGCGATTTTTTTCGTATTTTCCGATGTGGTCGCATCGTAAATGGCCTTTATTGCTTTTATAGCGGTCTTCTGAGCGTCCGCGGCCTCGCCGAGCGTCGCGGCGTCCTTAATACCCGATGTGCCCGAATCATACGAGTTTTGTATGCTGTTCCAGTTGTCGGCGCTGAAGTAATCCTTATCGCAGGAAGCATAAGCCGCGTCAAGCTCCGCCTGGAGCTCCGCCTTGACGGCTGCCGGGTTTGAGGACGCCGTTATATGGACGATAACCGTGCTTCCGCAGGATATCCCGCCGTAGTCTCCGTTTTCCAGTATGCTCAGCGCGTACCAGCCTTCTGAATACAGCTTGAGAGTAAAGCCGCCGTCAGAGCCGCTCACGGCTCCGCTGTTTTTCACCGCGGCAGCGGACCGGGCCGCCGCCTCCGTCTGGCAGCAATCGCTGACGAAAACCGAAGCTCCGGAGACTGCGCTCTTTTCCCCCGAATACTTGCTCGGCAGAGCCGACTGCGCAAGGACGGTCATGCTGAAGGCCTTTCCGGCCTCGGCGGAAAGCTCCTTTTGGGAAGCTTCCAGATAGCGCACATACGAGCCGACTTCGGAAACCCCGTAACATGTCAGCGCCCCGCTCAGATTATAATATGTCGGCACCGCCATATAGACGACCAGCAGCTCGTCGCCGTCGTGGAGCTTCACATCGTCGAAATTCAGGCTCTCGGGAGGGCTTACCCCGCCGGTAGCCGGGTTGAGCAGGAAAACGCCGTTTAAGTATACGCCTATGCGGCAGTCGGAAATCCTGCCGCTGTCTATTCTGCTTTCAAGGGCGCCGTAACCGAAACCAAGCGCGTCCTTTATTGTGCTGCCCCCGCTCAGCGTAAGCCTGCGCGTTCCGACAATGTCAACCGGCGAAATGTTCTTTTTTGCGGCGTAAGCGTCACTAACGGTCACGGATACCGAAATCGAGCCGGCCGAGGGGCTCAAGCCCTTGTAACAGGCGTCCCATAATTTATTATAAACGGCAATGCATTCCTTTGCCTCGTTCTTTCCGATATTGAAATTCGGTCTGCCGTGACTTGCGCACCATGCCAGCGCCTCGTCCCTTACGGCGATGAAATCCGCCCAGCTCTGCGCCGTATAGTTTGAAGCGTTCATGTTTGCGGGTTTAAACAGCTTGTTTGCCAGCACCGAGATTCCGTCATAGGCCGACTGCGCGTCCGCCAGGCCGTATTCGTCCGCCCTTCTGTCAAGCGAATTCCTGGCCGCAGCAAGAGCCGCCGCCTGGTCGTTGACGCTTGCCTGGTAAGAGGCTTTGTTCAGCGCCGTCGGGCTGCCGCCCGAGTCGTAAAGCGAGGAGAGCATGTTTTTCGACGCTGTAAGCGCGCTCTGATACGCGTTCCATGACGAATACGAATAGTAGCTCGCGTCGGTATATATCTTTACTTCGTTTTCACCGTAAATAAACGGTTTATCGTTTATCGCCTCGTAAAGCACCGTGGCGTTGACCCTGCTGAGAGGTATCAGAAGGCTCACGGAGGCGTTCAGCGCGTACGTCGAGTTATCCACCAGAAGCTGTGTGGAGGCCGAATTGCTGTAAACCGAATTCGCCGTCTTAAGAACGGCCTGCATGTCCGCCCAGAAGCCGTTCACGCTTGTCGTTTTGCCGTTATATCGGTCGCCGGAGGTGAAATATCCGGAAGCCGGCGCCGCATCGATAGCGGCCTTCAGACCGCTGTCGTCCACGGCGGTCAGATTAAGCGTATAGGCGGGAGATTCCAGTTTCCCGTCGCTGGCTTTGAAAACAAGCGAGTATGCGCCCGCGGCCGGGGGCGTGAATATATAGTTGGTCGCGGCGGAGACGGTGTAGGCGCCGTTTACACTGACTGTATATGTAAGCGGGTCGCTTTCAGCGTCAAAGAACACGGTGCTGAGTGACACAGAGTACGCGCTGTTCACTCTTGTCGCTGCCGTCCCCGGGTTTGCCGCCAAAATTACCGGGGCGGAATTTGGGGCGCTGGGGTTTTGCCATTCCAGAACAGGCCAGCCGTCGTTTATGTTATTCACATCGGCGGCGAAACCCGCCGAAATAAGACTTCCGAGCAGGTCTGCTTTATCATCTTTGAGTGTAGCATTTGAGTCGCTGACGTTACACGAAGACGTATAGTAACACCTTTCTTTAGCAAACCCGCTATTGAATCTGCCAACGACTGCAGCAACTTCTGTTTTTGTTCCTGAAACCGATATGCTTCCTCTGCTGTAGCAGTCATAGAAATTGCCGCTTGAGAGGCCGCTTATACCGCCTATCCTTCTCCCGTTTCCGGCTACGGAAATCGTACCATAAAAATAACACTTGGAAATAGTGCCGTTGTTAACACTTGATATACCGCCTGCGTATTGTGCATTTGTCGGGTTAGTCGATGAAAGACTTGAGCTAAGATCCACACCACTGAAACAGCTTGATATCGTACCGTAATTATAGACTGCGATACCGCCAATGTAATTATCTTTACCTGAGATCGTTGAGTTGGCAATACCCAGATTTTTTACCATGCCAGATGCGCCTATATATCCGAAGAGCGCGTTGCCTGAGGCCGATCCTGTTGTGCTTGTATCAGCGTACATATGACTAACTGTATGCCCGTTGCCATCAAAAACGCCTTGGAACGGCCTAGTGCCGTCTGTTGGGTAACCTATCGGAGTCCAGCTTCCTACACCCGCGCCGCAGACCGTTGACAGGTCAATATCGTTCGCGAGCGTAAAGGTACTGCTTTCATAAGTTGTGCCGCTGTTTACCGCCGTTGCCAGTTGGGCGAGCTGGGCCGCTGTGGAAATGCTGTAGTCGCCGCTTGCCGTCTGCCCGTTGTATTCGGTCGCGGCCGACGCGGAAATGGGAAGAAGGCAGAAGACCATAACAAGCGCCAGAAACGCCGAAAGTATTCTTTTCATATTTTCCCTCCGTAAAATCGCAGTATACAATATATGTAAACGCCGATGGCGGTATTTCCCGAAATAAAGGCTGAAAGTTTATGCCGCCCGCTTAAACGCGGGGCTTCAACGCGTTTTAACGCGGGAACTGGCAGGCTCCGTTTTGGAGCCTGCCGTTTCCGCAATGAGCGCGGATTTTAGCTGCGGACGAATTTGAGGAGCGTGATATAAGGGGATTCCGTCCCGTTCTGAGTGATTATCTGGTAGTACTCGGTCTGACCGGATGTTAGCGTAACGTCAAAATAGTAAGCGTCATCGTCTGTGTTGCCGCATACGCTGCTTATATCTGTGCCGTTTAAAAAGACCTTTGTCTCGGCGGACAATATGCTATAAGAATGGGTTTCGCCATCGCTGATGTTAATAGTCTGGGTTGACATGTTGGAGGTGCTGACCACCGTATAAGGCGTAACATCACAGTCCTTTACCACCAGATCCGTCGTCGCGGCGCCGCCGCCCGTGCCCGTCGCGCGGTAGGAGCCGCAGACCTCGGTGGATATTTCACCGAAGACGCCGTTCATGTACTTAGCGCCGGTATAGACGCGTATGAAGCGGATACTGTCAAGAAACACCGGCTCGCCGCTTGAGTTGACCGCCCAGGAAATGTCGATGGGGTCTCCGCCGGTCGTGCTGGCTGTCGCCGTGTAGGGATTGTAGGCCGTGGAGGTCGCCGAGCCGTTTGCGTGGACGTCGCAGTAGCCGAAGGTGTAGTTTCCGGTCTGCGTGTTCGTCGCGTCGCCGAGCATGACTCCCCTGAGTGTCAGCGTCGAGCCGTTCGTCGTGTCGCGTGTATAGTCCGCAAACGGAAGGACGCTCGTTTTGTCAAGCGCGCCCAGGGACTGTATCACCGGCGTGAAGTAGTTGCAGTAAAGCGGGAACCAACTGTGATTGTGGTAGGAGTTGTAGGTCACCGTGCCGGAGGAGCTCCCGGTGTAGGATACGCCGCCCGTGTATGTAGTCTGGGTCCTGCCGTAGGAATAGTCGCCGTCGTCCGCCGGGGTGGGGTTGGTGTAGGTAAGATAGTAATTTTTCACCGTGTCGCTGTCGTAATACTTCGAGCCCGCGATATCGTACCAGTTGACGCCGTCCTTTGAAACCTGAACGCAGCCCGGCTCGGAGTTGCCTGAAAACGCGTTGCCGTAGAGGATGAAGTCCACTCCGTAGGGGTTCGTGCTGTCGTTGTAGATGCCGCCCGTCACGTTGCCGCCGGCGTCCTTTGTCGGCGTGCCGTAATCAAGCACGACGTAGCCGCCGAAGAAGCCGAGCGATACGCCCGTTGTGGCCTTGCTATCAACCAGGTCCTTTACCGCCGTCTGCCCCGTGGTGTAGATGGTTCCCCAGCCGCCGGAGGTCAGCCCTTCATTGACAAACTGGCCCGGCGCGGGCAGGAAGGCGTAGATTCCGCTGTCCGAACCCGTGCTGCCGCCGTCGGGCTGGCTGCAGTTGAGCGCATATGTATAGCCGCCCGAGGAGGTTATGGTGATTGTGGAGGTCGTTCCTTCCGCGAGGGTTGCGAGGTAGTATGTCCCTTCGTACAGGGTGACTACTGTGCCGTTGGTCGCGGTGATGCCCGATACCGAATGCCCGCTGTCGGGAGCTATCTGGAGCGAGAATACCGAGGGGTAGTAGCCTGCGATTTCCGACGTGACGTTAAAGGTATAGGTCGTGCCGGAGCTGCCGACATAGGTCAGCGAGACGTTCTCGCCTGACGGGATGGAAACCTCGAGATCCCCGTATGTTGCCGCCGACGCCATCGCCGGGAAAAACGCCAGCAGCATAGCCAGTGCGAGAAGCAAGGCCAGGGTTTTTGATACGTTTTTCCTTTTTTCAGTCATTAGCATTCTTTTTTCCTCCTTAGTTTTATTTTCGATATAGTGCATCGCGCAGCTTAACGCCCCTCCAGAGTAGGCGAAAAGCCGCCCGACGGACTTACGCGCTAAAGCTCTATGTTTTTCCGCGTCAGCTCCACGCGGACGGGCCTTCCCTTTTCCACGATAATGCGCAGCTTTCCGCACTTTATCCGGCGGATAAGCCTGATAAGCTCCCTATCCTGCTCGCTTAAGGACGTCTTGTTATTTGCATCGTATAATTTTTCCGGCATGTTCTTTCCTCCGTCCTTTCAAGCCTCCGCCGGACCATTTTGCGGAATGCGCGGCCGCATGAGTACCATCAATCAAAAAGAGGCCCGGCAGACACGGTATAAGGTCCCGTTCTGCCAAACCTCCGTTGTTCGGTCGGATTCCGGAGCAAAAATGCTTCCGCTTTTTGTTGCGAGCAAAAACCTACTTTGCCAGATTCAGCCCGGAGTAAATCGGGGCGCATATCGACGCGGCGCAGCGCAAAAGCTCCTGGTTCGCTTTCATAAGCTCGAAATTGTCGCCCGGGTTAATAAGGGGCTCGAGCGTTTTGGCGAGTTCCGGAAACAGGCGCACCCGTTCTCCCTCAAAGTCGACGAGAAGCAGCCAGTGGGACCTTATGTCTCCCGGCTCCTGCGCCATCAGCAGGTATGCCCTGTAAATCTCCTCGTGCTTCCTGCAGAACTCCCTCATTTCCCTTGCAACGCCGGGATACTCATGCGCGGGTTTATATAAGCGCAGGTTTTTGCTGTGATCCACCCTCTCTATGAACATTCCGTCAAGCATTTCGTCTATGCGCTTTATAACGTCCATTCCGAGTACCAGAAGGTCGCTGAAGGGATTGATAATTATCCCGGAAAAGCCGCGGCAATCGTCGATCGCCCTGTTTTTGACGTCCTCGTACGAAAAAACAGCAGCCCCGTCCTTTTCATACGGCCATTTATCCATTTCCTCAGGACTTGTAAACGCGGGAAGGAAGAGCTCACCGTTTTTCATATGCATACCGTACATTGAATAGCGGATATTCATTCCCTTTTTCTTTGCCTTGCACGGGACAAGCAGCATCGATTTCTTGAGCTCCCGCAAAGCGCCCATGTCAATTTCCGGCTCGCTTGGGGCCGTGCGGAGATCCGAGGACGGAAACCGCGCGTTGCCCTTTAAAAATACGTTCTCTTCCATAAGCAGTGTCCTTCCCACAATTCAGAAAATAAAAGGTTTCGCCGTCCGCGGCCTGTATCCGCGGTCTGCAAAACCTCCGTTGTTCGGTCAGTTATAATTATTCATCATCTCTCAGGCGCCGCATGAACGCGGGACGGCGGCGGCCGCCTCAAGTTGAGTGCCGAACCGGACAGCCGAGTCACCAAACCGCCCGGTTCGCACCTGAGAAAGGGATGAGAAAGGAATCAAAACAAAAACAAAACAGCTGCGACAACCAAAAGATCATCACAGCCGTTTATCTGTAAATTAAATGCGCCCCGCCACAAGCTTCCAGCAGGCGAAGCCGTTTCAAAGCAGGTCTTCTGACTCACGTTCGCAGGAGCTTCCTCCGGTCGCGCGGCTCTTGCCTTCCCAGTTTCCCAGTGACCGACTTTCGTCGACGAGCGCGCCTTAAAACGCATACAGCGGCGGTTCCGTTCGGGATTCTCACCCGATTCCCTATTCTTCCCCAAAGGCTCTGCGCCTTAAGGGACACTTCAAAAACTATTCGGTTTGAGAACAAAATAACACAATCGCCTTGCTCTGTCAACATCTTCCTGAAAATAGCGTAACAATTTACTAAAATCGCAGATTTTGCTCAATGGTATTGACTTTAAGCGCAGCATGATATATAACTCATATCGTATAAAAATCAGAAAAAATTGAATACATATCAGGATTTGGAGTTTCCTTTGGGAATTAATAGGGAATCCGGTCGGAATCCGGAACGAACCCGTCACTGTGTTTGGGAGTTTCAAGGCATATGCCATTGGGCGCAAGCCCGAGAAGGCGCCTTGGAGCGATGATCTTAAGTCAGGAGACCTGCTCCTATCTTTTCAAAACAAGCCTGCGGTGTATCAGAGCGTTTTGAGCGATAAGTTTTCTGCAAGTCATTAGTGACGTGCATTATTGTGAGATTAGGGCGGCCGCAGGGCCGCCTTTGATTTTTTTGTCAAGGAGATTGTATTATGAAAAATAGATTGGTCGTTTTTTCCCTTGCCGCATGCATGATTCTCGCTTCGCTCGGGTGCTCTTCCGACATCAAGCCCGTTCAGAGCACAGCAAAGCCTTCCGCCGCTCCGACGGAAGCGGCCGACGGAAGCGCCTTGATTTCTGTGACGGGAGACGCTTATCCTCTCAGGGTAAAGGACTGTCTAGGCAACGAGATCACGCTTGAAGCAAAGCCGCAGAGGGTCGCGGTTTTGTCCGGCACCCCTATGAACATCTGGTACGACCTCGGCGGCAAATCCGTCTGCAGCTCGGATGTAAGCCAAAACGTGCGAATCACGGAGGGGTACGAAGCCGAAATCAAGGCTCTGCCTCAGGTCGGTCAGGTTTACGCCGTCAACGTGGAGTCGGTTGTGGCACTAAAGCCCGATCTTATAATAGCGCAGTCAGGCACCCAGAACGTCGCGGCGGCTTCTTTCAGGAACATGGGCTTCAAGGTAATAGTCACGCATATCAGGAGCTTTGACGACGTTATAGCTTCATACAGGGCCTTCGGCAAGATCCTCGGCGTAAGCGGCGCCGCGGAGGAGAAGGTTAAAAAGCTTACTGACGGCAAAAACGAGATCGTGAAAAAGCTGCCTGACAAAAATACGAGCGTGGCCATTCTCTACGTCACGTCCAAATCCCTGGCGGTCAAGCTCGACAACAGCATCGCGGGCGACATCGCCGGCATACTGAAGCTCAAAAATATCGCGTCAAATCTGCCGCCGGACACAATAGGCTCGGAAACGACGCCCCTGGATATCGAATACATAGTAAAGCAAAATCCCGATTATATTCTTGTGACGACTATGATCTCCAGCAACGAGGAGGCCCGGAAAACCGTGCAGCAGCAGTTTTCCTCAAACCCCGCATGGAGCTCGGTAAAGGCGATAAGCGAAGGGCGCGTGATATATCTGCCTCAGCAGTACTATCTATATAACGCAGGGCCATATTATGTGGACGCAATAGCATATCTTGCGAAAAGCATTTATCCGGAAATATACGGGGCGGTAAGCTGATGGAGAAAACAGCGTTGAAGGATACCGTAAGGTTTAAAATCGCCTTTATGCTTATACTTCTTTTCCTGGTTATAGCCGCTTTCTTTATGGGAAACATCGTGGGTACCATGAAAATCAGCGTACAGCAGGTGCTTTCGGCAATCGGCGGAAGCCGGAAAAGCGTAGAGGGTATGGTCATCTGGAACATAAGGCTCCCGCGCATGATACTGGGGGGGCTTGTGGGAATGAATCTGGCGCTTGCGGGCGCGATACTTCAGGGCGTTATGAAAAACCCGCTGGCCGACCCCAGCATCATAGGCATAAGCAGCGGCGCGGGGCTTTTTGGAATATTCATACTTGTAATACTGCCGCAGTATCAGCGCTTTGTCCCGATTGCCGCCTTTTTCGGGGCCATGCTCGCCGCCGTGATAATATACAGCCTCGCATGGAAGGGTGGCATCGAGCCTACGAGGATAATCCTTGCCGGAGTGGCGGTATCCGCTCTTTTCAGCGCCGGAATATCCGCTACGCTGGTATTTTTCAGCGACAGGGTCCACGGAGCCCTTACCTTCATGAACGGGAGCCTTTCCGCAAGAAGCTGGCCCGAGGTCTACACCGTGCTGCCCTATTCCATAGTCGGAATCGCGGTCACGCTCCTGCTTTCGGAAAAAATGAACATACTCGTGCTCGGCGACGACGTCGCCAGGGGGCTTGGGCTGAATGTTGAAGCGACGCGTCTCGGTTTTACCGCGCTGGCCGCCCTTCTCGCCGCCAGTGCGGTGAGCGCCGTCGGTCTTTTGGGCTTTGTAGGGCTTATTGTGCCCCACAGCGTCAGGCTCATTTCCGGAAACGACCACAAATTTCTCTTTCCCTCCTCCTCGCTTATGGGAGCGGCTCTCGTCATGTTCAGCGATACCTTCGCGAGAACGGTTTTCAGCCCGACAGAGATCCCCGTCGGCATCATCATGGCTATTTTGGGCGTTCCGTTCTTCCTCTATCTACTGAGAAAGTAGGGGTATTATGAGTGAAGCTGTAATAAAAGTAGAAAATCTTAGCGTAAGCTATAAGGACGATCCGATACTGTACGACATAAGCCTCAGCATAGAGAAGGGAAAAATATATTCGATAGTAGGGCCGAACGGCTGCGGCAAGACCACGCTTATACGTACAATGAGCAGAAATCTGAAGCCCTCAAGCGGCAGGGTGCTTCTTGACGGGCACAACATTTTCAG
The DNA here is from genome assembly GCA_029268065.1 of Clostridiales bacterium. Lineage (GTDB taxonomy): Bacteria > Bacillota > Clostridia > Oscillospirales > Oscillospiraceae > DUPK01. The sequence continues at coordinate 15,669 of JAJUHC010000010.1, read as the reverse complement.
AACAAACACAAAGCTGGTAGCGCGGAAGATGGCGGTTTTGGGCCAGAGCAATACCGCGATGACAGACGTATCCGTCGGCACGCTCGTTCAGTACGGACGCTTCGCACATAAGAGATGGTGGGAAGGACAAAGCGGCGAAGATGAGAAAATTGTTGAATGGGCGCTTGAGAAAACCGGAACAACGGAGCTGAAAGCGCGCAAGCTCAATTCCCTTTCCGGCGGCGAGCGGCAGCGCGCGCTGATTGCCATGGCCGTGGCTCAAAAGCCGGAGGTGCTTCTGCTCGACGAGCCTACCACATATCTTGACATATCGCATCAGCTTGAAATCATGGAGCTCGTCAGGCGCTTAAACCAGGAAGAAGGCATTACCATCGTGATGGTGCTTCACGACATGAACCACGCGGCGCGGTATTCCGACGAGCTTATTGTGCTCAAGGACAAAAAAATCTACCGGCAGGGCGATCCATGGCAGGTCATCAGGGACGGCATCCTTGAGGACGTTTTCAGGGTGGAGGCCGAAATTATGAGCGACAGAGAAACTGAAAAGCCGGTATTCTATGCGAAAAGAGTGGTGAAAAAATGAAGTTTACATTCATATCGGTTTCCTCTCCCGCAATAGCCTGCCTGATCAAGGCAGAGAAAACGGTCGGCGAATTGTCACGGGGCGCGCTCGAGCTGAAAATATACAACGCGCTTTCGGAATACTCCGCCCAGAAGCTCAGGCAGATAAGCGAGGATATCGCGGTCAGCGATTTTGTGTTTGTCGACCTCATGGGGGCAAGCCCAGACGTCATAAAAGCCGTACTCGGAGGCCTTGAGAGATGTCGCGGATACATAGTGCCTTACGGCAACGCGGGGCGGGAGTACCTTCGCCTCGGTGACTTTTCGGCGGCCTCGATGAAAACAGAGGTCGGCGCGGAAAAGCCCGACATGAACGCAATGAAAAAAATGCGGGACATGGCGGAGAAGATGGGAAAAATCATGCCCGGCAAAATGCGCGACATGAAAACTTACAGCCAGATATGCAAGTATTTTTACGTCGCAGATTACGTGAACATCCTCAACATGCTCTACCTCATTTTGCGCGATTACGGAGGGGAGAGAGGCCTTCCCAGGCCGGAGGACGCGCGTGAGGTTCCAACCGTCTCTCTCTGCGACCCTGAAACCATGAAATTTTATGGCACCGTCGCGGAATTTGCCGCCGACTATCCCTACGACGAGGAAAAGCCTGTCATAGCTCTTCTGTTTTACGCTCACATTTACCCTATGGACTATTCCACGGCGGCGTCCGCGATTCAAAAGAGCTTCCTTGAATTTGCGAACGTGCTTCCCGTGGCTGTTTCAGGCACAAGCGGCCTCGAATCGGGCGCTCTTGAGGAAGTGCTGACGAAAACGCTGCCGCGGAAACCTGACCTCATCGTAAACACCATGTCCTTCAGGCTGAGCGCCGGGCCCATGGGCGGCAACATCAAGGCCGGCACCGATCTGCTTTCGAGGATAGGCGCGCCGTATTTCCACCCGATGTTCATATCACACCGAACCGTGGAGGAATGGAGGTCGTCCGTTCAGGGAAGCAGCTCTTCCGAGGTTTTGATATCGGTAATGCTGCCGGAGTTCGACGGCGCGCTTGAAACCTTTCCCGTCGGAGCCAAGGGCGAGCCGATCCTGAACGAGAAGTTCGACGTCGTTCTAAACGAGCTGGAAATCATCCCGGAGCGCCTTAAACGCCTTTCGGAAACTGCAAAGAATTACATAGCGCTTTCAAAAAAGCCCGCGTCGGAGAAAAAAATCGCGATAATATGCTACAACTACCCACCCGGCGAAGGGAATCTCTTCGGCGGCGCTTTTCTCGACACGTTCAAGTCTGTCGAACGCATCATGGCAAAGCTCAAGGAATCGGGCTTCGATAACGACGCGCTCTCCTCGGAAACCCTTATGAGCGAGTTTTGCGCCGGAAGGCTTGTCAACTCCGGACGCTATTCGGACGAGTGCCCGGAGATGATAAGATATCCGCTGAAAAAGTACAGAGAATATTTCGAAACGCTGCCCGAGCGCGCCCTTATCGAGGAAACCTGGGGCAAGCCGGGCGGAAGCATCATGACGGACGAAAACGGGGATTTTCTCATTCCCGCCCTTTTAAGCGGCAAGGTTCTCATCGGGCTTCAGCCCTCGAGGGGGCTGCACGAGGAGCAGGATAAGCTGTACCACGACAAAACGCTGCCGCCGCATCACCAATACCTGGCTTTTTATAAGTATCTCAGGGACGAGTTCAGGGCAGACGCAATAATCCACGTAGGCACGCACGGCACCCTGGAATTCCTGAAGGGCAAGGAGTGCGGCATGAGCGGAGACTGCTATCCCGACATGCTAACGTGGGGCGTTCCCCACCTCTATCTCTATTACTGCGGCAACCCCTCGGAGGCTATGATAGCAAAGCGGCGCTCGCATGCCCAAATCATCAGCTACCAGCCCCCCGTGTTCGTGCCGGGAAGGCTTTACGGCGATTACGCGGCTCTTTCCGCTCTGGTGGACGACTACCACCACTCGCTTTCTCTATCTCCCTCAGCGGCTAAGGACGTGCTTGATAATATTCGCAAGGCCGCCGCCTCGCTCAATCTGCCCGGGAATCTCGAGGAAATAGAAGCCGAGCTTTACAGAATGAACATGAGCCTTATCCCGAGCGGTCTCCATGTCATCGGCTCAGGCTATACCGAAGAAGAGGCGCTCGAGTATGTAAAGGGGCTCCTCAGATACAGCAGAAACGGTGTCGTTTCCCTGCGCGCGCTATGTGCGCTCGAGCGAGGCGACGATATCGAGGCGCTTGAGGAGAAGGGCGCTTACAAGAAAATACAGGAATATGAGGATGCGGCCGAGGCCGTTTTCAGGGCTTACTTTGAAAACGGGAGGCTTCCGGATAAAAATACGGAAGAATATAAGGCGACGCTTGAATACGGCAGGTCCGTATATGAAAGGGTACTGGAGAACCGGGAGCTTGAAGCGCTCGTTCACGCCCTTTCCGGCGGATATACGCCGGCGAAGCAGGCGGGCGACATTTACAGGAACCCCGACATCCTTCCGACCGGAACAAACCTTTATCAGTTCGACCAGCGCTTGGTCCCCTCGCGCACGGCCTTTGAGCGCGGCGTGAAAATCGCCGAAAACACGATAATGACCTATAAGAGAGAAAACGGCGTTTACCCCGATTCCGCGGCGGTGATCCTATGGGGGCTTGAAACCTCGCGGACGCAGGGGGAGACCTTTTCGCAGATACTCGGATACCTTGGAATACGGCTTGATAAGAAAAGCTCGCTCTGGGAGCCGAAGCTGGAGATCATTCCAATTGGGGAGCTCGGACGCCCCAGAATAGACGTCACCGTAAATATCTGCGGTTTTTTCAGGGACATGTTCCCCAATCTCATTAACAATCTTGACGATGTGCTGCACCAGCTCTATGAGGCCGAGGAGGATGATGGGCAAAACTACTTTAAAGCGCATTCAAGGAAGATTTACGAAAAGCTTCTCGACGAGGGCTATGGCGAGCAGGAAGCGGAGAAGCTCTGCGTCTCGAGATTTTTCGGCCCGAAGGAGGGCGAATACGGGACGGGGATAACAACCATTATCGAGACGAAGGCCTGGGAGACCGAGGGACAGCTCGGGAGCCAGTTCCTGACCAGCCTCAGATACGTTTACAACCGCTCGTCACACGGCGCGGACGTAAACGGGCTGTACGAAACGAACCTGAAAAGCGTGGACATCGTGTCTCAGATACGCGACAACCAGGAATACGAGATCACGGATCTCGACCACTACTTCGAATATTTCGGCGGGCTCTCAAAATCGGTTGAGATGGTGCGCGGGAAAAAGGCCGCGATGTATATAACCGACACGACAGGCGACAGGGTCCTGACGGAAACGGTGGACAAATCAATCAACCGAGGTATACGCACCCGCGTGCTGAATCCGAAGTGGATAGACGCTATGCTGAAATCAAAATACCACGGGACGCAGAAGATCGCCGAGAGGTTTGAAAACGTCATGGGGCTTGCCGCGACCACCGGAAGTGTTGAGGAGTGGATTTACAACGACATGCACAAAGCTTATGTGGAGGACGAAGCGATGCGCAGAAGACTCGCCGAAAACAACCCGTACGCCTACATGAGCATACTCGAGCAGATGATGGAGTACTATAAGCGCGGCTACTGGAAGGCTTCCGACGAGCAGATCGCGGAAATAAAAAAGGCTTTTCTGGAGCTTGAAGACAGAATCGAGGAATCATTGTAATGGAAAAAAAGACCGCATACCCCTTTTGCGCCATAGTCGGACAGGAGGAAATGAAAAGGGCTCTCATACTGAATATGATAAACCCCCTGCTGGGAGGCGTGCTCATAAGGGGCGAAAAGGGCACCGCGAAGTCCACCGCCGTAAGGGCGCTTGCGGACGTCCTGCCCGAACGCGCGGAAGTCGAGGGCTGCCGCTACGCCTGCGACCCGAGCGACGACAGCTTCTGGTGCGACGAATGCCGTGAAGCGGCCATCCCCAAAAAGGAGCTCTTCCGCAGAATGAGGGTAGTCAATCTTCCCGTAAGCGCGACGGAGGACAGGGTCGTCGGAACAATCGACATAGAACACGCAATAAAGCACGGCGAAAAGCGCTTCGAGCCGGGCATCCTCGCAGAGGCCAACAGGAACATACTGTATGTGGACGAAATCAACCTGCTTGAAGACCATCTCGTCGACGTGCTTCTTGACTCCGCGGCAATGGGAGTAAACTCCATAGAGCGCGAAGGGATCTCCTACACCCATCCCTCACGCTTCATACTCGTGGGAACCATGAATCCCGAGGAAGGCGACCTTCGCCCCCAACTTCTGGACCGTTTCGGACTCGTTGTGAATATTCAGGCCGAAGACGATATCGGCCGGAGGATAGAGGTGGTAAAAAGGCGCCTCGCATACGAGGACGACCCCGAGGCCTTCGCAAGGCTTTACAGCGGGGAGCAGAAAATGCTGGGAGAGCGGATAGAGGACGCAAAAAGGCGCCTGAGAAGCGTGACATACTCGGAAGACGCGCTGAAGCTCATAGCGAAAATATCGGTAAGCCTTGACGTGGACGGTCACCGGGCCGACATCACCATGCTGAAAACGGCGCTGACGAACGCCGCTTTCCGGGGCGCGCAGAGCGTAGGTCGCGAGGATATCGCCGCCGCCGCAAGGCTCGCCCTCCCTCACAGGATGCGAAAGCGTCCCTTTGACGAGTCGGCGCTAGACCTTTTCGATATAGAAAAAATGATAGAGAAATCTGATTTTTATGATGAATGACAGCTTTTATCCCTTCAGCGCGGTCGTCGGGCAGGAGGATATAAAACTCGCGCTCGTACTGAATCTCATAAACCCCGCGATAGGCGGAGTGCTTATCAGCGGCGAAAAGGGCACGGCGAAATCTACGCTCGTGCGCGCTCTTTCGCGGCTGAAGCCCGATACGCGCGTTGTCAGCATTCCCCTGGGAATTACGGAGGACAGGCTTACAGGCGGGCTCAGCATAGAAAGTGCGATTAAGAAGGGTATACGGGAGTTTGAAAAGGGCCTTCTTTACGCCGCAGACGGCGGAATACTTTACATAGACGAGGTTAATCTTCTCAGCGCCCATATTGTAAACATCCTGCTGACGGTATCGTCTATGGGTGAAAATATCGTGGAACGCGAAGGAATCTCCTTCTCGCATTCCTCGAGGTTTGCCCTGATAGGCTCCATGAATCCCGAGGAAGGCCAGCTTAAGCCGTCGTTTCTCGATAAATTTGGGCTATACGTCGAAGCGAAAGGCGAAAAGAATACGGAAGACCGCGCCGAAGTCGTAAGGCGGCGCATCGAATACGAATCGTCTCCCAGGGACTTCATAGAAAAATACGAAGCCGAGGAAGCTCTACTTCGCAAGAGAATTGAAAGCGCTGTCAGGGCGCTCGGGGAGATACGTCTTTCCGAGCCTCAGTACGCCCTCTGCGCCGACATAGCCCGCGAGGGCCGCTGCGCCGGTCACAGGTGCGAAATCGTGCTTGCCGAAACGGCAAGGGCTCACGCGGCTTGGAATCTGAAAAGCAGCGTTGATGACGGGGATATAAAACTCGCCGCAAGATTTGCTCTTCCCCACAGGATGCGGGCGCTTCCGGAGCTCCGGCCCGAGCCTGAGGAAAGCGGCGCCGCAGACGCCTCAGGCGCGGATCAGAATAACGCTCAGGATACTCCGGCGGACTTGCCGGAGAACGGCGATATAGATTTAAACGGTGACTCAGGAAAGGAAGATACGTCGGAGATAGGGGAAAAGCCCAATCTGTCAATAAGTTCAGACTTTCGGATCAAAAAGCTCCTTTTAGGAAGCGGAAAAAGAAACAAGGCAAAAACGAGCAGCCGCTCGGGGAGGTATGTGAAAGCGCGCATTCCTGTTAAAAAGACGAACGACATCGCGCTCGACGCGACTCTCAGAGCAGCGGCGCTCTATCAGCGCAGCCGCGAAAGGGACGGGAACGCCATTGCCGTAAGGCAAAGCGACATCCGCGAAAAGGTGCGGGAAAAGCGTACCGGCGTTACCATTCTGTTCGTCGTAGACGCGAGCGGCTCCATGGGCTCGATGCGGCGCATGCGCGCCGTAAAGGGCGCGGTAATGGCGCTTTTGGACGAAGCGTATCAAAAGCGCGACAGGGTGGGCATCATCGCGTTCAGGGATAAGGGCGGCGAAACGCTGCTGAATATCACGCGGAGCGTCGATCTCGCGGAAAAGGAGCTGCGCGTCCTCTCCACCGGCGGGAAAACTCCACTTGCCGCAGGCCTTCTGCACGCCTGTCAGCTGCTTACGACCGAAAAGCTGAAGGACCCGGACGCGCTTCAGTACCTTGTCCTGATTTCCGACGGAAAGGCCAACGTCCCGCTAATGTCCTCCGACGCGAGAAAGGACTCGTCCGCCGCGGCGGAAAGGCTGCGGACGCTGGGTATTCAGAGCATGGTGCTGGACACGGAGAAGGGCTTTATCGAATACGGCTTTGCAAAGGAGCTTGCAGGGCTTATGGGCAGCACCTATGTAAAGCTCGACGCCATATCCAAAAGCGAAATTACGTCAAATATCAAAGAAATGATAAAAATACAAAGATAAAGGAGACTAATTATGAGAAAGTCCGCTTTTATTGCCCTCGCGGCGATTCTGATTCTTACATTCGCCGGATGCCAGAACAACGCCTCAACGACACCGACGCCCGCGTCAAAGCCGTCTCCAACCGCGCCGGCGACGCCTTCGTCAAAGCCCTCGGGGCTCGAATTCAAGGAGGAAAACGGGCTTCTGACCTGCCTCGACCTCAAAAACAGCCCCTTTGAAAAAAGCGGCCTGAGGATTACGCTCGACAAGGGAAAAAAGACCGTAAACTTTGTCAAAACCGATCTCGACGGCAAAAGCACTGTGGAATACTGGCTCTTCAATTATTCAAACAACACCGTGACCAAGTATTCCTACGTCTCGGCAATGGGTACGGGCTACTATTACTACTACGACCTTGCTAAAAACGAGATTACGAAGCTTGAGGACAAGGACCACGCCGACAAGACCGAAAGCTCGAGGCAGGGAGGAAGGCTTGCAAGCGCAAACGATGCGTTGAAAGACGAGGTCAGCAAGCTTTCCGCATATTTTAAACAGCAATTCGGAAAAACAATCGCGGACGCCGCAGCCGGCAAGTAAATATAAACCAAACGGTTTTGCCCAATCTGATTAGCGGCGAACCCCGGCTCGTTTGAGCCGGGGTTCGCTGAGCGTGTGTCGAAAAACTTTTTCGGCACGCACCCGTCTGCGGTTTTAGATGTTTGCGTCGTGATTTCAATGCTCTCCGTCGATTCTGCACGCCTTCGGCAGTTCATCATTTCCGTCGGCAATCACATCCGAACAGCGGTCCATGTTTTTTTGCAGCCAGGAATTCGCGTAGGAGCAGGAAGCGACGGCTTTCAGGCCGTTATTCCTCAAATATTCAACAGCGGCCTCCATCAGCCGCCCCGCGACCCCATTGCCTCTCAGCTCCGGATTGGAGTATACATGCGTTATGTCGACGACGCCGTCGCTAACGAAGCGGAAATCCGCTTTCGCCATCATTTCTCCGCTTTCGTCAACCGCGGTTATTCTATTTTCCTCAAATCGGCAGTTCATCGGTGAACGGACTCCCTTTTTATTTTCCGCACTCATCGTGATGCTGATGCTCGTGGCATATGGAGCCGGTCGTCCTGAGCTCTCCCTTCAGGTAGTTTTCGACCGCCGTTTTCGCATCGCCCGAAGCGCCGACGACAACCTCAACATTCCTTTCGTTGAAGATGTCGACAGCTCCTCCGCCCATGCCTCCGCTGATGATCACGTTCACGCCGCGGTCCGCAAGGAAATTAGGCAGGAAGCCGGGTCTGTGTCCGGGATTGGGAATTGATTCTTCATTCGTTATCTTGCCGTTTTCAACATCGTAAATCAGGAAATTGACGCAATGGCCGAAATGCTCCGTCACGTTTTTTCCCTCGGCGGCAACTGCGATTTTCATCATATGTTTTTCCTCCATTTTTCTCATTTGGATGTATTCGTCCAGTATTTCCGCGGCATATTCGACCAGTTCCGCGCAGGGGCGCTCCTTATAATAGGCTTCTGTCCTGTCCTCCGGAACGGGAGAGTCGGATTTTGAGGAAAGTTCCAGCAGCTCTCTGCAAATAATGGATTTATTCTTGTCCTCAAACCGCTTAGCCAACGCTTGTATCAGCTTGTAATGTTCCGACTTTTTCGCTTTATCGGCCGGGTCGGTATAACCGTATTTCACGCCGACAACCATAAACATGCCGCTGACCGCCCCGCATACCTCCCGAAGCCTTCCCATGCCCCCGCCAAAAGGCGACGAAATTCTCAGCGCGTCTTCGAAATCAAGCAGGGTTTCATCGCAAAACGCGGAAAAAACCGACTGCGAACAATTATAGCCCCTTTTGAACAGCTCCTTCGCATAATCCGAATGCTTACTCAAGGCCTTTTGCTTCGCTTTCTTCCAGTGCTTTTGAGAGCGGCCCGAACCAGTCGCCTTCAAAAAGCTCGATTATCCCCTTATCGCAGGCGGCTGAGATCCTCGGGTCTATCGGGAGCTTTGCAAGGACCTTGAGATTATGCCTTTCGGCAATTTCTTCGATATGGCTTTCGCCGAATATCTTGTATTCCTTTCCGTTGTCGGGACACTTAAAATATGACATGTTCTCAACCAGACCGAAAACGGGGATTTTCATCATCTCGGCCATCTTAACCGCCTTCGTCACAATCATCGACACAAGCTCCTGCGGCGAGGTAACGATTATGATTCCGTCAACAGCCAGGGATTGGAATACAGTTAGGGGGACGTCGCCTGTTCCGGGAGGCATGTCGATGAACATATAATCCACTTCGCCCCAAATGACGTCCGTCCAAAACTGCTTCACCGTATTGCCGAGGATAGGACCTCTCCAAATAACCGGATCGGTGTCGTTGTCTAAAAGCAGGTTAATCGACATTATCTCAATCCCGGTTTTGCTTTTGGGTGGGTAAAGGCCGTAATCGCTGCCCTCGGGTCTCTCCTTGATGCCGAACGCCTTCGGGATCGACGGCCCCGTCACGTCCGCGTCCAGGATAGCGACCTTATAGCCCAGCCTATTCATGGTAACGGCAAGCATTGAAGTGACCGAGGATTTCCCGACGCCGCCCTTACCGCTTACGACGCCGATTACCTTTTTGATATTGCTCAGCTCATGCGGCTTCTCTCTGAAGTCGGTTCTTGCTTCTTTTCTGTCAGCGCAGTTTTCTCCGCAGCCGCTGCAGTTCTGGTTGCAGTTTTCGCTCATTGCTTTTGACTCCTTACATTTGAATTGTAAACATATCTCCGGTGGAAATATAGCTTATATTATCCTCCATAATCGCCTTCAGACGCTTATAGGATTCGATGCCCGTACAGTGGCAGGTGTAATATTGCGACCCGGTGCCCAACAGGTATTTGCCGATTTCATCAACTGTTTCCGGCGCCTCGTTTTGCCCGCTCCCGCGATCGTAAAGATGAAAGCCTCCTATAACGTAATCCGGATAGGCGCCCTTTTCCGCTTTGAACTTTTCTAAGATATTGACTATTCCGTTGTGAGCGCATCCCGCTATCAGCAGGGTCTTGCCGTTTTCGCTTATAATCAGGCTTTGCTCATGCGCGAAGTCGTCCCTTACATAGGTGCCGCCGACCTTCAAAAGCAAATCCGAGTTTCCCGACGGGACAAGCCTTTCCGCCCTGACGCCGGAAAGCAGCTCGAGTCCCTCGTAAATTACAAGGCTGTCGCAGCAAAATACAAAGCGCCCGTTCGGCAGCAGAGCTTCGTCCAAGCCGATATATTCCTTAGTTCCTCCAGGTCTGTTGGCGTAATGCCCTTCAAACGCCTTCTGATGCACAAAAACCTTAGCCTTGCCGTTTATACCGAGAAAAGCTTTCAGTCCCCCGCCGTGGTCATAGTGACCGTGAGAAAGCACGGCGAAATCAATTACTCTTAAATCGGCGCCGAGCTTCTCGGCGTTTTCAGCAAAAAGGCCGCTCGCGCCAGTGTCGAACAGTATTTTGTGGGTGCCGGTTTCAATATAAAGGCTCAGTCCGTGCTCGCTGTCAAGCTTCCCCGATGAACTGGTGTTTTCCGATAAGACCCTTACAAGCATGCGTCGGCACCATCACTTTCAATAAAAAGCAGCCTCATAGTTCTGCTGAATACCTCTCTTACGGCATAACCTGAAGGACATTCGATATCCGCTATTGTCTGTCCGCTGTTGACCGCTTTTACCGCTTCCCGGTCATACGGTATCCTGCCTGTGAACGGCAGAGCTTTTGCTCGGCAGAACTCCTCGATTTTTTCGGTATTAGCAAGGTTTGTGTCAAACTTGTTTATGCAAACGCCTACCTTTGTCTTAAAGGTTTCGGCGGTTTTCAATATGCGCTCCATGTCGCTGATTCCCGAAATCGAAGGCTCCGCAACGATTAAAGCCAGGTTCACGCCGCTGAGAGACGCAATTACCGGACAGCCTATGCCGGGAGAGCCGTCGATGACAGCCAGCTTGGCGTCCGGCCTTGCCGCGGTTTTCATCTGTTTCTTGACTTCGGTTACGAGCTTTCCCGAGGTGCCGCTCCCCATTTTCAGCTGTGCCGTGGAAAAGACCTTGTTTTCGTCGGCATACAGCGTCAGTTCTCCGGCGGCGGCGGGTTTTAAGGACGCGGCACCAGCAGGGCAGACGGCTTCACAAACACCGCAGCCCTCGCAGGAGAAGAGGTCAACCTTATAGCCCTTCCCGCAGGAAATTGCGTCGAAACGGCAGTTTTCCCTGCATCTTCCGCATCCGACGCACTTTTCAGCGTCTATTTCAGCCTTCGGCATCCCGTAATAGTCCGCCCGTTTCGGCGCGGCGGCCTGTCCCATGATAAGATGAAGGTTTGGCGCGTCGATATCGCAATCGGCATAGGCTTTTGCCTCCGAGAGCCTGATAAAAGCGCTGGCAACGGTCGTTTTGCCGGTGCCGCCCTTACCGCTGAGTATAAGAAGCTGCTTCATGCCGCACCTCCTTCATCACGGTTTTAAGCAAATTGGAGAATAAGGCCCCGAACCGTTCGCTTTCCCTCACAGCAATTCTCGCCTCTGAGCTCAGCATCCCGAGCTCGCTGTCAAACGGTATCCGCCCCAATACGCGCGCTTTATGCTCGGCGCAGAATTGCTCCGCCGGGTTTTCGCCCTCAAGGCACTTGTTCAGCACAACTCCGTACGGCTTTTTGAATAGTCTGACCAAATCGAAGACCATGCCGAGATTATGCGCTCCGAATACCGTGGGTTCGGCAACAAGTATGCAATAATCCGCATCCCGGATACTTTCCATCACAATGCAGGCGCTGCCGGGAGGGCAATCAATGAAAACCGGCTCTCCGCAGTCGCAGCATGCTTCGAGGAGCTTTTTAATGATAGGAACGCCCGACGCTTCTCCGGTATTCAAAATCCCGGTTTTCACCGTCACATTTTGCGACACGCCCTCCAGCTCTTTTCCGACGGCCTTATTTCTCTCGGCAATTGCATTTTGGGGACACAGCAGCATACAGCCGCCGCAGGAATGGCATACCTCCTCAAAAACGTAGGGCTTGCTTTTTATAAAGGCAAGCGCGTTGAATTTGCAGAAATCGACGCACTTGCGGCAGCCGCTGCAAAGGCTTTCGGTGACGAACGGCACCTTCACCGTAACATCGTTTTCTCTCGCTATTTGTGGCTTGAAAAAAAGATGTCCGTTAGGCTCCTCAACGTCGCAGTCGATATATACGGATTTTCCGGCGGCTGCCGCCAGATTGACGGAAAGCAGAGTTTTGCCCGCGCCGCCCTTGCCGCTCAGCACGGCGATTCTCACGCCGCTATTTTTCATGACCATGAAATCCCGGGTGAAAATCGCTGAGCAAAACAAGCTGTTCGGCTTCGTAGGCATCAATATTCTGTTTGGCTGTTCCGGGAATCGATTTGTATATCAAAACCTCTGACCTGCGCAGTACTTCCTCCGCATTTTCTCCGCAGCGCGGAGTGATAAGCACGCCTGCTCCGTGATCCGCTATTACCTGCGCCGCTCGTATCCCCGCGCCTCCCTGGCTCGCCACCGCTCCGTTGTCGAGGTAATAGCTTTCCTCTGTGACGGTATTGTAAAAGAGGAAATACGGAGCGCGCCCAAAGGATGGGCATACGCCTGACTCCATGCTTTGTTCATCGACCGGTATCGCTATTCTCATCCAAATCCTCCGTCCTGGTTGAACTGATATTATTTTCGCCTTCAAGATTCCCCGCAAGGCCTCTGCCGCATCTGTGCCGCCGGCAGCCGCCACCCCCGCAGCCGTTCCCTCTGCCGTCGCAAAGCCGGTATTCTCCGCCTTCTATCCAGAGCACTTTTCCGTTTACCAAGGACTCGGCAAGCTTTCTTCTCGCCTCGTCATAGATCCCTTGAACCGTCGTGCGGGATATGTTCATATGATTGGCGCACTCTTCCTGCGTAAAGCCTTCCAGATCGATCAGTCTTATAGACTCGTATTCGTCAACGGTCATATTCACCGCGCTCGCCGCATCTGCCGGGCAGTCAAGCGGACCGAAGCGGCTGCTGTCCGGAAGGCAGCAAACCTTTCTCCATTTTCGGGGTCTCGGCATATTGTTCACATCCTTTTCGTTTCCGGCATATGCTGCTTACGATTAGCATTATACGCGGTTTCTGACATATGTCAATAACCTTTTGATGTATTTTTTCGGCGTACATTATGCCGGAAAAATGTTTTTTTGATGTTATATCATTTTTAAATTCATGTTTGTCTACAGTCCGAGGGGCCCGGCAGCGTTTACTGCCGGGCCCCTCGGATTTATTAGGAGGTCTAATTGCTTCCGGATATGTGAGGATCAAAGCGGATGGTGACTTCAGAGGCAGTCTCGTCATATCTCACACTAGCGCCCAGCCTTTCAAACGCCGTGCGTACGGGAACCATAAATATGCCGTCGACAGTTTGAGGAGGCAGGTCAAAGACGAAGTTCTCGCCGTCTATCATCGCGTCTCTGCTGTCCTCTCTCATAACCAAGGTGCGGGTGCCGAGAATTACGCTCACCGTGCCGCCGCTCTCCTTGACATATCCTCCCAGAGCGAACGCGATGTCGCGCGGCGGCGCGAAAACTATGCCGTCCTGCATCGCAAAAGCTTTTATATTTTTGGCAAACCGCCCCGAAGCCGCGGCATCCTGCTTTTCGGCCTTATAATTTTGAGTGGGCTCCTGACTGCTGTATTTGCTTATTTTGGGAGCTTCGCCCGCCTTGAATGACACCTCTGCGGTCCTGATGAAATTATAAAAGCTGTCGTAGTCTTGCGTTGTGGCAAGCGACGGCTTCTCCCTGTTTGCGAAGATTTCATCTCCGCTGACTAAAAAGTAATTCCCGTTTGGATTTGACGGATTCCTGGTCGCGTCGTTCCATGTAGGGTCAACGTGCAGCCACTTCCCGTCAATATAAACCGCATTCCATATATGCAGGGTTTTTGAATTGTCCTCCGCATACACATAGGATGTTATCGTAAAATTTTTCACGTTTACACAGTCCAGCAAATAGGCAAGCGTTTCGGCGTAACCCGAACAGATAGCCCTTCCGTTATAGACAAAGTCCGAAATACTGCGGGAATTATTGCTGTAATCGTAATCGGCCTTCTGACATACATATTCATTCAGTTTTCTGACCTTTTCATAGTCGCTGTCTGCCGGGCCGCAAATCCTTTGCGCGGTATTTTTCAGAAAAGCCCGCGCCTCAACCTCCCTGCCGTCAAGTCCTTTCCCCCAGCCCGATTCATATTCCGCAGCCGACGCGGCGAGAGAAAAGGAGAGAAGGAAAACGGCCGCGATCAATGCTTTTTTTAATATGCGTTTCATATTTACCACCCTAAAACCAGCCCTCTTTTGCAAAGGGGGCTAATTCATATATCGGATGGAAATATTCAATCTTTATAAAAAGCGGGAGCTTAAGAATCCTCCTTCGGCAAAATACAGGCAAGCAGAGGAGTTCCGCTGGGACATCAAAGCTCCTCTGCCTGCCGGGATTATTATTCGTCTCGGACGCTCTGAAGAAAAAATGGGGCGCTTGCAATAAAATCCGGTTCAGCCTAAGCCCGGAATCGGTCAGATCTCAGCAGGTTCTTCCGGTATGCAGCCATCAATTATCTTTGAAAGCTCTTCGCCAAGATTATCAGCAAAAAACAAATCAGAAGAATTCATTATCTCTTCAACCGACCACCACTTCCAATCTTTCGTCAGCTTTTACTCAATATCGGTCATGTTTTTAAAGTTCGTATTCGAATGCCCAGTTTTTACAAGATAATACCGTTCTTCTGAAATAAACTTTTCCCCCGACTTGGTGGTAAACAGCTTATTTCTGTAATAAATCCATTTGTAGCCGCCATTCGCTTCAAGACCTATCTCTTCATACAATTCTCTGGCTAATGCCTGTTCGAAACTTTCGTCATGTTCGACTCCACCGCCGGGTGTGACCCATAACGTCTTGCGTTCTGAAAGCATTGCAAAATCGAATTTAAACAGAAAAATCCTGTTCTCCGGATTTAGTATAATCGCTCTGCTTGACCTTCTGACTTTCATTTAACTCACACCAATTATAAGATTAGCTGCGTAATCGGCACTTCCGGCCGCATGGGAAGCGATTGCCGCCATACGCCGGAAGCCCTCGCCAGGCGTGGCTTAAGCATGCGCGCAAGGTGTTCTGCGAATTAAAAGCATACAAACGCCCGCGGCGCTCCTGACGTCCCTCACACAAAGCGTATTGCAGAGCCAAGCGACGGCCGAGCCTCCGGTTCAGCGCGTCGCCGAGGCTTTTGAGGTACTTTTCCGCTTCAGCGCGCCCCTGCGCCGCGCAGCGGCAGGTGTATTACACGATTTCGCCGCGATTCTGCGGCAGACTGCCTTGCCTTTATGCGGCGCATTTCGCGCTTAGTGGGTCTGCTGTGAATACGGCTTGATTTCTCGCAAAAAACGAGGTGTGAGCTATGGGGTCGTAAACCATGTGGGTTAAAGCGCCGGAGCCGCAAGTGTCCCCGGCGCAACGCACATCAGCCCCGCAGTGCCGGGCAGAAAGGCGG
>JAJUHC010000009.1 GCA_029268065.1 Clostridiales bacterium | reverse complement strand
TCCTTAGGCACAAGCGTGTCTATGTCTACCATTATGACGTCACGCCGGCTGTCTTTTTTCCACTCTTCCATTTCTCCGCCTCCTTGCTTCTCCATTATACCAAAAAAACACGCCCTCGGCGTGCTTTTTTGACAGGCTGGCCCGCGCATTCTCGTAAAGCGAGAATGCGCGGGCAAAATGCTTTTTCGTCACGGTTGCGGGTTAAAACGCATAAAAAAATAATACGGCGGATTTAGCATAAAAAATGCCGCAAAACAATAGTTTTGCGGCGAAATGGCACGCCCGGCGCGATTCGAACGCACGACCTGTCGCTTAGGAGGCGACCGCTCTATCCTGCTGAGCTACGGGCGCATATTTACTTTCTGAGAATTGTTGCTCCGCACCCGGCAAAACCGGGAAGAGACGGATACGCCGCTTGAAGGCGCCGGGTCGTCCCCCCGGGTGATAGGCAAAGGAGGAAAGACGCAGCGAAAAGGATCAAAACAACGGCATTTCCAAAACCGTGCGCTTTATGATTTTGCACAGGGGAAATTGTACAGCAATGAAGGCGGCTTGTCAACAGCTTATTATAATATAATTCCGTTTCGCTTTTCGAGGCTGACTGGACCGGGCCTAGCAGGCTGAAGCTCAAAATGAATCCGACGGCGTGCCGCAACGGGGCTTTATGAGCATCATGCTATTGTATAACTAAATATATATGATTTCTATTGACATATAGCACAAAAGCAATGTAAAATAAAAAAAGAATATTTTTGGGAATAGGGGTCCCGACTAAGTATTTTAACGGCTCCTCAAATTTGCGGGCCGACAAAGAATTAGCGCTGAGCATTTGATATCACCAAAATTTCTAAAGAATGGAGGTGTGTATATCTGCTATGCCTTTTCCACAGATAATTATCGGAGCCATCGCCCTTGTGGCGGTTTTTGTAATAGCCTTTGCGTTTGGCGTGTTATATCGAAAAAGAGTTTCGGAACGTGAAATTTCAAGCGCTGAAGAAGAAGCAAAGAGAATTATAAACGAATCCATCAAGAGCGCCGAGAGCAAGAAGCGAGAAGCTCTGTTAGAGGCAAAAGAGGAAATACACAGAAACCGTACCGAATACGAACGGGAGGTAAAGGAAAGGCGCGCCGAACTGCAGAAGCAGGAGCGCCGTTTACAGCAGAAGGAAGAAAACCTTGATCGCAAAACGGATTCTATCGAGAAGAAAAGCGAGCTTCTGAACACGAAGCTCACCGAGATTGAAGCACTCAAGGATGAGGTCAGCCTCATAAAGAGAAGCCAGCTGGAGGTGCTGGAAAAGATATCGGGTCTTACCGCCGAGGAGGCGAAGGAATACCTGATAAAAAACCTTGAGGCGGAAGTCACGCATGAAGCCGCCATGAAAATCAAGGAAATCGAGGCGAGATATAAAGAAGAGGCGGACCAAAAGGCCAGAGAATATATATCGCTCGCGATACAGCGCTGCGCAGCAGACCATATAGCTGAAGCCGCAGTCTCAGTGGTACCCCTGCCAAATGATGAGATGAAGGGCCGCGTTATTGGTCGCGAGGGCAGAAATATTCGTGCGATAGAAACGCTTACGGGCGTCGATCTGATAATTGACGATACTCCCGAGGCGATAACGCTTTCGAGCTTCGACCCCGTGCGCCGTGAGATTGCAAGGATAGCGCTTGAGAAGCTGATAATCGACGGAAGAATTCACCCCGCGCGAATAGAGGAAATGGTCGAGAAGGCCAAAAAGGAAGTCGAGGCCACGATAAAGGCCGAGGGCGAGCGCGCTACCTTTGAAACAGGCGTGCATGGCTTGCATCCGGACCTTATCAAGATACTGGGACGTCAGAAGTACCGCACAAGCTACGGACAGAATGTTCTGAACCACTCGATGGAAGTAGCCCATATCTCGGGGCTCTTGGCCGCCGAGCTCGGAGTGGACATTACTCTTGCAAAACGCGCGGGACTGCTGCACGACATTGGAAAGTCGATAGACCATGAGGTCGAGGGCTCGCACGTTACCATCGGAGTGGAGCTAGCTAAGAAGTACCACGAAAGCGAAGTCGTAGTTCACGCAATTCACGCGCACCACGGAGATGTCGAGCCGCAGACGGTTATCGCGTGCATCGTTCAGGCTGCGGACACGATCTCCGCGGCAAGGCCCGGCGCTAGGCGCGAGAATATCGAGAACTACATCAAGAGGCTTGAAAAGCTCGAGGAGCTTACTTGCTCTTTCAAGGGCGTTTCCGGAGCTTACGCAATACAGGCGGGGCGCGAGGTGCGCATAATGGTAAAGCCTGAGGAAATCGGCGAGGACGAGATGGTCCTGCTCGCGAGGGACATCGCGAACAAGATAGAAAGCGACCTCGAGTATCCGGGTCAGATCAAGGTGAACCTTATCCGCGAGACCCGCGCGATAGAGTACGCGAAATAATTCTATGAAGCGTTCCGGGAGGCATATGCCTCCCGGATGTTTTATGTCAGCCCCCACGAAGGGTAGAGATTCAGCTTATAAGGCTGTCGAATTCAATGGTAACCTTAAAGAGATCGCCGTCGACGGACAGCTTGAAGCGGCCCTTCATGAGCTCCGTGAGGCTTTTTGCTATTGACAATCCAAGACCGCTGCCCTCGGTAGTACGGGATTTGTCACCTCGAACAAAGCGCTCCATTAGCTCATCGGGGGTGATGTTGAGCGGATAACGGGAGATATTTTTAAGCGTGACGGTCACCGCTCCTGAGTTTCTAAGTACATCGACATATACTCTCGTGTTCGGCATGGCGTATTTGCATATGTTATTCAGAAGATTGTCAAAAATCCTCCACAGCAGCCTGCCGTCCGCCAAGATCTCGGTTTTTTCGGCAGGTGTATTCATTATAAGCTCGAGTCCGCAGGCTGCGAAGCGCTCCGAGTATTCACCTGCCGACTGGTTTAAGAATTCCGAGATATCGACAGGCTCGGGGACGGAGCTGATGTTTCCGGTAGCGGCCTTTGAAGCGTCAACAAGATCCTCGGTAAGCTTCTTGAGCCTTGCCGACTGATTATCGAGTATATCAAGGTATTCCCGGGCATTTTCATTATCTATTTTTTCCTTTTTTAAAAGATCGACATAGTTGATGATAGAGGTAAGGGGAGTTTTGATATCGTGAGATACATTGGTGATGAGCTCCGTTTTCAACCGCTCGCTTTTTATGCGTTCATCCACCGCTTTTGACATTCCGTGCCTGATGTTGTTCAGGGTATCGGCGTGCGATCTTATATCCCAAAACATATAATCCGTCTCAATGCAGGTATCGTAATCGCCGGCAGCAATCATCTCAGCGCCGCGCTTCAGCCTGTTCAATTGCAGAGTTAAAAAACAAAGCCCCAAAAGCACTGCCATATTGAAAAAGAAGCCAAAAATGATTACCGGCGCGCCGCCGCCCTCGTACAGTCCGATGACGAAGCAGCCGTTTATAAAAAGATATGCAAGGAATATGTATATGGTTTTCGACAGGAGAGGAAGCTTTGAGACAAGTCCGCCGGCAAATCCGGCAAGCCCTTTCACGAGCTTAAAAATTCGGTATATTATTGTGTTCCTCCACCATTTTCCGGCCTTAACCCTGGCGGCAAAGGTCATGCAAAGCATAATGCCAATAGATGAGGCGGCTACTACCGCGATGCACAGTACAATTATTTGGCTGAAGTAGCTTGCGCTCCTCGCGCCTACGCCGACGTTCAGAAGGCAAAAAAGTATGAACGGAACGCCGAGCGTGATCAGATCAAAGGGAATCTTGTCCACAAAGGTCAATACAATCCCATCCGTATCCTTTTTATGTCCGGCTGAACGCATGAGAAAGACAAACAGAAGTATTGACAGCAGCACAGAAAGGGCGGCGACGGCTATTATTGCATATTTTAAGGGATACAGCGAGATAAAAAGCTTATAAGGCAGATAGTAATCGTCCTTTGCGGTGATATCCCTGACATAGGATTTTACAAGGTCGCTTCTGTAATACAATCTCCCGTGGACTTCGTCAACCCACCCTTCCGGGTCTTTGCTCCAGGTGAGCTCGGCGGCACTGTCGGCGGGCTGGTGATTTGAAAGCACTGTTCTTCCCAGAGCGTCTGACACCGTAAACATGAAATTCGTGTTTTCCGGCGAAAACATTTTTTCATACTGTTTAAGCTGACGCTGACGCTCATTACTGTATGAAAGGCCGCCTCTTTTCGACAGAGAATACAGGTAAAGATAATCGTAATATACCATGCTTGTGTACTTGCTCGTTATGAGGGCGCAAGACTGAGAGTCAAAGAAAGAGATTTCCCCGTCTGAATAAAACCCCTCGTTTATCATATATGCGATGCAGAGGGCTCCGAAAACGGCGGCGCTTGAAAACAGGACAAAGAGCACTGCCGCTATTATCCTTACACCCGCGCTGTATTGTATTTTTCTCATAGATTGTTCCTTTCGATTTTGTACCCCTGTCCCCAGACAACCTTAAGATATCTCGGTTCGGCGGGATTCAGCTCAAGTTTTTCGCGAAGGTGGCGTATATGTACCGGAACCGTGCTCTCAGATCCGCAGGGGCTGTCATTCCAGACCTGGGCGTATATCTGCGAGGAAGAGAACACCTTGCCCGGATTTCCCATCAGGAGCTTCAGAATGTCATATTCCGTAGGCGTAAGAGAGATTGATTCGCCGTCGAGAGTGACCTTTTTCTCGCGGTCGTCGAGTTCAATACCGCCGATTATCAAAAGGCTCTCGCTTTTCGGAACTCCTCCCAGATTCATGTATCTGCGAAGCTGGGCCTTGACGCGGGCCAGCATCTCGACAGGATTGAACGGCTTCGTGATATAGTCGTCGGCGCCTATGTTGAGCCCTAAGACCTTATCGGTATCCTCACTCCTGGCTGTGAGAAGGATGACGGGGATATTATAAGACTCCCTGATGCGCACGGTTGCGGCAATGCCGTCAAGCTCGGGCATCATAATATCCATTAAGGCAAGATGTATCTCCGCGTTTTTGATTAGCTGCAGCGCTTCCGTTCCGTTCGAGGCCTCGAAGGTATTGTATCCCTCGGCTGAGAGATAAATTTTCAGCGCGGAGACTATGTCCTTTTCGTCATCACAAATCAGTATGTTGTACATTCCATCACCTTCCAGTACTATTGTAACTGAAGCTTTATTAAAAACAAAGAGGCTAAATCTTTAAGAATTCATTAATTTACAGGGAAAACGAACGGATTCTTATTGCGAAAGCACAAAAAAGGGGCGCGTCAAAAATGACGCGCCGCAGGCTGTAGACAAACACAAATTTAAATATGATATAATATCAAAAAATATTTTTCCGGCGGCATGTACGCCGGAAAATACATTATCCCGCGCAATTGTGCGCGACCGGGGGTATCGAGCCGTGAGGCTCGTATCCAGGGGGCATTGGATGCCCCCTGGACAGCGTGTCGAAACACTTTTTCGACACGCTGTGGCGCGTCAAAAATGACGCGCCGCCTGCGTATTTATTTTTTCCGGTTCTTCTCGTAAATTATCCGGAGCCCCTCCATTATAAGGTTGCCGTCGTAAATTATGTCACGCCTGCAGTGCGAAAAAACTACATTTGAAAGCCCGCCAGTCGCAACAGCGGTAACCTTGTAGCCGAGTTCGTCCTCAATACGGTCAAGCATGCCGTCTATCATGGCGGCGCTACCGTAAATAAGCCCGCTCTGCATGCATTCCACGGTGTTGCTGCATACGATTCTTGCGGGAGCCTCAAGAGCCACTCTGGGAAGCTGCGAAGTATGGGAAATGAGAGCGTCGTGCGAAACGCGGACGCCCGGGCAGATAAAGCCGCCGAGCATTCGGCTTTTCGGGTCTATAACGGAAAATGTTGTTGCTGTGCCCATATCTATTATGACAAGAGGCTTTGGATATTTGCTTATAGCGGCGACGGCCGCCACCACTATGTCGGCCCCCAGCTGGGCGGGATTATCGATAAGTATGTTAAGGCCGGTCTTTATGCCGGGACCTATGACCATCGGTTTTTTTTCTATCACGGCCTCAACAGCGCGCTGGAGCGCGCCGGTAAGAGGAGGGACGACAGAGGAAATTATGCCGCCTTCTATGTCGGAAAAGCTTATTTTATTTAATAACAGGATGCTGCGCATCATAATGGCGTATTCATCCTGAGTTTTCTGAATATCGGTTGAGATCCTCGAAATAAAGTATATTTTGTTTTCGTCAAGTCCGCCGAGGGTTATGTTTGTGTTTCCGACATCAACAGCGAGTATCATAAGTCAGTCCCTCTGCCTAGTTTGTTTTGCCGTCCCTGCCAGCGGGGAGAAAGTGCTGAAGCGCTTTGCTTATCGCGGCGCCGACCACGAGGCAGACAAGAGCCTCCACGAGCGCATTGACCGCGAGAGTGACGCCGACAATCTGGATGACCTTTATTCCTCCCATTGCCGCGGGCAGCTGGATATTCCCGAAAAAGAGCACGAGGAGCGAAATGAACATCACGGTATTCAAAACCGCGCCTGAAAGGCTCGCGATTGCGTAGGATAAAAACCTGGTTTTGTCAATCTTATGGACGACCCTGAAAATCAGGCCCGAAAGAAAGCCCATGAGTATCCGCGGCACAAAGCACATGATGATAGTTGCCAGCGGGTTGACGCTGAAGAGGAAGGTGCCGAAGGGATCGAGCCCAAAGCACTGAGCGAAGCTGGTGAAGCCGAAAACCATGCCCAGAATCGCACCGGAGCCTGGACCGAGGATAACCGCGCCGATGACAACGGGTATCATGATAAACGTGATGGAGAGCGCGCCATACCTGAAATAGCCTAGAGGAGTGAATGCCATGAGGATGATGATTGCGACGAGTGCGGCCAGCCTGACCATGCCGCCAACGCCATAGGGTCTGCTTTTTACCATATTTTATTACCTCCTGCTGCTGCTCACAAAGGATGCAGCGCAAATTTGTATATTATATATAACATCGGGATGTGAAAAAGTAAAGGAGTATTTTTTTATATATTTTGCAATTCCTATTACTTTAATATATTATGAAGAAAAAAGTTTATTATTAACAGGCTTTTTATCCGATTTTGTGGTTGACAAACCACTCGTATTTTGTTATTATAACTCCTGCTGGTTGTTACGGTACGCTGGTGTAGCTCAGTCGGTAGAGCAGCTGATTTGTAATCAGCAGGTCGGGGGTTCAAGTCCGTCCACCAGCTCCACCTGCTTTCTTTCGAGAAGGAAGGTAAGGGAAGAAAGCTTCGACAGAGCTTCGCCGTGCGTTTGAGCAGCGAAAATGGATATGGGGGAATTCCCGAGTGGCCAAAGGGGACAGACTGTAAATCTGCTGTCTATGACTTCGGTGGTTCGAATCCACCTTCCCCCACCAAAACAAAACTAATTCGAACATTCACTTTATTTTCGTAAATGGCTTGTTCGGTTGCATCATTCGCCGGGATTAATTCCCGGCGTTTTTGCGCTTAAGGGCATAAAAAAAGAGGACGGAAAACCCGTCCTCTTTTCGTGTTTATTCGATTAATCCTTTACGGCGGGCTCGAGCCCTGCGGCGATCAAGCGCCGATCGAAAGCGCCGCCGCGGTACTCTATAATAGTCTGTCTGACCATGTCCTCGGAGAGATCGATAATATCGTCGTTCCCGGTCGGATCGGAGCCGTCGCCGTTTATGATCTTCGCGTCCATGAGCTTTCCGATCGTGGCTCTCGGGTTCCCGGCCTCGTCCCAAGTGTTCGGAATATCGCTTAACTTTTTATATCTTATCATGTCCTCGTCGTCCTCCTCGACTGTTTTTTCCTCCGGCTCGTAACTCGTCGCCCTGCCCTCCATGAGCGCGGCGACGTCGGCCCGGAACGTGTCCATATTTTTATCATGCTTCGGAAACCATTGGAGCACGTCGGAGTGATTGCTCGCAATGCCTCTATCGCACCCCTCACAATGGCAAATGACGACCCCGTCCTCGAGAGGATCAAGGCCGTACGTTTTACAAAGCTCGGCGGTAAGTTCGACGGCATTCTTATAGATCGCGGCGAAATATTCCGCGTTTTGCTCGACGTCATATCCGACCATCGTTCCGCCGTTATAGGTGTGTCCGGCGGGCTCGCATATCTCAAAAGAAATATGCGTATTGTTCGCGGCGCCCCCGGCATGCCACCCCCGCCAATTCCACGGGAGCGCTTGATATATCGGGCCCGTGGTAACAAAGGCATGAACGCAAGCCTCAATCCCGCTCTTATTCCAGTTCTTGAGGAATACCGAGGCGTTAGGCTGCGCGACGCCCGTACTATGTACCATTACACCGCGGGGCGTAATGGTACGGCCCGCCTTATAACAATCGTTTTCCGTAAGAATATTTTGGATTATTTCCATTTTTAAACCTCCTGTTTCGCCGTTTCCTCCGAGTCCTGCTCCGGGGCTTGTCCAGTGATCGCTTCGACGGCCTTTTCCGCCGTGTCCTCCGTTATTGCTCCGCCTGTTACCTCTTTGACCCCGCTTATAACGGCCTCCGATAATACGTTTACGGTAGATTTTAAGGCGAGTACCGCGGCCTCGATAAGCGCGTCGACGGTGTCGTCTACGACTATACCGAGCTTTTCAAGCATTGAAATAACCCACGCCTTTCTTTCAGAGCCCATTTTCGAGCCTGTGATCGTCTGCTCGGCTGCGGCGACGAGGTCTTCGACCCATCCCTTAATAAAGGATAGGTTTTCCGTCGTGATCTTGCTTTTGAGGTACGGGACGACATATTTCATAAATAAGCCGAGGAGCACCGCGAGCACGAAATCGAGTAGATATGTACCGATAGTCTGCATTTTTATAGCCTCCTAAAAAAATAATTACAAATCCCGCATATTATCGACGCCCTTATCCGAGGACGAGGGCGGGTTTGCCGTACCGTTTAGCTTGCTCCCGTATTTGTTGACGTTCTCGATCGTTTTTGTAACGAGATAGGGGATAAGGACTCCTATAATAGCCGTTACAACGGTCTTAGATAGCGTCTCGGCGATCTCGTTTTTACCAAACCACGCCAAAATATAGGAGCACCAAATCATACCCATACCGTTAAAAATGATGAAATCGAGTCGGCGCTTTGAATATTCTGTCTCCCGGCGTTCCCGGCGGCGGGTGAGCCATTCTTTTATTTTCTTCATGTCCTGCTCCTCCGCTTTCACTTGCTTATTAGGTACTCCTCGAGCTCCTTTTTCGCACCCTTGAGCTTGTCTACGCTGTTTCCCGTGATCGCGTGATCTATAAGGGCGAGCGTCGCTCGTTGGATCGCTCGGCTCCCTTGCTCGAGCTCGTCAAGGCGCCCGAGGTCTGAGGCTTGATATTTTTCGATTTTTGTAACCCGCTCTTTCAGCTTTTTAAACGGCGAAAAAATCTTTGCCACCACCCCGGCGGCGGCTCCGGCGGCGGCTATAAAACCAAAAGCGCCGAGGAGTGTTGAAAATGTTATCGTGACGTTTTCCATAATGGCCCCCCTTATTTTTTGCATAAAAATACCCGGAGCGCAGAGCGTCCGAGCTTATGATTTATTTAGGCTTTTCCGGGAGATTTACGCTTATACCGGCGTAATATTAGGTTCATCCGAAACGGTCGGCTCCTCGCCCCATACCGCCATTACTGCCGATAAATAAGGCTCCGGCACTTCTGCGGTAAGTTCGGCGCGTCCGCTTTCTGAGTTTACATAGGCTTTTCGGTGCGGCTCTCCGAGGGGGTATTCTTTTCCGTCTACGGTAAAGAAACTTTCTTTTTTTATACTTACGCTGTTCAGAGTAAGTATATCGACTGTATATTTTTCGTTCATTTTATTTCCTCCCTAAATTCTGTATATTCCAGAAAAAATTACGTCGGTAGTATTGTTTATATTCGCCGCTGTAACGCCTATAGAGGCATTTTGCCCGAGAGAGAAAAGTTCTATTGTACTATTACTTGGCTGAAAATTTCCTGAGAGTCCGTATCCTGTTAATCCAGTAAAGCTACCGAAATAGCTGATATTGCAAGTGGTAAAACCGTTAAAATCGGCTTTTATAGATATTGGTAGGCCGGAAATTAATATGTATCCGGACATTGCCGCATCTTTCGCGGATAAAGTAACACGGCCATATACAAATATTAGTGATCCGATTTTAACATAGTAGCCATTTTGCGCGGAGTAGGTATTTGCTCCGGCTGTTGTCGATCCTCTTAGAGTAGGAGTCCATGTTCCGCTTTCTATCGGTAAATTATATTGACTATGAATTTTGTACCCTGTGCCGTTTAATGAATACTGTAATGCTGCTGCATCATCCGAATTTCCATTTTTATCAGAAAGTAGAATTTCCCTGTAACTATTATCCGAAGCTACGTTTCTTATAAAAAGATTTCCGTCAAAACTTTTTACAAAATAACTAGAACGGTTTGCCGCCGTATCGAATAACTCTAATTGCGGAAATGTCTTACTTATTTTAGCATTTCCCGTTAGTGTTCCGCCGCCCGTCGGTACTGCTCCTGCTTGAGCCGCCGTAACACTGTGCGGGTTAGAAGTATTCCCCGTATGGTTTGTGAGTGTCGTAAGGTTAGCCGTGATCTGAGCTTGTAATTTTCCGATAGCCGTTAAAACGCTGTCGGTCGCGGCTACCGCTGCGCTCGAGGCCGTGGAAAGTCCCGTAAGCACGGTAGACCTCACCGTCGCGGAAAAGTCTGAAATATCCGCCGCCGTAAGAGCTAACCATATCTTGAATTGTGCAAGAGTTTTAACGGCCCACGCGCCCGCCGCGGTCGATATAAGCACCTGATCGGCGGCGGTCGCTATGCTTTTGAGGATTGACGAGCTCGCCGCCGTATTCGCGGCGGCTGCGGCGGTGTTGGCTGCGGAGGTCGCGGTATCGGCGTTTTGCTTTGCCGTGTTCGCGGCGGCTGCGGCTGTATTTGCTGCGGCGGTCGCGGTGTCCGCGTTCTGCTTCGCGGTATTTGCCGCTCCTGCCGCCGTATTTGCAGAGGAGGCGGCGGTATTCGCGGCCTGTTTCGCAGCGTTTACGTCCGTTATAGCTTCGGTTACTTCTCCCGCGGCGGCTTCTGCCTCTGCCGTTGCCGCCTCTGCTGCCGCTGTGATCGCCTCGGTCTGTTCGAGCCGTACAAGGGCATTTGTAAGGGCGGTATATTCGTCCGTGCTGACTGCCCCGCCCTCCGAGGAGGCGTATTCCTCAATATTTAAGTAAAAAAGCTGAGAGGAAAGGACTAAACCGTCCGCTCCGATAAGCTGAATATCGGCGACGGCAATTCCCGGGACGGCGAGCATTTGGTCGGTCATTTCAACGGTGATCTTGTTACTTGCGACCGTGCCGTCGTTATAAATCTGCGTCCCGTCTTTCTTTGTCATGCGGATACGGGGCGTCACGTTTGCCGGGATTGTATAGGCGACTCCGTTATTTGTGAGCGTGATTTCGAGACTCCGCGAGGAGGCGTCGCCCTGCTTTGCAAAGATATATTCGAGTGGCGAGTTTTGCGTAAGATCGAGGGAAAACGATGTAAGTACCGACATTTATAAACCTCCTTTATACGATGCTGTTAAGCGAGTTTTTTAATCCGTTTATGAAAGCCGCCGTTATAGACCCTCCCGACGAAATAGCCGCCGGTAATGCCGTCGGCGGCGACATAGTGCTTATAGCCGTCCTCGCTTGATTAACGACGGCGGCGGTCATTTCCGTACCGGCTACGGCCTGAGTAAAGCTATAATTCGAATAGCCTTTATAAGAACGAAACTCGTTTATCCTCGTGGTAAAACTGTTCCATTCCTCCGCTGTCAAGTAATAGGCGTAATATACCCCGTTTGGCTGCAAGACGGTTTCGACCGCTCCGCCCTGTATTACCGAGCTCGTCCACGACCAATCAGACGGGCGACCCGAGGGCGTGGTAAATGACTGACCGCCGACCCATTCCGATTGTGTGCCGACATTTACGGTGTACGGCGTCCCCGGATCAAGGCCCGTAATAACATAGGTTGAATCGAGATATGAAACGTTTTCATCATTTACGATCTCGATATCGCCTAATGACGTACCCCCGTAATAATTCGTCCGGCAATATACCCGGTAAGCCGTCCCGGATACCATGCCCGAAATATGCAGGGTGCAAGAGGTATTTGTATAGGTTTTGGTATAAGATAGAGACATTCAGAATTACCCCCATACCGCCGTAACGTTTCCTCCGCCGATTGACGATTGCGCCCCGTTAATATACTGATAAATGGCCCCGGCT
The DNA here is from genome assembly GCA_029268065.1 of Clostridiales bacterium. Lineage (GTDB taxonomy): Bacteria > Bacillota > Clostridia > Oscillospirales > Oscillospiraceae > DUPK01. The sequence continues at coordinate 63,393 of JAJUHC010000009.1, read as the reverse complement.
TCGAAATCTATAAAAATTCCAGTTCCCGACGGCGAGGTATTGCTTTTAGACGTTGCGTTTCCGATCCAAATTCCGTTTTGAAACTTTTTCACCATGCCCGCCGTTGTTTGGGCCCCGTCTGATCCGACGCCGAGGGTAATATACGGATATTCATAGTCCGACGAGTTCCACCCGATACCGATTTTTTTAAGCCCGCTCGGGGTATATACATTAAACCCGGTCGAGATCATTTCGGAAAAGCCTTGTCCCTCTCCGGCGTATATCTTCGCGGCGTATATGGTGGGGGAATAGATAGACGACGAGTTGACTTGCGTCGTCCCGCCGTCGATCCCGAAATAATTTTTAAGTATATTGTTGACGTTCGTAAAGTTGACCGTCGCGTCGCTGCCGTTCGATCCGTTGACTCCGTTTCTACCTTGAACGAGGACGGGGGCCGTCCATGTGTTGCCGCCGTCATAGGAATATTTCGCCCAAACCTCCGTTGTCGTCGATCCCGACCATGAGGATTGAAAATCATCGTACCAAGTCAATTTATCGACTGAATATTTTATCTTGATAGGGGAGCTATTTACACTCCATGAGATCGTACCCGTCATGGCAATATTGCCCGCGAGCTCGGCGTTTCCGTTTCCGTCGACCTTGAATTTGTCGTTAATATTGAGCGTCCCGCCCGTGATCTCGGCTCCCTCTATCGTGCCGCCTGTGATCGCTGCGGCGTTCATAGTGCCGCCCTCAATGGCAATCGCGGTAAGAGTCCCGGTCGTTATGAAGTCGGCGACGATTGCTCCGTTCATGGTGATAGCGGTCGAATAGGGCCCGTTATAACCGTTGCTCGAGTAACCGAGTCCGGCGGCGTTCCACCGCCAAACCTTTGTAGCTGTCTCTATATCGTCCGTGTCCATTATTAAAATTTCTTGCGGGTTATATTTAGGATTGAGAACGACATACCCTCCGGCTTGCCCGGTGATAAGGTCGGTCGCTGTTTTGATCGCTGCTTTATATGCCTGTACGACGTATGAGGTTTGGTCTACGATCGCGGTATTTGTGGAGACTATATCGGCCTTTTGAGAGAGCACCGTATCGGTAAACGTACTTTTCGCGTCCCCGAGTTCGATTGAATCGTATTTCTCATTGAGCGTGTTATAAACGGTCTTTATAACCTTTGCCTTTGCAGATATGCCGAGCTTTGCAAATCTGACCGTTACGGTATCGCATAGCCTGACCTTTTCTAAAGGCGCGACGGCGGCATAATCCACCGTTTGCCATAAATGCAGAAATGAAACCGTAATATTTACGCTCGGAACGTCGATCGCGTTATCGGTTAAATAGGCTTGCGCCTTTGCCCGGAGCGTGGCCTCCGTGATCTCCTCGCCCTGCTCGAAATCTCCCGAAAAATCTTTAATCAAAGCGCGGTCGTGACCGTAAACCCCGTATGAGTCCGTTGGTAAAACCTTTTCCGATAGGGTTATAAGCGTCTCGGTCGTCTCTGTTTCGGTCGACTCTTTTTTCACGGCGTAAGGGTATAAGGCCGTGTAAACCTCCTCGATATTCCGCTCCTGCTTTATGTCGGTGAGGTTTTTACCGTACTCTATGGCGATCCCCGTATCTGATCCCCGGGCGGCGTGGAGCCTGATTGTAAAATTATCAAACTCAAACTCTCCGCCGTACTGCTCGAGGACGCTATTATCTGAGCCGCCGAGGAAAGCCCGGACGGAAAGCGGCGAGGCATTTTCAAAGCTTCGCGTCGCTTCTACGTCGCTCCATGCGGTGAAATTGTGCGGGAAGATAGCCGCCCGCAAGCCCGCGAGTATTGCTCCCGCGGCGAGGCTGTTTGTGATCTTTATTCCCGGGATCGGGTTTCCGTTGAGCCCATACGAGATATGCTCGGCGTTATAGGTTACGATCCCGTTTATAGGCTTGCTCGATTTATATACCCGGAAAAGCTGATTATCTGCCGAGTCGTTCGGCTTTGCCTTGATAACGATATCCTCGGCGAGGCTGTCGTAATGAATGCCCGAGATTGGGTATTTTAATTCGAGCTCAAAGGCCCCGTTTCTCTCCTCTGTGACTATGCAGGAGATCGCGTCGGATAGGAGGCCGAGTCCGTTTGTATTGAAATTTGTCTCGTTTCTCGCGTATATAATCGGTGTCATAGTGTCCACCACTTCGGGGCGATCTCAACGGAGGTAACGTTTCCCGTCCATTGGATCAAGTTTTCATCGGCGGCGAGCGTCGGAAAAGACGCCGCCGTCATTTTGTTGTTTTGCGATACCGTCCCTTTATATGCGTTCATTAGCTCGGAGTCGATCTCGATATAACCGTCGACTCCTACGAAAGAGAAAGTATCATTGTTTATATGGAGCGAAATATTCCCGCTCCCGGTTATTTTGATATACGGATATGAGGCGAAACGCTCGGGGTTTATAAGCGTGGTCGGGGCCGTGATCTTCCTACTCCGCTGCCCGTCAAAGCTGTACCGCTGCGGCTTGCAATTAAAATTAAGCTCCATTTCCCCATAACGCGGTAAAACCTCCTCGATCTCGAGGGCGGTTGTATGCGCTGCGAGCCGAAAATATCGGTCGTCGTATGAATCCGAAAGCCGGTAATATCCGACCGACCCGAGGAGCCACCGTTTAATTTTCCTGCTCCGCTCGGCAATGTCCGCATGAGAGGCCGGGAGGAGAGCGACCTTATACGGGATCGAGATATTTTTATACCTCCCGTTGTCGATAAGCAAATCTCCGTTTTTCCCGGGGATTGATTGATAAGTTACGTCCCGCTCCGGGGCGTTGTATGTTCCTTTCGAACGGATAAAGAGGTCGTACTCTAAAGAGGAAACGCCGTTAAAATTGAAGTAATGAAAGGAGCCCGTCGGCTTTGCAATCATGCGAAAATTACCCCTTTCCGCCTGACTTTCGCCTCAATGAGCGTGAGGATTTCGTCCGTCAAGTCGTCGAGGTCTGAGTCTCTTTGATTATTAAAGTTCTCTATGTTGACGGTTACGTCGACTTTTACCGTCGCGGAGGATTGCGTTTCCTCGCCCTGCTCCGCGTTGTATGCGCTCGCCTCGCTCGCTGTGAGGACTCGTTCTCCCTTATGCAGTAACGCCGGGAAATCGTCGTAAGGGACGTAATCAAGGCCGATACGGAGACGTTTTACCTCCGCTATATTGAGCCCTAATCCGCCCACTCCCGGCACCCAATCGGGTATTTTAAGGCTGTTAAGGCCCCGGATAAATACGTTTATACCGTCGATAATAAGATTTATCGGTATTTTGAACACGTTAGCAATGCCCGATATGATATTTTCGAATATAGAGACGACGGCGTCCCACGCGCCGCGCCAATTTCCCGTAAAAACATTGGTTATGAAGTCTATAATGCCTTGAAAAATGCCTTTGACATTCTCAAAAATGGGTTTTAGCGCTTCGAAAGCTTCGCTAAATACTCCACTTACCACCGAGGCGACGCCGGAGAGGTTATCTTTAAGGATCGGGAGAACATTTTGAATGATCGTCGTTATTAACTCAATGATCGGCGGGAGAATGAGGTTCAGTAATTGCACAAGGGGAGGTATGATCTGCATAAGCAAATCAATTAACGGCTGCAACAAAGCTAAAATCGGCTGCATGAGAGGTAAAATCGGCTGTAATAAGGATAGGAGTAAGGGGAGTATTAATTGCGCGATCTGCATAATAGGCGGTAAAAGCATAGTCAAAAGCTGTGTTATCACCGGGAGCACCGCGCTTATGATCTGCATAAGAAACGGGAGTATTTGCATTATAAGATTTAATAGAACGGGGAAAATCTGCTGCGCTAAACTCATAAGAGGGGGGAGCATACCCGAAAACAGGGTCGTTATAATCGGCGCCGCTTGTTGTATGACCCCTTGAATTGTCGGCATGTTTTTGAGGATCATATCCGCGACCTGTTGAAAAACAGGGATAAGGCCCGAGCCGAGCGCGGCAAAAATACCTTTCCCGGCTGTCTTAAGTTTGTCCATTGTATCGTCAAACTTTGCTCCCGCTGCGACGACGTCGTTACTCATAACTCCACCGAGCTCGGAGGCTTCGTTTTTCATTTTCTCGATACTGTCCGAGCCGTCGGCAAGCAAGGGGCCGAGGTCTGCATATGATTTCCCGAAAATGTCGTTTGCAATGGCGTTTCGCTGTGTCACGTCCTCCATATCGGCGAGCTTTCCCACAACGGCGTTGAAAGCGTCCCCGGAATTGGAGAAATTGTTTATATCAAGTCCGAGCTTTTGGTAAGCCTCGGACATGGATTTACTACCCTCTTTAGCGTCTGTAAATGACTTTTGCTGTTTTGCCATAAGTTTATCGAGGTTTTCGCTTTCCATTCCGCTAAGTTTAGCGGCGTAAGTCCATTTTTGGTACTCCTCGGCGGAAATACCGACTTTCTTTGTCATGTCGTCGATCTTGCCGGTTGTTTCCGAAATACTGGATACCATACTAAGAGCGCCCGCGGTAAGAGCCGCCGCGCCGGTAACGACGGCGGTTCCCACCGCCGCCGCTCCTTTCGCGATATTACCGAAAGCCGAGGAGACTTTATTTCCCGCGTTTTCGCCTTTCGCTGTCGTGTCGTCTATGCTCTTATTTGCGCTCTCATTGTCTATAAAAATTGTACCGAATAGGGAAAAGATATTAGCCACGGTTTAAGCCTCCCTCCGTTTTTTGTCCGCCGAGACGATCGGCGCAAAGTCCGCGAGGATATCTCCGGGAGAGCGCCTTTCCTGCGGCCCTGCGGAGCCCTGCTCCACGCTCTTAAATAGCTCCTCGAATGATATCGCCGCCTCGCCTTTATACGTCTGTATGGCGAAATGTGCGAGCCAAAGCGGGAATAACTGCCGCTCCGCCTCTTTCTGTTCAGCATAAGAAAGTAAGTCGTCGAGGGCCGAAAGCGGCATTTCCTCGACGACTTGCCAATCATAGTATTGATGAATTAGGCTTAAGACCCTTGCTCTACCTTTCGGCGTAGAGCAACGGAGAAAAAAGAACGGATACCCGAGTCGTTTATAAGCTCGTTCAGCACGACGGCGAAATCGAGCTCGTTTGCCTCCTTGAGTGAGACTCCCTTATAAAGGGCGATAAATTCGGGAATGTCCGCCCCGATTTTATCAATTTGCGGCATGATCTCCGCGATAATCTCGGCTCCGACGACGCCGACCTTTTCGGGGTCGAGTTCCTTTTTTGCCTCCTCCGCGCTCTCCGGGGCCTTGAAAATATCAATCCCCTTGAGCCGCTCGATAATCGGCGTAATGTCGATTTTTGCGAGCATTCGGGTTAATACGGGTATAGTCGCGACTTTAAGCATGACAATTTACCTCCTATGCGCCCGTTGTAATGGTTGTGACGTCCTCGATCTTATAGATGTTTTGCCCGTCTCCCTGTGTCGGGTCAAAATGTGCGTTGAGCTCGAGCGCGATTTCGCCCTCGGCTTTCTGTACCGCTTTGAGGCCGAACGATCCCAAATGCAGAACATTATAGATCGTGATTTTCTTATAGAGACCGTTTATCAATCGGGCGAACATGGTAATATTTTTGAGATATGCCGCGTCGTCAATGACGCCGCCGTCGCCGTTTGTAATTGTGGTGATCTTTCCGTCCGTGTCTTTCGTCACCTTGCAACCCGGGATCGCGAGGGCTATATCCTGCTGAGAGCAACAAAGAGAGGTTACTTTCAGCTTTGCGGCCTGTTCCTCGACGACCTCCATTCCCTTTGTTTTACCGCGGCGTCCGTCAAACTCAATGTCTCGCGTGGTTACGTCGACGGTAAACTCTCCGCCGCCGCGAGTCGGGGCGAGGAGCCGTTCGTCCGTTTCTCCGTAATTGATATAGACGACTCCCTCGTCGATCTGGATATTTTCGATCTGCTGCTTTGTAAGGTTTTTAACTGCTCCCATGATCTGACCTCCTGTTTAATAATAAAAAATGCGGGCCGAAACATTAAGCCGCCTATGGCACAAATCCCGCTCGTTATCGTAGACCGTCGAGCGCGACTCAATGCCGATATGTGCCGCGAATGAGCCCTCTTTTGTAATAACCCGGTTATAGAGAGAGTCTCGGATCGTATCGCAATACTCCTCGATTTTCTCCGTTGCCGCCGGGTCGTTTACGTCTCCCCAAAGATCGACGTAGAAAGTAATTAAATCGCCGTCCTCGAGATCGGTTGCATAAAATCCGCTTGTTACTGCATAGGGGAAACCGACGAGGGCGACGCCGTCGCCCCCGATCGGCGCGGTCTCATAATAACAGGGGAGCGCACCGTCCGGGATAATGCCGTTTACGGCCTCCGTGATCTCCGCTATAAAATCGCTTGTCTTAAAAATCGCCGTCGACCTCCTCCGTTGCCTCTATTCGTTGTCGTCCTCGTCGTCCGGCTCTGCCTCCATTTCCGCGACCGCTGCGTCTGACATTGCCGTTAACTCTTTGAGGAGCTCCTCTTGTGCGGCTCTGATCTCATTAATGTTGTCGTATACGGTATTTCTGAGAACATGAGTCGCTTTCGTCCCTTGATGAATGACGCTTTTTCCAAAAAAATAATCGTCATTTCCGGCCCGATATCCCATAGCGCCCGCGTCTTTTATTTTTATAACATGCGGACTCGTTCCAAACTCGATCCAATGCGGGGAGGCGTGAGACGGCAATTTACCCGATTTTTTAACACGCTGCCACGACCAAAAGCCGACTTTTAATTGAGGGACGCCGTCTCGGTTGATCTTTGCGGAGGTTTGGATATGGTTTTTTATCCGTTCCGACCTTATCGGAACGTTATTTTTAAGTATTTCTCTTACGACTTTCCCGCTCTTTCGGAGAGCCTTTTTCGAAAGGTTCTCCATAGCCCGCTTAACCTCTTTTGAGGTATTGACAAAAACGACCGGCGTATTTTGCGAGGTTCCTTTTATAAACTGCCCGGGCATTATATCAGCCTCCCGACGGAGGCGGGGAGGATACGAGCGCGGTACAAGTTAGCTCCATGATATCGCCGCCGCGGTCATATGTGCGTATGATACGATAGAGCTTTCCCTCCGTGCCGTCTCCGACCATATGCCGAAAATGCGTCGCTCCGTTAAACTCCAAAGCGTGGATTTCAAAGACGGCCTCGGGCTTGTATCCCTGTGCTTGTGCTTGATAAAATTCGGATAGCCGGACGCTCTTTTTATTGCAATAAACGGGGGTTTCCTCGTATTGCGTATGTGGTTTACGAAAGCGGTCAAGCTCTGTTTTTTCTGTGCATAGATAGCCTAAATCCCGCCAATACATGCGTTATCCCCCCTCGCTCACGCTCCCGACGATGTACTTATCGGCGAGCAACAAACGGAGCTTGAGGTCGTTATAAGCGGCTCGGTATTTCTCCGAGTCCGAGTTATCGAGCCCAAATTCAGCCTTTACATATACGCCGATCGCCCGCTTTATGAGAGGGTCGGTTTCGTCTGTGACCATTACGGGAAGAACGCCGCCGAGGACGAGATCGTCCCGGGCGGCGTTTATAAGGTCTTTAATCTCCCCGTCGATAATCGCATTTGAGGCCGTATAGCGCAAGTATCCGCGGACGCTGCTTATATAGTCCGCCGACGGCTCGCTCATATTAGACCCCCCTTATTATCCCGCGGCCTTTTTCTTTGCGCGGATAAATCCGTTCTCGGATACGACGTTACCGCCGACCATGACCTCGCCCATGACCGCGAGGAGTCCCTCCGCAAATTTATAATCGCGGGAGACTTCGATTTCATACGGCCCGAACAAATCAAGCTGATAGGCGAGCGGCTTTCCGTAGATCATGGAATATGTGCCCGCTTCCGTTGCGGCGTCTGAGAGAGCCGAAAGCTCGTTGTTGATGCAGAACATAGCCGAGAGTCCGCCGTCTTTGATCGTCCCGGTTGTCGTTGAGCCCGGGTCGAACGTGATCTCATAGACCGCCTTTTTCTCGTTGGTTCCGCGGATATCGCCGAATGCGATCAAATCCTTTTTGTTAAGGATAAGGACGCCGCCGCCCTCGACGTTGTCGTCTCCGCCGTATGCGAGCGTGATTTTGCGGAGCGTGGTTGCGTCGATCGAGACGATTTCGATATCCGATCCCGAGGCGATCGCTGCCGCCTTGAGAATGCCGGTAATTTCCGGGACAGTCGCGGCGGGATTGCCCGATACAATCAGGCGGGAAACTTTCTTGCGGAGAGCGTTAAGCGACGAGACGCTCGTTCTCTGCTGATAATTAAGCGGGGTGGTTTTCTGGATATTGCGGCTTACATAACTGAGCGTCGAAACAAGCACGGGGGTTATTTCCGCTATCGCAAAGCCGGTATCCGAGCCCGTCGTCGCGGTTCCGTCGTCCTTTTTGACGTTCGCTGTCGGGATAGAGGTTTCGTATGCGACCGAGTCCTTACCCATTCCGGCGGCGTCGACGACATATACCATGTCGATAAGGCCGGAAACTTCGTTTTGTGCCGGGTTAATCCCGCTTACGCGGGTCGGCTGTGCGACCGTGCCGGAGGATAATGTAAGGCTCCTTTTGAGCGCGTCGGTTGTGATCTGCATTTTAGGGGTTTCTGCGAATTTCACGGCGCGGGCCTCCGCCTCCTCCGGGCGTATGCCCTGCAAATCGGCGAGCTCTGCGGCCCGGTGGTCGATAGCCGCTCCCATTCCGCCGCGGTTCTCCGGCGTTACACCCGCGATCGGGTTAGGCGCTCCCGGAGCCGGGTTCGGTGTTACTCCGCCTCTGTTAAGGCGGTCGAGGGCCGTTATTTTTCTCTGAATATCGGCCTCCTCTTTGTCGAGGTCGTCGAGCTCCCTTGTAAGAGCGTCGAGGTCTGCTTCACCCGTGCCCTCGAGGAGCGAGCGGATTTCTCCGCGGCGGGTATTGATTTCTTTTAATCTTTTTTCAAACATGATTTTTCCTCCTCAATTAGTGTTGTTTTGGGTATGTGCGTATCCTCGCTATAAGTAATCTCCGCCTCCGCACTTGCTCCAAAGCGGCAAGCTCTTTCGAGTGCTCCTCCTCAAAAAAACCACGGGCCGAAATCGACGTCTCGCTATATGCGGGAATATCCACCGCCGAGACGTCGTATAGCTTTTTTACTTTAGTTATCGTCCGGGTGTGCGTGACGTTGTCATAACTTGACTCGCGCACCGAGAACGAGAAACTCATTTTATCGATATATCCGCCGTCGATCTCCTCGTAAAGCTCGCGCCCTGCGGTTGTGCCCGAGAGGTCGGCCTCCATATCGAGCCCTCGAGAGGTAAGGTCGAGAGTGAGGGTTTTATTTCTGAGTCTTGCGACGACCTTTCCGCCGTGGTTATAGTTGAAAATAACGTCCGACATATCGCACCCGTCAAAGGCGTTTCGGTCGATTATTTCCTTGTACTGTATCCCGTCATACTCAAATAAGACGGTCGGCGTATTGAATACGACCGCCGTTCCGCGAACGATATAAGCGTCGTTTTCTCCCTCACGCGGAACGAGTGAAAAGTCTTGTAAGGCGCGATATTCGCGTCCCTGTTTTACAATCGGCATAAAGTTTAATCCTCCTATTCTCCGTTTTCGTCCGCCGGGGCGGGCGTTGGTGTTGGTTCTGGCAATGGGGCAGGGGAGGGCGTCGGCGTTGGATCGCCTACTTGATATTTGTCGGCGAGGGCGGCGTTTACCATGTTCAGAGTTTGCACTCTGCGGGCGCCCTCGTCTCCGCCGATCGGAGGAAACCCGAAAATCTCGAGTATTTGATCGAGCGTCGCGGCGCCGATATTCGTTAAGAATTGCGCCGCCGTTACTCTGTTTGTGAGCGCTTCGAATTGCAGACGGTCGAGCTCGAATAAAACCTCGTTTCCGAAATCCTGCTCCCGGTCTGTGAAAAGGCAATTTGTAAAGGCTTGCGACATTTGCATATAAAACGGCGCGATCTCGCCTTGATAATAGGCGTCTCGTTGATCCGGCGTCTCTTTGTTTTGGACGATGGCGTCGTTTACTCCGAAATAGTCGTAAACCTCGCGGCGGACATACTCGAGTTGTCCGACCGGGATCGGTACTTGCTTTTCCGTAAGAGGCGTATAGTCATATTTCGAATCCGTGACTATAACCCCGGCGCCGTTGTTTTCCATACGGAGGTTGTCTTTGATAAAATCGTCGCGGCGCTTATTCAAGTCCTCGGATTTTGTAACCTGAGAGACTTTGAGGATACCTCGGATAACTGCGACGAGTTTCGCAAATATCCCCATGCTCTGATTAAAAGCGTTTGCCGTTTCGAGCACCGGGAAAAGCGGCCTGTTATCGCTCCCGAAAATGTCGTTGTCCTTATAATGGCGCCGGATATGGATAATCTGCTCATATGGACACGTCCAAATTGTGCCCGTGTTGAAAGTCATTCGGACGTACATATCCCCGGCGTACTCGACGAGCTCTATTCGGTTCGCGTTGATCGGATATAACGCCGTGAGCCGCCCGGTAATCGTATCAAAAACAGGGAATATAAAGGCGTTATTATCGACCTTGTATTGAGCGGCGATCCTGTAATAAAAAGCGTAAGCCGTCATATAGGGGTTAGGCTTAAAGCTCAATATCGAGTCGATATAGTCGTTTACATTTACCCGGCGATCCGGGTATCGGCGGATATGCCGCGGCTGCACCTTTGCGGCGCGACGGGCCCAAGCGTCGACGGCGGCTCGCACGATGTTTATATCCCATGCGTTGCCCGAAAATGATGTAAATTGCGAGTCCCAAGACGAAAGTAACCTATATTGCGGGGCGTTACTCGACGCCGACGGCTTGATTTTACCGAAAATTGTTTGAAAGAGTCCTCGTTTTTCGCTCACTGTATCACCCCACGTTATACATGAAATCTTCGAAATGTTTTACATAGATAACCCACGCATTAAGGAGAGAGACCATCCCGTCGATCCTGCGTTTTTCCGTGATTTTCACGGGCTGAATATTATTTAACCCGCTCTTTTTTGCGGCGGTATTGGATAAGCACCATATCAAGACCGGGTTTTGATTGTAATTTACCTTTTTGTCTGCGAGCGCTGCTCCCATTTCCCGCATAGGCTGAGACCAAGTAAAGGGGCCTTGTGCGACCGGCTCCATATCAAAGCCGTTAGCTTTCATTTCGTCGACCCAATACCCGGCGAGCGCCCGGTCATATCCCACCTTGAAAGCGTCGATCTTAAACTTTTCCCGCATTTGCACAAACCACGCCGTAACCTGTGAATAATCGACGCGGTTTCCCGGGCATATAGTGAGGAGCCCCCGGTCGGCCCATATTTTATACGGGGCCTCGTTGGTGTTTCGCTCCTCGAGTATGTCGATCCGATGTTGAGGGAGGAAATATTGCTGCAAGACATAGACGAGATCGTCCCCGGGCTTTCGGATTAACAGGCTCGCGCATGTAAGATCGGTCGTCGCCGACAAGTCGCACCCGCCGATCGCGTATGTGTTAAAAACCTCCGAGATATCAAACGACAATTTGCTTTTGATCTCCTCGAACGAGAGCCAAACATACGACGATACCTCCCGGACGTTAAAGTCTTTGCATAGGACGCCGGGGAGATCGGCGGGAGAGGCTTTCGCCCGCTCCACAAACTGAGCAAGGGTTTTATATTGCTTGATCGTGCCGAGGCCCGGGTTTGCCTTTTGCCACATTTGAGGATTTGTCCACTCGTCCCGAGAGTCGAGCTCATAAATGATCGGGAGGAATGTATCCTCGCGTGTTTCGCCGTCCGCGATATCGCAAGCAATTTTATAAATATCGTCGAAAATGGACTCGCGCACCGTTCCCGCCGTCGTAATCATAATTACAAGCGGTTGACGGCGGCTCGAGGTCGATTGCTTCATAACCTCGTAAAGGTTGCGGTCGCGGATCGCGTGAAGCTCGTCAATTATAACGGCGTGGGAGTTAAGGCCGTCGAGAGTGTTAGAGTCAGAGGCGAGGGCCTCGAATATGGAGGCGGTCGCCGGGAAAAAAAGATCGTTTCGCCGTTTCCTGAGTACGGCCCGGAGCTCTGGCGACTGTTTTACCATGTTTACGGCTTCGGTAAGGACTTTTTTAGCTTGATCTTTTTTTGTTGCGACTGAGTAAATCTCGGCGGCGCCCTCGTAATCCGCTATGAGGAGATATAAAGCGATCGCGGCGAGGAGCGTTGATTTTCCGTTTTTGCGTCCTACGAGAAACAAGGTCTCTCGGTATCGGCGGCGCCCGGTATCCTTTTCGAGAAATCCAAAGAGGGCTTGTATGTATGCCTTTTGGAATAGCTCGAGGACGAGGGGAGCTCCGATCACGCCTTGAGACTGTTTACAAAAGCGCTCCGCAAAGAGGATAGGACGCTCTCCGACCTCCTCGTCGAAATAATAGGGCGAGTCCTCGGCGGGGTTTCTGATCTCTTTTGCGAGCCGCTCGTAAACGGCCCGGACGCGGCGGCTTGTTATTACTTTCCCGCTCTCGATTGCCTCCCAATAGGCAAGTACATAGTTCATTTTTTACCCGCTCCGGGAGGCTTTGTCGCAAAGTTCATAAGCTCCTCTCCGGCTTGTTTTTGTGTTTTCTCCGGGAGGAGATCGAGGAGGCTTTTTGAGAGCGTTGTAAATGATTTTATAGTCACGTTATAGCTTTTTAGGGCCGGGTTTTCCCGGCGGAGTTCTTGCGCCCCCTGTTTGAAATTTTCTATAACGTCGCCTTTGTTGATTTCCTCAATAAGCCGCTCGAGAGTGACGGTCGTAACGGCAAATTGATAGATCAATCCCTCGGCAAATTGCATTTTTTCTTTTGGGATTTCACGAAAAAGCTTACGAATTTTCTTTTTGTTTTCCGCGATTTTTTCGTCTGATGAAAGGCTTTCGTATGACTTTTTTTGATTTGCCATTAGTTGTATACCTCCTCTCTTTTTTTATCACGCCCCGCCTTATACCCCCCCTCCTATGCGCGCCTCGGGGGGTTCTAAAGTGGTCTGATATGCGGTTCTGTAAAAATACCCCCCGTGGGTCGATGTGGGGGGAGTGCATAGAGCTATTTAACTTTCTTCGAGAACGTTATAGCGACATAATTTAACCCGTTGATGATAAGTTTCTCGCCGTCGACCGTCTCGATGATCGGTAATCCATTCTCGAGGGCCTCGGCGATCTCCTCCTCAAAGTTCGGGCAAGAGCCGACGACCTCAAAGGTGAGGACATGCTCCGCCGTCGTGTAAATCGTGATAATATAAATATCTTTCATAAACCCTTGCTCCTTTCGACGAGGTTTCCCTCCTCGTCAAACATAAGTCCCTTATCGGTCGGCATATCCTCCGAGTGCTCGATACCGTGGCACTCACGGCAAAGTAACTCGAGGTTATCCTCACCGAGAGCGATAAACGGATCGCTTATGTTCTCCGGCGTGAGCGGCTTCTTATGGTGGACGATCTCTCCCGGTTCTCCACACTTGACGCATATACCGGCGTCTCGCTTGAATATATAATCACGCACCCGGCGCCACTCTTTGGAGAGATAAAACCCTTTTGCAAAGTCTTTCATGTTATCCACCCATAAGGAAAGGAGACGGCATATCGCCGCCTCCCTGAGAGCCTTGTATCACGCTATAAGCATATCTCCGATATTTGAGTAATTCTATACAATCTTTTTTCAAATTCTGCCTATTGCCTATGTAGACGCGAGAGCGCCGCCTCCGAAATACAGAATAGCAAAGCGCGAAACCGCTTTATTTCGGAGATCGTAAATCGTAGTCGCCGAGGCATAATTAAGGCTTTCGGCGATATCCTCCTTTGACAAGCGTTTAATATACCACGCTCTAAGGAGCTCGGCGTCCTCTGTGCTGAGTTGCCCGATAATGCTATCTATTTCGTCTATGACCTCCTGTGTCGTTGCGATCTCCCGCATGATTTCCGCGAGCTCGAGGCATTCCGAAAGAGCGTCGCCCGCTCTGCTCGTCGACGTGTACGGCTGCGTAAAATCAATAGACGGATAACCGCTCGGAGCGCTCGCATTTATAACGCGCTGTCGCCGCCGTTCGAGATTTAAAAGCGCCCCCTCGAGCGGCCCCCGGTTCGATAATATTCGCTCCGCCTCTTGAAAATAGTTTATCATGGTGTCCGCCTCCTCCTCAAATTCTTGTCACGCTGCGGCCCCTCGCCGGAGGAGGCCGATATAAAGCGGCAATCTCTCTAAAAAGCCTCTTTTGGTTTTTCTTTCTCGTTCTGGCTTTTTTCGCATGAACGGCTAAATAAGCCACCCTCGGAGAGGCCGACCGGCATATCGCATTGAAAAACTCTTTTATCACGTTTGCCAAATCCTGCACGATCGGCGCGAAAGCCTCGACGATTGCGTCCCGTAATTCGAGGAAAGCATACTCGAGCTTTAATAACTCGTATTGTACCGGGTCTTTGGGGTCGCTGAGATCAAAAGGACTCTTAAATATCCGCGGCGTTGATAAAAATACTTTCCCGTCGGGCGTTCTCACTCCCACCGATACCGCCGAATAATCCGGCCCGTCCGAAACGTCATATCCCAAAATCAAAGCGGGATCGTCAAAACTATCTCTTTCCATAGCTCCGCCTCCTCAAGCCTTTTTCCCGCCGTGCCGATATGGTCGAGTTTTATTATAAGCATGTTTCGCTATAATTACGGCCTCGATATCTATTCCCTCCGAGGCGGTATAATCGAGTATGCGGATAATAGCGTCGGCAAGCTCAACGGCGAGGCGCTCGGGCTTTCTGTTTTCTGACTCGCACGCGGGGCAAGGAGAATTATATTCTTTGCCGTTGATCTCTATTTTCCCGGTGAATGGGGCTATTTCACACTCTTTGCTTTGACTACCGCAATACATCATAGGCTTTCCGTCCCGGTATTCTTCGAGAGCCTCCGATATCTCCGAATGAATGAGAGCGGCAATCTCCGGGAATCTCCGCGGTTCGTCCCACCAACCATGATTTACGGCGTTTTCGTGGATTTCCTGCGCGAGCGCGTTAATGTTCATTTTTACCCTTTCCTTTCTTTTGAGAGCTTCGTTCCCAAACGTTACACATTTACAAGGCTGTAAAAAGCTGAATTTCAATTCAGCCGATTTAACACCGTTTCCGCTTTGCTCGCTTTGGAGGCTTCAATATATACTTGAAGTGCATATATCCAAAATTTGTTATACTGCTTTCAACAAATATGTATCCTTTCGGCGGCTGCGGAGGATTATTTTTTGAGTAATTTCGTTTTATCAATTTCGCGGGCTCCATGTCCGGCTTGTTCAAATTATTAGTTTGTTTCCACCTGTGCCCGCCCTGCTCCGGCGTCCAATGATCGAAAAGGTAATTTGCTATACCCGTGTAGTCCTGCCCGTAATCTACCCCGTCATAATAATTATGCTCTCGGAGGTTCTCGACCCGGAGAACACTTCCATAGTCCCATTGCTCGAGTATCAGCTTTTCCGGGACGCCGTCCGAAAGCATATGAAAGTGTATCCTTTGTGTATTTTTTCCCCGGCCCATGTAAATTGTGATCTTTGCCTCCGGCATGTGATACTTTAGGCGGCGGATAAAATTATTTCTTATGCGGCGGGCCTCTTTGAATGTATGTACCTCGTTATCGTCGTCCATCGTCAAGGTGCTATATAACGATTGAGGACTAAAATTCTCATTTACAAGTCGGGCATGTCTCCGCCTCGAAATGCCGATTTTATGTAGTTCTCTTTCTTCCTCTGTCTTGAATCGGGGGCGCGGCTCTGCGTTTTTGATATTTTCCGTCCGATCTGAAACGGTAAAAACCTCTTGCTCACATACGACCCCCGAGAAAATCCGCCTTTTAACTCTCTGCATTTTTACCCGTCCTTTTCGCAAACCTCGAAAGGTGATAGAGTTCTCGGCTCTTGATTTTCCGCCCGGATTATGGTATTATTAATAAGGTATAGCAATCGTCCTCGGGCGGTTGTGCCGCCGATGCTCTCGTCAAGCGTCGGCGGCTTTTTCATTTTTCTATTAGCTCCCGGATAGCTTCGATCCAATCCTTTATAACCCGCTCAAATATGTAATAGAAAACAGGGAGCAGGAGGAGGAGATACTCTCCGCCGATCGCCGAGTAACCCCGCTCGCGGAGGGCGCTTTCTTTACCTATGAGAAAGAGAATAACCGAGAGAATAGAAATAGCCGCCCATTTTATAAGGCGTTTCGCCTTTCTGCCGAGGATAACGCGCCCGTTCCAAGCGGCTTTTGCTGCTCTTTCGGACAAGAATACTTTATCTATGCCGCCGTCACATACGGAGCACTCAATCATACATTTTTCTTTGTTTTCGAAAATGTGAAGAAATTCAGGCTTTCCGCCACAAAACGGGCACGGTT
Source organism: Clostridiales bacterium (assembly GCA_029268065.1). GTDB lineage: Bacteria > Bacillota > Clostridia > Oscillospirales > Oscillospiraceae > DUPK01. The sequence continues at coordinate 47,078 of JAJUHC010000009.1, read as the reverse complement.
TTAATTTTCTGTGCATGTTTTGACCTCCTTTATCCTCTCCTCGGGTCGTAATTCTCGAAACGATCGACCGACCGAAATATTAGTTTGTTATTTACCCATCGTTGCAAAAGGCGGGTCTCCCGCGGCGCGGTCTCCTTTTCGTAGATCATAATATAAGGGTCATATCCGAGATCGCGGAGCCTGTAAACCCGCTCGAGGTCTTGCTCGTGTTTGCTGTTATAATTGGTTAAGATATAAACTCCCGGGGGTCTGTGTTTGTTCGGTCTTGCTGTTTTTATGTAATATTCAAAATAAGGCGTTAAATCCTGCTCCGGGAAATCCCACGCGAAATGTATTCGCGCTATTTTGATCTTATCGACAAGTCCGATCACGTCCTCGACGAGTCGAATATCGAGCCCTTGCGTAAAATCTACATATGCCCCGGAGGCGGCAAGCTGTAATAGTAAAGTCTCTCTGTCTTTGCAAGCGAGTAAATTAGGATCGAGGAGCTTTATTTCCCTTTGGCCTCTCCAAAACTCGGAGAGGTCGGCGACTTTATAAGAAATACCGCCCTCTTTGATTTTTACTATGCAGGGCCCGCACCCTCTCGGGCATCCACGGGTTAAAAATCCGAAAGCGCGATCTCCTGTCTCGGTAGGATATAAATTATAATCCGGGTATATATGCTCGATCTCGTCCGGGAGTTTTGGGCCTCCATCCGGGTAAAAATACCCCGTTCCGCTTCTTTTGATCTCGTCCGCTTGTATCACTTGCTCAATGTCCGGCGTAAATGTGAAAACCTTACTCATATAAACCTTGTCATATCTGCAAAGAGGAAACCACGGCTCGACATGATCTCCTTTTTCTTTATGGAACGCGGAGAGCTTCATAAGCGGCAAGTTTGGGAAATTGTGCCCGTCTACGTCAATTAGTCCGATCTTTTGCCCGCTCATGGGCGCGGCCTCCTATCTTTTTTCTAACTCCTTGAGAACGGCCCGGACACAATCTCGGCATTTTACGACCTTTCCCTCGCTCTCGACGAGCCAATCCCCGAAAAGCAAACAATACGTCTCGCCGCCTTTGTTATATTTCGTTGGCTCCGACCGCTTGACACGAGGACATAATTTTCCGCCCTGACGATTACAATAAAAACTCTTTGGGACGTCGATATCTACCGTTGCGCTGATTTTCATACTCCGGCCTCCTGTGCTGCCTCGTCCTTTACAAGGAGAGCAATAGTAACCGGGCGGATCGTGATAAGAGCGTCGCCACCTTTCGCAATCTGACGCGGAGGCTCGGAGACGAAATTCGAGTTAATGCTTAAAATCTCCGCCCCGGCGTTGATGGCCTCCTCGATCTTGTGGGCGACCTCGTCGGAAAATCCGCTTATAAAAATAACCCTTTTCATGGTTTTACCTCCTGTTTTTCTCCGCCGCTTTAACCCCGTCTATGTACTGCTTGAATTTTTGGGCCATAATGCGGGAGATATCGTCTATTGTTTTATCCTCTGTTTTGGTTAGTCCCTCCGGCGTGATCCGCTCCTTTGGTATCTCCGCAAAGATCGGGACGGACTCGAGAAACTCCCCGGAGGGAGCGCGGAGGGCTTTTATTCCAATTTGCACAAGTGCCATATATCCCGCTCCTCTCCGAGTTCAAAATAATAATTGCGATCGTCGATATATCGATCGGCGTAAATCTTCCGGGGATTGTTGCTATATTGAGCGACGTTCTCCGGGAGATTGTCGTTTATGGCGTCAAATTCGAGACCTTGACCCCGGCACCATTCGACCGCCTCCTCGAGGCGAGCGCCGATCCGGCATGTCCATAAAATGAGCTTTGAGCCCCGGGCCCGCTCCGACTTTATAAAATCAATCACGCCCGGGCGCGGCGCTCCGATCTCCGGGTATCGGTCTACGCAAAGCGTCCCGTCAAAGTCCACGGCATAGATCACAACGCCGCCTCCTTTCCTCAACAAAACCAATCATTCGCGAGATCAAAGGCTATTTCGATCTTATCGTCGTCCTTGATCCCGATTATTTTTCCGTCGTCGTCCTGCTCCAAAGCGTCAAGAACGGCGGAACAAAGCTCCTCATGGGTTTGTCTCAATTTGTTATGATCGCGTTTTACCTCTCGCTCGAGGCTTTCTTTATCTTTCTGATAAGCCCTAAAGGAGTCGTATTCTTCCGGGCTCATTTTTACGGTGATCTCCATATCCGAGCCTCCTATTCTCCGGCCTCAAGATCGCAAGAGCGCGTTTCGCTCCGGGCGACCTTGATTTTTCCTTTTGTGGTGAGGCTTACTTTCGCCTTGCATTGACCGCGAATTTGTACCGTCGCGGATGAAATGAGGCGGCGAGCGATCATTTCGACCACATTATCGAGTAATTGGATCGGGCCTTTCTCGGCGATCGGCTTAAACCCGAGCGCCTCGGCGGACTCTCCGAAAAGCCGCTCGACCCGGTCGTGAGCGTCCGCGATCTGCTCGGTTACGCGGCGCTCTATCCGCGCCTCCGGGCATGAGCAAACCTCGGAGGCGGTTTCGTCTGCTGCTTTTTGGGACGCGTGGGGGCCGACTTCAATCATTTGATTGCAATATCGGCAAGTACCCGTTGTTACGGCGAGGGCGACTCCGATAATTGGCTCCCGGTTTAGTGCCGCGTCCTCACAATCGCAAAGGCGGGACGCTGCGGCGTTCGCGGTTCTCTGCGTAGGATATCCGCCGCCCTTTGCGCCCTCGAGCGTGACGCCCCACTCCCGCCCGCAATAGTTACATTTTCCCGTTGTGAATGATCCGACCTCCTCGTCGTCCGTATCGGGAGGAGCGGGCGGCTTTCCCTCGGTGGAATCCTGCTCCCCGGCGGGCTTCTCGCCCTCGGTGGTATTAGTCTCGGAGAGTTCCTCCTCGGCGGTGTCATGGACTCCGGCGTCCTCCAAGCGGGCCACGAGGTCGCGCTCCTCGTCCTCAATGTCTTTTAGCGAGGCGTCCAATCCGTCAAGGTGTCCGGGGTCTCTTTCTGTTTTCAACAATTCTATGTATTCCTTTCGCTTTGCCCTGATTTCGGCGAGCCGCTCTCGGTCGGCGTCTATGGCGGCGATCATTTTTTCGTGATCCTCGGGGGTCATATCCCCGGCGTATGTATAATAATCGGAGGCGTTCTCCGGGTCTGCTGCGGTGGAAAACGGGAGGCCCGCCTCCGCCGCCTGTGCCTCTGCCTTGCTTATAAACTCGAGCGTGATTTCCCATTCTCCCACGGTTGCCCCGGTCTCAATGATAAAAGTAACCCGCCCATAATAACGGATCGCGTCGGCGGGCATGGCTACCGGGGAGGCCCATTTATAGCCTAAAGGCTCCGCCGTGGCATTCGCCGCATAATTGAAACGATCCGAGTCTCCGCCGTCGGGGTTTGTGAGCCTGTGCCACGGCTCCCGGATGAAAACGACGTCTCCGCCCTCAAATGGGCGATCGTGCGAGCTTTTCTTAACGGTGATCGTCCGAGCCTTGAGAAAATCCCGGACATTCTGAGCGGTCATTATAATAGATTTCATGGTATAGCAATCTCCTTTCGTTTTATAAACCGCGGCGGCGCGGCTGAAGCTCCGGCGGGAAATTCCGCCTTATGTCCCGTTCTCCCACGATCGGGAGGAGAGAGTCTTTCATAAAAACCGGGATTTCGAGGCTGTCGCAACATTTGACGATTTCCTCCACCCATTCGCGGCGGGGAGTGACTTTCCCGCGGCGGTTTCCCGTTTCGGCCCCAATTATTACCCAATCCACAAACGGAACGGCGGAGCGATACGGGCGGCTTTGTAGATCGATCGGCCCGAGAATGGGCTCAATGCTTATAAAGCGGTGAAATTCGAGGGGTAGATATCCGACCCGCTCGAGGTCTCTTTGCTCTGTTATGGACGTTCCCCACCAAACGCTATGTAATGCGGGGTTTTGCGTCCTCCAAATCGGGAATAGTTCCGAATACCTTTCCGGGCGTTTTGATAGAAATAAATATCTATGCTGCGGATAGTTAGAGATCGCTTTAAAAACGACGTCCGCCCATTCCTGCCGCCAATCCGCCGGGTCGCTCATGGAGGTTATAAAAATGCTTGAGGGCTTGTCCTTGCTCAAATCCTCGAGTCTCTCCGGGAAAAACTGCGGCCTTGAAAAATCGGGTATGTACTTAAACCGGGTATTGAGTCTCCGGGCGTAACAGTATTCGCACCCGAAAGAGCACCCGACGACGGGATTAAGCGTTTTGTCGCACCATTCGATTTTTGTTGTGTTCATTCCGCCGCCTCCGTTTTGACTTCTTGAAATTCTCCCTCGGTAGCTGCGAAAAGCCTATTTTCAGTCTCCGGGTTTTCAATCGGGCCGCGTAGGATATAGCACCCGAAACCCTCGATAACTTGAACGATGCAAATATCACCGGCACGAGCCGGGGGAGACATAGCGCATTTTTCCCGAGTGAGCCTTACCTTTGTCCCTTTATTTATGCTCATTTCGCGGCCTCCTGCTCGAGCCTTTCCGCCCATGCGAGGAGGTCGGCGGCGAGATCGGCGTTCTGTGTCGCTGCGGCGTATGCTCTGAGGGCGGCTCGGGCGGCGGGGTCTCTGTCCGGCCTGAGTACGAAACAATCGAAAACGGGCTCTCCGTTTTCAACCTTGAAAACGTTATATTTGATCTTGAGGCCGTCCCGCTCCTCGGGCTCCGAGGCGGGAACGACGATCGCTCCGCATTCTCCACAAACCGGGTCTTTAAGGTTCTCATAGGTCGCCGAGGAATAGGAGCGCGTCTTGCAATTCGGGCAAATATACTCGTTCATACTGCCGCCTCCTTAATATCCGACGCCGATATAATCGAGGACTCGGGCCCATCCGAACGGCTCTCCGTTCTCGTCCGTGCAACATTTGAACATCCAAAACTCCCACTCTTTCGGGTTTTGCTCTTTCAGGCGGTCGAAACGGTGAGGCCGTTTTTCAAGGTGAATACCAAACCCGCACATAGAGCACCCCGTCCGCTGCGCCTTTGTGGTGTAGAGCGTCCCGTCGTCCTTACGGGCAATTTCGCCGTAAACCTCCGGGACGGGGACGTTGAGGTCAATAGCGAGCTGTAAAATGTCCTGCCGTGAAAAAATAGCAAACGGGGCCGATCGTATGGTCGACTTCCCGAAGTAGTTACACCCGTTCATCATGAGAGATTTTTCGCGCCGCCCATGTTCGGAGGCCATAAGGCCAAGATATGGGACGCTATTATGCTCCCTCGCCCAATCGTCGCAGGGCTTTTCTTTAAGGTAGTAGCAACATTTCGAAGAGACCTTGAAATCCGGCGTCCCATAATTAACGCCCTCCGTCTCGTTCTCGTATCCGCCGAATTTCGCTAACCACTTATTCGAGAGCTTCATTCGAGTTCCCGTCCGATAGCCGCCATATTCCCCGGTCTCGCCGGTTATAATGGCATGGCGGACGGTTTTATTCTTCTCCGTGGGGTTTTGGAGGAGTTCAATTTTTCCTGCGGTCTCTTTTGATAAGACCGGAAACCCGAATTCCTGTAAAACCCTAGGCTTTGTATATGGTTTCCCGTTTTTGTCCTTGAGCGGGCGTACGCTTTCTATTCCGAGAGCCTTATGTACCCGCTGTATGCTCACGTCCTCGAGGTAAGAGGCCGATATTCCCGGCGCGTCGATATGTAGGCTTTTAAGAAAAAGAAAAAGCGTAATGCTATCGAGTCCGCCGATCGAAACATGATAATTTAGCCCTCTAATGTCACACTCGCGGGCAAATTCTCTCGCTCTAATCTCGGCGTATCTGACCTTAAAGTCATATTCCTGCTGCTGCTTTACATGAAAGGCGGCGATCTTTTCCGCCGTTCGGTTTTCTTCCATCCGCTCGATAACGTTTTTCATGGTGGTATAGCAATCTCCTTTCGTTTTATAAGGCGGGAGTCACCCGGCCTTATTCTTCTTTTTCTCCTGCTCCCGGGGCGCTTGAGGCGATCGGGGTTTTTAATGTCTCCACGATCGCCACCATTGCCCCGGTTAGGTCGCAGAGCTCACGCGCTGCGAGTCCTTTTCCCTTTGACGCCTCCGCGAGTAATTCCATTTGCTCGAGGAGGATTTCTTTGACTTCTTTCATTTCTTTGCCTCCTTTTCGACTCGTCCTATGCCGTTTTATAAGCTTGAAACAAAAACTCGATTGTTAATTTCTCGGTGGCGAAATACTTTTCGATGATCTTTACCGCCTCCGGCACCGTTACGGGCGAGGAGCCGTTAAGTTTGTTTCTCGCCGTCTTTTCTGTGCAATCGAGCGCGGAAACGACCGCTTGCACGGGATCAAACCCTTTTCGGACTAATTCCGCCTTGAGATTATTAAGCATATTTTTTACCCTCCTTTTCCGCTCTTAGTACCGTATTCGGTGCTATTACGACAATAATAGACCCGTAAACGGTATTTGTCAAGACCGTTTACGAAAAATAGTACCGATAACGGTAATATTTTATTGACACATGGCAAATATTAGGCTTATAATGAGACAAAAAACAGGAGGCGCCGTTATGTACGATTTAACCGCTATGATAGATAGAATTAAGGAAGTAAAGAAACAAAAAGGGCTTACAAACGATACTCTTTCCGAGCTTTCGGGCGTCTCCCGCGGTACTCTGAGTAAGATACTCGGTAGCGAGACAAAAGACCCCCAAATCTCGAGCATTATAAAAATCTCACAAGCCCTCGGGGTTTCCGCCGATTATATTATCTTTGGTTCCGATCGTTCATCTCACGCCGAGCAATCCGAAATTTCGGTCGCTTCTGAGTCGTTAAATGAAGAAGGAAAGGCAAAAGTTCTTTCTTATATTCAAGACCTTAAAGAAACGGGCAAATATTCGGGTGTTACGAATATCCCCCAGGATATAAAGAACACCGTCAAGGCGGGTTCTACAATCCAGACTCCTATAAAACAAAAATAACCGTCCCGCTTGTGCGGAACGGCATAGTTTACATATTTACGGTTTATTACACATGAACGGTCGTTATAAGGAGGCTTTGGAATGTCAATTCGTGATCTTATAAAAGGAAAACTCGGCGGCGCTCCCGTTGTCGTAGATGAATTTATTCAAAGCGTTTGGGGCGTTCGGTTTAATAATGAGGACGGATCAAGCCGCCAAGCCATAATTAAGACCTTGAAACCGGGCGACGATCTGCTCTTTAAGCCCGCCCCGTCAAAAGAGTATCCCGATACGATCGGCGTTTTTACCTCGAAAGGAAAGCAAATCGGCTTTTTGAATAGCGCTTTACTTAAAGACTTACGCGGCAAATATGCAAAAAATCGAGCCTCCGTTACGGTTGAGAATATATCTAAAAGCGAGGATCAAGGCTATTCCTGCTCCATGAGGATAAAAATATACGAGTCTTAAGGGGTGTTGATATGGCTAAAAAAGGCTTGAAAATCCCGGGAATGTCTTTTTCATGGAAACGGGCGCTCGGCGTTTCAAAAGCAAAACGTCAAATCTCCCGCTCGACGGGTATACCGGCCTCTAAAGCAGGGCTCGAGCGCAAGGTCGGCTCCTCGGTTTTGAAAATGTTCGGTATAAAATAGGGAGGAGGGCGTTTCAATAAATGGGCTCTAAATTTTCAAGTGCAAGCGCTGCCGCGATCACTGACGAGGTCGCGGACGTTGTTATATATGCCCGGTATTCCTCGCATGGACAGACAGAGCAAAGCATAGAGGGACAATTACGGTATTGTTATGAGTATGCCGAGCGGCGAGGATTTAGGATCGTCGGCGAATATATCGACCGGGCCCTTTCCGGCACTAAGGCGGAGACCCGGCCCGAGTTTTTGAGATTGATAAAAGACTCCCGCAAAAAGCAATTTGTTTATGTCCTTGTCTGGAAACTCGACCGTTTCGCTCGAAATCGTTATGACTCGGCGATTTATAAAAACGAGCTAAAGAAATTCGGTGTAAGGGTTTTGTCGGTGACTGAGAGCGTCGGCGAGGGTGACGAGAGTATTATTCTCGAGGCCGTCCTCGAGGCTATGGCGGAGACCTACTCGCGGCAATTATCAAGTAATGTCCGCCGCGGCCTCAAAGAGAGCGCATTAAAAGCAAATAGCACCGGCGGGACAATACCGCTCGGGTATAAGCTCGAGGGGAAAAAGCTTGTTATTGACGAGGAGACCGCGCCGATCGTCCGCTATGTCTTTGAGCAATACGCCGATGGAGTCGGGAAAAAAGAAATAGCCGCCGAGCTTAACGCCCGCGGCTACCGTACAAAGCAGGGGAATTTATTTAATCTAAACTCTTTTTTTCGTATTTTGGGTAATAAGAAATATATCGGCGTTTTTCATTATAACAGTGAGGACGACGGAATAATCGAGGTCGAGGACGGTTGCCCCGCTCTTATAGACAAAGAGTTATTCGATAAATGCGAGAGAAAATCGAAAGCCACGAAACGAGCCCCGGGACATAATAAGGCACTCGTCGAATACCTCTTACAAGGTAAAATATTCTGCGGGTATTGTGGTTCTCCAATGGTGGGAGAAAGCGGTCAAGGTCGAAACAAAACCGGGTATCATTATTATGCTTGCGCGGCCCGCAAAAAGGCTCACACATGCCACAAGAAAAACGAAAAAAAGGATTTTCTCGAGTGGTACATTACCGAGCAAGTCGTCGAATATGTTTTGACGCCGGAGCGGATAGACCTTATCTCCGAGCGTGTTGTCGAGGAGTATAATAAGGAATTTAACGACGACGCCGTCCGGGAGCTCGAGCGCCGTTTATCAAAGATCGATCGGGATATTAACGAAACCGTCGACGCACTTATAAAGACCTCCTCCAAAATAGCACTTGATAGGATTAACGAAAAACTTTCGGCGCTCGAGCTACAAAAGGCCGATATCGAAATCGACCTCGCAAGGCTAAGAATAGCGAGTAATGCAAAGATAACAGAGTCCGAGCTCAAAGCATGGTTGAGGCAATTTTGCAAGGGTGATCTTTTCGATATGGATTTCCGCCGCCGGATCATCGACGTATTTATAAACGCTATCTATTTATACGACGATAAGGTCGTAATGTATTTTAATATTAAAGACGGCGAGCAAATATCCTATATTGAAATGCTCGAGAGCTCAGAGGAGCCGGACGACGGCCCCGAAATGGTTCGGATTTGTGATGCAATGGCCCACCAAAAAGCGCCTTTTGGCGCTTTTTTTATTTTTGATTTTGCTGTATAATGACAACGATATTTTATGAAAGGGGATAAGCGTATGGCGCGCATGGAGATTGCAGCAGGCTCATTCATAAAGGAGGGAAAAGAAAACTACTGAAACCTTGCCCTCCAAAACATGATTTTATATTTTTGGAGGATAAAATGTATTACAATCTGAAAAAATACGGCTTTTGCGAACGCTTCGAGCAGGAGGCCTCGCTTTACGAGGGGCTTTACCCCGCGAGAATAAGCGAGCAACACCGCGAAATATATAAAGCAGTCAGCGAAAACGGCGAAGTATCGGCTTCAGTATCTGGAAAATTTGCGTTTTCGGCAAAGGATATTACCGATTTTCCGGCAGTGGGAGACTGGGTGATGATTGACAGGACCGATTCGAGTGACGGCAATGCGGTAATTCATCATCTGCTGAGGCGCAAAAGCGCGTTCGAGCGCAAAGCCGCCGGTACTTCGAACGCCTTGCAGATAGTGGCCGCAAATATAGACACCGTTTTCATCTGCATGTCACTGAACAACGATTTCAACCTGCGCCGTCTGGAGCGGTATCTCTCAATAGCATGGGACAGCATGGCTGAGCCTGTGATAATACTGACAAAGGCGGACCTGTGCGCCGAAACCGAAGCCAGGCTGAACGAAGTAAGGGCTGTCGGAATGGGCGCCGACACTGTCGTTTGTTCAAGCATGACCGGAATAGGGTATGATGACGTGCTGAAGCGTATATCGTACGGGAAAACCATAGCCTTTATTGGTTCCTCGGGCGTCGGCAAGTCAACTCTCATCAACAGACTCATGGGCAGGGACCTGCTTGCGACGAAAGAGATAAGAGACGATGACAGGGGGAGACATACCACGACGCACCGTCAGCTCATTTTGCTTCCAAACGGCGGTATAGTAATTGACACCCCGGGGATGCGGGAGCTTCAGCTCGATTCGGGGAACCTGCCCAAAGCCTTCGAGGATATCGAGGAGCTTGCTCTTCTCTGCCGGTACAGGGACTGCTCACACCATTCCGAGCCCGGCTGCGCCGTGAAAAAAGCCATAGAAGCCGGGGAGCTTTCGGAAGCGCGCCTTGAGAGCTACAACAAGCTCAGAAAGGAAATTAATTACGAAGGATTGAATTCGCGCGAGCTTGAACGCGAAAAAATCAAGAATATGTTCGGTGGAATGGGTGAAATGAAGCAGGCAAGGCGCTTTGCGAAAAACAAGGACAAGTAATTCATCCGCCGCGAAGTCAGAGAAAAAATAATAAACAAAACCTGCCGTTGAGGGCGGGTTTTGTTGTTTTATTCAAAAAATTGTAGCAATTCAATACCTTTTTATGGTATAATATCCGCAAAGCGGATATTATACCCGCGCATGCGCCCTCTCCGAGGGCGCGCGCTCAAAACAAAGCCGTTTTGCTCCCGGGTTCTTCGGACCGGAACCGCAAAACACGGCAGCATACCATGAATTTGAAAAATTCATGGTATAATATCCGCAAAGCGGATATTAATCCAATAATACAAGAAAGGAACCTGGGAAATGAGAGAGTATAAGCTTTTCATAGGCGGAGAGTGGGTACCGACCTCGAGCGGCAAGATTGTTGACGACATAAATCCCGCCGACGGCAGCGTTTTCGCAAAGGTACATACGGCAGGTCCAATCGAAGTAGAAGCCGCGATAGCTTCTGCTTACGCCGCGCGTGAAGCATGGGCTGAGACCTCTGCTGTCGAGAGGGAGCGTATACTGCTTAAGGCCGGCGACTACATGGAAGCCCATGCGAAGGAATATGCCGAGCTGCTGATCGCGGAAAGCGGATCGGTATTCACGAAAGCAATGGGCGAGATGTTCGGAGGCGCGAGTATCTTCCGTGTCGCGGCGGGAGAATGCCGCAGGGTAAACGGGGAGGTTCTGAATCCTGAGGCTCCGGGAATGTTTTCGGCGTTTATCAGGCAGCCGCTCGGCGTCGTCGCCGGTATCGCCCCGTTCAATTGCCCAATTATTCTGGCGCTCAATAAGCTGGCCTTCGCGCTCGCCGCAGGAAACACCTTCGTGCTGAAGCCCTCCTCCGACACACCCGTTTCCGGCATCATTATCGCGCAGTGCCTTGAGGCCGCGGGACTCCCAAAAGGGGTGTTCAGCTGCGTTCCGGGGCCGGGTTCCCTAGTCGGGGACGCTCTGACCGAGGATGATAGAGTCAGAATGGTAGCTTTTACCGGCTCTACGGATGTAGGGCGCAGGATAGCGTCAAAGGCTGCCGCAAAATTTAAGAAATACACGCTGGAAATGGGCGGGAAGAATCCGCTTATTGTGCTGAAGGACTTTGAGGTCGAAAAGGCCGCAAAGATAGCGGCCTACGGCGCATTTTACCATCAGGGCCAGATTTGCATGTGCACCAGCCGCATTATCGTTGAGACCGATATTTATGACGACTTCTGCGAAGCTCTCGTCTCCGTCGTAAAGGCGATAAAGGTTGGAGACCCGAAGGACCCCGAGGTCTTTGTAGGTCCGCTGATCCGCGAGGAGCAGTGCTTGGTGCTCGACAGGCAGATTAAGGATGCCGTGTCGAAAGGGGCGAGGCTGCTTACGGGAGGAACGCATGAGGGCGCTCTCTACCAGCCTACAATTCTTGCGGACGTTACTCCCAAAATGGATGTTTTTTATGAAGAGAGCTTCGGCCCGATGACCAGCATCGTCAGGGCAAAGGACGCAAACGACGCTCTGCGTCTCTGCAACGACAACAGCTACGGGCTTTCTTCCGCGATTCTCACAAATAACGTCGGAACCGCAATGCGAATGGCTCCGAAGATGGAGGCCGGAATGGTGCACATAAATGAATCCACGGTTCTGGGCACCCAGCTTGCTCCGTTCGGCGGAATCAAGAACAGCGGAGTCGGCCGCGAGGGAGGGGCGTTCTCCACGGATGAGTTCACGGAGAAAAAGTGGATAACCGTACACAGCGAAACCAGAAAATACCCCTTCTGAAGGGCGCGGAGCGGTGAACGCGGGAAGGCGTTCGAAAGCCGCGGTAAGAATTTCGCAAAAGGTAAAATCACCGTTGACACATCAGACTTTTCGTGTTAATATCTAGAAAAATGAATATCGGTCTTCAGGGCAGGGTGAAATTCCCTACCGGTGGTAAAGCCCACGAGCGCATTGCGCAGATTCGGTGTGATTCCGAAGCCGACGGTATAGTCCGGATGAGAGAAGATTTGTGCGCATTATTTCGATGCCTGTCGATTCAGCTCTGGAATTTTTATTCCAGAGCTTTTTTTCGGGGAAGTTATCATTACTGCACATAATATACGCCATGAAGAGGTTTCATGGCGTTTTTTTGAGGGGGCTTTGACAAATGTACCACGAATATTATATGAACATGGCCCTTCGGGAAGCCTCTAAAGGCTGCGGCTGGGTGAATCCGAATCCCATGGTCGGCGCGGTAATCGTCAAAGACGGCAGAGTGATCGGCATGGGGCACCACGAAAGATACGGTTCCCCGCACGCTGAAAGAAACGCCCTCGCGTCCTGTACCGAAAGCCCCGAGGGAGCCTCGATATATGTCACGCTTGAGCCATGCTGCCATCACGGGCAGACGCCGCCCTGCACTGACGCATTAATAGAAAGCGGAATCAAAAAGGTGATTGCCGGTTTGAAAGATCCAAATCCCCTCGTAGCAGGAAAGGGGCTTGAGATTCTGAGAAATAACGGCATAGAAACGCTCTGCGGAATACTGGAGGAGGAATGCAGAAGGCAAAACGAGGTGTTCTGCCACTATATAACACACAAAACTCCCTTCGTGGCGATGAAGTACGCGATGACCCTCGACGGAAAAATAGCGACGGTGAGCGGAAAGTCCAAATGGATAACGAGCGAAAAAACGCGGGAGCACGTCCATGGGCTGCGCCATAGGTATTCAGCGGTCATGGCCGGGGTCGGCACTGTCATAGCGGACGACCCGCTGCTTACCTGCCGCTTGCCGGGAGGCAGGGACCCTTTCCGTATAGTCTGCGACACGAACCTGAGAATACCGCCCGAATCCCAAATAGTCAAGACCGCACACGAGTTCAGAACCTATATTGCGACGGCGGCTCCGGAGGGCGAAAAAACGGACAGGCTGCGAGACAGGGGCGCGGAAATTATCCGGGTACCCGTAAATAATTCCCATATTGATCTCAACGAGCTGATGAAGGTGCTTGGCGAAAAGGGAATCGACAGCATGCTGCTCGAAGGCGGCGCATCGCTCAACGCTTCTGCCTTGGACTGCGGGATAGTCAATAAGGCCTTTGTCTACATCGCGCCGAAGATTTTCGGAGGTGAAGGCGCAAAGGGACCCGTGGGCGGGACAGGCGTAAACAGGCCGGAGGAAGCTTTTTTGTTCCGTGACAGGAAGATAACGGAGTTTGACGAGGACATACTGCTGGAATACAGCTTGAAATGAGGCGAAAAAGTGTTTACAGGCATAATTGAAGAGACGGGAACGGTTGCGGCCCTTGTTAAAGGTGCAAGATCTGCGAAGCTCACCGTGAAGGCGGCGAAAATATTTGAAGACTTAAGGCTCGGGGACAGCGTGGCGGTAAACGGAGTTTGTCTTACCGTTGCGGAGCTCGGAAGCGCGAGCTTCACTGCAGACGTGATGAACGAAACGCTTTTGAGAAGCAGTCTCGGAGAACTGAGAGCGGGCAGCGGGGTGAATCTGGAGCGCGCGATGCCTGCAAACGGGCGATTCGGCGGGCATATAGTTTCCGGGCATATCGACGGGACGGGCAGAATAGAGAGTACGGAGCGGGAAGGAAACGCGGTATGGATAAGGATTTCCGCTGCGGAAAGCATAATGAGGTATATCGTTGAAAAGGGCTCGGTCGCCATTGACGGGATCAGCCTAACGGTAGCGAAGCGCGATGAAAACGGTTTTTCGGTATCCGTAATTCCGCATACCGGAAGGGAAACGACGCTTCTTGGAAAAGGCGCCGGTGAAAGGGTTAACCTGGAAAACGACGTCATAGGCAAATACGTGGAGAGACTCATGAGCGTAAAAGACGCCCCCGGAAGGCGGGAGAGCGGCGTAACGGCGGAGCTTCTCGTAAAAGCGGGCTTTAACATATAGGAGGCGCGAAAATGTTTGAATTCAGTACGATCGACGAAGCTCTGGAGGAGCTTAGAAAGGGAAGAATAATCCTGGTCACCGATGACGAGGACAGGGAAAACGAGGGCGATTTCATATGCGCAGCGGAGCATGCCACGACGGAGAACGTAAACTTTATGGCGACGCACGGCAAGGGACTTATCTGTATGCCGATGGGAGAGTCCCTGGTTCAAAAGCTCAGGATACCGCAGATGGTCGACAAAAACTCGGACCTCCACGAAACGGCCTTTACCGTTTCCATCGACCATGTCGATACCACAACGGGCATTTCCGCGGCGGAGCGTGCCCTGACCGCCAGAAAATGCGTCGAAGATGGGGCGCGACCCGAGGACTTCAGAAGGCCGGGGCATATGTTTCCGCTTCTCGCGAGAAAAAACGGCGTGCTTGAAAGAAACGGGCACACGGAGGCGACGGTTGATCTTATGAGGCTCGCGGGGCTCAGGGAGTGCGGCCTGTGCTGCGAAATCATACGTGATGACGGCGCCATGATGAGAACGCCCGAGCTTATGGAGCTTTCGGAAAGGTTCGGCCTGAAGTTCATCACCATAAAAGCGCTTCAGGAATACCGGAAGAAGCACGACAGGCTTGTCGAGCGCGTCGCCGAAACCAAGATGCCCACAAAATACGGAGACTTCAGGGCCTGCGCCTATATCAACAAGCTCAACGGAGAGCATCATGTGGCCCTCGTTAAGGGTGAAATAGGCGACGGAAAGGATCTGCTCTGCAGGGTGCATTCCGAGTGCCTGACGGGCGACGCCTTCGGCTCCGTGCGCTGCGACTGCGGCGAGCAGTTCGCCTCGGCCATGAGGCGGATAGAAAAGGAGGGCAGGGGAGTTCTGCTCTACATGCGGCAGGAGGGCAGGGGCATAGGGCTTGTAAACAAGCTGAGGGCCTACGAGCTGCAGGACAGGGGACTTGACACCGTGCAGGCAAATATCGCGCTCGGATTCAAGGAGGACCTGCGGGAATACTTTATCGGGGCGCAGATATTGAGGGATCTCGGCGCAAAGACGCTGAGGCTTCTGACCAACAATCCTCAGAAGGTTTACGCGCTCTCCGACTTCGGGCTGGAAATCGTCGAGCGCATTCCAATTCAGATAAGCCCGACAGAGCACGACGCATTTTACCTGAGGACAAAGCAGGAAAAGATGGGACATCTTTTAAGCTACTGAATACAGAACAAGGGAGAAAATAAAATGAAGGTTTATGAAGGAAAGCTTGTATCGGAAAACATCAAGATCGGGATTGTCGCCTCGCGCTTCAACGAATTCATCGTCTCAAAGCTGCTTGAGGGCGCTCTCGACGGACTTAAGCGTCATGACGTAAAAGAAGACGATATAGAGCTCGCGTGGGTGCCCGGAGCTTTCGAGCTCCCGGTCATCGCCTCAAAAATGGCGAAAAGCGAAAAATATGACGCTATAATATGCCTTGGCGCGATAATCCGGGGCTCGACGTCGCATTACGAGCTGGTTTGCGCCGAGGTTTCCAAGGGAATTGCAAACGTTTCGCTAAAATTCGAAATTCCGGTGATGTTCGGTGTCGTGACCACCGAAAACATAGAGCAGGCAATCGAGCGCGCCGGAACGAAGGCGGGAAACAAGGGCTACGATTCCGCGACAGGCGCGATAGAAATGGTCAATCTTATCCGTGAGATGGGGCGTTGACCGTCACAGGCTGCTTTTCCAGGTATTAATGAAGAAAAAATGACAAATTTTAAGGAAATGAATGACAGCGGCGCTATAAAGTAGTATACTCAATATCAACAGGGCAATATGAGCAGCTGCTTTTTTGCAGAAAAGTGATTTTCCTAAAATTTGATTTTTTGCTTCGGAGGGTTTAGAAATGGAAAACGTTAATCTGACAGGAACGGGGCTGACCGTTTCAAGGGTCTGCCTTGGCACCATGACCTTCGGCGGACAGCTGGACGAACAGGGGAGTATAGAGGTGGTTCACCGCGCCCTCGACGCCGGAGTGAACTTTTTTGACACCGCGAATATTTACACGGGCGGTCAAAGCGAGTTGATTTTGGGTAAGGCGCTCAAGGGCTGCCGTGACGAGGTGATTGTGGCGAGCAAGGTCGGAGGTCCCTCGGAGCCGGGGCTTAACGGACAGGGGCTGAGCAGGAAGCACATCATTTCGGCTGCGGAGAAGAGCCTGAAACGCCTCGACACGGATTATATGGATATTTATTACCTGCATTTCCCGCAGCACACGACGCCGCTTGAGGAAACGATGGAGGCCATGAATTCCCTGGTCAAGTCCGGCAAGGTCCGCTACATAGGAATGAGCAACTACGCCGCGTGGGAAATGATGGACGCGCTTTCAATCTGCGACAAGCGGAGCTATGCGCCGCCCTGCCTGACCGAAAACGTATACAACCTTCTGACGAGGGGAATAGAATCCGAGCTCGTTCCCTTCCTCAAGGCAAAGAAGATAGGCCTGACCATCTACAACCCGCTGGCCGGCGGACTGCTGTCGGGTAAGCACGGCAGGGAGCGGCCCGTTGAAAATACGCGCCTTTCAGAACCCGGATATTATCAGAGATACTGGAACGACGACAGCTTCGAAGCTATGGAGAGCCTTGATAAGATAGCAAAATCCGCCGGTATGTCTCTCCTTGAGCTTTCGCTGCGCTGGTGCGTTTCTTACGGCTATGTTACAAACGTGATACTTGGGGTGAGCCGTCTTGAGCATTTGACTGGCAATCTGGAGCTGATAGCGAAGGGCTCCCTTCCCGAGGACATCCTCGCCCGCTGCGACGAGGTCTGGAAGAGGCTCAACGGCAACAGGTTCGCGTACAACCGATAATTTTAGTAAATAACAGCGAGCATCCCGCGGCAAAGCGTCTGCCGCGGGATGCTCGCCGCTTTGTGCAGCCTGCGCCGGGACTCAGACGCGGCTTAGTCTCTTTTTGCTGAAGTGATTCTCGGCAAGGTACAGGAACAGACCGCCTATAAGCACGGCGGCGCATACGTTGTATGTAAAGGTGTAGCCTTTGGCGTCGGCAATCGCTCCGCCTATTAAGGGGCCGAAGCCCTGGAACAGATCCGCGAAGACAAAATAAGTGCTGATCGCGACTCCCCGCTGGCTCTCAGGCATTCTTTTTACGCACTCGGCCTGGATAGAAGGCTGACCCGAGCCGGAGCCGAGTGACGTGAGCACCGCGCCGGCGATCATAACAAAAAAGGAGCTCAGGGAGCCTATGAAGAGCATTCCCGCGGCGGAGACGATGAAGGCGGGTATGAGTACGGCGGGCAGGCCCTTGCGGTCGTTGAATTTTCCGGCGAGCGGGCGCACGACAAGCATTACGGCTGCGGTAACGGTAAAGAAAACTGTGGGGTTTGCAATGTTGTTTTTCTCCGCGTGCAGGATGATGAAATTAACAATGATGCCGTTGCAGAAGGAGAAAAGTCCGTTGATAAAAGCGAGCGGCAGGAGCGGCACGGCAATGAGGCTGGAAAAGGAAAAACCGCAGTTCCCAATACTTTTCGGGGACATATCGTCCCTGATGAGCATGATAAAAACGGTGGCGAGCGCTATGACGCAGCCCGCTATGCAAAACGCGGGTCTCGAGCCAAGAGAGTTGAAGACGGAGAGCCCTATGCCGGGCGCGACAGCCATGCTGAGCGTATAGGTGAGTCCCATATAGCCGATGCCCTCGCCCGTCCGGCTCCTCGGTATAAACTTGCAGGCGTAAGCGGAGGTGACGGTACCGTTAACGGCAAAGACCATACCGCTGATAATCCTGATAAAGGCAAAGCCGCCAAGCGAGGGCACAAGGCCGTATGCGAATATGCAGAGCGCAAAAAGCGGGGTTGATACCCTAAGAAGTCTTTTTTCGTGGAACCTGTCGGAAAGCATTCCCCCAACAGGCCTTACAAACAGAGCCGAAGAGGCGTAAAGCCCGCTTACAAATCCCGCTGTCGTAAGGCTGAAGCCGAGGCTTACGACGTATTTTACAATCACGCCGCTTATCATGGAGTAGCCCATGCTGGTGCAAAGGCCCGCAAGCAAAACCATGTAATACTGATATGCAAAGGGTTCCTTCTTCATAAAGCTGACCTCAATTTCCGTTTTATTGAAATTAGCAGGCAAACTATTTTCTTAATAATATCACCCAAAGCGGCAAAGGCGCAATCAATGCCTGATTTTTGTTACACGGTGTATATTTTCAGTACCCAAAAATCGATAAAGTGTTGATTTCGCAGCATAATATCAGGGTGGCGCCGCCCTCAGAGCATGTTTTTGGAAATTCATGCACTCTTTATAAATATATTACGAAAAATAATTCCATCAGGATTTCATATTGACAAAATTCGATTTGAGGAATATATTGATAGTGATCAAATCGAAAAACTTGAATTTGAGGTGCGCGATGAACGATAAATATGCCGCTGGGGCAAGGCTTTTTAAGGCCTTGGGCGATCCCAAACGAGCTATGATAGTCGATATGCTGTCCTGCGGGGAGCTTTGCGCCTGCAAAATACTCGAGCGCTTTGAAATGTCGCAGTCCACATTGTCGCATCACATGAAGCTGCTCTGCGAATGCGGAATAGTCAAGGGCAGGGACGAGGGCAAATGGACTTATTACTCGCTGAACCGCGATGCAATAGAGAGCGCAAAGGCGTTTTTGAACGATATTACCTCCGGCGCTTCCGACTGCATCTGCAAGGACTGCGTAAACTAGAGCATTTTTTTATTTTAAAGGAGATCGTTTATGGTTGTCTTGGAATTTCTCAACAATCAGATACTTAAGATGGAGTGGCTTTCAAGCCTTGTGAGGCTGCTTGTTGAAAAAGTGTTCCGTCTTGACATGACGTCGAGGCTCGGGGGGAGCGTTCACTTTTTCTTTTATGATGTTATAAAGATACTCATTTTGCTGTCCGCGCTGATCTTTATTATCTCGTATATACAGAGCTATTTTCCGCCGGAGCGGACTAAAAAAATCCTCGGTCGCTTCAGGGGCATTACGGCGAACACCCTCGCGGCGTTGCTCGGCACCGTCACCCCGTTTTGCTCCTGCTCCTCGATACCGCTTTTCATAGGCTTTTCGAGCGCGGGGCTGCCGGTTGGAATTACGTTTTCTTTTTTGATATCCTCGCCGCTTGTAGACCTGGGTTCTCTGATACTGCTGATGAGCATTTTCGGCGCAAAGGTCGCCTTCGCATATGTTATTGTCGGGCTTGTGCTCGCGGTTACCGGGGGTACGCTTATCCAGAGGCTCGGCATGGAAAAATATGTTGAAAGCTTCGTCAAGTCGGCGGGCAGCGTGGACATTGAAGCTCCCGAGCTGACAAAACGCGAGCGCCTGATATACGCAAGGGAACAGGTGGAGGCGACTCTTAAAAAAGTTATAATTTACGTCTTTATCGGCGTCGGAATCGGTGCTGTAATCCATAACTGGATCCCGGCGGAGCTGATACAGGCGGTCCTGGGCAGCCGCAACCCATTCTCGGTAATTTTGGCCACTTTGGTCGGCATACCGATGTATGCGGACATTTTCGGAACGATACCCATTGCCGAGGCGCTGTTCTATAAGGGCGTGGGGCTCGGCACCATCCTGTCGTTTATGATGGCCGTAACGGCGCTCTCCGCTCCGTCGATTATCATGCTGCGCCGCGCCGTAAAGCCGAGGCTCTTGGCTGTGTTCGTCGGCATCGTCGCCGCGGGGATAATAGTGATAGGCTATGTGTTCAACGCGTTTCAATTTCTGTTTGTATAAAGGAGCTGTATAAGAATGGCAAAGAAATGGTACCCTGTTATCGATTACGCGGTATGCAAAGAATGCGGGGCCTGCATCAAAAAGTGCAGCCACGGAGTGTATGACGCTTCAAAAGCGCCATCGCCCGTCGTGAGAAATCCCGAGTCCTGTGTTGACCACTGCCACGGCTGCGGGAGCCTTTGCCCCGCGGGAGCGATTACATATGTGGGGGAGGATACCGGCTGGACGCCACCGAAAGGAGCAAGGGGGAATGCCGACGGATGCGGCTGCTCCGGCGCCTGTGGGGAAGCTTCGGGAAAGAGCGTTCTGGTGGAATATCTCTACCTTGATCTGCAGAGCTGTGACCGCTGTATCGGAACGGAGAGGGAGCTTGACGAGGTTATGAAGATACTGACCCCTGCTCTTAAACTGTCGGGATATAAGGTTGAGTACAAAAAAATCGAAATGAAAACAGCCGAGCTTGCGGAAAAGTACAAGTTTTTGTCTTCACCCACAATCCGCGTAAATGGGATTGACATATGCGCATCGGTAAGCGAGAACAGCTGCGGATGCTGCAGCGACATCAGCGGGACAGATGTGGAATGCCGGGTGTTTGAATATATGGGCGAAAGCTATGAGGTGCCGCCGAGAGAAATGCTGGCGGAAGCCATACTGAAAGAAACGTTTGCACCATCCGGCGGCGGCTGCGCCTGCGGAGGGTATGAAATACCGCAAAATCTGAGAGCGTTTTATGAGGGCAAAAAAAAGAAATCAGGATGCTCCTGCGGGGGCAGCTGCTGCTGATGAACAAGAAGAAAATCCTGATTAAAATAATAGTTCCGGTGCTGATTGCCGTAACGCTTACCGCGGTATGGAGACTTAAAACGCATCCCACGCCAACAAGCTTTGAAAATAAAGACGGCTCCGGACCGCTCGTTACCGCTAAAAACGACGGGGACTTTGCACTGGAGACAAGCGCCGTCGACTTGAAGGCGTTGACTTCATACGGTCTTCCAATCATTATCGACTTCGGGGCGGATTCCTGCGAGCCCTGCAAGGCGATGGCTCCGGTGCTCAAAAAAATGAACGCGGAAATGCAGGGGAAAGCCATCATCAAGTTCGTCGATGTATGGAAAAACGGAGCCGCGGCAAAAGACTTCCCCATACAGGTTATTCCCACACAGGTATTTATAAAAGCGGATGGAACACCCTATGTGCCCGGCAACGAGATCGGCATTGGTTTCACGATGTACTCCACGAGGGACACAAACAAACATGTTTTTACTGTCCATCAGGGAGGACTCACGGAAGATCAGATGCGTCTTATTCTTGCCGACATGGGGGTGGCTCAGTGACAGCCATACTCGAGAGCATATCCGGGATGATCACTCAGAACAGCTGGCTCGCGCCTGTGCTTGCGTTTGTGGCCGGAGTGCTTGCGTCTTTTACGCCCTGCGCTCTGTCGAGTATTCCGCTGGTAATCGGTTATGTAGGCGGTACCGGTCAGCGTGACCCCAAAAAGGCGTTCAGGCTCTCCCTGACCTTTGCCGCGGGAGGTGCAGTTACTTTTACGGCATTGGGCGTTGCCGCTTCCGTCGCCGGACGGCTGATGGGAAACGCAGCTTCGTGGTGGTACCTGGTACTCGGCGCTCTGATGGTGCTGATGGCCTTGCAGACCTGGGGCATATTCGAGATAATTCCGTCGAGCTATCTTATATCCAAAAATACAAAAAGAGGCTATATCGGGGCTTTCGTTGCCGGCGTACTCGGAGGGATTTTCTCTTCGCCGTGCTCCACCCCTGTGTTGATTGCGCTTTTGGGCATCGTCGCCGGCAAGGGAAGCATTCTCTGGGGCGCGCTGTTGCTGCTCTTGTATGCGACCGGGCATGGTATTCTTGCCGTAATAGCCGGAACGTCAATCGGCCTTATGCAAAAGCTGACTGCAAGCAAAGAGTACGGCAGAGCAAGCAAGGCCTTGAAGATTATCATGGGCGCGCTTATACTGCTAATTGGTTTTTACATGTTTTATCTTGGGTTTTAGGTGAAAAACAGATGTATTTTGACAATTCCGCAACATCCTTTCCAAAGCCGGAATGTGTATACAACGCGGTTATGGATTATATGAAGAATGTTGGAGCCAGCCCAGGGCGGGGGACATACGCCAAAGCCGAGGAGGCAAACCGCCTGCTTTATCAGACGCGAAAGGCGGCCGCCAGGCTTTTCGGCGCTCCGCGTCCTTCAAATATAGTATTTACTGCCAACTCAACGGAGGCAATTAATCTGGTCATAAAGGGCATCCTGCGGCAGGGCGACCATGTTATTACGACGAGCTGCGAACACAACGCGGTCTGGCGTCCTCTAAAAAAGCTTGAGCAGTCACTGGGCATTGTTGTTCATACTATTCCCTGCAGCCCTGACGGAAGCATCAGCGTGAAAGACGCTGAGAGCCTTTTGTCCCCACTGGTCAGGCTTGCGGTGTTCGTCCACAGTTCCAATGTGATCGGCAGCGTTTTCCCCGTCGGTGAGTTGACTGAAATTGCTCGCAAACACGGAGTTCCCGTGCTGGTCGACGCCTCACAGACTGCCGGCTGCGTGCCGATAGATGTTGAAGAGCTCGGAGTTGATTATCTCGCCTTTACAGGGCATAAAGGACTGATGGGACCAAGCGGCACCGGCGGACTGTATATCAGGGACGGTCTTGTTTTAGACACTCTGAAGGAGGGAGGCACCGGCAGCATGGCAGTTTCCCCGTTCCAGCCGGAGGACGCTCCCGACAGGTACGAAGCCGGAACCATAAATATGGCGGGGCTCGCCGGTTTTAAGGCTTCTTTGGAATTCATCGACGAAACGGGAATCGAAGAAATCAGCCGTCACAAGCAAAGCCTGATTACAAGGCTGATGGAAGGCCTTGAATCCGAAAGCGACATAATCATGTACGGTCCGCCCTCGGGAGTTCTGCGTTCGGGACTGCTGTCCTTAAATATCGGCGGCGCGTCGCCATATGATATCGCCGCGCTTCTTGACAAAAGATACGGTATCATGACACGCGCCGGGCTTCATTGCGCTCCGCAGGCGCACCGCGTTCTTGGTACCGTTGAGACCGGCACGCTGCGTGTCAGCGTCGGCTGGTTTAATACGAAGCAGCAAATCGATACGCTCGTTTTGGCGCTTAAAGAAATAGCTCAGGAGCTGAGATAAAATGATTAAGAAAATAACCGTCGTCGAGACATCTCCTTGTATGGCCGACAAGACAAAGCTTAAGGGAATTACCGAAGCTGATTGCGATCTTGCTGATCTTTTGCCGTACATAAACGCTGAGGTGAAGCGTGCCGACTATAAGCCGGGCTCAATATCATTTAAAAGGGGCATTATCGGGTTCACCATAATGAATAAAAACATCAATATTACAAAGTTTGATAATTTGACGCACCTTTACGAGCTGTTGGACTGGGTAAAGGAATTTTTAAACGATATCGAAGCGAGAAAAAATAGTATTACGCCATGCTATGATCTGCTGAAGTACCCGGCGCCGACTGAAATTTACAAGCTGCTTCCAAAAACAAACTGCGGACAGTGCGGTGAACGCTCCTGCATGGCGTTCGCCGGAAAGCTCAGCCGTATGAACGCAGAGCCTGAACAATGCGTACCAATGTATAATGAAGAGAACAGTGAAAAACTTAAATTGCTCAAAGAGATTCTACCGTAGAGACGAAATAATAATGTTAAAAAAGGAGATATCGATTATGGGTCTGTTTGGAAAGAAAAAAGAAGAAAAATCCTCTTGCTGCTGCGGCGGAAACTGCGATGCGGAAAGCATGGCAAAGGCAGAGAGCGCAAAAAGCGGGGGCGCTGGCGTGAAGGTGCTCGGCAGCGGCTGCGCAAAGTGCAACCAGCTCGAGGAGGCGACAAAGGAGGCGCTCAAGCAGCTCGGAATGGACACGACGATTGACCATGTGACCGATTTTACCGAGATTGCGGCATACGGAGTTATGAGCACGCCCGCGCTCGTTGTCGACGGCAAGGTGGTGTCCTACGGAAAGGTGCTGAAAACAGAGGAAGTCGTCAAAATATTGCAGAAGGTCAGATCTTAACAAGGAGCCCGAGATGGAAAAAAGGAAAGACGCCGGAATTGGCTTTTTTGAAAAGTATCTGACGCTTTGGGTAATATTCTGTATGGCGGCGGGGATTCTTATCGGCAGGTATCTGCCTGGTATCCCCGCCCTGCTCGGGCGCTTTGAGTATGCCCGTGTTTCAATTCCGATTGCAGTGCTTATATGGCTTATGATATACCCTATGATGCTGAAGGTGGATTTCCAGAGCATCAGGAATGTGGGGAAAAACCCGAAGGGCCTGTTTGTGACATGGGTCACCAACTGGCTTATCAAGCCCTTTACCATGTTCGGCATCGCGTGGCTGTTTTTCCGCGTTGTCTTTAAAGACTTGATCCCCGCTGAGCTTGCGAAAGACTATCTGGCGGGAGCTATACTGCTCGGGGCCGCGCCCTGCACCGCGATGGTTTTCGTATGGAGCCATCTGACGAACGGAAACGCGGCGTATACTGTCGTGCAGGTTGCGACAAACGATATAATCATTCTTTTCGCTTTTACGCCGATAGTGGCATTTCTCCTCGGCGTTGGCGGTGTCGGCATACCTTGGGATACGCTTATTTTATCCGTGGTTCTATTCGTGGTGATACCGCTTGCGGGCGGCGCGGCTACCAGAAATTATATTACTAAAAAGCGCGGAGCTGAGTACTTTGAGAAAAGCTTCATACCGAAGTTCGGAAACGTGACCATTGTCGGGCTTCTGCTGACGCTCATTATAATATTTTCCTTCCAGGGTGACGTGATACTTAATAACCCCATGCACATAATTCTTATTGCCGTACCGCTGACAATCCAGACCTTCCTGATTTTCTTCATCGCCTATCTGGCAAGCAGGCTTCTCAAGCTGCCTCATAACATAGCCGCGCCCGCGGGCATGATAGGGGCTTCCAACTTTTTTGAGCTGGCAGTTGCCGTGGCAATTTCGCTTTTCGGGACGCAGAGCGCGGCTGCGCTCGCTACTATCGTCGGCGTACTTACCGAGGTGCCCGTAATGCTCGTGCTGGTGAAAATAGCCAACAAAACCGAAGGGTGGTTCGTCTATGAGTAAGCCAAAGGTGGCGTTCATCTGCGTTCATAATTCCTGCCGCTCTCAGATCGCCGAGGCGCTTGGCAGGCATCTGGCGGCCGAGGCCTTCGAAAGCTATTCCGCTGGAACGGAACTGAAGACGCTGATAAATCAGGACGCCGTAAGGCTGATGAAGGAGCTTTACGGAATAGATATGGAGAAAAACCAGCGCCCGAAGCTCATAGGCGAGCTTCCGCCCGTCGATATAGTCGTCACCATGGGCTGTGGAGTCGCCTGTCCGTTCCTTCCGTCTAAGCGCCGCGAGGACTGGGGACTTGAGGACCCGAGCGGAAAGAGTGACGACGAGTATATTGCGGTGATAAAACGCATAGAGGAAAGGATCAGGCGGCTTGCCGAAAGTCTGAAGGATTAGAAGAAAAATAGAGCGATTTTTTCGCAGAGGAGGACTCACAACGTGTACTCCTTAGTAAGAGGGCAAGTGTTAAAGAAAGAGCGTTACGGTTTAGGTAATTGCAAAATTCCTGTCTTTTAAGGCGGGATTTCTGCATTTTTTCGCATCAACGCAGATGTATATTGAAATTGTTCGAATAAAGATACAGTAAGTATCAGAGTTTGAATGCTTGGGGATGCTGCCAAGGGGCGGTGTGACTGTAAAAGGCATATGAAACCAATATGAAGGCGGGAATGAAATGAAAAACGCTGTTTTCTATTTTTCCGGAACCGGCAACAGCCTCGCGCTGGCAAAGCAAATAGCCGAAAAGCTCGGAGATACCGAGATAATATCGATTCCGTCGGATTTTGACGCCCGCGAGCCTATAAAAATAACCGCGGAGCGCATAGGATTTGTTTTCCCCGTGTATTTCGGCTGCCTGCCGCCCGTCCTGAAGCGTTTTATTTCCAATTTGGAATTCGGGCGGGAGCAGTACATATTCGGCGTAGCAAACTTCGGAGGGGGCAGCGGGCTGTCATTCGGACAACTCGATTCCGCCTTGGCTGAAAGGGGGGCGGTCCTGAGCGCTGCCTTTCCGGTGAAGATGCCGGGAAACTATATAATTAAATACGGAGCCTTCCCTCTGAGCGTGCAGAATAAGATATTGAAAAGCGCAAGGAAAAAAACCGACAGAATAGCGGATACAGTAAAAGCGAAACTCCCCTCGTCGATACCGAGGGGAGCACCGCCGCTGAGACTCTTCGAAAAGAGGCTAGAAAGAATGACGGAAAGCTTCGGCAAAATGGCCGAAAACTTCCATGCCGACGAAAGCTGCAGCGGCTGCGGAGTCTGCGTGAAAGTCTGTCCGGCGGGGAATATAAGGCTGAAAGATTCCGCTCCCGTGTGGGGCGGCAGCTGCGAACATTGCATGGCCTGCATACAGTGGTGCCCCAAGGAGGCGATCAACTATGCCGACAAAACCGCAAAAAGGAAGCGATACCATCACCCGGGAATAAAGCTCTCTGAAATGTTCAGAACAAAATCGGATTAGTCAGAAGTATGCCATTATTTGCCGTCCCATACTGAGGTTTTTACCTTGCGGTCAAGCGGCAGCCATTCAAAAAAAGCTTTGCGGAGCGCAATTTCCCAAAAGTCCCACTCGTGTTTGTAGCCGGGCAGAACGAAGCCGGTGACGTCGTAACCGAGTTCGGTCAGATAACGGCTTCCGAAGAGGTAGGCTTCATACGCAATTTCGTCTTCGTCGCCGCAGGCGTAGATTATTTTCGGCATGGGGCGTCCTTCCCGAACGTTTTTCGCCGCAATTTCGGTTAAGTCCTGACGTGGGACGTCCCAGGGCTGCTTTGGCATCGGCCAGCCGGTAGCGATGACGCGCTCGCGAAAGGCGCTGTGACCGCGGCTGCCGCTTTTCGGAGGAATACCGCCGGACATGATAAGACCTATCGAATAGTCCTCGGGCCGGTTAAGCACTATTTTGTGCGCGCCGCCGCTTCCCATGGAAAGACCTCCTATGAAATTGTCTTCTCTTTTCTCGGAAAGCGGGAAGCTTGCGTAGCAAAATTCCCTAAGCTCATCAACAATGAAGGAATAGTATTTTGAGCCGCGCGGGTAGTCTGAGTAAGCTGAATTATAGGCGCAGGGACAAACCACCGCGCAGTTGCATTCGACCGCGTATCGAGCCGTATTGGTCCAGTTTAAGTAGTCGGCGTCGTCGCCGCTGCCCCCGTGCAGTAGCCAGAGGGTTTTGAACTTCCTGCCGGAGGCGTATATTTCCTCTGCGCTTCTCCCCAGGTCGTAGCCCTGATCAAAGCTTGGCAGTATGACTGTGACGTTTGTGCGCATACCGAGAGCCTTGGAAAGCATGTTCAGTCTTAAAACGGCCATTTCAGTTGCCTCCCCTATCAGAGCCGAGCTGCGGCAGCCATTCGCACACCGCGTCGCAGAGCGCCGGATCCCAGGAATCCCATCCTCGGCCGCAGCCCTTGTATTCTTTAGTTTTTACGATGTAGCCAAGCTCCTTCAAGGCTTCGGCGCCGCTGCGGGAAAAAACTCCGGTAGCGGTGTTTTCGCTGCCCCAGGCCCAGTATATTTCCGGGAGAGCGTTTCGATCCGCCGCCATTTTTACCGCAATATCGTAGAGCTCCGCCTTTTCCGGAGGCGCTTCGTCCTGTATCGAGGGAGGAACGAGCCCAAGCGACGCCGTTTCAGTGCGGATGCGCTCAAGATAAGTGCTTTTGAGGTTTTTGCCGAAAGCCCCGTCGATGATGAGCGCGGCGGAATAGTACCCGGGATATGTGAGAGCGGCCTTCAGCGCGCCGTATGCCCCCAGAGATACTCCGCCGATAAAGTTATCCTCGCGTTTGTCTGATAGGGGAAAGTAGTTATGACAGATGATCCTTTGCTCCTGAGTGAAAAGCTCAAAGAACTTTTGCCCGGAAGGCTCGTCGGAATACATCCAGTTGCTGCAGCAGGGCATAACTACGGCGAATCCCAGCTTTTCCGCGTAACGCAGTATGCCCGAGTATCTGAGAATTTCAGAGTCGTCTCCCTCTTCGCTGTGAAGCAGCCAGAGGGTTTTGTATTTCCTGTTGCGAGGGTAGAGCCCGCTAAAACTGTCAGCCGTTTTGAATTTCAGCGTGGAATCGCCGGGCAGGATAACCGTAAAATTGGTCTGCATACCGATCTTCATTGACAGATAGTTCATCTGAAAGGTAGCCATGAAAGATGTCTCCTCCTTCTGTTCCCGAAGTATAGCAAAAACGATATAGCACCTATGCTTCCAATTATATCGCAGGCTTACGGATAATACAACGGTAATTGCAGCAGAGTTTCAGCAGGGGAAAGGTCGAATCGGGGCGGTCAATGACCGCCCCGATTGCTCATTCATTTTTTGACTTCATTGTTTCAGCAGCCTTCTGCTCTTTCCTTTGATTCTGTGCCTTGATAACCTTCAGCCTGACAAACTCCTCGCGCTCCTTCTCCTCCAGAACGTCAGTGATGCCCTTTATCGTTTCATTGAGGCCCGGTATGACGATGTTGCTGAGGGCGTTTGCGCGCTTTTGCGTTTTGCGTATCGAGTAGGCGAGACGGTAGATGGCGTTTTCCACCTCCGCGAGTCTGCGTATGAGCTGCTTTGCACGGTTGAACTTTATATATGCGTCGTCCAGAGCGGAATTGGTGTCCACAAAGCCGTAGGCAAGGCGGAGCGGCTCCTCCTCATACGCGACTGATGCTATATCGACGCCCATGACGCTCCTGTGCCGAAGCGAAAGAGTATCGTCAATGCGTACCGCCTCCGCAATTTTATCGCATTTTCCGAGAGAAATGTTCGCAAGCTGCAACGCAGCGTAAGCCTCGGAAAAGACCTGATCTATCTGCGACTGTATCTCTGCGGCCTCGTCTATAAGGCCCATGATTTCGCGAATAAGTATATTGCGCTTCCTGTCCATAAGCTCGAAGCCCGTGAGCGCAAGCTCGCGCGAGCGCTTCGCCGCGAGCAGGTTGCCCTTTGTCGGTAAAACGGCCATGTATTCACCTCCTCAGCTCCAACTATCTGATAGTCATCCTTTGTAATACTTGTCAAGCATCTTGTCGCCGACGCGGTCGAGCTCTTCCCTCGGCAGCAGGGAGAGTATCTCCCACGCCATGTCCAGAGTCTGGGTTATCGTGCGGTTTTCGTTTATGTCCTGCCTGATATAGGCGTTTTCGAGCCGCCTGCCGAACTCGATGTACTTTTTGTCGGTGGGCGACAGCTCATCCTCGCCGATGACGGAGGCAAGGCTGCGCGCGTCCTGTACCCTTGAATAGGAAGCGAAAAGCTGGTTTGAGAGCTCGGCGTGGTCCTCACGCGTAAAGCCTTCGCCTATGCCGTCCTTCATGAGCCTTGAGAGGGAGGAAAGGATGGATATCGGCGGATAGATGCCCGAAAGCTCCATCTCGCGGCTCAATACTATCTGCCCCTCGGTGATGTAGCCCGTAAGGTCGGGGATCGGGTGGCTGATGTCGTCGTTCGGCATGGTAAGTATGGGCACCTGCGTCACGGAGCCCTTCATGCCGTGTATCTGGCCCGCGCGTTCGTAAATGGAAGCAAGGTCGGAGTACATATAGCTGGGGAA
Source organism: Clostridiales bacterium (assembly GCA_029268065.1). GTDB lineage: Bacteria > Bacillota > Clostridia > Oscillospirales > Oscillospiraceae > DUPK01. The sequence continues at coordinate 17,369 of JAJUHC010000009.1, read as the reverse complement.
GCCCTTTCTAGAGGGTATTTCACCCTTGGACGAGGAAAATTCGCGCAGCGCCTCGCAGTAGGAGGACATGTCTGTCATAATGACAAGCACATGGTAGCCGTGTGTGAAGGCGAGGTACTCGGCGGCGGTCAGGGCGCAGCGCGGCGTTATTATGCGCTCGATTATCGGGTCACTCGCGAGGTTTAGGAACATCACCACGCGCCCTATCGCGCCTGCGTCCTCAAAGCTCTTGCGGAAGAAGTCGGCGACGTCGTTCTTGACGCCCATGGCGGCGAAAACTATCGCAAAGTTGCTTCCGTCACCTATCTTCGCCTGCCTCACCATCTGGGCGGCAAGCTCGTTGTGCTTCATGCCGGCGCCGGAGAAGACGGGAAGCTTCTGCCCCCGTATAAGTGTCGCCGTAGCATCGATTGCGGAGATGCCGGTATAAATGCATTCCCTGGGGTACTTTCTTGAAACAGGATTGATGACCGAGCCGTTTATATCGCGGCGCTCCTTGGGAAAAATCTCGCCCAGACCGTCGGCCGGCCTTCCAACGCCGTCGAAGACACGTCCCAATATCTCGGTCGAAAGCGCAAGCTTCAGCGGCTCCCCGGTGAAATGAGTACGCGAGTTTTCAAGGGAGATGCCGCGGGTACCCTCAAAAACCTGAATGACGGCACGGTTACCGTCGATGGCAATGACGCGCCCGTGTCGGCGTCCGCCGTCTTTCAGGGTTATCTCGGCAAACTCATCGTAGCCGACCCCGAGAACGCCGCCGACCACCATGAGGGAGCCGGAGAGCTCCGATGTGCCAGTATATTCTATTCTCATTGAATCAGCACCTCACTCGTTTTCAGACATGACCTTCGCGACGGCCGCATCTATGAGCTCCTCAAAGTATTTCCGATCCCTGCCCGCGCCTTCGCCAAGGTCAAACTTCATCTTCATAAGCTCCGCGAAAATGCCGGTATCGCGAAGAAGCGAAAGCGGAATCTTTTTTTCGGTGAGCGTTTTCGCACCGTCAAAAAGCCGGAGTATCAGTTCTATCATGTCGTACTGCATGGGCAGCGGCATATAGGTGTCGGTCTTGTGGAAGGCGTTCTGCTGCAGGAAGCCGGTCTTGATGAGCCGCGCCGCCTCAATGATGAGCTTTTGGTCGTCCGGAAGTATGTCGGAGCCGATGAGCTTCACAATTTCCTGCAGCGCCGACTCCTCGTGCAGTATGTTTATCATGCGCTGGCGCTTAGCGGTGAAGTCGGAACCGAGTTCCGCGTCATACCACGGTGCCAGATCGATAAAATATTCGGAATAGGAGCTGGTCCAGTTGATGGCGGGGAAGTGGCGGGCGTAAGCAAGGGAGCGGTCAAGCGCCCAGAAGCATCTTGTAAAGCGCTTCGTGTTTTGCGTTACCGGTTCGGAGAAGTCGCCGCCCTGCGGAGATACCGCGCCGATAATGGTTATCGAGCCTTCGGAGCCGGAAAGGGTCTTCATGAGGCCCGCACGCTCGTAGAATTCCGCGAGCCGGGAGGGCAGATATGCGGGGAAGGCCTCCTCGGCGGGCATTTCCTCGAGACGTCCTGATATTTCGCGCAGAGCCTCCGCCCAGCGGGAGGTGGAGTCCGCCATCAGGGCGACATGGTAGCCCATGTCCCTGTAATATTCGGCGATCGTTACTCCGGTATATATCGAGGCCTCGCGGGCCGCGACGGGCATATTGGAGGTGTTCGCTATAAGTATCGTGCGTTCCATGAGCGGGCGTCCGTTCTTGGGGTCGGTGAGCTCTGAAAACTCCTCGAGCACCTGGGTCATCTCGTTGCCGCGCTCTCCGCAGCCGAGGTAAACTATTATGTCCGCGTCAGCCCATTTGGCAAGCTGGTGCTGTACCATTGTTTTTCCCGCGCCGAAGGGGCCGGGAATGGCGGCGCAGCCGCCTCTTCCCACGGGGAAAAGCGTGTCTATGACGCGCTGACCGGTTATCATGGGACGGATTATTGGAAGCCGCTCGCGCACTGGTCTCGGCACGCGTATCGGCCATTTCTGCGAGAGCTTGAGCTGGTAATCCGAGCCGTTTTTTAGTTTTACGGTAGCGATTACGTCGGACGTGCCGTATTTTCCCGACGGCTTTACACCTTGCGCGACGCCAGAAACGCCTGGGGGCACGAGTGAGAGATGGCGGACCGCAAATGTTTCGGGACACTCAGCAAAGACCATCCCCTCGCTTACAAGGTCGCCATCCTTTATATTAACGGTGACGTCCCATAGCTTTTCGGGGTCGAGCGCGGGTATGTCGAGCCCGCGGGTTATAAAAACGCCCGCCGTATCCTCGATTTTTTTAAGAGGACGGGCAATGCCGTCGAATATGTTGCCGAGCAGCCCGGGTCCGAGGTCAATGGAAAGCGGAGCCAGCGCCGGATAGACGGGCTGGCCGTGCCTGAGCCCCGAGGTGTCCTCATAGACCTGCACGGTAGCGCCGGATTTTGAAACTCCGACGACCTCGCCCGGCAGCCTCAGCTCGCCGACGCGCACCATGTCCAGCATCGAAAGCCCCGTACCTCCGCGGACGTCGATTACGGGTCCGTTTATTCCGTGTATATAGTAAGCGGTATCGTTCTTTTTCACACTAAGCCTTCTTTCAGCTTCAATCCAGCTCAAGCCCGAACATTTCGGCAAAATGTCCGGCAAGGTCCTGCAGCTCGGTATCATAGGTCATGTCCACGCTGATGTTTTCGGCGGGGCAGGAGAGCCTGATACCTCCAAGCTCAAACAAGCCTTCGTTGTAAAACAGGTCATAGCCGTCAAGCGACCTCGGAAACTCGTCGACATACTTCATGTCAGCCTTGCGGAGCGTGACGTCAACTCTGGTGAATTCCCTGATTCTGCTTAGTCCCTTATTCAGATATCCCCTCAGAGCCTCAAGGTACTCAGGCGTTTCGGTGAAGGCCTTTATCCTTTCGGTCAGGAGCTCGAAAACCTTTTCGGAATATTCATTTCTGAGGCGCAGAAGCTCCCGGCGGTTTTCGGCGAGGCAGAGGCTGATGCGGCGGGACTGCTCGCTCCTCATTTTCTGAAGCCTTTCTTTTTTATACTGCGCTATCTCGTTTTTCAGCGCGGCGCTGCTGGCGGCTCTGGCTGCCTCCTGCTTCCGCCTGACCTCGCTCAATATTTTCTCTGTTTCGGATTGTGACTCTTTTAGAATAGCTCCGGTAAGGACGTCGAGCTTTTCCTGAAGTTTATCCACCATTACAGCTTCACTCCTATCGCTTCGCGGATATGCCTGGTTATGGAATCGGGCGGACGCGTGGTGCCGTGCCTGTCGGGTATGACGACGAGCAGCGGCCTTGTGTAATTCAGCTTTATGTCGTTTATCAGGGCGGGGCAGAGCGAGGCCAGCTTCTCGGTAACCAGAAGCACCGCGACGCTCTCGTCGGCTACTGCGTCCGCGATGCACCGCTCCGTATCCGACTTCTCATGGACCACGACCCCGTCGATGCCGGCCATGCGAAGACCGGTCTGCGTATCGGTGTTGTCACAGATAAGATAGTATCTCATCAGATCACCGGCTTACAGCTTTGTAAAGATCATAAAGGCGATTATCAGCCCGTAAAGCGCGATGCCCTCTGCAAGACCGACGAATATAAGAGATTTTCCGAAGGTCTTTTCGTTCTCCGAGATGGCGCCGAGCGCCGCGGAGGCCGCGCCGGAAACGGCTATGCCGCCGCCTATGCCGGATATGCCAACGGCAAGCGCCGCGCCGATGTACCCGAGACCGGTCGTAAGCCCGCTCGCGGCGGAGACTGTTTCAGCCGCCACGGCAGCCGCGTGGACGGAACGCGAAAGCAACACGACTGAGGTTATCAGAAACACGCCGAAGAAGGAGCAAAGGTTGACTACGAGCGGGAGCTTGCTTTTTTTGCCGTTTTTTACCCTTCGGCCTATCACTATTAGAGGGAGCACGACCATTGCGGCCATAACAAGAGCTATCAGAAATTCCATATTTTTTTCCTCCAAAGTATTCAAATCTTTTATTACTATTCTGAATAATTTATGAACCGGGGCTCAAACGCCCTGCCGCCTGATTCGTAAAAACGGCCGAACATTTCGTAGAACTCGAGTCTTAACACCTGTATGCAGACCAAAACTCCCTCAAGACCCATCACGAAAAGGTTCCCTATCACGACTGCGAGGATATTATGCCCTCCGTTAGCGGTTTTGGCGAGAAGAAAGACCACCATCATCATGCTTGCGTGGCTTATCGCATAGGCGCCTACGCGGAGAAAGGAAATGGTGTTGGATGCGTAGGAAAGCAGGGTTTCAAACATTTCAAAAAAGCCTTCGACGATGAAGCTTCCAATACTGTGGGGCATGAAGTCCTTTTCACCCTTACAGAGCTTCGTTAAAGGCTCCCTGAAGAATACCACGAGCAGAGGGAGAACGATGAGCGGGAAAACGTAAAGCGGGGTAAAAAGGTTAACGTTGAAGAGGGACAGCGCAGCCGCGCCCGCTATCGTGGAGACATAGGCGACGGCGCCTGCGACGCCGTTAGGCGAAAAGAAGATCTTGCCGACGTCTTTCTGCCTTATGCCGTTTACTATATTGATGCCCATGCAAAAGACAAGCAGGGCCACTCCGAAGGCAACCGCCGCAAGCAGTATGCGAAGTGTGTTGCCGTTTTCCAAAACCTTGAAACCGGGCAGAATATTTTCGAGTCCGAAGACGCTGCCGTAGACAAAGCCGAAAAGCGTGGAAGAGAAACCGAGACAGGCGACTATTCTGCCCATCCAGGCGCCTTTCAGCTTGTAGACAAGAAGCCCCGCAAGCAGCAGGCAGAGTCCCTGCCCGACGTCCCCGTACATTATGCCGAAAATAACCGTGTAGGTCAGAGCCATAAAGAAACCGGGGTCTACCTCCTTGTATGAGGGGAGTCCGTACATCTCCAGGAAGGGAGAGAAGATCCTCGAAAGAAAACTCATTTTGCGCCTTATGGGCGGATCGAAGGAGTGAACGTCGTCTGCGTCCGAGGGCAGACAGTAAAAGCCGGGAATACTCTCGGCGTTCTTCCTGAAATCCTCGAAGGAGCTCTCGGGCACCCAGCCTATGAGGTAGAATATTTCGTCGCTGTGCGCCGAAAACCTCACAATCTCCTGAGTTTCGTTCATGAAGCGTATGTAGGAATACCTGAGGAGCAGGTTTTCCTTTTCTGCGGCGCTGATTTCGGATATCTGCCTTGCGATTTCGTCTGCCTTGCTTCTCAGCTCCTCGTTCGTCTGGCTCAGGCTGTGGAGCGATTTCTCGGACGTTCCGGTAACGCGGCTCGAGAGCCAAATACGCTCGAAGCCAAGCGTCGAAAAGAAAGCGTCGGCGCGCTCCTCGGCACTGGGGAGCACGAAGCACAGCCCGTAAACGAAGTCCTTTTCCACGCTGGTTTCAAGGAAAAACATATCTGTTCTCTGGGCAATCGACTCGTAAGCGACGTCGTACGCATCGCGCGGGAAGCGCCCAAAGCGGAACTTGACATATTCCATGCTTGTGAATCTCGCCATGTCGTGATCCACATTGTGGATATGCTGAAGCTGGCTCAGAGCCTGTTCGTTGTCGCTTGCCTCAAGCAAAAGTCTCCTGCGTTCCTTTTCAAGGGCGTCGAGCCTTTCGGTAAGACAGTCAATATATTCCCTCGTGTCCTCGTAAGAAAAGCCGGAGCTCGTAAAATCCCTGTATTCCGGTTTGATATGCATCTTCTGCGCGAGGTTTTTGACCTTCGCGAGAAGGTCGGAAAAATAGTTTTTGACTTCAAAGGGAACAGGTCCCTTGAACTTGCCGCCGGCCGCTCTTTCCCCCTCGTATTCAAAGTCCTTCAGATAGTTGCTCCTTATCACCGACTGCGCGTTTTCGGGGTGAAATTCGCGGTTTATGACGCATCGTTCCACGGCAGTCTCAATCTGCTCCTTCGGACCGATAAGCGTTACCATTTTCATCTTTTCTACCGACATTGACTCTCCCCCTTCGGGAATGATTTATCTGTAAACATGATCGTAAGGTCCGTCATATCGCAAGGTAGGGCGTTTCGCTCGGCGGAAGTCCGTAGCGTACGCACTCGATTATATTGATCAGCCTCTGCATCTCGTACATTTTGAGAGAGATATAGGCTATGGGCGTATAGGCGGTCTGGGTTCCCGACAAAAGCTGCTTTCTGTCAAAGGTATAATTCCAGAGCATTTGATACTGCTCGATGTATTCAAAATGATTTTCGGAAAAAAGCCTGCCGTAAGGCGAGGCTCCAAGAAGAGCGAAAGCGCCGGCCATGTCCGCAGACTCATAAAGAGCTTTGAAAAAAGAGGGCTTCAGCCTGAAGAACTTAGGTATCAGAAGCGAGTAGACGCTCTCTTCGCTCCCAGGATAGTATTTTTTCACGCGCATGACATTTACGGCGTTGGTAAGGTCGACGCTGCCTCCGAGCTCCTTCAGGAGCAGCTCCCTTTCGCCGCCCTTCGTGCAGGAAGTTATCGTCTTATACATGCTGACGTAATAGACCCCGAGCAGCGCAAGGCTGGCTTTTGTGTAGTCGGGAGTTCCCGAAGCCTCGGAGGAAATGAGCGCCCGGAGCGGCTCGTAAAAGATGCTGCCCTGCACGGCGGAAAGCAGGGACAGAAAATCCGACGCCCTGTCAAGAGCCTCGTGATCTATGCGGCTGTACCTCCTGTATAAATCGGTCGCGAGGGCCGTCGGCACACTTGCGGAGCCCGACTGAATGCGCCGGAGAGCGGCAAGTATGCGGTTTAAATCCATTCGGTGAATAAAGAAGAGAAGCAGGCGCTTGGAACTCGAAGTCATGAAGCTGTAAATCCTTGCGGACTCCTCAAGAACCTGTATTTTGAGCGCGTCCTCAAGCTCGCCCCTGTGCACCTCGTTTTCCGACAGGTTTTCCATCGCGCCCTGCCATCCGGGGCAGGAGCGCAGGTAGGAAGCTATTTCGGGCACCGATTTCATGGAGTTCAGCCGCTCAAAATCCTCGGGCTTCAGCCGTCTTCCGTAAAGAGCCTTTACCTTGCAGCCCACTGCAATGTATTCCGAGCTTCCCATCAGTCGTTCCTCACAACAATATCAAAAAGCGTTGTGACCCATTCATCCAGTTTCCTGTCAAAACCTGTGTGTATACTCAAAAGGTCGCGCTCGTGCTTTTTTCGGAGCCTTTGGAGCTCCGCATCCACTGAAGCCCTGAAGGCGTTTTCCTCGGCGGCAATCTCGGAGTCGGCCCGGGCATAGCTCTCCCTTCGCTGCTCGGCTTCCTTTTCGGCAAGGAATTTGTCCAGTCCCTCCTGTTGGGCAACGGCCAGCTCGCGCCGACGTTTGGCCTCCTGCTCCGTATCGAGTATTTTTCTGAATATATCGCTGCGCTCCATAAAAAGCCCCTCTTTACAACAGATAATATTGCTTCTGCGACGCTGTTTATACAATAAATATTTTTTTAGACTCGAGGTCGGGTGGCAGAGAAATAATAGCACTTTGAATCAATAATAAATAGACTCTTTTTCAACAAAAATTAACAAAAATGGGAATAGGGTTTTGTGCACCATTCAGTGTATTCCCTAAATTTCAAGCCGCGCCCGAGAGTACAGTCCCCATTGAACGCGGCCAATTTTTCGATATATGACCGGACGCCAAACAGAAGCGGCAGACGAGTTGTTGATCAGCGAACAAAATTATAGGTCATATAGGTGTTTTTATGATTTTTTTCGTCAAAGCCCAGCTTCTTATAGAGAGGGTAGCCGGATTCGGTGGCCTTCAGCTCAATGTAATCGATCCCGGACTCGCACGCATCCCGCACGAGCATTTCCATAAGCTTCAGGGCAAGGCCCTTTCTCCTGTGCTCCCGTTTTGTGAACACGTTGAGCACTACCCCCGTCCTGCCGTCCGGCAGCGCCGGATTAATCGGCTTCTCCTCAACGAGCAGCATGGCGGTCGAGACCGCCTCGCCGTCCGCCAAGGCGACGTAGGCGAAAAGATCCCTGTTGAGGTGCTTCTCAAAGTAGGTAGGCAGCTCCGCCCTCATCCGCCTCTCAAAGCTCTCGGAAAGCCCGCCGTAGGTCTCAAGCGAATACAGTATCCGCATTTCCACAAGCGAAGGTATGTCTACGGGATTGGCTCTGCGAAATTCCAAAATAATCACCTCATATAAAGTCCGCGGAAAAAACGGAGGTATTCTGCGTCCCAGCGCGCAGTGAAAGACGAAAAGCCCCGTGCATGAGGCACGGAGCCTTCAAAGTATAAAACTCCTGCGCCGAGAAAGACAAAAACAGCTTTCCACTCATTATAGGAGCCTTTTTGCGCAAGGTCAATAGCTAATGTGAATTTCTATCGGCGATACGCTTCAGCTTTTCCGAGGCGTCGCCGCTCCGGCAGTATTCCTCGAAATCAGGAGCCGAGAGGGGGCATGAAAAATAGTAGCCCTGAATGAAGTCGCAGCCGTATTCGAAGAGCATCCTGAGCTGTGTTTCAGTTTCGACACCCTCGGCTATGACTGTCAGCCCCAGCCCGTGCGCTATTCCGATCATGCCCCTTACTATCGTCTGTTCCTTCCTGTCCGAATCGATGAGTCCAATAAAGGACTTGTCAAGCTTTATATAATTTAGGGGTATGTTTTTTATGTACCCAAAGGAGGAGTAGCCGGTGCCGAAGTCGTCTAGAGCCAGGCCGACTCCGGCCGCCTTGAGGTCCCCGCAAACGCTTACGGTTTCATCAAGGTTTTTCATAAAGGTATCCTCGGTAATCTCGAGCTTTATGCGTTCGGGTTCCAGTCCGAATTTGTGAAGCGTGCCGAGCAGGTAATTGCGGAACTCCGCTTCGCGGTTAACTATGCATATCGGTGACAGGTTTATGCCCACGGTCATCGGAAGTCCCATTTCCTTCCACTTGACTATCTGAGAGCATACCTCGGCAATGACCCATTCGGTGATGGGAATTATGAGCCTGGTCCTCTCGGCAATCTGTATGAAATCATTGGGGGATACTCTGCCAAGCTCGGGATGTTCCCACCTCAGCAGCGCCTCCGAGCTGCTTGGTACGCCGCCGTTTGGCCCGGCTATTGGCTGATAATAAAGCACGAGTTCGTTTCTGAATAGTACGTTCCGGATATCCTCCTCGAGCAGAGTTTCGCGTGTTTTGGTCCTGTCCATCGAGGAATTGAAGGCGCATATGCTGTTTTTTGCCCTTTTTGCGACGTAGAGGGCCGTGTCGGCGTTCACTATGGTTTTTTCCATATCCTCGTCCTTACGACCGATGCAGTAGCCTATGCTTGCGGTAAGATAGAAGACCCTGTCGCCCAGCATTATGCGCGTGCTGATCGCAGACTGTATTTCGCGAGATATGCTTTTTATGAGGTCGCTGTCCGTAGAATTTACAACGATTATGAACTCGTCCCCGTAATACCTGAATACAAGCCCGTGGCCATCGACGCAGGCCTTGAGCTTTGACGCTATCTCGTAAATGAGGCAGTCCCCCGACGCGTGCCCCAGCGAGTCGTTTACGACCCTGAAATTGTCTATGTCAACGAATATCACGGATTTTTCTCCCGCAGGCTGAGAGGAGGAACTGTCTTCCATGAACATGCTTTTTAGCGCGTTGCGGTTAAGGAGCCCGGTAAACGTGTCATGCAGGCTCAGGTATTCGATGAGCTCCTCCTTCTTCTTCCGCTCGCCTATGTCGCGGCTCACCCCGACTATCTCCGGCTCGCCCCCGCCGCCGAAGCGGAAGCTCAGTGAAAGCTCAACCCATTTGAGCTTGCCGTCCTTGCAGCGCTGCTGCACCTCAATATAGCGGGGGTTCGGCTGCACCTTATTTTGAAAAAACTCACTTGACGCTTCCTCAAAATACTTCCTGCAGCTTTCGCACGATTCACCGGATATTGTGTCCATTATGCTCAGCCCGATAATCTCCTCGGGCTTGTAACCGCAGAGATTGATGACCGAGGGGCTGACATAGCTGAGGCGCTCGCCATTTATGTCGTAAACCCATATGACGTCCGAGGCGGATTCGGCAAGCAGGCGGTATCTTTCCTCGTTTGCGTTCAGCTTCTCAGCCAGTTTGTTGTCGTCGATAAGTATGATGGCGGCAAACCAAAGAAACGATGTGAGGGTGTGAGAGATGAACACATAGGAATTGGAGGGGGCTGAGGAGGTCGGAAGAACGCCTGAGGGGGAAAGCGCAAACAGCAGTATCACCCTCGCTACATACATGAAGGAGCTGATAAGCACAGCGCCGGCGAGCAGAATTCTGATGAGCGGAGCCATCTTCTGGTATCTTAAGAAAATAAGGAAATCAAGGAAAACAAAGGCGTATACGGCCGCGATAAGGAGAGAGCGCAGCGGAAGGTCATAGCTCACAATGGTGGTGTACATAACGGCGAGAAGAAGCGCGCTTATGTATGCAAGAAAGCGTCTCGGCCAAAGGATGCCCTCCTCAAAATAGGCCCTTATCGAGGTGAAAAGCATCAGTACGCCGAGCAGGCAAATAATGTTTCCGGACACGACGGAGATTATGAGGTTTTTCTCGTTCTGGATTGAAAAGAGATAGGCGCTCAGGCTTAAATAGACGAAGGAAAGGGCAAATATAACGAGGTGGGTGCGTTTCCTGAAAATCGCTATAATTACGCTTAAAACGCAGACCGTGAAAGATACTGCCAAGTATACCAACATGAAAATACTGTTGTCCATATACGCCTCTGAAGTCCGTTTTATGTTTTAATTATTACGCAAAATACCCCTTGCAGCAAAACACACTCTGACGGGGCAGAGTGTGGAAAAAGCGGTAACTCTGCCCGAAAGGCGAAGAGTTAGGCTCTGCGGCGGAATAATTATGTTTATATGCCAATTATATTATCAATCATCATAAAATTCAACATATTTCGCCGCAATTCGACTGAATTACCATATTTTTGATTGGAGTGGCAGTGTTTTCCTCAAAAGAGGTTATGAAGAATATGCAATACCTGCTCCAGGCCTTTTTGATGCTCCGGCAGGGGGCTAATCAATTTTTCTTGTGAAAATCTCCGTGTCATTAAGAAGCTCCTCGACGGTTTGAAGCCCGAGCCGGTTCAAAAGCGCGGGAACGTGGGGGTTGTCAAGAGGGTTTTTGTGTTCGGCTTCATCGCCGTATCTGTCCGCGTTCATGCGCCCATCCTCCGCCGGGAGGAAGGCCTTTGGCCCTCCCACGCAGCCGCCCCGGCATCCCATGCCCTCTATGAAATTCGCCTTTATTCTGCCGTCGCGGAGGTCCGCGAGAAGCTGCCTGCAGGCTGCGACTCCGTCCGCCTGCACGGCCTCGACCGGCACAGTACGGTCGGGGTTTAAGCGAAGCACCGTGTTTTTAACGGCTTCGCTGACTCCGGCCGTCCTGGCGTATATCCTGCCCGCCCTCGAAGAATGGTCGCGCTCGTCATCGGGCTCCTTGGCGGGATCTATGCCCAAAACGGAAAATATATCCCTTACCTCCTCAAAGGTCAGGACGAAATCCACGGCATCCGCTATGTCATTTTCGCGCGCCTCAGCCTTTTTTGCGATGCAGGGTCCGATGAAAACCGTGGTGGCGCCTGGGTTCAGCCGCTTTATGGAGCGTCCGCAGGCGATCATGGGCGAAACGGCGGCGGGCACGTTAGCCAGAAACTGCTTCCAAACCTTGCGTATCATGGCTATCCAGACGGGGCAGCAGCAGCTCGTTATCTGGAAATCGCGCTGCGAGGGCACCATTTTATCAAACTCCAGCGCCTCCTTTAGAGTCAGAATGTCCGCTAAGAGCGCAACCTCGACCATTCCGCGGAAGCCCATCCTTTTGAAGGCGCTTCTGAGCTTTCCGGGAGTCACCTCGGCGCTGAATTGCCCGATGAACGCAGGGGCTATCATTGCAAAAACCGGACCGTCCGAGTTCTTGAGAGCGTAAAGCACGGGCAGTATGTCTCGGCTGGCCGTGAGCTTCCCCGATTTGCAGGCCTCGATGCATTCGGCGCAGCCCGTGCAGAGCTGCGGGTCGATTATTATATCTCCGCCCCGATCCCTGACTATCGCTCCGAAGATGCATTTTCTTATGCATTGCTCATCACCGTCCGGGCAGGCGCAGTTTTCAGTTTTTATGACGGGCGCGGAGCTTTCCGGGTGGAGGAGGCACTGGAGCTGCCGCTCGTCGAAGAGGACGCCGCCGAGCTCAGCGAGGGAGGCTTTACCGTTGTTTTCGGCGGCGGATTTTAGCAGCTTTCCGTAAAGATCGTTAAATGTCAGCATCAGTTTCATCTCCGGCGAATGAAAAATGTGTTATACGGTATGAATATATATATTAACACTAAATAAGAGGAAAATACGCGGCCGTCTGTTTTGCTTTTGGTTGTTCTCAACTAAACGGGCAATAATATGAATAAAATATTTTTCATTATAAGATATTGTATTATTGGATCGGAAGTAGTATAATCAGTATGATATATAAGTGGCTAACTATTCGTCTCTTTTGACGGGCGTTGCGGGCCATTAAGGAGATAAAAAGTAATGGAGAGTCTTTCGGTTTGGCGAAGGGGCAATCTGATGTCCCGGATTTTCTGGCCGCTGCTTTTGGAGCAGATTCTTACTATAACCATAGGCATAGTCAGTACCATCCTCGTAAGCAACGTGGGCCCGGCTGCGGTAAGCGGAGTAAGTCTTGTCGATCAGTTCAATATGATATTCATCGCGGTCTTCAACGCGACGGCGACCGGTACAACCGTGGCGATAGCCCACATGATAGGCGCCGGCAGGACCGAGGACGCGGGAAAGACCGCCGTTCAATCGCTCGTATGCGTCACAGGGTTTGCAGTTGCGATAGCCGTGATGCTCCTTTTCTTCGGCAGAAATTTTCTTGAGCTTCTCTACGGTCGAGCGGAGCCGGCGGTTCTCGGAGCGGGCGGTACTTACATAAGGTTTTCGGCCTTCAGCTTCCCGTTCCAGGCGGTTTTTGCCGTGTCGGCAGGTGCCATGCGCGCTTCGGGCAACTCCCGCACGCCGCTTATGTGCGCTCTGGCGGCAAACGTGGTCAATATTGTACTTGCGACGGCGCTCATTTTCGGAGCACGTATAGGCGTATACGCAGTCGCGATTTCCATGCTCTGCGCCCGTGCGACATCGGGCATACTTGCCTTCGCCGCGCTGAAAAGGGGAGGGGCTGGGTTTAAAATACCTAAGTTCACCCTCAGGATTGAGCTTCGCATACTTAAGCCGGTGCTGAACGTTGGCATACCGGCGGGTGTAGATCAGCTCATGCTCCACGGCGTGAGGGTAGCGATGGCCTCGTTTATTTCGACCATGGGCACGCCTTCGCTCCAGGCAAATTCCATATCCAATTCGATGAATCTCATGATATGCTCTGTCGCGCTCGCCTTTTCGATAATGTCCCCGACTGTTGCGGGCCAGGCCTTTGGCGCCCGGGACTACGACAGGGTAAGGCGCGCGACATTCAGGATATTCGTCGACTCCACAATCCTTCAGGGCATCGTGTCGGCCTTTATTATCGTGTTTTTCAGGCAGATATCCAGCCTGTATCATCCGACTCCGGAGGCGCTGGAGATTACATGGCGAGTGATGCGCCTTAACGTCGTTGCCCAGTCCCTGCTCTGGACCGGCGGCTTCACTCTTGCGCAGATACTGAGGAGCATAGGCGAGGCGAAGTTCTCGATGAAGGTCTCCGCTGTGGCGCTAATTACGGTAAGGCTTGTCGGCGCATGGTTCCTGGGCGTTTATTTCAAGATGGGCGTACAGGGCATCTGGGTGGCGATGTATCTGGACTGGGTGGTTCGCTGCTCCTTCTTCATACCGCGCTTCCTTTCAAAGGGCTGGCAGATTAGAGCCGAAAAGGCGGCTCTGGAGCGTGAGAGAGCCAAGGCGGAGGGCCTTGAGACCGAGGACGAGGCTGTCACCGAGCCGGCCTGACAGAGGAGAAACAACTAATATATAAATATATAAAGTGGCGGCGCCTCTTTGAGTTTTGCCCCCGAAGCCTTTGCTTCGGGGGCAAAACTCATTTTTCTTACGGCATGTCATTGTGAGAAGCGAATAGTCGCAAGCTGCCGACTATTCAATTGCCTTGACCTCGTAGCCGGCATCCTCGACGGCGCTTTTCAAATCGGCGTCCGAGGGAAGCGCGTCCGCTTCGATAAGCGCGAAGGCTCCGTCAAGGTCCACCTCGGCGCCGGTGACGCCCGGAAGCGCCTGAAGCGCGTTTTTTACACGGTTTGCGCAGTGCATGCAGCTCATGCCCTCAATGTAGATTTTCCTGTTCATTGCTGATTCTCCTTTTAATCACTTTTTTTGAAGCTTCTTAGTCTGAGTGCGTTTCCGACGACTGAAACCGAGGATAACGCCATAGCCGCCCCCGCGAATATCGGGCTCAGCATGGGACCGCCCAGCAGGTATACTATGCCCGCCGCGAAGGGTATCCCGACCATGTTGTATATGAAGGCCCAGAAAAGATTCTGCTTTATGTTCCGTATGGTCGCCCGGCTGAGAGCGATAGCCGCCGGAACTTCTCCAAGATCGCCGCGCATCAGAACGATGTCGGCAGACTCAACTGCGACGTCTGTGCCTGTTCCTATCGCCATGCCGATATCCGCCGCCGCCAGCGCCGGAGCGTCGTTTATGCCGTCGCCGACCATCGCGACCTTAAGCCCTCTTTCCTGAAGCCTTCGCACCTCGGAAGCCTTGTCACCGGGAAGCACATCGGAGAGCACATTTTCTATGCCGACTTCATTTGCAATCGCCCCGGCGGTGCTTTTGTTGTCGCCGGTTATCATATAGACCCCGATACCCAGCTTTTTAAGCATAGACACAGCTTCCCGGCTTGTGGGCTTTACCGTGTCGGCGGCGGCCATGAGCGCCGAGAGCCTTCCGTCAAGCGCGACATACATGAGCGTTCTGCCGGAAGAGGCAAGTTTCGAGGAGTCTTCTTTTGAAAAAGACGTGTCAATCCCGTTTTCCTCCATGAGCTTCAGGTTTCCGGCAAGGACTCTTCTACCTGAAACCAGGGCCTCTATGCCGCGCCCGGGAACAGCTCTGAAGCTTTCGGGACTGATAAGCGAAACGCCCCTCCTCTCCGCGCCATCGGCTATGGCGCGGGCTATCGGGTGTTCTGAGCCCTTCTCTGCGGAAGCGCAGAGCATAAGCGCATCCTCTTCGGAAATGCCGCCGTAGCTTACTATGTCGGTGAGCTGCGGCTTGCCGAGAGTAACGGTGCCGGTTTTGTCGAGCACGACGGCGTCTATTCTGTGCGCGGTCTCAAGCGCTTCGCCGCTTTTGATAAGTATGCCAAGCTCCGCACCCCTGCCTGTTCCAACCATTATGGCCGTCGGGGTAGCAAGCCCAAGCGCACATGGACAGGCAATAACAAGAACCGATACGAATATTGTGAGCACAAAGTCAAGATTCCTTCCCGCCAGCGCCCAGCCTATGGCGGAGAGCACGGCGATTGCAAGTACCGCGGGTACGAAATAGCCCGAAACGACGTCCGCAAGCTTTGCGATAGGAGCTTTTTTGCTCTGAGCATCCTCAACGAGCCTTATAATCCTGGACAGCGCGGTGTCATCCCCAACGCGGGTGGCTTTGAACCTGATAAGACCTTCCCCGTTAATGCTGCCGCCGGTGACGGTGTCTCCGGGCTGCTTTTCAACGGGGAGGCTTTCGCCTGTAAGCATGGACTCGTCCGCCGTGGATACGCCGTCCGCCACAGTTCCGTCGACAGGAAAGACCGACCCGGGGCGCACGATAACGATGTCGCCGATCGAAACCTCGTCAAGCGGTATCTCGAGCTCCCCGCCCCCTTTTTCTATGGTAGCGGAAGTGGGGCGCAGCTGCATTAGCTTTTTGATGGCTTCAGAGGTTTTGCCGCGGCTCACTGCTTCGAGGTACTTTCCCAGCATTACCAGCGTTACGACGACCGCCGCGGATTCGTAATATAGCGACATGACATAGGCGTGGTTGTTCGGAAAAGTCATTATCGTCGCATAAAGGCTGTAAATAAACGCACTTCCGGTACCGATAGCCACAAGGGAATCCATATTCGGAGCGCCCTTCAGGAGGGTTTTGATGCCCCTGGTATAAAATCTGCCTCCGGAAATCACTACGGGAATCGTCAGTATCAGCTGCACCACAGCAAAAACGAAGGGGGCGCGGTGCGGTTCCATGAACGCGGGAATCGGCAGACCCAATACGGGGAACATGTGAGACATCGCGATGTAAAGCTCGGGAGCGGCGAAAATCGCGGCGATAAAAAAGCGCTTTTTCATGCCAGCAAGTTCCTTTTCATGCCGTTCCCGCTCAATGTCGCGCGTTTTTCCGCCCTCAATTTCGCGGGGCGTATAGCCGGCCTTCTCAATGGCCGTCTTTATTTCGGAAAGCTTTACTTGGGAAGGGTCGTAGACGAAAGCTCCGCGGCCTGTGGTCAGATTCACCTCGGCGGATTTGACCCCCGGGAGCCTGCGCGTCACTCTCTCCACCGCAGCGGAGCAGGCGGCGCAGGTCATGCCCTCTATTGCCATCTCCGCAGACTTATCCCTCTTTTTCTCCTCGAGCCCGTAGCCCGCCTTCTCGACGGCCCTCTTAAGCTTTTCAAAGTCTACCTTGTCCTCGTCGAATTTAACGTCCAGTTCTTCGGCGGCAAGGTTTACCTCACAGCTCTCCACGCCGTCGAGCTTGGAGATGACCTTTTTTACATGGGCGGAGCAGGCAGCGCAGGTCATGCCCGTGACGGAATAGCTCTTATCTTCCATTTTTTGCCTTACCTCCCAATATACTTTTCAAGCATGAGTATGATTTCATCTATTTTCTCCTCGCCGCCGCCTTCTCTGACCGCGCTCAGCACACAGGAGTTCATGTGGTTTTTCAGTATCTTGAGATTCGCCTTTTTGAGCAGGGACTGCACGGCGAGTATCTGCTTGGATATGTCTATGCAGTAGCGCTCCTCGTCTATCATTTTGAGGATGCCGTCTATCTGCCCCCTTGCCGTCTTAAGACTCAGGACCACATCCGCGTCGTTTTTATGGCTTGTCATTTCAGTTTCTCCGTTCCTGCTGATATTATATCCCCTACCCCATGTGGGGAGGGGATATAATGCTATGATAACACGAATTTTTCTTATATGCAACAGGAAATCAGAATGTTTTACCCCAAAATTGCCTTGAATTCTTTTCTTACAAGGTGTTGGGGTTGATTACAATTTTCCGATGCGTGAAAAGCTGCCTCGATTCTCGCCCCTTTTGCAGCCTGATTAAGCCCGCGCGAGGCGGGAAGCGGCCCAAATCAAGGCTTTGAAGGGCGCGCAAGAAGCGAAAACATGGCGTGACTTGTCGGCTGTAATGCAAAAGCGATTTGTGTCAGAATAAAGGAGGG
>JAJUHC010000008.1 GCA_029268065.1 Clostridiales bacterium | reverse complement strand
AGGGATATTTAAATCTATTTTTCCGGGAATTCACTTCTCGGAAAAATACCTCAGCCCGCGCAAATCGTGCGCGACCGGGGGTTTCGCGGCGCAAGCCGCGTATCAAGGGGGTATTGGATACCCCCTTGAAGCGTGTCGAAAACACTTTTTCGACACGCTCAAAGGACCGGTGCTGCCGGTCCCTTCTTATGTTATGTCCCGTTTTTGTTATGCGTTGAATTTCTCGAACGGATTCCTGGCCGCTCCATCATGTTCCGTCAGAAGCGCCGGAGTGTTGCCGCAGCCTATTGCAATCGACCGCCGTTATCATGCAAGCAGGGCGGAAGCCGCTCCCCGCAGCTTCCGCCCTGTTCACGCAAAAACGGTAAATCGCCCGAATCGCATGAGCCGATATGACGTCCCGGCAGTTTTGGGAGCTTACGCTATATTTCTCCCATATATTTAAGAAGCCTGTACAAAACAACGGCTGCTTCCTGCCTTGTGGTATTTCGTTTAGGATAGAACATGCTGTCGCTGCCCTTCATTATACCCGTATTCTGAACAAAGTTAACAGCCGCTCTTGCATATTCCGAAACGCTCTGACTGTCGGTAAACGTACTCTCCGCATATTCCGCGGCTTTGCCGTTTTTGTACCGATACAGCCGGTACGCGATTGTTGCGAGCTGCTCCCTCGTGATGCTTTTGTCGGGGCTGAACGTACTTTCACCGCTGCCTGTCACAAGCCCCAGATCATAGGCTGTCTGCACCGCGCCAGAATACCACGAATCCGGCGGAACATCCGCAAAAGTGCCTTTGCTTTCCGACAGCTCCGTATATAGCGACCTTGCAATCAGCGCCGTAAATTCCGCTCTCGTGATATTTCCGCTCGGGTTAAACGTACCGTCGGATGTCCCGTTGATCAGTCCGCGTGAAGCAAGCGTCTCCACTTCATTTTTTGCCCAGTCGCTCGTGACGTCATCAAAGGCTACCGGGCTTTCAAAGGCTGCGAAGTATGAAAAGTGATTCGTTCTGAAGGTCAGTGTTGCGTTTTGATCATTTACTGTTCCGCCGAGCGTCCTCCACGCGTCCGACGGACCTCTGCGCGTGCGGGCTACCACTTTTTCGCTGTTTTTGACCCTCGCTTTATCAAGCGGAATAGTGATTATGAAGTTCTGACCAAGCTCTGTTATCTGCCTGCCGCCCGCAGTCAAAGTGAAATTAAAGACACCGCTTGAAACAAGACCGTCAGAGGAATCTCCCCCGCTCATCGGAGTGATGGTCAGGGTAATTGAATCTCTGCCTTCCTCATGGAGAGAAGCGAACCACGCGGCCGGAATAATTATATCTCCCCTCCCCGTAACAATCCTCAAAGCCGTGTTTTCAGAAACGAGCCGGTCTTCAGCGGCTTTGGTGAGGCTTATCCGGATGCTGGCGTCGTTCGTTACCTGGCTTGTCACATTGATTGTCGCCACGCCCCCGCCGGATGATTCGGCTCTGGTGATAGTGTCGCTGTCAACCGATATTACGGCAGCTACAGATCCGTCGCTCAGCGTCTGGTGGGTTACAGTGCTGCCGCCGTCACCCGTGTTATCATCTGAGTAACCGCCCTGGTTATCCTCTGTATCCTTTGTGCCCTCCGTTGCAAATGTCAGCGTATAATCTTCCTGCTGTATTCCATGAGAACTGTTTACAACGGATCCGGTCGGTATCACAAGCGAATATTCCGTCCCCTTTTCAAGTACGCCGTCAGTATTAACATACAGCCATTCGCCGTCAATTGTTGCGGTCGCGGAAACAGCCTTGGTATCGGCACATAATGAGATTTTTTCAAAAGACGGTCCTGCCGAAATGCTCTGGTTGTATTTCATCTTAATTTTGGAATCCACCGACAGAGCCTTCATGTTGTCTCCGGGATAGCTGTACACAACTTCCGGACTGCTCGAGGCGGTGCCGAAGCTAATAACGCAGTCTTCGTGCATGACATGGCCGTACGAATCCTTGACTGCGCCGGCAGGTTTCTTAAGCGTGTATTCGGTATCGTAATTGAGCGCGGTATTTGGGGTAATCGTAAGGGTACCGCCGGAAAGCGTCTTGCTTATCTCCACCTCGTTAAGGCTCTCATCCCTCAGAACTATCTGGTTAAACGCCGCGCCTTCGGAGGCATCCAGGTTAAACGTCACCCTGAGCTTCTGATTTACGTCGATCTTTTTATCGCCCTGTGCAGGATAGGAACCTATTACAACAATCGAGGCCGGTTCGGCTGTAAATTCATACTTATTGTTATCCGGAGAATTGTCGTTTTCCCCGTCCGCCAAGGCGGCCGTAAGCAGCATATCGAAGCTCCCCGACGCGTTAGCCTTCAAGTCCTTTGAGGAAAAGACAAGAGACACTCCGGTTTTCTCTCCGGAATAAAGCTCGTCTATCGTTGCCGTTCCAAGCGTCTTGCCCGCGCAGGTCAGAGTCAGGGAAACATTTGTGAGGTCTTTGCCTCCTTTATTATAGACCGTCGCTCTGACAAGGTAATTGTCGTTCGCCACATTTGTGCATTCGACATTGGTAATCTCGGCATCCGCCGCTGAAACAGTCCTGCTAACGCTGTTGTCGCTCATATCGGATTCTGAAATGCCGTCATCCGCTTTTACGACCGCGTAGAGCTCATATTTATCCTTTTTAAGCGGATTTACCTGCCAGTTGAAAGTAACCTTGCCGGATGAATGGGCCGCGATAGAATTCTTTGCAGCGCTCTGAGCCACAAGCGCCCCTCCGTTCGACGGGTCGCCGTCATAGAGACATACAGTCGCGTTTTCGGTAAAATCGCCCTTATTAAGTATCGTTACCGTTACAGTATCCCCCGTGCCGGCGAGGGGAAGCTCGGGATCAAGTCCAAGACCGTCGTCGGAACAGAGAGCGAGATTGTGCTCGAGAGTATAATCAAGTTTTTTAAGATCGACCTTATCGCTCGGCACCTGATATTCCGCGCCGTCTATCGCCTCGGTCACCATATCAGCCTGAGTATAGGCAACGCTCAATTTTCCGTTTTCGGTAAATACCGGACTGAAGGACTGCACATAGGCGTTCGCAACCTCGGTCAGCGCCGTTTCGCCGCTCCATACGCCGGTGTTCGTATCATAGAACGCAGCGGAGAGCGATTTTGAATTGTTGTCGCCGATTTCTCTGTAAACCAGGGCAATCATCCCGTTTGATGCGGCAATCTCATAATCCTTTCCCGCCTGCAAGCCTGAATTCCTAGCCGCGGCCGCGATGCCAGTCTGATACATGACATCGCCATCCTGATTCC
The DNA here is from genome assembly GCA_029268065.1 of Clostridiales bacterium. Taxonomy (GTDB): domain Bacteria; phylum Bacillota; class Clostridia; order Oscillospirales; family Oscillospiraceae; genus DUPK01. The sequence goes on along the minus strand of JAJUHC010000008.1, from coordinate 74,513 downwards.
ATGTAATGAACCAGTCTCCGTTTAGATAGGTGGCTCTCGGGTTTTCGGCGGTATCCGCAAGCTTTTCCGCTTTTCCCCATGAGCCGTCCTTCCAACTCCTGGCGTACAGTTCCCGGTCAGCGGTAGTAGTCAAATTCCCATCCTTATCAAGCGTATACAGAAGCAGCCCCTCGCCGCCGTTCATGGCAAGGCTGGAGTCTACGACAGTCGGCAGTGAACCTTCGATCTCAGAGGCTGGAAGCCAGCTCTCACCGTTCCAGTAGGAATAATACAGGCGGTCCGTGTTCTTCTGGGGGGTATTGCTGTCGAAGCAGGTGCCGCTCAGCTCCTCCGACTTTGTCCACACGAGCAGCGCGCCTTTGCCGCCCGCCGCAAGCTTCGGCGAATGGTCGTATTTATCGTCTTTTGTCAGAGTTACGATTTCGAGCTGGCCGCCGCCGGAAGTAAATTCCGACCTTGTAACGCTGATCTCGGAATTTGCGGCAAAGCTGCTGGCCTCGGTGCTGTCGGGAAGCTCGGCGCCCATATTCTCCCACGCCATCAGCACGCCCTTTTCCGTCGCTGCCGCTGTCGGACTAAAATCTGCTGTTGCGTCGGTGCCGATCCAAGCGGGATTTGACCAGCTCCCATTCTTATATATCGAGTACATGAGCTGCGTACGGTTCATCGATGACCGCTGCGGGTTATCGTCCGTCCATATCATCCAAAGCTCATCGCCGCTGCGGACAAGCAAGGTCTCCGAATCCGGGAAAATATTGCTCTTCATGGTCTTCGGTTTCTCGGCTCCCAATAAGGCGGAAGCCTTGAGCATGGCTGCCGTTTTTTCGGCGTTCCATTCTGGCCCCCGCTGCAGATAGTTTCTCGGCATCAGCTCGGCGGGCTGGTTTGAAAGCCCGTTACCCATGCTGCTGGCAGACTTCAATATCGGGATGCCGCCGTTATTCCATTCCTTGTCAACCAGTGCCAGCTCAAATAGCGTCTTTGATATAAGCCAGGCTTTTGCTCTGACCCCGATTTTAACTGTGGTTCGCAACGACATATAGCCCGTCGTGTGTATCTGACTTGAAATATTGGCGTCGGTGAAACACGATACTTTATACTTGCCGACTCCTGCGGATACCGACCCATTGAGATTTGGGGCAACGTAAAGGATTCCCCCGTATTTATAGTCAACATCGTCGCTTTCGTTTAGAGCCAGGGTGCCGCCAAGGACGAGCGACAGTGTGAGCTCCCCTGTAACGGAAACGTTAACGACAGGAATGGTAATATCCTTTTCACCGGACGACTTCAGGGTTGAATCGCGCTTAAGTGTGATGTAACCGTAGTATAATTCCCACTTGTTTGAGCTTTCATTATACTCAAGGACAATTTTCCCTGAAATCTGAACCGGAAATTTGAGGCCTTTAGACGACATCTCCGCCAGTTCCTCGGGAAATTCGTACTTTATAAACCTGGATTTGCCGTTAACGTTGAAGGCCGTGACCGTGAATACTTTCTTTGACAGCTCGGCAAGGTTTTTGTCTTTCCCAAGGAAAGGAATGTTTTTAAAAATATTCGGGGTCTCCTCCAGCATTTCCTCGAGCTTAAATTCCGCTTTAACGTCATATGATTTAGTTTCGGCGTTATATGAGACGGTACTTCCGTCCTCCGGCCGCGGGGTCATCATCACTCTGGCATCCGTCCAGTTCGAAGCGATTTTTCCTCCCGGCGACACCATTCGAAAATATAGCTTTTCTCCCGGATTTAATATTTTCGGCAAGTTCAGGGAAATACTGGGCGAAGAAAATGCCTCCTTATACCTGTCGCCCTCCGATCCGGAAACCTTGAGTTCATAATATCCGGCTACCAGGTCGTTCCAGTCTCCGTCGATCGTGAACGTCGTTTCCGGCATTTCAACATCGTCTATATAATATTTATACCTGTAATCGTCCGAACTCGAGCCGTCGCTTGAAGTAATAAGATTAATGCCCGGTTTTTTCTCCTTCAAAGTTAAAATCGCGGGACAGTCGGGGTTCATATGGTACTCGGTGGAAGCGTCGGAGTAGTACAACAGTCCGGCATTCCCGCTCGACGAGAGGCAGATTCTGTGATACCCGGTAGAAATCTCGTCAATCACATAACAGTACCCTATGTCTTTGTTTATCCACTTCTTATCGGCGTTGACCTTTTTCCCGTCAAGCTCGAAGCACAGGCGGGGGTATTCCTCATAATAGGTTCCGTCCTCGGAATTGAAGAGCTTTATGGTCAGAGCAGGAGCTGAGCTGCCGTCGACGATAGTGACAGGTACCCTTACTGTCTTGCCCGTGTCGGCGTCGCCGCAAGTGAAAACAAGCTCATAGGTCCCGAGATAATTGTTGCCTGCAAACCAGAAATCAAACAGTGCCTTGCCGTTATCCGAATATTTGTATCCATACTCGTCGGTTATGGTTTTGCTCCCGTTCCCGGTGGTAACCGTTCCGAGGGATTTGAGCATGACCCCGTTTTGATAGAGATACACTTTGACTTTTTCGTCAGGTACATAGGTGTTTTCATAACTCAGCCATACGGTATATAGCTTATACTTTATTCCTCTGTCGGTTATTACCAGACTCTCATTAGTATTCGGCGAGACATAAAGCGACACGCCGTTTGAATCTAAGCTTCCGATTTTTACCGTACGGGAAATTTCATAGGTAAAACCATAATCATCAACAGCGCTAAGCGTAACCGTATAGCTTCCGGCTGACGTATAGGTGTGCTCGGGGCAATTTCCGCTTCCGGCGGCGCCGTCCCCGAAATTCCAGGAGCATGACCTTATGGTGCGGCCCGCTCTATTCCTAAGCGCTGTCGCCAGGCTGTCCGTTTTGAAACTCATCGCCTTATTGACTACCCAGTTGTCCGACGGATATGGGGCAAAGGAGTCGTAGGAGTCAAGGGAAACCTTCGAGCCGGTTACAAAGCTGAATGTTATCGCGTCGTTCACAGCTCCGCTTTCACTTTTAAACGCGCCCTCCGGAACATATACCGTATAGGATTCGCCAGCGTTCAGCAGGGATGACGGCGTAAGAATCGCCGTGCTGCCGCTTAACTTGGTTTGGAAATCTACTGAGCTCCCCGAAGCATTCATTATTTTAATCTGCGTAGCTTTTTCGCTAAGCTGAGCCTGAGAAGCCAGACTGATATTGACTGCGGCATCTATGGGCGCGCCCTTAGTATTCCATGACATTGTACGCGGTGAAACGCTTTCAATGCCGAGCGCGTTGCTCCCTGTCGTAAAGCTCGTCGCATAGTCTCCCAGCATGGGATGCGAAGAGCTGTCTTCCACAAAATTGTAACCTATCGCCAGGGTATATGACGTGCCGGGCTTGAGAACCGTCCTGGGACGCAGTATGCACTGCCTGTCATTCAGCCAATATACATACACTCCTACATTATTAGTGACCGGGTTGCTGTTGCTGTTGTCGTAAAGCGCTATACCGCCGTACCCATTTTTGACGTTCTCGGAGAATGTAACGGTAAAATACTGATTGACGTTCACTCCGGTTTGCCCGTTAGCCGGATAGACGGCCGAAACCTCCGGTGTGGCGTCGCTGCTTGCGACCGCGAACTGGATTGTCCGAGCCCGATTTGAGTTGAAGAACCTATCCGCGACAGCGTTCCATGGTATGAATAAGGTATATACGCAGCCGGGCTCAAGCTTTTGCCCGTCCGCGGGGCTGACGGTCACTTTATTACCTGTAAGCGTTCTTGTTATTTTGACCACGCCGCCGTCCCTCTTTTTCAGGTAAATGCCGTCGAAACTGCCGGAAGCATGCAAATTGGTCGAATCCATTATTTCGCTCCCGTCATCATATGAAAAGGACAGGGAGATGCTGTCGCCCAAAAAATCCTTTGAGCCGTCGGACGGAGAGGATGAAGCAACGACAAGTTCCTTTCTGATTGCCGTTTCGACGGTAAAGGAAAGAATGTAGTCATTCGCCATAGGGTTGCCCGCCATATCGGTTATTGCGTTTCTGGGTATGGTAAGCTTATAATTTTCCCCGTATGACCAATAAGCCAGAGATACAATCAAATTGGCGCCGTCGATACTGACTGCGTAATCCGAATTGATTGAGCCGCCCTTAAGAGTTATCCCGTAGTTTGTACTGTTCGTGCTTCCTGCCTTAATATTTTCATTGAAAGTGACCGTAATCTTTTTTGCGTCCCGGCTTACGTCCGTACTGCCGTTTGCAGGGTCGCTTCCGGTTACCTCGGGAGGATAAATGTCCGGCTTTGAAAGCACGGTATATTGAATTTCCTTTGTTTTGGTATTGTTAAGGCCCGAGATGGTCGCCGTCATGGTAACCGCTGCATTTTTCTCGTTATATTCGGGCCTGGTAACCCTGCCGTCGTCGCTTATCGCCGAGATATTGCTTGATACCCATGTTATTAAAGACCCGTTGGGAGCCTTGTCCGGCAGAGTGAGATCAAGATATATGGAATACTGCGACAAGTTGGCGCCTAAGGTTTTGTAAGCGTCAACCCAGTTTACATCCTCCTCAAATCTGTCAGAATCTTTTCCGTCAAGCCTTTTAACTATGACTTTGATTGCCTTTTGGCAGGAAATTTCACCTTTCTTAAGGGTGGCCGTCAACATTACGCTCTTGTCTCCGTCAAGATAGGCCGGACGTGTGACCTTGCCTTCGACGCTCACGGTGATTGCATCCGAGGATGACCAGACTATCGTGCTTCCGTTCTGTCCGGCCGTGGGCAGAACAAGGTCGGTTGTGACACAGTCAAGCGACACGTTTCCGTTCAAAACCGCCGTTTCCAGCCTGGAAGCGTCCGCATATACGGCCTCATCGTCGCTTGCGTCCACAGTTTTCACCGTTATCTTGATTTGCTTTGTGAACGTTGCTGTGCCCTTGGATATTGCCGCCGTCAAAACAACCTTTTTATCCCCGTCCACAAACTTGGGATTTGTCACAGTCCCGTCCGTTTTTACCACGGCTTCGTCTGAGGAAACCCAGCTTATAGAGCTTCCGTATTGGCCCGTGGTCGGGAGATTCAGATTCGTCCTGATATTGTCTGGCGCACTGTTGCCGTTTAAAATGGCGGTGTCAAGCCAGCCGCTGTCGGAATTTACGTCGGCGGCATCGGTTGATTTTACCATAACCGTAAATTCTTTCGTGGCTTGCGCCGTGTTCAAGGTAATGGTCGCAGTAAGCGTAACGGTCTGATTGCCGATTTCGGGAGAAGGATTCGTAACCTTTCCCTCGCCTGTCAGGTATGCCGCATTAGTCGAGCTCCAAACTATTGTGCTCTTTTTCTTGACATTGCCGTCGTTAAAAAGGGTATTCCCTTCTGTCGGCAGCAAAAGATCGGATATTACATTGCTAAGAGCACTGTTCCCGCCCAGAATGACATCATCCGTTAGCCAGGCCTTGTCGAAGCTTACGACATCCTGTTCCGTCAAAGCCAGACTGAAATCAAGGGAGCTCGTCATCCCTCCCTGCGCGACCGCCTGCGCCTTGACGCCTGACATGCTGTCGGCCGTGTGCATGATGACGCTTGCCGTGCCGGACGAATCGGTTGTGGCGGAGCTGCTTTTTAAAGCGCCACTCGAAACCGAAAATGCGACGGTCACTCCCTCCGCAGCGGCTCCGTCTATTCCGCTAACCTTTGCGTTCAGCGTACAGTCACCGGTCTCGGCGTTCGGGGTTGCTGTCATCGAGATTACTGACGCATCTATATAGGTATAGTGATCAAAGTCGATTGGAGCGGAGTCGTTTTTGAAATACCAGCTTAAAATATCGTCCGTCTCCGTGGTCATATCGCCGGCGGAACCCGTAAATCCGGCATACACATCCCGAACGTCGCCGACGCTGAGATTATTATCGGCGGCAAGCATAGAGGCAAGGTTCACGTTTTCTAGCTTGTATGTTGGGCTGACAGGCCTGACCTGACTTTTTGTTACACGGATTTCCATGGTCTCGGATGCTCCGTCGTATTCAATCCACGCGTAGTTTACGGTTCCGGCCGCACCAAGGTCCAAATGATACGGCGTCGAATAATGTGATGTCTGCAGAAGGCTGCCAACATTGCCGTTGACAAATACCCCCAGGCTTTTTATGGCGTTGTATGTATTGCCCTGTCCGGGACCTTGGCTTTTATAATACTCGGTGTCAAACGCTATGCTGACGCTCGGCTTTACGCCCCTGACGCCGAGAGAATCCTTATCGTCGCCGCCGCTGTAATACGCGGTGCTGCTGTCGGATTGCAAGGTAAAGGTGAAACCGCCGTTTCCGTAATTGCCGAATTGCTCATCGGCGCTGATACTGAAGGAAAATGCGGTGCTGAATGACAGATCATCGTTTAAGTGAATTTTGTTTTTTGTAAAGATGCTTCCCCCCGACCCGGTGTTCGCAAAGCTAAGCGCCTTGCTGCCGCCTTCGTTGATGGCGGATTTTCCGTTTGACCGAAGAATATCGCCGGAGTTCGCGAAATCTTCAAAATTAAGCGCCAGCGTGCTTTTCTCCTTTGCCGCTACCGTAAACGTGAATTCTTTTGTTCCGGCCGGGCTGCCGTTTGCGTCCAGTATATTTGCCGTAAGCGTTACAGCCTTCGTGCACCCGTCGGGTCTTATTATCTTGCCGGCCGCCGTAACCACACTGAGGTCCGAAGACGTCCAGCTGATTTTATATTCCTTTGTTCCGAATTCACCGGGCACATTGTAGACAGTCGGCAGATTCAGGTCGTTTTTGACGTTATCCCGGTTGTCCCCATTCAAAATCAGCTCATAGGTAAGGGCATTTTTAACATACTCTACGCTTTCAGAGCCGTCGGGAGCCATAGCCTTAACAGTAATGTCAAAGGTCAAATCCTTGTACACTGTTTCGCTTTGAGATACTCTGGCCCTGCGAGTCAGGGTTTTGTCTCCTTGGGTATAGGTAGGCCTGTTGACGGTTCCCATCACATATCCGTTGACGGCCTGCGTTCCGATCGAGAGCAGGCCCGGATCGCTTGATTCCCAGGCTGCCGCGCTGCCGTTCCCTTCACCGGACGCCGTCGGCAGGTTCGATATGATTGTGGGGAGACTAATATTATTATTAAGTGCATTCAAATACACATTGTTATAGCCGCTGTTCAGATAGGAACTCAGCGCTTTGCAGTCCTGCAAAACCTTTTTTTCCGCATCCGTCCCCGCCAAGGGCGGAACGATTATGTAAAAGGTCTTTTCACCTGCCGCATTTCCGTAGGACAGAGCGGCCTTGAGCGTCACCAGGGAGTCTTCTCCTGCGGCTTCAAGATAGGTCCGCTGCCTGATTGTCCCGTCGGACGCTATTATGGATTCGCTGTCCGAGGCCCATGAAATACTGCAGTGTTCGCCCTTTGCCGGCATATTCAGCTTTCCGCTTACAGAGCCGATCACTATGTAAGTTTTATCCGTAGACTGCTCGGTGTAGGTGTTTCCGTTCATAAGCCTTTGTACAGTAAGCCACTCTTTATCCAACGCAACATATTCGTCGTCCTGAACGATTCGCTCCGCGAGGGCCCGAATGTCAAAACATGATGCAATCATTAACAAGCTAAGTATAAAAGCAAATATCTTCCTGGTTTTCCCATGGCTTTCTCTCCTCCCTGTTCCGGAAATATTAATTTGAAGCGCATGTATAAATGAGTTGCCAACCGCGGCGTTTTTATGTATAATTGTTGCGTAACTCGTTCACCGACCGTAGTCAGTATACATCCTCGTGTCATAAAAATCAAGTCAGGAAAGGCGCAAATCAATATGGAGATGAAAAAAAGCAGCCGAAAAATGCAGGCCGCGGAAACAAAAAAGAAGATATACGATAACGCCATCTTGTTGTTTAATAAATATGGCTTTGAAAACGTAAGCGTAGATTCCATAGTGGAGAAGGCGGAAGTTTCAAAGGGCGGATTCTATGTTCATTTCGCTTCAAAAGACGCGATTTTAACGGAAATGATCAACGATTATGTAAACAGGCTGGATTTCAGCTATAAATCCTTTGCGGAAAACGCTCCGGAGGACGCCAAAACCACTGATATCCTCCTCTCATTTGTTGATCAAATAACGGATACCATGGAAAAGATCGGATACAACCTTATTAAGCTCGCGTATCGGATCCATATTGAACGAAATAACGAAAACGACAGCCTTCTAAGTTATGACCGGGAACTATACAGGGTATTCAACACTCTGATACAGCGTGGCATAAGTCGGGGCGAGCTTAGGAACGACCTTTCAGCCGAAATGGTTTCGAATCAATTCGTCACGGTTATCCGCGGTTTTACCTATGAATGGTGCATCAGATATCCCGAATTCAATTTGAAGGATAATTTACGCAGACATTTTGAATTACTGTTTGCGGGCATCAGAAGGTAGCAGGACAGCAGTAAAGGCAGACAGCATGACTTGCTGTCTGCCTCTAAAACGGTTGATTCAAAAATGCCGAAACGGATATTCTCCTGACCCGCCTCGATTTTTCTTATAATTCGCTGATGGCCTTTATGCTTTCGTTTTTGCCCATGATTACAAGCACGTCGCAGGCCTCTATCACATAATCCGGGTCGACGACGGCGTTCAGATCCTTGCACTTGTTTTTTATGGTGATTATGTTTACGTTGTACTTCCGCCTTATGTCGAGGTCCGAAAGGGCGTGCCCCACCCATTCGGCCGGCGCCTTGATTTCGGAAATACCGTAGCCGTCCGAAATATCAATGAACTCCAGCAGATTCTTTGAACCGAGCTTGGTGGCCATCTTAATTCCCATTTCGTTTTCGGGTATGATGACCTTGTCCGCGCCAATTTTTTCAAGTATCTTCTTATGCTGCTCGTCCCTCGCCTTGCAGATAAGCATTTTTACCCCCAGCTCCTTGAGGGCAAGGGTTATAAGAACGCTTTCCTCGATATTTGAGCCGGTAGTCAAAATAACGCAGTCGTAATTTCTCACTCCGAGCTCCTTAAGCGTGTTCATATCGTTTGCGTTGGCAGCGACGACGTGCGTCACATAACGTGAAAAGTTCTGGACCGCGCTCTCGTTATTGTCGATAACGAGCACCTCGTGCCCCATCTCGAAGAGCTTTTTTGCCAAAGTGCTTCCAAAACGACCGAGTCCTATAACAACAAATGTTTTCATAATAACCTCCCATGCGCTCCGCGCAATTTGTAATATACCCTCCCGCCGACGGGAGGTTATTTACGTGCGATTATCCTATCATTACGTTTTCAATCGGGTAAACGATATCCGAAGAGCCATCGTCCTTGTAAATAAGCGCTATGCTTACCGTAGTAACGCCGACACGCCCTAAAAACATCGCGGCGATAAGAATCAGCCTTGAGGCGGAGCTGAGCATAGGCGTAATGCCCGTGGAGAGTCCCACCGTAGCGTATGCGGATGTGATTTCAAACAGGGTATGCAGGAACGGGAATCCGTCGATTGCGGAAATAGCCATTCCTCCGAATATATTGAGAAGGAGCGCAAAGGTCACGAGCGCCGACGCGTTTGTTATCTGGCGCTGGTCTATTCTCCGGCTGAACACCACGACGTCGCGCTTATTGAAAAGCACGGATAAAAACGAAATAAACAATACTCCAACGGTAACGGTTTTGACGCCGCCGGCTGTGGAGCCTCCGCCGGCCCCTATAAACATAAGAACTATGGTCAGCACCTTGCCGCCGTCGGTCATAAGGCCCTGGTCAATCGAATTGAACCCGGCGGTTCTCGGAGTAGCGGACTGAAAGTAGGCGTTGAGGAGCTTTTGACCGAATCCGAAGTTCCCGAGAGTGCCCTTGTTTGAATACTCCAGAAGCATAAAGCCGACAGTACCCGAAACCAGAAGTATCGCGGTTACGAGCAGAGCTATTTTGGAATGCACCTGCAGCCTTTTCAGGCTGCGCTTGCTGTAAAAGTCCTCCCAAACGAAGAAGCCTAGACCGCCTATCACGAGCAGCGTTGAAAGCGTGAGGAGGATAACGGGAGAATCAGCGTAGACCATGGCGCCCGAAACGCCGTTTCTCGTTCCGATAATATCGAAGCCCGCGTTGCAGAAGGCGGAAACCGAATGGAACACGCCGCACCATATGCCTTTGCCGAGGCCGTAGTCAGGGATAAAGCGAGTCATCATTATAAGAGCTCCGGCCACCTCAAAGCACAGGGTACCCACGAGGACGTGCTTGATAAGCCTCACGACTCCATCCAGCTTGTAGAGGTTCAGGCTCTGCATCATTACTATTCTTTCACGAAGCCCCACCCGGTGCTTTATCATGAAAAAAAATATCGAAATGATGGTCATGAAGCCGAGCCCGCCGATTTGTATAAGAAAGAGTATCACCGCTTGACCGAACGCGGTCCAATAGGTGGCGGTCTCTACAACAACCAGGCCTGTTACGCAGGTCGCGGAAGTTGCCGTAAAAAGAGCCGTAAGCCAATCCGTACCCTTATGCGCCGTTGAAGATATCGGCAGCATCAGCAGAACCGTTCCTACAAATATTATCCCGAAAAAGCTGATCGCGATGGTTCGCATCGGCTTGCTTTTCTTTTTTTGCGCGTCTAAAAAAAGGCGAATATGCTTGAGGATTATATTAACCCCCTCCTTTACAGGGAAGATATTACACCTGCAAATTCTGAATTTCAATATAAAAATTGACTAACATCACATATTATATTATTCTTGTGAAAAACCCCAATTCATATGCCCTCATGGCATTAAAAATAGCCAATATTGCTACACCCACGTCCCCAAAAACTGCCAGCCACATGGGTATGAAGCCATAAAGCCCCAGCATCATGATGACGACCTTGAAGCCGAGCGACATGGCGATGTTCTGAAGGACTATTTTTTTAGTTTCCTTCGCTATCTTTATTGCGCTCGAAATCTTTGTCGGCTCGTCGTTCATTATCACGACGTCCGAAGCCTCGATGGCGGCGTCGGACCCCATTCCGCCCATTGATATTCCTATGTCGGCGGATGCAAGCACGGGCGTATCGTTTATCCCGTCGCCGACAAAAACCGTTTTCCTGCCCTGCGGCTGCTCCGACATTATCTCAGCGAGCTTATGCGCCTTGTCCGCCGGCAGGTATTCGGCATAGACCTCCTTTATGCCGAGGCTGACCGCCGATTTCATGGCCGCCCTGTTGCGGTCTCCCGTCATCATGACAACCCGTTCGACTCCAAGCTGCCTTAAGGTGTCCACCGCCCTTACGGCGTCCCTCTTAAGGTTGTCGTTCATCATTATCCGGCCCATGTACCTTCCGTTTGCGGCAACGTATATGGTGCTCTCGCCGCTGTCACGGCTGCTGACCTCCACGCCCTCCCCGTTCAGGAAATCCGCGGTTCCGGCGATGACATTGTGATCGCCTATCCTTGCTCTCACGCCCTTCCCGCTCAGCTCCTTGAAGTCTTTTATCCGTCTTGTGTCTATGCTCCCGCCGTAAGCGGCAATCACTGACTTCGCCAGGGGATGGTTCGAATAATATTCCGCGTAGGCGGTGAGCATCAGCAGCATGTCCCTGTTAACAAAGGCGCTTTCCACGCTGGTGACCGAGAACCTGCCCGTCGTCAGCGTGCCGGTCTTGTCGAAAACGACGGTGCTCACTCTCGACATGTCGTCAAGCGCCGAGGAGCTTTTGAAGAGGATGCCGCGTTTTGCGGCCCCGCCTATGCCGGCAAAATATGTAAGCGGCACGGAAATAACAAGCGCGCAGGGACAGGATACCACAAGGAATACGAGAACGCGGCGCAGGCTCACAGCAGGCGGACGCTTGAACAGCAGCGCGAGCGCTGCAAAGGCTATCAATGCCGCGGCCAGTACGATCGGAGTGTATATCCTTGAAAACCTGCTTATGAACTTCTCGGGTATGGCTTTTTTTGAGTTTGCCGACTGAACCATCTCGAGTATTCTGGATACCGTGGACTTTTCAAGCGTCGCGGTAACGCGCATCCTGATCATGCCCCCGATGTTAATGCATCCCGACATGAGCTGATCTCCCGAATTGACCGCCCGCGGCATGGATTCGCCGGTGATGGCTGAGGTGTCGAGAGTCGTTCTCCCGTCCAGAAGCGTTCCGTCAAGCGGTATACGCTCCCCGGGACGGATGATGATAATGTCGCCGACGGCGACGGAAGCCGCTGAAACTGGAATCTCTCCGCCGTCTTTAAGAAGCGTGGCTCTTTCAGGCTTCAGCTGCATGAGAGATCTGATAGACTTCCTGGAATTTCCGAGCGCCCGCTCCTCCAGCATCTCCCCGATGCGGAAAAGTATGATTACCGCGGCTCCCTCAGGGTACTCTCCTATGATGAAGGCGCATACGGCGGCAATCGTCATAAGCAGGTTCTCGTCAAATATCCGGCCTGAGAGTATATTCCTTATTGCGGACAGAATAATATCGAATCCGACCGTCAAAAATGACAGCCCGAATATCACGGCCTTATAGAGCTTCGGAACGGGAATAAAAATCCCCGCTATAAGCAGAACTATGGAAACCGCAATGCGTATCAGCATTATATTGCTTATTTCACCCGTAACCTCGTCCTTACCGCAGGTGCAGGCGGAAGAACCGCCGCAGCAGCAGGCGTCCGAGTGCCCGTGGCTATGCGAATGGCCGCATTCACACTCGTGCTCGTGCTCGTGCTCCTGCTCCTGTGCATGGTCATGCCCGAACTCATGTGCAAGCTCTTGGTCGTGCTCTGTAATTTCTCTGCGCTTATTTTTTGCCTCTTCCCTTTTTGGCATCATATCTCCTCCATGACATGTTCAAAAGCGATATTGAACAGCTTCTCTATATGCTGGTCGGCTAGGCTGTAATATACGACCTTGCCTACTCGGCGGCTCTTGATTATCTGTGATTCTCTAAGTATCCGGAGCTGATGTGAAATCGCGCTGCTCGTCATCTTCAGCAAAGCCGCGATATCGCATACGCACATCTCTGAAAATCCAAGCGCGCAGATTATTCTGGTCCTCGTTTCGTCCCCGAGGATTTTAAAGAGCTCGGATACGCGGATTATCGGCTCATCGTGCGGAAATTTGCTTTTTACGTTCAGTATAACGTCCTCATGTATAACGCTGCATTCGCAGTGATCGTTTTCGCTTGTCATTTTATCATCTCCGGCGGAATCAATTGAGCGTTTATTCAATTGTTTATAATATAGCCTATTCGTTTCCGCTTGTCAATACATTCCTCGGAAATGACTCTGCGGCATCGGCAAAGCGGCTTTGACTTTTGACGGCCTTATTGCTATAATTTAGACGAATCAAAAGGGGGCTGCGCGACTTGGATTTGATAGTACAAAAGAACACCATAAAGCTCTTGACTCAAATATCCGACTCAAAAAGTCTTACCTCGCCTATAATTCCTTACAAACCTCAAAAACCCGCCTTCCGCCACGCCTCCGTTTCCCAGCCATTTCCTAGAAAATCTCCCGAATCCGCAGGCGTACGGTCCGAACATATATTGAATTACTTGAGGGAGCTTCAAGGCGACAGGTCGCTCAATATGCACAGCGTCATAATAATACGGAACGGCGCAGTGATATCCGAGGCCTCCTTCGGCGCATATAGAACAGATGTATGGCGTTCCACTTATTCGCTTTGCAAGAGCGTCACCGGCATTGCAATAGGCATGCTTATCGACGAAGGGCGTCTTTCACTCGATACTCCGGTGACCAAGATCTTCGAGCGCAGGGGCTTCATCCTGTCCGCGCTCGTGCTGAAGGGGCTTACCGTCCGTCATCTTCTCACAATGTCGAGCGGGATAACCTTCAACGAGTCCGGCTCCGTCACCGAGGAGGACTGGGTCAGGTGCTTTTTCGAGACCTCTCTCAAGTTCGAGCCGGGCTCGAGCTTCTCCTACAACAGCATGAATTCATATATGCTCTCCGCAATCGTGAAGCAGGTAAGCGGGCAAAGCCTCACTGAATACCTCCGCGAGCGACTTTTCGAGCCGCTGGGCATAAAGAACTTTTACTGGGAGACCTGCCCGCGGGGAATAGAAAAGGGCGGCTGGGGTATGTATCTTCTGCCTGAGGACGCCGCCAAAATAGGCCAGCTCTACCTTCAGAAGGGTATTTGGAACGGAAAAAGAATAATATCCGAGAGCTGGGTGCTTGAATCCACTCAGAATATAATGAAAACGCCGGAACGCTTCGGGGATTTTGACTACGGCTACCACATTTGGGTGGGCAGAAAGCAGCGCAAATTTTTATTCAACGGAATGTTTGGGCAAAATGTATTGGGATTCTTCGATTCGAACGTTCTTGTAGCAGCAAACGCGGGAAACAACGATATGTTCCAGCAAAGCTCCTTCTTTCCGATTACCGAGAAATATTTTGGGGCGGACTTCCGCCCTGCCGACAGGCTTCCCGAAAACCATTCTGCGGAAAAGCTGCTCAGGAAGACCGAAACCGGACTTGCAAAGCCCCGCGTGTCCTTCTTCGCAAAATACTTCGGTAATGCCGGCGCGTTGCCGAAGCCCTGCGCCTCCCTAAGCGGCAAAACCTATATCATGGACGGTAAAATAAGGAGCGTCGGGCTCCTGCCGTTGTTTGCGCAGATTATTCAGAACAATTATTCAAAGGGCTTAAAGGCCGTTTCGTTTTCGGTCATAAACGGTAGCTTCTATATCGGCGTCATAGAAAACGACGAAGCCTACCAGATACCCGTCGGCTTCAATAACGCGAAATACTGCGACGTCAGCATCCACGGCGAGCCCTACATGCTGGGAGCGCTTGGGAGCTTCAACAAGGATGACGACGGGAACACCGTGCTTCTTATGCGTTTTTCCTTCCTTGAAATCGCCAATTCGAGGACGATGAGATTCACCTTTACAGGCGACGAGGTCATCGTGGAGTTTTCGGAACGTCCGGGCGTCCAGCAGATAAAAATGTACATTTCCTGCATTGAGACGATGGGCAGGCTGCTGCGCTCCATTTTTTCCGTCGTGGATCCTGATTTCCTTGATTTCAAGCTCGAGCGCATCTTTGAGCCGGTCATAACCGGCGTTTTGGATAAAGGAAAGCCCCAGTAAATTTAGATTTGGAGACTGCCAATGAATTGTGATGTCGTAATAATAGGCGCGGGTCCCGCCGGTATATTCACTGCAATAGAAATGCTCAGGAGGGGCAGCAGGAAGAAGATACTGATCGTCGAAAAGGGTCTGTCACTTGAGAACCGCGTATGCCCGAAATCGCGTACCGGACGCTGCCTTTCGTGCAAGCCCTATTGCCATATAACCACCGGTTTTTCCGGCGCCGGAGCATTTTCCGACGGCAAGCTCTCATTAAGCTCCGAGGTGGGCGGAGACCTGCCTTCACTTATCGGCGATGAGCTCGCGCAGGAAACAATAAATTATACAGACGGGATATACCTTGAGTTCGGAGCGGATACGCGTATCGAGGGCTTGGGCCAGGGCGACGAGGTCAAGGAGATAAGAAAACGTGCGATACAGGCCGGACTCAAGCTTGTGGACTGCCCTATAAGGCACCTCGGGACGGAAAAGGCGCGGGGCATCTACCTTGCCATTGAAAAATACCTCCAGAAGAGCGGGGTTGAGATTCTTTTCGCTCACGAATGCACAGATCTGCTGCTGAAGGATGGCCGCTGTCTCGGCGTCCGAGTAAATTGCGGCAGTGGCTCGTATGAGATACTCTCCGGGAAAACCGTCGTCGCCACGGGCAGGCGTGGAGCCGACTGGTTTGAAAGGCTCTGCCAGGAACACGGCATCGCCCATCAGCCCGGAACCGTAGACATAGGCGTCCGCGTGGAGGTGCGCAACGAGGTGATGGAGCGAATAAACGACGTGCTCTACGAGTCGAAGCTCATCGGATATCCGAAGCCCTTCAAAAACAAGGTCAGGACCTTTTGTCAGAATCCCGGCGGCTTTGTGAGCCAGGAAAATTACGATAACGGCCTCGCGGTTGTCAACGGGCATTCCTACAAGGACCACAAATCGGGCAATACCAATCTTGCTGTTTTGTGCTCGCACAATTTTTCGGAGCCCTTCAACCAGCCGATAGCCTACGCCCAGAAGATAGGGGAGCTAACGAATATGCTCGGCGCGGGGCGAATCCTCGTACAGCGCTTCGGTGACATTCTCGACGGCAAGCGCACCTGGCAGAAGGAGCTCGCTCAGTCCAACGTAAGGCCCACGCTCCCTGACGCCGTGGCGGGCGACATAACCGCCGCCATGCCTTACCGCTCGATGATTAACATCATAAACTTTATTCAGGCGGTGGATCACGTCGTGCCCGGCTTTGCCTCTACGGAAACCCTTCTTTATTCGCCGGAGCTCAAATTTTACTCAAATCGGGTGAAAATGGACTCCGCCTTCAACACTAATATTTCCGGGCTTCACTGCCTAGGAGATTCCAGCGGCTGGACGAGGGGGCTGATGATGTCCTCCGCAATGGGAGTGCTGCTGGGAAGGCAGCTTGTCTAGGCTTTCCGGCTCATACGGTTCATCCGTTTTCTTCGCTCGGCGGACTCCGCTGTTTGATGCACAAAAGCGACCCGTTTTGGGTCGCTTTTCCATTTTTCGGTATATCGACACATCAAAAACTGACAGAGCATATTATGTACCGAGTAGCTTACTCAATCTCAATAAGGAAATGATCTGTTAATATGCATTCTTCCGGCAGATGCTTCTGCTCCGCTTCCGCGTGCATAGGAGTTTTCGTCAGTCTGATTGTCGGAGCCATTATAGGCGTTCTCAGCGCCTTCGGCATCATAAGCGTCGGCACCTATACGCTTTGGATAGTGCTTGTGCTTGCATTCACTCTGCTGTTTCTTGTATTGCTGGCCTTGCTTTTGGCAGCTATAACGGCGGACAGCCCTTTGGGCTCATGCCTGCGGGGCTGCGCCGCAATTCTTCTGGCCTCCATATTGGGAACGATAATTGTCGCATTGGTTCTGAGCTTTGTTTCGGCATCGTCTCTGATTGCATTTTCGATAGTTATTGCCATAGAAGCGTTTTTCTTCACGCTTATGCTGATAGCTCTTATAGCCTTTATTAGCTGCATACTTTGGACAATCCGCGCTTAGACTACGGCTCTCTCGCGGCAGCCCCGAAAATCTCGAATTATGTGTAAAACGCAGCCCGGCTGTATCAGAAATTCGGAGGACGGCATATAAAACAGCCGTCCTCCAGACTATAGACAAACATGAATTTGAAAATGATATAACATCAAAAAAACATTTTTCCGGCGGCGTGTACGCCGGAAAAATACATTATCCCGCGCAATTGTGCGCGACCGGGGGTATCGAGCCGTAAGGCTCGTATCCAGGGGGTATTGGATACCCCCTGGAAGCGTGTCGAAACACTTTTTCGACACGCTCAGAGGACGGCTTATAAAGCAGCCGTCCTCCGAATTTCAGGTCTTGTTATTAAAGATTTTAAATATGTCTCCGAAGGGGTCGTCATCCTGCTTGGGCTCCTCTTCGGCGCTCTGCGCCGCAGGCCCTCCTGTGTACATTCCAGCCTTTTTGACTTCCTTTTTGGCGGCGGCCGCAGCCGTCTTGTCGTCGAATCCCGTCGCAATAACGGTAACGCGGATTTCGTCGTCCATCGTGTCGTCAAAGGCCGCGCCGAAAATTATGTTCGCCTCCGGGTGGGCGGCAGACTGCACCAGGTTGGCCGCAGTCTCGACCTCCTCAAGGCCTATGTCCATGGAGCCGGTGATATTAACGAGAACGCCCTTCGCCCCGTCGATGGATGTCTCCATGAGCGGGCTGGAAACGGCGGCCTTTGCGGCCTCCTCAGCCTTGCCCTTGCCGGTTGCGTGTCCTACGCCCATATGCGCAAGGCCTGCGCTCTTCATTATGGTGGTGACGTCCGCGAAATCGAGGTTTATAAAGCCGGCGTTCTTGATGAGGTCGGAAATGCTCGATACGGCCTGGCGGAGAACGTCGTCCGCTATCTCAAAGGCGTTGGCGAACGTGACCTTCTGATCCGTCGCATGCTTCAGCCGGTCGTTAGGTATTATCAGAAGGGAGTCAACTCTGGCCAAAAGCTCCTTGATGCCCGATTCCGCCTGCTGCATTCTGCGCCGGCCCTCGAAGCTGAAGGGCTTGGTAACGACGCCAACAGTAAGTATGCCGCTCTCCCTGGCGATCTCCGCGACCACGGGAGCCGCTCCCGTTCCGGTACCGCCGCCCATGCCCGCGGTAATGAAAACCATATCGGCATCCTCAAAGGCTTTTGCAATATTGTTCCTGTTCTCTTCCGCGGATTTGCGTCCGATCTCAGGATCCGAGCCCGCGCCCTGACCGTGAGTAAGCTTTTCGCCTATCTGTATCTTTTGTGTCGCGGCTGAAAGCGCGAGCGCCTGCTTGTCCGTATTTACAGCAATGTATTCCACGCCCTTGGTTCCGGATACAACCATTCTGTTCACGACGTTGTTTCCGGCACCGCCGACGCCGACTACCTTTATAGTTACAACATTATCCGGGCCGGTCTCGAGTGCAAAGGATGACATGTTCAACCCTCCTGATTATAATTACTCTGAATAAACAGATCGAAAATAGCAATATCTCTATGCATTTTATAACTATTTGTATCGCAGGTCAATAGTATATGTTTTATTTATATAAACTTTTCCGAAATGCTGCCTTTTTCCGCTTCAATCCGCTATAAAATGTGCTTCCTTTTTCTGCGAAAGGTCTATCGTTCCGGTCGCGGTCTGGCTGATCTTTTGCGAGTCCAGCGCGTTCTGGAGCAGCTCAAGCTTTCCCTTCAGGTCTTCGCTGTTTCCAAGCTTTACGTTGAATCTTCCGAGATAGAAAAACCTTATGTCGGCGCCGCTCGCAAGGTCTATTTTTTTCACGTCCTTGAGTAAGCCCCGGCTTGAAAACTCGCTCATAAGCTGAAAGAGAGCGTTCTGCTTCGCGTTATCGCTGAGCTTTAATTTTTGTCCCGCCTCCGGCTGCGTAAGGGTAGCTCCCGATATGGGAATGAGTCCCGATACGTTCCCGTTCGGGGCTTTTTCGAGGAGCTTGCAGGACTTGTCCATCAGCCAGCTGCCGTCGCCGTCCTGTATATATGCTACTGCTGTGGCGTCCTTAATGCTGATAATGATGATATTCGGAAGATCCCTCTTCATCGTGACCGTTTCGGCATAGGGCAGCTGCTTGAATATCCTGCTTGTCGCGTCGAACTTGTTCACGAAAAACAGGTTGTCCCCTGTCTTGATACCGGAAGCCTGTATCACCTGTTCCGGCGGGTATCTTGTGCCGCCCTCCACCTTGATCACCGATATCTTAAAAAAGACTGAAACGCCGAGCAGCAGAGCGCCGCAGATGAAAAAGAAGGTTATTATGCCGAAAACCGGTCCCCGTTTTCTTTTTCCGCGGCGGCGCGGCGGTCTGCGCTCATTTGCCATTTTATTTCCTCCTATGTGCTTACTCAGTTCTTGCCGCATCCGCCCCAAGCTCCGAAAGAGCCTTCTCAAGCTTTTCATAGCCTCTGTCCAAATGCTTTAGCCCCGATATCCGACTCTCCCCCTCCGCTCCGAGCGCGGCTATCGCGAGCGCGGCGCCGCCTCTCAGGTCGGTAGCCTCGACGGAGGCTCCATGCAGCGATTTTTTGCCGCAAATAACGGCAACGCGGCCCTCAGTCCTTATGTCGGCGCCCATGCGTCTGAGCTCTCCGACGTGACGATAGCGGTTTTCAAAAATATTCTCCACAAATACGGTGGTTCCCTCAAATTTCAGGCTGGCGGCCATAAGCGGAGGCTGCGCGTCAGTCGGAAAGCCGGGATAAGGGCAGGTCATGATTGGTCTAACCGCTTTGAGGTGCTTTCCGCATGCGATTTTCAGTCTGTCCGCTCCCGTTTCGATTTCGCAGCCCGCCTCTTTCAGTACGTCGATTACCGTTGCGAAGTGCCTGGGCTCGACACAGTTGATCTCGGCCCTTCCTCCGGCCGAAGCCACCGCGAGCGCGTATGTCGAAGCCACTATCCTGTCCGGGATTATTTTGTGTTCGACGCTCTTCCTCTCGCCCGAGCCTTCGACGGTAATTATCGCGGTTCCCGCCCCGTGAATTGAAACGCCGAGCTTCTGGAGGTAGCTCTGGAGGTCCTCAATCTCAGGTTCTCTGGCCGCGTTGGCAATTACAGTTTTCCCGGGGCATCTGCTCGCCATGAGCATGGCGTTTTCAGTGGCTCCGACGCTCGCTATCGGCAGCTCAATCCTTCCGCCCTCAAGCTTTCTGACCTTGCAGATTATTTTACCGCCCACTTCTTCTATATCTGCGCCCAGCACGCGCAGCGCCATAAGGTGAAGATCGATAGGCCGCGGTCCCAGCTCGCAGCCGCCCGGATATGTAAGAAGCGCCTCTCCCGTACGCGCCAGAATGGCTCCGAGGAAAACCACGGAGGAGCGCATTTCGCGCATGAGCTCATCCGGGATATCGGAATGATTCATGGCAGAGGAATCGATGTAAACCGTGTCCGCGCTCCTCATCACCTTGCAGCCGAGATATGTAAGAATATTCATGGAAACGTCCACGTCGGTAAGGTCCGGGCAATTATATATCACGCTCTCGCCCTCAGCCAGAATGGATGCCGCCATAATGGGCAAAACACTGTTTTTAGCGCCGTGTACCGACACGCTTCCGCAGAGCTTTTTGCCTCCGTTTATCCGAAGTATCATTATCGCACCCCCGCACAAAAAGCCGACAGAACTCTGTCGGAGCTTATGGTTCTTTACAGACCATACTATGCGGCTGGTGTCTATCTCGTTAACCTCGCTTTTGCGCAAGTTCGAGCACGGTTTCGGCTATTTTATCGGTAGCGCCGGGCGCGGAAAGCTCCCGCATCGCCTCGGACATTCTTTTCATGCGTCCGGGGTCCTTCAGTATTTCATTAGCTATATTGAAAAGCCCCTGCGCGGTGCAGTCGGCGTCCCTTATAAGCACGGCTCCTCCCCTGTCGGACAGGACCCTCGCGTTTTTCTCCTGATGATTGTTCGTTGCGTACGGATAAGGCACCAGTATGGCGGGCTTTCCGATGAGCGTCAGCTCGCTCAGCGTGGAGGCTCCCGAACGGCAGATAATGAGGTCGGCAGCCGCCATAACCTTCGGCATGTCGAAAATATAGGGTCTGATGTCGATGCCCCTTTCACTCTCGCCTGCTACGCCTCTCTCGTCAAGCATTTTCCGCATCGACGAGAGCCCTTCCCCGCCGTTTCCCGTAGCGTGGATATGAGAAAAGGCCTCCGCCTCGTAATTCAGCTTTATAAAATCCGCCATTATGGCGTTCATGCGCCTCGCTCCGAGCGAGCCCCAGAAGGTGACGACAAGCGGACCGCTGATTCCGAGCGAGCGCTTTGCCTGCTCTTT
The DNA here is from genome assembly GCA_029268065.1 of Clostridiales bacterium. Classification (GTDB taxonomy): domain Bacteria; phylum Bacillota; class Clostridia; order Oscillospirales; family Oscillospiraceae; genus DUPK01. Next base: position 53,202 of record JAJUHC010000008.1, on the reverse strand, counting down.
TTCCCAGCACATGAAGCCGCTCCTCACCGGTGTGCCCGTCACAACCACTTTTTCCGGCTTTTTATAATACCTTCGGCTTTCCTCGAAACCAACCATAATGACGTCGGCTTTATTTTCAAGCCTTTTGGTCGTTAGCCCGGGCACCGCGTTGGATTCGTGTATAAGCGTCGGAACGCCCATTTTGTGCGCCATCCGTATAACCGGATAGCAGACGTAGCCGCCCGTTCCTATAACGACATCGGGCCTGAAATCTTCTATTATTCTCCTTGACTGCCTCGCGGATACATTAAGCTTATGCACAGCCGCGATGTTGTGGGCAATCTCCCTCGGCGCAAGGCTCCTGTGCAGGCTGTAAACGGAGATAAGCCTGATTTCATAGCCTTCCCTCGGAACAAGCTCCTCCTCCATGTTGCCCTCGGCGCCCACAAAGAGGAACTGGGATTCCGGAAGGAGGTGCTTGAGCCTTCCCGCGACGGCTACAGCGGGATTTATGTGCCCGGCGGTCCCCCCGCATGTGAAAAGAAATCTCATCTCATCCCGCCCTCTTTATAGGGATTTCTCTCGATATTCCAAGCACAATTCCCATTTCGGCAAGCTGCAGCATAAGCGCCGTTCCTCCATAGCTGAAAAACGGCAGCGAAATGCCCGTGCAGGGTATCAGGTTGGTGACAACGGCGACGTTGAAGAACACCTGGAGAAAGAGAAGAGCCGTAAGGCCGGCCGCGACCATGGTCGAATACCGGTTCTTTGCGTGCATCGCTATCCAGAACCCTCTGATAATCAGCAGCGCGAAGAGCGTAAGTATCAGGATAGCCCCTATATAGCCGAGCTCTTCGCAGACTATCGAAAAAATATAGTCGTTGTGCTCTTCCGGCAAATAAAGGTATTTCTGGCGGCTCTGACCGAGCCCCACGCCGAGGAGTCCTCCTGATCCTATTGCGTACAGCGACTGAATTATCTGGAAGCCCTTGCCGAGGGGATCGGAGAAGGGATCCTGCCATATTTTTATTCTGTCTATCGCATATCCGAATTTAGCGAGTATCAGCGCCCCCGCTGCGCCGACAAATACGCCGAGCATAACGAACCACTTTATCTCCGCGCCGCCGAGGAACATCATAATTGCGCCGATGGCGATAATTATAATCGAAGCTGAAATGTGCGGCTCAAGCATAAGAAGGCCGACGATTACCGCGAGGATGATTCCGAAGGGAAGTATCCCGTACCTGAAGGTCTTCATTTTCTCCTTTGTTTTGCATGACAGCGAGGCGAAAGACAGTATCACCGCAAGCTTTGCCAGCTCCGATGGCTGGAACGTGGTCACCTTAAGATCAATCCAGCGCGTCGCGTCGCCCTTGGAAACCCCGATAATTGGAACGATGGCGAGAAGAATTATTGAAACGCCGAGGAGAGGAAAGGAAAAACGGCTTATAAAGCTCAATTCCACCCTGGATATCGCCAGCATCGCGATGACGCCGGCGCCGGAGAACAGCAGCTGCTTCACGAAGTATTTCGTCGGGTTTCCGGTTTCGTAGTACGCCCTCGCAAAGCTTGCCGAAAGAACCATGATAAGCCCTATACCGAGAATTATCATTGTCAGCATCAAAAAAGGAATATCAACGCTGCCGACGCGGAAGAGCTTTCTTCCCTTTGTACGCTCCAAAAGACCGCTTCCGACGTCTGAAAGGCTGTTCATTTCGGCGGCTTTGGCGCTTGCGCCCCCATACTGTGGTGCCATTTACTCCCCCCCTTACGCTACGTAGCGGCTTTGCACCGCTATGTAGCTTATAACCGCAAATAACAGGGACACCCCCGAAAATACAAAAAAGAGCTTTTTTTCGCTCCAGCCGATCATTTCAAAGTGATGGTGAAGCGGGGCCATTTTGAAGATTCGCTTGCCGTGAGTGAGCTTGAAATAGAAAACCTGAATTATATCCGAGAGCGTTTCAATCACATACACGATGCCGACGGGTATCAGTATCAGCGGCATGTCAAGCGCGAAGGCCAGCGCGCAGATCGCGCCGCCCAGAAACAGGGAGCCCGTGTCCCCCATGAATATTTTGGCTGGGTTGTAGTTGAATATCAGGAAGGCAATAAGCCCGCCCGTCAGCGCTGCGGAAAACACCCCCACCGACGGCCTGCCCCAGCTAACGGCCACCGCTGTATAAAACAGCGCGACGGGTATTGAAACGCCGGTCACAAGACCGTCCACACCGTCCGTAATGTTCACCGCGTTAACGGTGCCGACTATCACGAAGGATGCCAGGAGCATATATACAATTCCGTTCATGGGCAGCGTTATTCCCGTAAAAGGAACATACAGCCTGGGCGTAAGATACCCGAAGTAACGGAGCAGGGAAACAAAGGCTATTGAAACAATGAGCTGAAGCAGGAACTTCTGGAGCGCCGTCAGTCCGAGATTCTGCTTTTTCCTGAGCTTCTCGAAATCGTCAAGGAAACCTATCGCGGAAAATATAAGTGCAAACGCAAATATGAAAAGGTGTACGCAGTCTCCCTTCATTGCGGCGGACATGCCTGTTGACAATACCGATACTCCGATTCCGGTGATGAATATCAGGCCGCCCATGGTCGGCGTGCCCTCTTTGGACATATGCCATACCGGTCCGTCCCTTCTGATGCTTTGTCCGGCTTTGATTTTGCGCAGATAAGGGACAAGTATTATCCCGCAAAGCACACTCACGGCCGCCGATACGGCAAATGACAACAATAAAGACATCGTTTGCTTTACTCCCTGTTACTCTTTTTCTTTTCCGCAAAGAATTCGGCTATTACCTCGCGTTCGTCCTGGTGGAGCTTCTCGGTGCCTATGACCTGATAGTCCTCATGCCCTTTTCCCGCAAGCACTATTATATCGTCGGTTTTTGCGTGAGAAAGCGCCCAGCGCACCGCCTCGGGTCTGTCTGAAATCCGCTTGTAGGGGGTTTTATATCCCTTCAAGCCCTCGATCACGTCGTCAATTATCGCTTCCGGATCCTCGCTTCTGGGGTTATCTGAGCTTATAATGACGTAGTCCGCAAGCTCCGCCGCTATTTTGCCCATCATGGGGCGCTTTCCAGTGTCGCGCTCCCCTCCGCAGCCGAATACCACGACTACGCGCCCCTTGGCGAATCCCCTGACGGTCTTAAGAATCTTTTCCAGCGCGTCGGGCGAGTGGGCGTAATCAATGATTATCGTGTAGTCCGCGTCGACTGGGACCACCTCGGCCCTTCCCTTAACTCCCTTGCACTCCCTGAGCGCGGAGGAAATATCGGGCAGCGTTAGCCCCAAGACCTCGCAGCAGGCGATTGTAGCGAGGGCGTTATAAACCGAGAACATTCCGGGAATGTGAAGCTCCATGCGCTGGATCTTCCCTATCGCAACCGCGCAGAAATCCACGCGGGCTTCTCTGAGCTTGATATCCCTCGCCACAAGATCCGCGCCGTCGTTTTTTGCTGAATATGTGATAACCGGGCACCTTGCGTAGTCCTTTAAATAAGGCCCGGCCGGGTCGTCCAGGTTTATGACCGCGTTTTTGGATATATCAAAGAGTCTGGCCTTGGCGTCCCGGTAATTTTCCATGGTGATATGGAAGTCCAGATGATCCTGAGTAAGGTTCGTGAACACTCCCGCTTCAAAGAGCACTCCTTCCACCCTTCCTGTGACAAGCGCGTGCGAAGACACCTCCATTACGGCGTATTTGCAGCCGCAGTCGACCATCTCGCGGAAAAGCTTATGCAAGTCATAGGATTCGGGCGTGGTGCGCTCGGCCTCGTAAACCTTGTCGCCGACGATGTTCTCGTTGGTGCCGATAAGCCCGCATTTTTCTCCGGTCACGGCTTCAACAACGCTCCTTATAAGATGCGTTACCGTGGTTTTTCCGTTAGTGCCGGTGACTCCTATCAGGATAAGCTTTTTTGCCGGATGCCCGAAAAGATTTGCGGAAATCTGCGCCAGCGCAAGCCGCGAGTCCTCAACCAGAACATAAGGGACCGCGGTTTCTGGCGGCTTCTGACATATGACGACGGAAGCTCCGTTTTTAACGGCGCCTCCAATATACCTGTGCCCGTCCGTAACGTAGCCCTCCACGGCGACAAACGCCATACCGGGCCTGATCGCCCTCGAGTCGTAGCCGATGTCGTCTACCGCGATTTCGAGATCGGCCGTGCTCTCCAGCACCTTGACGCCCGCAAGCAAATCCTTAAGTTTCATACGTTCCCCCTATCGTTAGTAACACGGCGCGTTCACGCCAGCGGCTTTGCCGGATCATAAAATACGAATATTGCCCAGAGGCCCTCAGCCTCTCGTTTCCATGACGGAGGTGTCGCTTTGGATAAGCGTTACCTCGACGACCGTACCGAGCGGCACGGAAGAGCCGGAAGAAACAGACTGGTTCGATACCACTATCGTCGACGACGAGGACGCCGCGACGCCGCTGGTTCTCATGTACAGGCCCGCCGCTTCCAGCGCACTCTTTGCCTGCGAATACGTCTTCCGGTAGAGATTCGGGACCGAAACCATCGAGGAGGGCTTCGCGTCTCCGGCATAGATTATGACCTGAGTGCCCTTGATTACCGTTATGTTGGCCGCGGGAATCTGATCCGTAACAGTCGCTCCGCTTCCGACCACCCTGACGTCAAAGCCTTTGTCTTTGAGCTGCTTTGAGGCTTCGTCCACGCTCATGTTCTTCACATACGGAACCGTTGCGTTTATTGTTGCAAGTTCCTTCTCCGAGTATACGGGCTCGACTCCGATGTAAGGAAGAACGTCTGCGAATATTTTCCCGACCGCGGGAGCGGCCATGATCCCGCCGCTTATATAAATGCCCGTCTTCGGGTCAGGGGTGTCCAGAATTACCAGCACGGCGATCTGCGGATCGTCGGCGGGCGCTATGCCGACAAATGATACTATGTAGTCGTTCGAGCCCTGACCGATTTTCTCCGAGGTTGCGGTCTTGCCGGCTATGCGGTATCCGGCGACATAGGCGTTAGCGCCCGTGCTCTCTCCGCCGTTAACAACCGTTTCCAGTATGGCGCAGACCTTTTTTGAGGTCTCCTCGCTTATGACCTGCCGCTCCATTTTCGGTTCGTTCGCCTTTATGACGTTGCCGGCCGGATCGAGTATTTTGGAAACGACATAGGGCTTCATCAGCTTTCCGCCGTTGGCGACGCAGCTCACCCCGGTTATGAGCTGAAGAGGGGTGATATTGAAGGTCTGTCCGAAGGACGCGGCCGCAAGCTGCGAAAGGTTCTTGGGGTTTTCAAAAACGCCCTTATCCCACCAGAGGCTCTCCCCTTCTCCGTAAAGATCTATGCCGGACCTGTCGAAGAAGCCGAAGGCGTCCATATAATCGTAAAACTTCTTCGCGCCAATTTTCAGACCTATGTTGACGAAGGCGACGTTGCAGGAGTGCTGCACCGCCTCGGCGAGCGTCTGATTGCCGTGACCCGCGGACTTCCAGCAGTGTACCGGCGTATCGCGCCCCGGAACGCTCACGGTTCCGCCGCAGTAGAAGTTGCTCTTTTCGTTGACGAGCCCTTCCTCAAGCGCGATGGCAAGCGTAAAGGTCTTGAAGGTGGAGCCCGGCTCGTAGGTATCGCTTATAGCCCTGTTACGCCACTGGCTTATCTGGGCTTCCGAAAGCGCCTTCAGATAATCGTCTCCCGTTTTGCCTGCGAGCTTTTCCTTCGCCTTTTGGCTTATCTCTTTGTAATTGTTCGGGTTGTAGTTTTCAAGCGTCGCCATACCCAGCACCGCGCCGGTCTTGACGTTCATGACTATTCCCATGCCTCCGTTCAGGATGGCATAGTCCTTTATCGCCTGCTCGATGTGCTTTTCCAGATAGTACTGTATGTTTGAGTCTATGGTCAATACCACGCTGTTGCCGTTTTTCGCGTCCACATAGTTCTCGAACTTCGTGTAAAGCATATCGGTGCCGTTTGATGTCGCGGCGCGGACAATTCTTCCGCTCGTACCCTTGAGATAATCGTTGTATCTTGATTCAATGCCCTCGAGCCCTGTGTTTTCAGTGCCGACGAAGCCGAGTACCTGCGAGGCAAGACTCGAGTAAGGATAGTACCTTTTTGTATCCGTTTCAAGGTGCACGCTTTTGATTTTGTTGTCGTTTTTAAACTTTCTTACCTTGTCCGCGACATCCTGCTCGATCTTTACGGCCACGGTTTTGTACCACGACCCGGTATCCTGCCACTTTTTCATAATATCGTCGTACCCGACGCCCAGAATCGACGACAGGTTCCTTGCGATGAACTCGGGGTCCTCCTTATACATTTTCAGCTCAGCGGGGCTTATGTATACGGTCTCGACGCTTGCGCTCATGGCCAGCACCTTCATGTTGGCGTCGTAGATTGTGCCCCTGGACGCTGAGATGGTCGTCTGCCTGAGCTGCTGCTCAATCGCCTTCTGCTCATAATATTCGTGGTCGCGCACCTGAACCTTGTACAGATGAGCGGCCATAACTATAAAAGCAAGTATGCCGCACACTACAAGCAAAAACAGTGTGCGGCGCAGTATCTGAGTATTGGCTTTTTGTTCCGCCTTCTTTTTCTCCGCTGCCATAAACGTCTCCCTGCGCAACAGTGTCATTACGGTATGATTATATTATCACGCTTATTTAAAATATTCCACCACGCGGGACAAAAAGGCGCTTACGTTTTTTATGACTCCCTCCCGCTTGCTGTCGGAGATAATCTCCGCCTTGTCGGGCGCAGTGCTTTTCACGTAGTACATCTGGCTGCTTGTGGCAGGGACCATTCCGAGCCTGCCAGTTGCGTATTCCTCAACCTTGGTGAGATCAAAGGTGCTCTCATATTTAATTTTGAGCTTCGCCTCAGTGTTTTTGAGTTCGGTGATCTTCTTCTGAAGGCTGGAGGATTCGGCGGATATCTTTGTCAGCTGCACGTAGCCCATCACCACCATGACGAGCATAAGCGCCGCGGCCACAAAGCCGATAACGCTGAAGGGTGCGACCGACGCTTTGTATTTCGCGTTGGTCTTTGACCTTTCCGCGGCCTTCTTATTCCTTTGTACGTCTATCCTTACCTTTTGCCTTTTTTCGCGCTCAGTCCTCGGCAAAGGCGCTTCCGGAATTTCAATTTCAGGCTGAAAAGCTCTGTTGAGATCATAGGCAAGGCTGCCGTAGGTGGCACTTGCATATTTCATTTTTTTAGCTTCGCCTTCATACATCTGTCTATTCCTCCGGATCATATTCTCTCCGCTATTCGCAGCTTTGCGCTGCGCGAGCGGGGATTTTCTTCAAGCTCTTCCTTCGTGGCCGTGACCGGCTTTTTGGTGATGACCTTCAGCTTCGGAACGAATCCGCAAACGCATACAGGGAAATCCTTCGGGCAGGTGCAGCCCTTTTCGCCTGACTGCATCGCATTTTTCACCAGTCTGTCCTCAAGCGAGTGAAAGCTTATGACAGCGAGCCTTCCGCCTCTTTTAAGCATGTCAGCGGCGTCAGAAAGCATTTCGGATATGGAACCCAGCTCGTCGTTAACGGCTATGCGTATCGCCTGAAAGCTTCTTTTCGCCGGGTGCTGCTTTTCCCGCAGGGCCTCCGGCGGCATCGAGCTCTTGATTATATCCACAAGCTCGAACGTGGTCTCAATCGGTTTTACCGCTCTTTTCTTTACGATGTTTGACACTATTTTTTGCGTGTAGCGCTCCTCGCCGTATTCGAAAAGTATCCTTTTAAGGCGCTGTTCGTCCCATCCGTTCACGACCTCATACGCAGTCAGCGGTGAGCTTTCGTCCATACGCATATCGAGCGGAGCGTCCGCCATATACGAAAAGCCCCGTTTCGCGTCGTCAAGCTGCGGTGAAGACACTCCCAGGTCGAAGAGCATTCCGTCAACCCCGTCTATGCCAAGCTCTCCCAGTATTCTCTTGATTTCTCCGAAGTTTCCGTGCACGAAGCTTATCCTGTCCAAGTACTCCTTCAGCCTCTCGCGAGACTCCCTTATCGCCGTCTCGTCGCGGTCCACCGCTATCAGTCTGCCCCCCCGAAGCCTTTTTGCAATTTCAAGGGAGTGGCCGCCGCGTCCCAAAGTCCCGTCGAGGTATATGCCGTCGGGCCTGATGTTCAACCCCTCTATGCACTCTTTCAGCAGTACCGGCTTGTGAAGCTGTTCCAAAGCGTCATCCTCCGAAATTCATCTGGGCAACGCCGCATAATAAACGGCTCAAGTCTTAAAATCCCAGTTCCTCGATGGCGGCGGCGATGTTTTCCTTCGTAAGCTCTTCCTGCTCCAGAGCCGCCCACTTGTCGGAATCCCAAATCTCCGCGTGATTGGAAACTCCCACGATGGTAACGTCCTTCTTGAGTCCCACATAGTCGCGCAGCTTCTGCGGCAGCAGTATCCTGCCCTGACCGTCCAGCTCGCAGCAGGCCGCGTTGACAAACAGCTGGCGCATCTTTCTGGACTGCGAGCTCGGCAGCGCGTCGAACTTCTCCTTAATCTTGTTCCAGTTCTCTGTCGGGTATGCGGAAAGGCAGTCGTCAATAGAAATCGTGACATAGAAAACGCTGCCCAGCTTTTCCCGCAGTTTTGCCGGAATGAAGAGGCGGCCCTTGGAATCAAGCGTGTGCTGATATTCGCCTGTCATGGCGCCAACCTCCGTTTCCGTGGGATTTTACAACACTTTAACCCATTTCGCCCCACTTTGATTTCATTATAAGTATATTGAAGGAAAAAATCAATAGTATTTTCAGAATTTTTTCAAATAAAAACTGCCCTTTTTTTATTGTTTTTATGCATTTTTCGTAATTTTAGAACGGTTGTTCCGCTATATTGCGGCAAAAACAAAAATACCCGCCGAAATACTTTCGGCGGGTATAACATTTATTATAATTCTTTTTCATGGGGTTGAAAAAAACCTCAAAAAAACGGTATTTCAGTCGAAAAAAGAAACCAATCCTCTTGACAGGCCTCTATTTTGAGCTATTAAATGCATATAAAATGCGCTTAAAGTGCAAATAATGCGGCTTTAATCATCTTTTTTCGCTTTTCTGTACAGCCGCTTTTATAAATCCGGAGAAGAGAGGATGCGCTCTGTTCGGTCTGCTTTTAAACTCCGGGTGGAACTGCACGCCGACAAAAAAGTCGTTCTCGGGTATCTCGACCGTTTCCACTATCCTTCCGTCCGGAGAGGTCCCGCTTATACGTAGCCCCGCCTCGGTGAGCGCCCCCCTGTAATCGTTGTTGAACTCATACCTGTGCCTGTGGCGCTCGGAAACGAGAAGCCTGTTGTAGCACTTTTCCATCATGGAGCCGCCTACTATCTTGCAGGGGTAGCTCCCGAGGCGCATAGTGCCGCCCTTGTTCATCTCGTCGTTCTGGTCCGGCATGAAGTCGATCACCTTGTTCTTTGAATACGGGTCAAATTCGTTGGAATTCGCGTCCTTCAGCCCGAGGACGTTCCTCGAGTATTCTATTACGGCGATTTGCATTCCGAGGCATATGCCGAAGTAGGGCACGTTGTTCTCTCGCGCGTATCTGGCGGCGATTATCTTGCCCTCTATGCCCCTGTTTCCGAAGCCTCCCGGTATCAGTATCCCGTCGCACTCGCCGAGTATCTGAGCCGCAGTATCCTCTGTTATCGCCTCCGAGTCTATCCACTCGATAACAATTTTCGACTGATGCTCATAGCCCGCGTGCTGCAGCGCTTCTGCAATCGAGAGATAGGCGTCGTGCAGCTTGACGTACTTCCCCACTATCGCTATCTTAACGGTCTTAGTGCGGTTCTTGATACGCTCAAGCATGGACTCCCACTCCCTGAGGTCGGGACGTTTCGCGTCTATGCCGAGCTCGCGGCAGACAATATCGGAGAAGTTGTTCTTCTCAAGCATGATGGGAGCTTCGTACAGGACCGGAATCGTAATGTTTTCTATCACGCAGTCCGGCTTGACATTGCAGAAAAGCGAAATCTTCTGCCTGATGTCTTCGTCTATCGGTTCGTCGCTGCGCATGACGATGACGTCGGGGGTAATGCCCATCGATCGCAGCTCCTTGACGGAGTGCTGGGTCGGCTTTGACTTGTGTTCGCCCGAGCTCTTTATGTAGGGCACCAAAGTCACATGTATGAAAAGGCAGTTGTTCTTCCCGACCTCGAGCGACACCTGGCGTATGGCTTCAAGAAACGGCTGGCTTTCTATATCCCCCGTCGTCCCGCCGATTTCCGTGATCACCACGTCGGCGTTCGTCTTGTTTCCGACGCTGTAAATAAAATCCTTGATTTCGTTCGTTATATGGGGTATGACCTGGACCGTTTTGCCGAGGAACTCGCCGCGGCGCTCCTTATTCAGCACGTTCCAGTACACCTTTCCCGTGGTGAGGTTAGAAAACTGGTTCAGATCCTCGTCTATAAAGCGTTCGTAATGACCAAGATCCAGATCGGTTTCCGCGCCGTCCTCCGTGACGAAAACCTCCCCGTGCTGATAGGGGCTCATGGTCCCGGGGTCCACGTTTATATATGGATCCAGCTTCTGCGCCGCCACCTTGAGTCCTCTGGCCTTCAGAAGACGGCCGAGAGAAGCCGCAGTAATGCCCTTTCCAAGACCCGAAACAACGCCGCCCGTAACAAAAATATACTTGGTCATTTTCCCCTTCTCCTCATCTTAATCTTCATACATTTTCAATATCTTTTCGGCTACCTGGAGCTTTGTCGCCCGCATATCCATCGCCTGCTTTTCTATATAGCGGTGGGCGGCCGGCTCGCTCATATTGAGGTATTCTATGAGCACGCACTTTGCTCTGTTTATTATCTTGAGCTCGTCTATCTTGGACCTTAAATTCTCGTTTTCCTTCTTCATGCCGCGCAGCCGCTCCTGCGTCGCGTAGACCACGGAAAGCGTCTGGTGGAATATGCTCGCCGACAGGGGCTTGGCAACAGTAATGACACCGAAATTTTCAACACGGCTGCTTATTTCGTCGAATATCTGGCTTTTTACTATAAGTATTATGCCTGAAACCGAGTTTTCCGCTGCGTAAAGCGAAAGCTCGTGTCCGAACTCGTCGGTAAGCGGTGTGTTGATTATTACAGTGTCAAAATTTCCGTTTATTAGGCTTCGCCTGGCTTCGCCCGCATTCCTTACCATCGTGACGGAGTCGTATCTCGCAGGGTCGAGCAGCTTCGCGATAAACTCCGCGCCTTTGTCAGAGCTCGAGACCACCATCACTTTGCGCGAAGCCCGCCGCAAGTCCATATACTCCGCCCCCTTTCATGATACGCCTTTTTACTTGTTTTTAAACGCTTCAATCATTTTTGGCGGCAAAACTGCCTTTACGAACGCGCTTGCCTCGGCGGCCGCGACAGCCTCGGAATAGCTGCCGGGCAGCTTCCTCAGCTTCGACAGCAGCTCGGCGGGCGCTTCATACATGTTGACGCAAAGCGCTTCGGGCGGAGTCAGCCCGCGCTTTATTCCGTCCATTCCCGCCTCGATAAGGAGCGAATACGAAATATAGGGATTAGCCATGCAGTCGGGAGAGCGGAGCTCAAGCCTCGTATATTCGCCCGATGCGGCAGGCACCCTGATAAGGTGGGACCGGTTTTCGGGCGCCCACGAGATATACTTCGGGGCCTTGCAGACGCCGAGGCGCTCATAGGATTCAGGCACCGGATTCAAAAACGCGGTAATCTCCTCTATATGCTCGAGTATTCCCGCCAAAAGGCCGCTCTGAAGCTCCCCTGTCATGAAAGCTTCCCCGGCTCTTCGGACGGACATGTTTATGTGCATGCCGCTGCCCGCCTTGTCCTTGATAGGCTTTGGCGAGAAGCAGGCGTGCAGCCCGCTCAGCTCCGCTATCGTCCTCACGACCGACTTATAGGTCGTGACGTCGTCCGCGGACGAAAGCGCGTCCGAATATCTCATATCGATTTCATTTTGCCCCGGGCCTTCCTCATGATGCGAGCTTTCAAACTGCACGCCCATCTGCTCAAGGTTGAGGCAGATCTCGCGGCGGACGTTCTCGCCCTTGTCCGCGGGAGTGATATCCAAATAACCGCCCTTATCGAGAGGTTCTCTCGTAGGTTCTCCGTACTCGTCCGTCTTGAAAAGGTAGAACTCGCACTCGGCGCTCATATGAAAGCTGAGGCCCTCGGCCTTCGCCTTGGCCGCGGTCCTTTTGAGAAGCTGCCTTGCGTCCAGCTCGAAGGGGCTTCCGTCCGGGCGGCGGATATCGCAGTAGAACCTGATAACGCGCCCGTGCGAGGGCCTCCATGGCAATATGGCAAGCGTGGAAGGGTCCGGAAAAAGCAAAAGGTCGGATTTTTCCTCCATTCCGAAGCCTTTTATCGCCGAGGCGTCGAAGGATATTCCCGTACTGAACGCACGGGAAAGCTCCAGAGGCGTTATCGACACGTTCTTCTGGTCCCCGTAAACGTCGCAAAACGCCAGACGAATGAATTTCACGTCGTTTTCGTTTACAAAGTCCATTACATCGTTCTCGGTACGGTGCATGCTCGCCACTCGCTTTCCTATTGATTAGGCGCCGCAGCCGCATGGGCGGTTACGTCGCTTTTCCGCCCGTCAGGGAGCGAAACAGTCCGGCCGGTCCCAAATACGGCGTATATTAATTATAGTAACCGCATAGCGGTTACTATATTATACACCATATCAATTGTAGCAGTAAAGCTGTTTATAAGGATTTTTCGAGTTCGGAACAAGTACAAAGAAGCTTTTCGACATCACCTTTTCCTTTTCCGCCCCGAATTTTTCACAGAAGGTGTCGATGAACGGCATGATCTCTCTCATGTCCTCAGCGCTCGCTTTCCGGGCTATGACCTGAGCAGGCAGGTCGTCCGGCAGCCTGTCCGTGCGGAGGTATATCCTGCCTCCGTGCTGTCCGGTTCCGCAGAAGTCGCCGACCGGAATTCCGTCCGAATCAAGCCCCAGGACAATTATGTTGCCTCCGGCCTGATACTCGCCGAGGAAGCTCCCGCAATGCCCGCCTATCACAAGCGTGGGAACCTTGTCTATCGACGCCTTCATATGGATGCCCGCGCGGTATCCCGCGTTGCCTCGAACGTATATTGCGCCGCCGCGCATCGAGTAGCCGACCGTGTCGCCTGTATTTCCGTAGATTGTTATGGTGCCGTTGTTCATGGTGTTTCCGGTCGCATCCTGCGCGTTTCCGTAAACCGTAATGTCGGCTCCGTCGAGATATGCCCCGAGGTCGTTCCCGGGCACTCCCTCGATTACTATCTCGCCTTCGCGGGCTCCGCAGCCGACGTAGCGCTCGCCCATATATTTAACTGCGTTCTTCATTGTTCTTCCCCCAGACGCGACTTGCGCACATTTTTCGCGAACGCCATAAGCTGCGGGCGCTCCCTGATGAGCTCGAAGTTCAACGAGTCCAGAGGGGTCGCCTCACGGATAAGCGAGGTATAAATTCCCGCCCTCGCGACGTCGCCTATGAGTATGAAGCCCTTCAACAGATTATCCTTATAGTACAGCGCCTTATAGCTTTCGCCGTCGCTCTTTACATAGCTTTCGCCGTCGTAAACGCCCGCCGTGATTATATGCAGACCGTAGAAGCCGATGGCGTTCATCGGTATCGCGTGCTCGAAAACGGCTTCGCCGCCCGCCATATTGACTCCGGCCGTGAGTCCCTGCATATAGGCGTTAGGAAGTATCGCGAGTATCCTGACGTCTCCCAGGGCGGAGTCGTAATATTCCGTGCAGTCTCCCCCGGAGTATACGTCCCTTAGCGTAGTTTCACACTTTTCGTTCGTATATATGCCTCTTTGGACCTTGCCGCCGGCCTCGGAGACGAGCCCCGTATTCGGGCGCACACCGACAGCCGTGACAAGCACGTCGAATTCAACCGTCTTCCCGCTTTTAAGCTTTGCCGAATCCTTGGTAAATTCCTCGGCGCTGTCGCTCAGTATGAACTTCACGCCGTATTTCTCAAGGTGGCGCTGGACCATAGCCGCGGCCTCAGGGGTAAGGATGCTCGGCAGTATCCTGTCCGCCATGTCCACGACCGTGATGGACTTCACCTTTCCGATAAGGCATTCCGCGCATTTTAAGCCTATCAGTCCCGCGCCCAGTATCATAACATCCGTCTTCGGGCCGGTCATCGACCGCAGGCTGTGCGCGTCGTCAAGCGTCATGAACGAGGTCTTGTTTTTCACCTTATCAAGTCCCGCTACCGGCGGCACAAAGGGTCTTGAGCCGGTAGCCACCATGAGCTTGTCATAGGCGATTTCGCTCCCGTCGTCCAGCGTCACGGTTTTTTTGTCCGGCGATATACTTGTCACGCTCCTGCCGAACATTGTCTCGCAGCCGTTTTCCTCGTAAAAACCGTCCGGACGGTACTTCATCCTCTGCTCGTCGGTTTTGCCCATGAGGAGATATGAAATAAGAGGCCTCGAATATGTATGATGAGGCTCGCTGGCAATAATGAGGATCTTTCCCTCTTTGTCAGCCTTCCTTATGCCCTCCACGCAGCCTATCGCCGCCGCGGAGTTGCCGATAATAACGTACTTCATCGCGCTCACCTCTCCTCAAAGACTATCGCCGCGTTGGGACATCCCTTGACGCAGTTCGGCGTGCCGCCGATGTTGTCCACGCACAGCTCGCACTTCTGCACGACGCCCTTCGGGGATGGCAGTATTGCGCCGTAGGGGCAGGCCAGAATGCAGGTATAGCAGCCGACGCATTTGTCCTGATCCACCCTTATGACGCCGTCGCATATGCTGAGAGATCCGGAAATGCAGCTCTTCACGCAGAGCGGATCCTTGCAGTGGCGGCAGGAAACCGCAAAGCTTATGTCCTTATCCTCTTCTATCTGGATATTCGGGTAAATATCTTTGTCCTTGAGCGCCTTCACCATGTCGTTAATTCCGGAATTCGCGAACGCGCAGTAATATTCACAGAGGTGGCAGCCGAGGCACCACTGCTCGTTTACATATACCCGTTTCATTATATGACCATTCCTTTCGCAAAGCCTCGGACGGTTTTCCTCCAAGGCCGATGTCCGTTTTACGGGATGCTTTTGCCTTCAGGCGGCGGTGCGGATCAGCTCCAAATCTCGCCCGCGTACTTGATTCCCAGAATCCGCAGCTCGGTTTCGGTCATTCCGACCCCGCGAAGCATGAGGCGGTTGCCTCTCAGCGCCTCTATGGAGTTTATTCCCATGCCGCCCATCATTTCCTTTATCTCGTGGCTCCATGCAGTTACGAGATTTACAAGCCTCTGGTATCCGACGTTGGGGTTGAGGCGCTTTACAAGCTCCGGACGCTGTGTCGCTATTCCCCAGTTGCACTTGCCGGTATGGCAGGAGCGGCAGAGATGGCAGCCGAGAGCGATGAGAGCGCCGGTCCCTATATACACGGCGTCGGCGCCGAGGGCAATGGCCTTTACAACGTCCGCGCTGCTTCTCACCGAGCCGCCTATGACGAGCGACACATTGTTGCGTATCCCCTCGTCCCTGAGCCTCTGATCCACGCTGGCGAGCGCAAGCTCGATCGGGATTCCCACATAGTCGCGCAGACGCGTCGGGGCGGAGCCGGTGCCTCCTCTGAAGCCGTCGATGACAACAACGTCGGCGCCGCTTCTCGCTATGCCCGATGCGATGGCGGCCACGTTGTGGACGGCCGCTATCTTGACGAAAACGGGCTTCTTGTAGCCGGTCGCTTCCTTGAGTGAAAGCACGAGCTGCCTGAGATCCTCTATGGAGTATATGTCATGGTGAGGCGCCGGAGATATGGCGTCCGTGCCCTCGGGTATCATTCTGGTTTTAGCAACCTCGGCCGTTATCTTCGCGCCGGGCAGGTGCCCCCCGATTCCCGGCTTCGCGCCCTGTCCCATCTTGATCTCGATGGCGGCGCCGGCGTCGAGGTAGCCCTTGTGCACTCCGAAACGTCCGGACGCAACCTGCACGATCGTGTTCTTGCCGTACTTGTAGAAGTCCTGATGCAGTCCGCCCTCGCCCGTGTTGTAAAGCGTTCCGAGCTTCGTGGCGGCGCGCGCCAGACTCTCGTGGGCGTTGTAGCTTATCGAGCCGAAGGACATCGCGGAGAACATTATGGGCACGTCAAGCTCAAGCTGCGGCGACATCTCCGTGATGATCCTGCCGTTTTCGTCCCTGCAAATCTTTTCGGGCTTCCGTCCGAGGAAGGTCTTGATCTCCATAGGCTCGCGGAGCGGGTCTATGGACGGGTTCGTAACCTGGGAGGCGTTTATGAGCATCCTGTCCCAGTATATGGGCAGCGGGTTCGGGTTGCCCATCGAGGTGGAGAGCATGCCCCCGCTCTCCGCCTGACGATAGACGTCGGTGATGAGGCTCTGGGTCCAGTTCGCGTTTTCCTTGAAGGTGTTGGTCGTTTTTTCTACCTTAAGAGCTCTCGTCGGGCAGAGCGACACGCAGCGCTGGCAGTCTACGCAGCTCATGCTGTCGGAAACCATGCGCTTGAGCTCGGGATCGTAGCTGTGCACATCGTTCGCGCACTGCCTTTCGCAGGCTCGGCAGGTTATGCAGCGGCTTTGGTCCCTGACCACCTCGTAGTCGGGATAAATATAGTTTATCGGCATTTGTGTTCGCCTCCATTAAGCGTAAATATGACCGGCTCCCCACCGCTCGGCGCCCAGACCCTGTCGAGGTCCGGCTCTATAATCCTTATGGCGCTTTCCTCGCTCGCGACGTACGCCATATCTCCCTTTTCACCCGCCACCATCGAACGGAGCTTGAGCCTGTCGTTGAGAGCCATGATGCCGCCGGAAAATCCGAGGATTATGGAGAAGGGCCCGGTTATCAGGAGTCCCGCGAACATGTTGCGCAGGAAAGTCAGCCGCTTGCGCTCCTCCTCGCTCTTCCGGTCGATAACCGACCAGAAGGGCGCGGCGATTACGCTCGCCGTCTCCTCCATGGTCAGCCCCTGGCGGCGGACTAGATAGTCGATAATGTATGTGATGACCTCCGTATCGGTCAGGAGGCTGCACTTGTAGCCGAACATCTCGATGAAGCGGCGGTTCGCATCGTAGGAGGATATCTCCCCGTTGTGGACAACCGTATAGTCAAGAAGCGCAAAGGGGTGCGCCCCGCCCCACCAGCCCGGAGTATTCGTTGGATAACGGCCGTGCGCCGTCCACGAATAACCGGAGTATTCCTCCAGCCTGTAAAACTCGCCTACATCCTCCGGATAGCCGACAGCCTTGAAAACGCCGACGTCCTTTCCGCTCGAAAATATGTAGGCGCCGTCAATGAATGTATTCACATGAGTTACGACGCGAGAAACGAACTCTCTCTCGTCAATCTCCCGCTCTATAAGCCTCGCTTCGATGGGCTGCGCGAAATAGCGCCAGATAAGCGGCGCCTCGCTTATGTTCGGATGCTTTCTTGTCGGTATCTCCGACTGGAAGGCTATGAGGAAATTATTCCTTAAATAGGCCTCGCACTCCTCCTTCGCCTTTACATTATTGTAAAAGATATGGAAGGCAAACTCATCCTTGAACTCGGGATATATTCCGTAGGCCGCAAAGCCTCCGCCGAGGCCGTTAGAGCGCTCATGCATTATCCTTATGGATTTTACGATTTTATCACCCGGGATACGCTTGCCGCTTTTGGAAAATATGCCCGAAATCGCGCAGCCAGACGGGTTCCTGAAGCCATTTGAGCCTTCTTTTAGCATTGACAACAACTCCTTCAAACGAAAAAAGACGCCTAAACCGGGAAGCGCAGCCACAAGCCTCCCAGCGTAAACCTTTGCGTGAGATTATATCCCTATGATTAAGCTTTTGTCAACCGTTTTTGCAAGTAAAACGGCCGCGAAAATCATCTATTATTGAATTTCGTGCTAATGTATCATTTTTATATCATTTATTGCAGCTTTATTGGCAAGTTTGTCATCAAAAATTGCAAAATTAATACTGCGGAGCATAGTCATTGACAAATAAATGAATAAGGTTTATAATTCCGCCGTAGCAGCAATGGCGCTGGGATATGCCTTGGCGCTTTTTGGTTATGGAAAAATTTGGTACCGAGGACGTGTGAAATGAGTAAGATTATTATACCAGAGGGATACCGCTCGACTTTGAACCTTTACGATACCCAGACGGCCATAGGACTTCTTAAGAGAACATTCGAGGACAAGCTCTGCTCAGCGCTCAATCTCAAGCGCGTGTCCGCCCCCCTCTTCGTAACTGAGGGAACCGGCATCAACGACGATCTCAACGGCGTGGAGCATCCTGTCAGCTTCGAGATTGCGGACGCCAAAACCTCCGCAGTCGTTGTTTTTTCCCTCGCGAAATGGAAGCGCTACGCGCTTTACCGCTACGGCTTCAAGCCCGGCGAGGGCCTGTACACGGATATGAACGCGATAAGACGCGACGAGGAGCTTGACAACCTTCACTCGGTATACACCGACCAGTGGGACTGGGAAAAGGTTATCACGCCCGAAACGAGAAACCTAGACTACCTTAAGGAAACGGTTCGCAAGGAGGTCGACGCCGTCTGCGAAACCCTCTCCGTCCTGAAAAAGGCTTTCCCGCAGATAAAGACCGAGCTCTCAAACAGCGTCAGCTTTGTGACGACCCAGGAGCTTGAGGATATGTATCCGAAGCTCAGCCCCAAGGAGCGTGAGAACGAGTACCTCAGAAAAAACAAAACCGCTTTCATCATGCAGATAGGCGATACGCTGAAGTCGGGCATCAGGCACGACGGAAGGGCGCCGGACTATGACGACTGGAAGATGAACGGAGATATACTTTTCTGGAACGAGCTTCTGCAGTGCGCTTTTGAGATTTCCTCGATGGGCATAAGGGTCGACCCGAAGGCCCTTGATGAACAGCTCACCAAGGCCGGCGCGGACGAAAGGCGCGGGATGCTCTTCCACAGGCTGCTACTCGAAGGCAAGCTGCCGCTTTCGATCGGCGGCGGCATCGGACAGTCAAGGCTCAGCATGCTGCTTCTCGGCAAGGCGCACATCGGCGAGGTTCAGACCTCCGTATGGGACAAGGACACCATCGAAGCCTGCGAAAAAGCGGGAATCGTACTTCTATAACAACAGGAGGGTACTTTGATGAAGAGCGTACCTGAAATCTTCGGCAGCATGGTCTTCAACGACGCTGTGATGAGGGAAAAGCTGCCCAAGGACACATACAAATCGCTGAAAAACACTATCGAGCACGGCACCGAGCTTGATCCCGGCGTTGCGAACGTCGTTGCGAACGCAATGATGGACTGGGCCATCGAGAAGGGAGCCACCCACTATACTCACTGGTTCCAGCCCATGACCGGCATAACCGCGGAAAAGCACGACAGCTTTATATCGCCTCAAAGCGGCGGACGCGTCATTATGGAATTCTCCGGCAAGGAGCTTATCAAGGGTGAGCCTGACGCCTCCTCCTTCCCTTCCGGCGGGCTCCGCGCGACCTTCGAAGCCAGAGGTTATACGGCCTGGGACCCCACCTCCTACGCCTTTGTTAAGGACAACACTCTCTATATACCGACCGCCTTCTGCTCATACAGCGGAGAGGTGCTGGACAAAAAAACACCGCTTCTGCGCTCGATGGAGCTTGTCAGCAGGGAAGCCGTCAGGATACTCAGGCTCCTCGGCGACACCCAGACCACCAGAGTTACTTCCACGGTGGGCCCTGAGCAGGAATACTTTCTCATTGACAAAGCCCTTTTCTACAAGCGGAAGGATCTCATATTCACCGGAAGGACGCTTTTCGGGGCCAAGCCTCCCAAGGGTCAGGAGCTTGAGGATCATTACTTCGGCGCAATCAAGCCCCGCGTAATGGATTACATGCAGGACCTCGACAACCAGCTCTGGAAGCTGGGCATACTCGCAAAAACCAAGCACAACGAGGTCGCCCCGGCTCAGCATGAGCTGGCCCCCATTTTTTCAACGACAAACATCGCTACGGACCACAACCAGCTCACGATGGAGCTGATGAAAAAGGTTGCCGACAAGCACGGACTTGCCTGCCTGCTGCACGAAAAACCATTTGCCGGGGTAAACGGCAGCGGTAAGCACAACAACTGGTCGCTCGCGACAAATACTGGCAGGAACCTATTCGAGCCCGGCAAGGCTCCTCAC
Organism: Clostridiales bacterium; assembly: GCA_029268065.1. Classification (GTDB taxonomy): domain Bacteria; phylum Bacillota; class Clostridia; order Oscillospirales; family Oscillospiraceae; genus DUPK01. The sequence goes on along the minus strand of JAJUHC010000008.1, from coordinate 33,144 downwards.
GAGAACAAGACCTTCCTCCTCTTCCTCTGCGCCGTACTTAAAGCCGTGGACGAGCACCAGGATCTGCTCCGCGTATCCGTCGCAAGCGCGGGCAACGACCACAGACTGGGCGCTAACGAGGCGCCCCCGGCCATAGTGTCAATATTCCTCGGCGACGAGCTTTGCGGCATTCTCGATGCGATCGAATCAGGCGTACCTTACGAGAAAAAGGCCGCCGGCACCATGAGGACAGGCGTTCAGGTCCTTCCGGATTTTATCAAGGACACAACCGACAGAAACCGCACCTCCCCCTTCGCGTTTACGGGCAACAAATTCGAATTCCGTATGCTCGGTTCGGCTTTCTCCATTGCGGGTCCGAATATTATACTGAATACGATCGTCGCCGATGTGCTCTCGCAGTTCGCCGACAGGCTGGAGGCGGCTTCCGACCTTGACGCCGAGCTTTATTCCCTCATGAGGGAGTGCGTTACGGAGCATAAGCGTATAATTTTCAACGGAAACAACTACGCCGCCGAATGGGTCGAGGAGGCCGAGCGCCGCGGACTTCTGAATCTGAGATCCGCCGTGGACGCCCTGCCGTATTTCAAGAGCGAGAAAAACGTAAAGCTTTTCTCGAAGCACGGGATTTTTACCGAATCGGAAATCCACTCGAGATACGAGATACTCATGGAAAACTACTGCAAGGTTGTGAACATTGAGGCGCTCACCATGGTAGAGATGGCTAAAAAGGAAATAATCCCCGCCGTCTTTGCGTACAGCAGGGAGCTTTCCGAAACCGTCGCCGCCAAAAAGTCCATCGGCGTAGATGTGAGCGGAGATGTCGCGACCGAGATAGTGAACAATCTGACCAAGCTTACAAATCTGCTGATGAAACGGACGTCCGCCCTTGAGGACGCGCTGGTTACGGCGAACGGAATTGACGACCTCCTCGGAAAAGCAAGGTATTTCAGGGAAAACGTCATTCTTTGCATGAGCGAAGCCCGTGCCGCAGCCGACGAGCTGGAAACGATGGTTTCCGACAGATACTGGCCGTTTCCGACCTACGGAGAGCTTATGTTCAGCGTATAAGCAAATTTGTTTTTACTGCTTTACCGTTCCAAGATTCATGTTTTTTGACAGTCTGTCCCCGGCTCGCTTTTCGAGCCGGGGACAGTTTATCTTATAGGCCTTTTCTGATTTTTTCCGCGCTGTCACGTCTTAGCTCTTCCCTCAGGACTCTAAGGTATTCCGAAAAAGCCGCGCTTTCGGCCCCGTACCGCAGGTTTTCCTCGTATTCCAGCGGCAGCCATGTTGAAATCGGCGCTTCGTTATGAGAAATTACCGCCTCCATGTTGTCGAGAGCTTTGAAAAGCTTCGCTTCCGGAGTTTTCAGCTCCGCCATCTCTTCAAAAAGCGATTTGAATTCCGCGCTGTAAGGCTCCGGCAGCATTGAAAGCAGCTTGCTTGTTGCTGTCTCCTCGTTTTTTTCATCGCTTTCCGTCTTATAAAACGACGGTATGTCCCCGGTAATCGCCTCGCCGAAATCGTGGATAAGGCACATCTTTAAAACCTTTTCAATGTCGGTATCGGGGAATTCGTCGCGCATCAAAAGCGCCATCACCGATAGCCGCCAGGAATGCTCGGCGACGCTTTCACGACGTCCCGTAGACGTCCATGAATGGCGTGTATTGCATTTGAGTTTTTCAATCACGTTGAGAAATTCTATCAGTTTCCTCTGCTTCATGTGTTTCTCCCGCGGCCGCTTTTTTCCCAAGTATAGCCTGGCTCGGGAAAAAAGGCAATATATGAGCTGGAAAATGGCGTTAACCGAGAAAATTCAATAGTTTTTCAAGCTTTCAGAAGGTCTTGTGATTATCAATAAATCAGACAGCCGGCAAAAGAAAAGCTTTATTGTTTTTGCGGCAAAGCTTTTCCTATTTTTGCTTACAAGCCCAGCCTTGCCTTCCAATTACCACAATTTGGCCCAACAAAAATGCGGCGCCTTATGCTAAGATATAGAAGAATCAGAAACAGAATACAAATTTCAAGCAATTTTCCCGAGGCTGAGAAGCGGCTGCCGCTTGCCGGAAAAGCGGGAGAAGCGTCTTATGCGAAAACATCAGCATGAGGACAGGCTGCCTTGAAAGCGGCCGCTTATGTCTCTGCGTAAGGAGGTTACATGAAAAAACAATTGTCAAAGCTCTCTTCAGCGTTTTTGGTTCTTCTCTTAATAGCGAGCCTGCTGCCGGGGTCGGCGCTGGCCGCGGCACCCGGTTCCACAGCCGGCCAGGTTTCAGTAAGCGGCAAGCTAAACATCAGAAGCTCGGCATCCACCGCTTCAACCGTCGTCGGCTATCTCACTAACGGGAGCTACGTTACGCTGCTCTCCAAAAGCGGGGACTGGTGGCGCGTCGAATACGGGAACAACCTGTACGGTTATTGTTCCGCCGGCTACATAGAGGTAATCCAGGGCTCATACGCAGCTTATGCCACGGCAAGCCTCAACGTCAGAGCGGGGGCCGGCACGGCTTATGAGGTTACAGGCTGGCTTAACAGCGGCCAGTACGTCGTCGTGCTTTCCACTTCCGGCGATTGGAAGCGCGTGCTGTACAACGGCACGAAGATCGGCTTTGTAAAAGCGTCGTACCTCAGCACCGCGAGCAGCGGATACGCCCCGGTTTCGCTGAGCGTGCCGAGCTACAAGCAGACCGACTCAAGGTGGGCTTATGTCGAGGTCGGGACCTCCGGTCAGAACATTAAAACCATCGGCTGCGCTACGACGAGCCTCGCCATGTCCGAGTCATACCGCACTGGAACCACGATTTATCCGGATCAGATGGAGGCAAGGCTCAAATACACCTCGGGCGGCGCCGTGTACTGGCCGTCAAACTATTCCGCTTATTCCGGAAGCGATTACCTGAGCGTGACCTACGATCTTCTTAAGAGTGGAAAGCCCGTTCTGATCGGCGTGAAGAACTCCTACGGAAGCCAGCACTGGGTGGTTATCACCGGCTTTACGGGAGGCTCTTCCCTGTCGGCGTCAGCGTTCACTATAAACGACCCCGCGACAGCCGCGAGGACGACGCTTCAGCAGCTCATAAGCGCCTATCCCATTTTCTATAAGCTGATGCACTATTGATCTTTCACTGTAAATATAACGCGGCTCCCGAACCTCCAACGAGGTTCGGGAGCTTTGTTACTGCCTGCTCTCCGTCTTATCAATGATATGACAGGGAATCCACCTTCGTGCCGCCGATGCTCACTTCCTTGGGCTTCTCGTTGAACCTTTTTTCGCTGTGCCCTCCGAGCATATCCTCGTCCATATGTATCATTACGCCGGTCGAGGCAAGCGCCTCGCGAAGCTTGTCGAGCTTCAGCTCCTGCACTGCGCAGCCGGATTCTATGGCGATGGCCGCCGCCGTCCCAGCAACCTGGCCCGTAAATACGCAGGCGGGTATGAGGCGCATCAGCTCCCATGCATAGCCGCCTGCCGCTACCATGCGCCCTGCGGCCAGCATATTCTTGAGCTTGGAATCAATGATGGCGTCATACGGGAACTCGTGCACGGCCGCGGGCGTCTCGAGGCTGTGGCAGATGCAGCCGACGGAGTCCTCGATGTGGCCGAGATTCAGCTGAAGCTCCTTTTTGCCGAGTATGCGCCTTGTCATACGGTACTGCGGCATAAACGGCAGGGTGAACATCGCGTATCCGGGACGCTGGTTCTTCTTCAGATAGTCCAGCATCAGCGAGCGGCTGAGCCTGATATAAGAGTTTACCTCCTCCGCGTCGGTGCCGAGGAATGTCGGTATCGTGCTCTTTGAGTTGTCTGCGTCCGGCCTGAGTCCGAACCAGCGGAGGTTCATCGTTTTCAGTATGTCGCCGGATTCAATCCCCTCTTTCGCGTTTTCAAGGTCTATTTCATACGCCCATGAGGACACGATGCTTTTCTGCTCCTCGCAGGGCGCCCCCGCGCGGTAGAACACATCCGCGTCTCCCGTCGCGTCAACTACCATTTTGGCGAGATATGCGGTGCGCCCGGACTTGTTCTCGACTATCGCGCCGCGGCACACATCCCCGTCCATAATCGGCTTTGAAAACACGGTGTCGAACACGACGTGTACGCCTTCGTTTTGAGTCAGCTCGTCGAGCGCAAGTATGTATGCGGGTATGTTGAAGGTGGTGCGATACCTCCCCTTCGGATTCTCGATTCTCTTTACGCCCATGGTCCAGCGCTCGTCTGGCAGATTGTTGTAGCTGTATTTTATGGAGAGCTGCAGAAGCTCCTCAGCCATACCTCCGTAAATCTTGCGGCCGAGGCCGTCGCAGATAGGCAGGTATATGCAGACATGTCCCAGCGTCGCAAGCCCCCCCAGAACGATGCTTTTTTCTATCAAAGTCGTTTTTTTGCCCAGCCTTGCCGCGGACACCGCCGCCGCTACGCCGGCTAGCCCGCCCCCTATTACGAGGACGTCGCTTTCCGATACTACCGGAACGCTGTTTTTTTCATCTATAACTGATTTCATGTATCCTCCGCCTTTCTTTGTTTCTTAATTTTATTGTAACAACGCAAAAAAGGAACGTCAATTCCAAGTCGGAATAAGCGGCATTCCATTTTGGAATATTTTTTCTACATGTTTATTGTGGAAAGCATGAGTTTATGATATAGTAAAATTATAGAAACAAAGGGGCGATATTTTGGATACGGGGAAAATGAAGTGCTTTCTCACCGTGGCGGAGCATATGAGCTTTTCAAAGGCGGCCGAGGCCTTGTATATCTCTCAGTCGGCTGTTTCCAAGAAGATTGCATCCCTTGAGGAGGAGATTGGAGCGCCGCTGTTTATTCGCAGCGCAAAGGAAATATGCCTTACGCCTTCGGGAAAGGTGGCGCTTAAATACATCGAGATGATTCTCAGGATCAGCGACGAAATGGACGAGGAGCTGTCTTTGATGCCGGACTCAAACTTTTCCGAGGTCGTCGTGAGGTCCGGTCCCTTTTCCAACAGGGCGGGATTCTACGAAATCATGTACGGGCTTGAAAAAGCCTGCCCCAAGCTGAAAATTAGAAGGGAACGTCTGGGCTCGGACGCGTACGCTGACATATGCAAGGGAAAATATGCGCTTGTGGTCTCATACTGGGCCGGAAAGCCGCCTCAGAGCGTGTTAAGCCATGTTCTGAAGAAGGACCGCCTTGCCGTCGTCATGAGGACTGACAACCCCGCCGCTCGAATGGAATCCGTTTCCCTGCGGGATCTTTCGGCGGAAAGCTGGGTCTTTCCGGACAGGTTCACCACCTTGTTTGATTTTTGCAGCGAAATGTTCAGGGACGCCGGCTTCTGGCCGAGAATAGCCTTTACCGAGCACATGCTGATGACGGGCATCGCGCCGAGAGTAATCGAAAACGGCTGTGTGGCGCTGCTTCCGGAAACGGTTGCAAACAACATAGGCAGTCCTCATATCAGGACGCTGAGGCTTGATGCCGAGTATCCCGTCGATATGATGTTCTTTTATAAGCCCGTCAGAAACAGGAACATAAAAAGCGTCATACGCTACATGACAGGCGAAGCCGCGGCTCACTTTGAAAACGGAGGCGTTTTGATTAATCCGGCAAAGCTTAAACCAAATACTTAATGGAGGAATACCGCTTTTGAGAAAGATAATAATGTCATTGTCAGCGCTGCTTCTGCTGCTTTCCGCCTGCGCTTCGAATGTCCAGCAGACCACCGCTGCGCCTTCAGCCAGCCCTTTCCCCTCGCTTTCGCCGTCCGCCGCCATAACCGCTTCCAGCCCCTCGCCTTCTCCTTCTACTCCCCCTTCACCTCAGACGATGAGCATCGCCGTATATTATTTGAAGGAAGGGCGGGGCGAATCGTACCTCGTGCGCGAGGTTCACGGCATCGAGAAAACTGAGGGCGTCGCAAAAGCCGCGTTAGCGGAGCTCATCTCGGGTAAGGTCTCGACTTCTGGCGCTTACAGGGTTCTCCCCGCCGATACCAGAATACTCGGGGTTAAAATCGAAAACGGACTCGCGACGGTGGATTTCTCAAAAGAGGTCCTGAAGGCAAATGTCGGCGCGGCGGCGGAAGAGCTTGGGATCAAAAGCATTGTCAACACGCTTACCGAGTTTCCGACCATCCAAAAGGTCCAGTTTACCGTTGAAGGAAGTGCGAACGCCGCCAAGGACTGGTGGGGCCATGTCGGCCTCGTCGGCCAGCCCTTCGTGCGCGATTTAAACAAAGTCTACGAGCCCGTGATATGGGTCACTTCTCCGGAGCCGGGTCAGAAAATCTCAAAGCAGTTCAATCTTCAGGGCAGCGCGAGGATATTTGAGGCCACGGTGAATTACCGCCTCAAGGACAACGCCGGGCAGGTGCTCGCCCAGGGCTATGTGACGGCGTCTGCCGGCGCCCCAGACCGCGGCGACTTCAGCAAAACGATAAGCTTTTCTTCCTCCTCCCCGGGGAGCGGACAGCTTGAGGTCTTTGAGGCGAGCATGAAGGACGGCAGCGATCTTAACAAGGTGATTATACCCTTGACCTGGTAAAAAATCGAAGGGGCTGTTTGCAACAGCCCCTTTCAGCCTGTCAAAAAACCTAAGAGCAAAAAATGTGATAACAGTACAAACCCATTTTTTCCGGCGGCGTGTACGCCGGAAAAATACATTATCCCGCGCAATTGTGCGCGACCGGGGGTGTCGAGCCGCGAGGCTCGTATCCAGGGGGTATTGGATACCACCTGGAAGCGTGTCGAAAAACTTTTTCGACACGCTCGAAGGGGCTGTTTACGGCAGCCCCTTTTTTCAATATACCTTTTGGTTCATGAGTCTGAGAATCGCGTCCATATCGAGGTATTTCCTGCAGGCATCCGCAAGCTTTGCAAAGGAGCGCTCCTTGTTCCCCTCCGTGTCGACCATTTCCCTCTTTGGAAGCCCCGCCCTCTCGCGGACCATGTTGAGCCACTCGTTCCTGAACCTGTCGTTATGGAAGATATTGTGCAGGTAGCAGCCTATTATCTGCCCCCCGTTAACGAGCGCGCCGTCGTAATATTCCTCTATCTTCAGGAAGTTTTCGGCTTTGCCCGTAACTGTGCTGCGCCCCAAATGTATCTCGTATCCGCTGACGGGAACGCCGCCGAACCTTTCGGACACGATTTTTCCCGAAACGCGCCGCACTCTCTTGTCGGCTTCAAAGTTTGTGACGAGCGGCAGGAGCCCCAGGGCCTCCACCTCGCCTGTTTCCTCCCTGTCAACCCCCAGCTCGTCCGATATTTTTTCTCCGAGTATCTGATAGCCGCCGCAGACGCCGAATATTATGCCGCCCTCTCTCGCGTATTCGATAATCGACTTGTCGAGTCCGACATCGCGGAGCTGCTTCAGGTCGTCCTGCGTGGATTTCGTGCCGGGAATTATCACCGCGTGGGGATTTCCGAACTCGGAGGGATTGTATACATACCTGATCTGAACGTCCTGTTCAAAAATGAAGGGCTCGACGTCGGTATTGTTGGAAACGCGCTGCAGGCCTATCACCGCTATATCGAGCGGCTCCGTCTTTTTGTAGGTCTCGACTCTGTGCATGCTGAGGGAGTCCTCGGTTTCGATGCTGACATCCTCGAGGTGCGGCATTACGCCTAAAACCGGAACCCCGGTATATTCCTCAAACCATTTAAGCCCGTCGTTCAGCAGCGAAAGGTCGCCGCGGAACTTGTTTATTATTACGCCCTTGACGAAGCGCCTGTTTTCGCCGAGAAGGTCCAGTGTACCGACGAGGCTTGCGAAGGCGCCGCCCCTGTCTATGTCCGTGACAAGTATGACCGGCATGTTCAGCAGCTTCGCTATCCTCATGTTCACTATCTCGCGGCTGCTGAGATTTATTTCCGCCGGCGAGCCGGCGCCCTCCACGACGAGCGTGTCGTATTCCCGCGCCAGCGCCGCAAGAGATTCCTTTACCGTGTCGAGTCCCTTTTCGAGTGTAAAGCTCCTCTGATATTCGGAGCCGTTCATGGGCTTGTACACCTCGCCGAGGAGCACTATCTCGCTGCGGTGATCCATCATAGGCTTTAAAAGTATCGGGTTCATATACACCGTCGGCAGCGTTCTCGCGGCCTCGGCCTGCGCCCCCTGCGCGCGGCCTATCTCCTTGCCGTCGTATGTAACGTAGGAGTTATTAGACATGTTCTGGCTCTTAAAGGGGGCGACCTTTGCGCCCATGTCGGACAGCACGCGGCAGAGGCCCGTCACTATGAAGCTCTTGCCGGCGTCGCTGCTTGTGCCCTGTATCATCACGCCTTTAAAACTGCTCATTTGAATTTTCCTTTCGATTTGCGCCGGACTTTATATACCTGTATGGTGTAATTTTGTATTCCATAAAATCGAGGCGCCTTCCAATGAATATAACTACGGTCGAAAAAACAACGATATAGCGAGGATTCGTTCCGCTCACGCTCCCATTTGCTATGCGGACTCCGCTTTCGAGTTTATCGTTAACGCGGTCTATAACGAAATGCAGAGGCTTTATCATAAACAAATCGTGCATAGCGGGGGATTTCCTCAGGCTGAAACCGGCATTGCCGGAGACATACTTCAGAAGTTTGCGGACTGCAACGCCCGTCTTGCCCTCTCGGGCGATTTCTCCCATTATATGAGCAAGCCGCCCAAGGATTTGGTCTGTGAAAGCAACAGGGGCAAGCACATATATTTCGTAAGCACCGAGGAAGAGGCGGCAGCTAAGCTCGGAGGCTGAGATACTTCTCCGCCGAGCGGACAAAGCTCCTCGCAAATTCCGGGTTGCCGTAGAAATAGAGGTGAGGGAAGCCCGCAAACAGCATATTTTGCGCGGTAACGCAGGGCCACGAGGCTCCGCTCGGCTTTTTCGCCGTGCAGGCCGCGCCCTCCGCCGTCGTGTCCCAAAAGTGGAATTCGTGTCCGGGTATGGTTTCGCCCTCGCGGCTTAATATCGTGTTTGTTTTCGCCGTGAGCCTGATATAGCCGAAGCGCTGGAGCTTCGGGGTTTTATAGCCGTGGCCCTTAATCGCCCCCACCATGGGGTAGGACACTCCCTTGTCGTCCTCCATGCTGTCGTGAAGATACAGAAATCCGCCGCACTCCGCAAGCGTCGGAAGACCCTCCTCAAGCGCCCTGCCGACCGATTTGAGCATCGTTTTATTCTTGCTGAGCGTTTCAGCGTAAAGCTCCGGGTATCCGCCGCCGAGGTAAAGCGCCCCGATGCCCTCGGGGAGCCTTTCGTCTTCAAGCGGGCTGAACGGGACTATTTCAGCTCCGAGCTTTTCAAGCAGCTCAAGGCTGTCGGCGTAATAAAAGCAGAAGGCCCGATCCTGAGCCACCGCTATTCTCACCCTTTCACTCACGACCGGCTCTATGTCCGGAAGGGCGCCGCTGAGGTCTTCGGCGCTTCCGGCAATTTGAAGCAGAAGCTCAAAGTCGACGCTTTTTGCCGCCTGTTCGCCGAGCAGGTCTATCTTCTGCTTCAGATCCTCGATTTCAGCGGCGGTTATCAGGCCGAGGTGTCTGCTGCCGAGAGCGCAGTCCTTAAGCCTCGGGAAATATCCGAGCAGTCTTGTCCCCGTCTCCCTTTCGATCGCTTCCTTAAGCATGTTGAACAGCGCCTCAGAGCAGTCGTTTAATATCACGCCGGCAATCATAGAGGGCTTTCTGAATTCCAAAAAGCCCTTTATCTGAGCGGCGACCGAAAGCGACGCCCCTTTCGCCGATACTATAAGGACCGCCGGAGTAGCCGTCGCCTTTGCGACCTCGAAGCTGCTTGCTTCCGTTTTAGCATATATTCCGTCGTAATAGCCCATCACGCCTTCTATCACCGCGATGCCGCCGCCCCCGGCGTGCTCGCAGATCAGTCCCCTCACGGTTTCCTCGGAGGACATGAAAAGGTCAAGATTATAGCTCGGCACTCCGAGAACCTCCCTGTGAAACATCGGGTCGATATAATCCGGCCCGCATTTGAAGGCGACGGGCTTTATGCCGCGTTTTGACAGGGCGGAGAGCAGCGCAATCGTCATCGTTGTCTTGCCCGCGCCGCTGCTTGCCGCAGCCAGCATGAACCTCGGAAAATTGCTCATTTTTCACCTCCGAATGGTAACGCAAAAGGAAAACCTCTCCGACGGAGAGGTTTAAGAATGCAAAGAAAACTCCTTGCGCAAACCCACAGGCCAAAGCTCCGTCAGCCCGTGATAACTCGCAGCGCATGTATTCTGGCTCAGGCGTCGTCGCCCCGTTTCGCCTTCCCATGATAATTCTCACAGTGGCGTTTGAAACGGGACTCTGCCGTTACAGCGGCGGCTCCGCGCGGGAATTTCACCCGTCTTCCGAAGCTGCGAATTCTCTATCGAAGATTTTATCTTTTTTGACGCCTTTTGTCAACCGCAATCAATCCCTGACGATAGCGTACAGCTTCATATCCAGAATCTCGCCGTTTTTGACGGCGTTTTTTCTCAGGATCCCCTCAAAGGAAAAGCCCGCTTTCTCAAGAACACGGCAGGAGGCCTTGTTGCAGGCAAAGGGTTCGGCGAAAATGCGGATAATGTCGGTATTGCCGAATACATAATCGCAGGCGGCCCTGACGGCGGCGGTTCCTATGCCCCTCCCCCAATACGGCTCCGATATGTAGTATCCCATCTCGGCCGTGCGGCTGTGTATATTCTCTTTACGGAACACTCCGATACTGCCGATAGCCTTGTCGTCCGCGCATATAGCCCAGGCGAATACGCTGTATTTGTCCGCAGCCAGCATAGAGCTTATATAAGCTTCGGCGTGGCTTTTTTCATAGGGATAGGGTATGCCGTCGCGGAGCTTGTCCTGCACCTTTTTATTGTTAAGCGCGTTCGCGAGATCGGCGGCGTCCTCAGGCCGCCAGCTTCGGATATTTATGTTCATACCGAGACTCCTTTTTCAGTTTATCCGTGTATTGTAGCACAGAACAATTATAATTGCCACATTTTAGTTTTGATATCTTATAGCATATTGAAAACCCGTCTGAATACCGAGCTTCAGACGGGTTTTCATTAAATCGCGTCGCTGCGCCAGCTAACGCCGCTTAGCAGCTTTCTGATAAAGTCGATCGGAATAACCGTGAAGGCCAGCAAAATCACAAACCTCAGCTCAAAAGCCGTCAGCCCTGCCGTTCGGAACACCGTGCCGCCGAAATAGATAATGAGCAGCTGCACCGTGGTTACGAAAAGCATGATAATGATAAAACCCCTGTTTTTAAAAATATTCGCCAGAAGGTTCAGTCTTGTGGTTCTCGCATTGAAGCTGTTGAATACTCCGGCAAAAACAAACATCGCGAAAAACGCCGTCATGAATCTGCTCTCTCCAGCCCCATAGCCGAAAATACTTCTGACGGACGGCAGCTTTAAAAACAGTACGCAGAGCAGCGTCACATAAAGACCCGATACGAGTATCTGGCTGTACATATACGGGTTGATTATCGGCTCGTCCCTGCCCTTCGGCGCTTCCTCCATATATTCCTTGAGCGGAGCCTCTCCCGCAAACGCGAGACCTGCGAGGGTGTCCATCACCATGTTCACCCAGAGCATCTGAAGCACCGTTATCGGAGAGTTGACTCCGATAAACGGACCAATTACGGATATTCCGACGGCGCAGACGTTTATTGTAAGCTGGAACACGATAAATTTGCGTATGCTTTTAAAAATCGTCCTGCCGTACAGGACAGCCTTCGATATGGAAAGAAAGTTGTCGTCCAGTATCACTATATCGCTCGCTTCCTTCGCCACCTCGGTGCCGCTGCCCATTGCAAAGCCCACGTCCGCCTTTTTCAGCGCGGGAGCGTCGTTTATGCCGTCGCCCGTCATTCCCGCGACCAATCCCATCTGCTGTGCTACGCCCACGAGCCTGCTCTTGTCGGATGGCACAGCCCTCGCCACTACGCGGAGTCCTGGAAGCCTCGCCTTGAGTTCGCTGTCGGACATTCTCTTGAGCTCATCGCTTGTGATGACTGAACGTTCCTCCCTTCCGCTGCCTATAAGCCCGGCTTCCCTCGCTATGGCCGCCGCCGTTTCCCTGTTGTCGCCGGTTATCATCACGACCTGTATTCCGGCGTTCACCACCTGTCTTATCGCTCTCGAGGCCTCCTGCCTTACCTCGTCCTTTATGCCGGCAATGCCGACAAGCGTTAGCTCCCCGCAGAAACCGCCCTGGCTTAAAGGCTCTTCGCTGACGGCGAGCGCGAGGAGCCTTACCGCGTTTGCGGTCATCTCATTCATTACCGACCTGAGCTTTGCCTGAGATAAGGGGCGCTTTTTCCCTTCCGTGTCATAATAGAAGCTGCAGCTCGGAAGCAGCAGCTCCGGTGCCCCCTTTATAAGCGTAAGATTCATCTCACCCCTTATTTCCGCACAGGAATACTTATTCGCGCTGCTGAAGGGTATGCTTGCCGCGACCTTGATATTGCCCATTTGGGAACAGCCTGCTGCGACGAATTCAAGAAGCGCTCTTTCGGTGGTGTTGCCCCCGATCGCGCGGCTTTTCCCCCCTTTGAGGCTTATCGACGCTCCGCTGTTGCAGACCGATGAAATCGCGAGCAGTTTTCCGAGCCGCGTATTCTGAAGCGATGCAAAGCTTTCGTACTTTGCTCCGTTTCCGCTTACAAAGGAGCAGACCTTCAGCCTGCCCTTCGTGATGGTTCCGGTCTTGTCTGTGAAAAGTATATTAATGTTTCCGGAGGTTTCTATACCCACAAGCTTCCGGACGAGCACATTGTCCTTCAGCATACGTTTCATGTTTGACGAAAGAACGACTGTTATCATCAGCGGCAGCCCTTCGGGTATCGCGACAACTATGACCGAAATGGCGAGCGTCGCCGCATGTATAAAATATGCCGCGACCTGTCTGGGATCGCCGAGGCAGCGGATTATCAGCTCTGTCCGAAAAGAGTTTGCGAGCACTACTGATTGAAAAAGGTCCGCAAACGCGACCATTGCCGCGCCGATATACCCGAATTTGCTTATGGACTCCGCCAGCTTCCCGAGCCTTATTTTGAGCGGGCTTTCCCCCGTTTTTTCCTGAACATCCCGGGCAATGCTGCCGTAGAAGGTTTTGGCCCCGACAGCGTTCACGAGCATTACCGCTTCGCCCGAGCACACGATAGAGCCGCGGAAAAGCAGGGACTTATTATCAAAATCCCTCCCGTCGCCGGACAAGCCTCTTCCCTGCCCCGGATGCTTATGCGCCTCCTTGCTCTCGCCGTTGAGCGCCGACTGGTCCACATAAAGCTCCCCGCCGCAGATTACTCCGTCCGCCGGTATGCGGTCGCCCGGCTGCAGCAGGACATAGTCCCCTACGACGACCTCGTTTACCGGTATCTCCACAAGCCCGTCCGCCCTCTTTACGCGGCACCTGCTCTTCATGGATTCGCTCTGCAGCTTTTTAAACGCAGACTCGCTGCCGTATTCGGACAGGGTGGATACGAAGGTCGACACGAGTATCGCCGCCGCTATCCCTATGGATTCGTACCAGTTAAATTCCCTCAGCCCTATTATGACGTTGAAGGCAAGGGCAACGAGCAGGATTTTTATTATCGGATCGCCGAAATTGCCCAAAAATTCTCCGAAAAAGCTGCTCCTTTTATACTCGACAAGACGATTGTCGCCGTGTATCTCCTTTGATTTGTACACTTCCCTGTCCGTCAGGCCCCTTATCCTGCTTATGACTTCCTTTGTATTCTGCTGATACATAATATACACCCCTGACTTCCTTTGCGCCGTCACCCGTACAGGCTCCCTTAAGTAATATATATTTAGGGTGATGTGTTATTATGTTTCAATTGTTGTTCATCTTAGCGTTATGTATCGACGCCTTTGCCGCAAGCTTCTCTTATGGTATCAATAAAACCAAGATACCCCTGCTTTCCGCCGTTACCATAAGCTTCGTATGCACATTTGTACTGGCTCTTTCCCTCGGGTTCGGTACATTGGCAAGACAGATTGTTCCAGCAAGGCTGGCAGGAACAATCTCTTTTATTATTCTGTTCGGCATAGGGATAGTCAAAAGCTTTGAATCGCTGCTGAAAAAGTACATATTGAGTAATCAGAAAAGCGTCGGCCAGATAAAAATGAAATTCTCCGATATAAATTTTGTATTGACGGTTTACGCGGACAGCATAAGGGCCGACGCGGACAATTCAAAGGTGCTGTCGCCCAAGGAAGCCGTTTATCTCGCCCTTGCCCTTTCCTTTGACAGCCTGGCCGCGGGGCTGGGCTTCGGACTTACGGAAATAAACTATATGCAGCTTATTTTACTTTCCCTGTTTTCAAATCTCGCGGCCGTTTCGCTCGGTCATGTTCTCGGAAAGTATGTCCTGAGCATATCCGATAAGGATTTTTCGTGGCTGGGCGGCATTATGCTGATTATTCTTGCAGTTTCAAAGCTGTTTTGACTGACTTGAAGGCGGCGGGATCGCATACCAGCTCTCCCGCCGCCTTCAAGTCACTACATTTTACCTGCTTTGTATCCCCGATGTCCTGTTTTTCAGGAAGCGCGCCGTCAGATTGAAGGCGCATACCAGAATAATAAGCAGAGCCGCCGCCATGTCGGCGAGCTCGTATTTATCGGGCAGTATAGCCGCCGTCTTGAGGTACCATATTCGGACGGCAAGCGTGTCCGCGGTCCTGAATATATTCAGGGGCGAGGTCTGGCTGAATGGGTTCCAGTCGGAGAAGCTGACGTCCGACGTGAGCCCGGAGGTGTAGATGAGCGCCGCCGCCTCGCTGAAGCATCTTCCCGCCGCCAGGATTATTCCGGTGACTATACGCCCCTTCGCCGTCGGAAGCAGTATTTTTGTTACTGTCTGCCATTTTGTGGCGCCGAGTCCGTAGCTGCCCTCCCTGTACGAATCGGGTATGTCCCTTATGGCGTCCTCTGTCACGCGCGTTAAAAGCGGAATGCAGATTATCGTAAGCGTCAGTACGCCCGCGAACATGTTCCACGTGGCGCCGCACAATACGACAAAAACCAGGAATCCGAAAAGTCCGAGGACGATGGACGGAAGCGAGGACAAGGTTTCTATGCAGGTCCTTATGGTATCGGTCACCTTGCCGGGGCGCGCGTATTCCGCCATGTATATCCCGGCTCCCGCGCCGAGCGGGACAGATATGAGCTGCGCCAGCAGCACCATGTACACGGTGTTGAAAAGCTCCACCCCAAGACCGTCCTTGCCGAAGCCTGCATATTTGGGAATGAAGGAGCTTATTCCCTTTCCTATAACATATACTATTATCGCGCCCAAAAGCACAAGAAAGAAGCTCGCGATGATGTAAAGCACGACTGTCGCTATCCTGTCCCGCTTTTTCTGCTTTGCAATATATTTCAGCATCTCGTTGTCGTTCAAATCCGCTGCCTCCTAGACCTTTTTCTTTCTGCCCACTATCTGAATCAGCAGAATGAATGCGAAGGAAATCAAAAGCAACAGCAGCGCCATGGACCAGAGGCTGTCCGTCCACTGCGTTCCGTCCGCGGCGCTGCCCATGCCCGAGGCTATCTGAGTCGTAAGAGTGCTCGTCTGCGACAGAAGGCTTTTGGGGAATGCAAACCTGCCGCCGATTACCATGGATACCGCAAGGGCTTCTCCGAAGGCTCTTGAGAGCCCCAGAATGACGCCTGTGAGGATTCCGCTCATCGACGCGGGAAGCCGCACCGACTTTATCATGTGCCATCGGGTGGCCCCGAGCCCGTAAGCCGCCTCGCTGTACTCCGCCGGAACATTTTTGAGCGCGTCCGCCGCCACAGTTGAAATAGTCGGGAAGATCATAACGGCCAGCACGAGCGCGCCGGCGAGGACGCTTTCTCCCCCGAAGGGCATTTGAAAGACCTCCGCTATAAATGGGCACAAAACCGAGATCCCGACCCATCCGTACACCACCGAGGGTATGCCCGCGAAAAGCTCGATGGCGGGACGGAGGAATTTTTCACCGAGGCGGGGCGATATTTCAACCACGAAGATCGCGCAGGCCACCGCGAACGGCGTCGCAATAAGAAGCGCGAGCCCCGATATTACCATGGAGCCTAAGATGAAGATGGCGGCCCCGTTTGGCCCGTTCGGGGCGCCGTGCTGCATGCTGGGATCCCATACGCTGCTGAAAAGAAAGCTCAATATGGAGTCCTTGTGGTCAGCAAACGTGGCGCTGCCCTTCCACATCAGAAACAGCGTTATCGCTATGGTTATGAGCACAATGAAAAGCCCTACGAGCGTTACCGCGGTCCTTCCCAGTCTGTCCTGTAATTTTCTTGAGTTTTTTACCACTTGGCTCATCCTTCTTTATAACGCAAGTTGTTGAAGAAGAATTAACTTCCTCAACAACCCGGTTAACATTCTACGCTCCCGCTATCTGCTGACAGTCATCTTGGAAATGGCGCCGTAGCCGCTGGCGGTTATCGTGGGAGCGAACGCGGAGGACATCACATAATCTATGAAGGCTTTTACCGAACCCGTCGCCTCGCCCTTGGTATACATGTGCTCGTAGCCCCAGATCTTGTACGCTCCGGTATACACGTTTTCATACGTCGCCGCGACATTGTCAACCTTGAGCAGCTTCAGCTTTCCGCAGTAAGGAAGGGTTTCGTAGCCGATGGCGCCTTTGCCGGACGCGATTGCGGATTCAAGGTCACCCGAGGACTCCTTCTTTGTGAAGTTCGAGAATGCGCCGATCTGCGCGTCAGTCAGGGACGTGCCTATCCCGTAAAGCTCAAACAGCGTGCGCGTTCCGGAGCCCGCCTTGCGGTAATACACCGCGATCGGAAGGCTGCCGCCGGTCCAGCCCTTGACCTGATTCCAGTTGGTAATTTTTCCGGTGAAAACGCCCTTGAGATCGTCGCTCGAGATATTGCTGAGCTTTTCCGCGACGTCCGAGCTTACAGCTATGCCTACCGCGACGACAGCGACCTTATAATCCACAAGGCCCTTGCCGTCTTTTCCGGCCTGCTCCGCAGTCACGTCCGAGTTTCCTATATTGACAGTGCCCGCCGCGACATCCGTGAGGCCCTGTCCGGAGCCGCCGCCGTTGATTGTGATGGATCCGCTGAAGCCGCTCGCCTTTTTAAAGGGATCGACCGCCAGGTTGAGGAGCGGCTGAAGGGCCGTCGAGCCGCTGGCTGTGATATTGCCGGTCAGAGCCGCGGATGTGGGCGCCGCAGAGGGCTTCGCAGCCGGTGTCGGCGTGGTTGCCGTACCGCCCGAGCAGCCGGCGAAGGTCGCGGCTATCAGTATTACCGCCATTATTGATGCCAAAATTCTTTTCATTCTTTTTTCTCCTTTATTTGCGTGATTCTTTCTTACATAGTCGCATCTTTCTGTGATATTATGGCTTTATTATGATGCTCAAATGTAAAATCCAAAATCATTTCAAAGTAAAAGATATGTAAAACTTATTTGCGCCTCCGAGAAGAAATTTACGATATTATCGGAAAGAACAGGATAAAAAATGTTCCGAAAGTCTTGCACATTCGGAACACTTAAAAGGTAAATTAAAGATTAACGGTTTTTGTCGCGACGTTTTTGCAGAACGCGCTGTCGTGCTCAACAAACAGGATCGTCGGCCTGTGCTCCAGCAATAATTGCTCTATCTGGATCCGTGAGATTACGTCTATATAATTAAGCGGCTCATCCCATACCAGAATATGCGCTTTCTCCGAGAGGCTTTTGGCGATAAGCACCTTCTTTTTTTGCCCTTCGCTGAAATCGCTCATATCCTTTTCAAGCTGTGTTCTGGAAAAATCAAGCTTGCGGAGTATCGCTTTAAACAGGCTCTCTTCAATTGAGTTTTCAAGAGCATAGTCAGAGAGGCTCCCGCGCAGAAACGAGGCGTCCTGGGGAACGTACGAAACCACAAGTCCGTTTCCCCGCCTGAAAACGCCTGTATAATCTATTTTCTCGCCGCAGATGAGCTTAATAAGGCTTGTCTTTCCGGAGCCGTTTCTGCCTGTAAGCGCTACGCGGTCGCCTTGCTCCACAATAAAGCTCAGATTCCTGCAGACCGTCTTTTCACCATAAAATATTGAGACGTCTGTGAGTGACAACAGTCGGTTTGTATGATAAGATAGCTGGGTAACTTTCAAAGCGTCCGAATCCTCAAGGTTTTTGAGAAGTTTGGATTTTTCCTCCAGAACGGAGTTCTGCCTTGCCGCAATTACCTTTGCCCTCTTCATCATTTTCTTGGATTTTGCTCCTGCCAGCGGACGCCGGTTGATATTCTTCTCCGTCTTCTCAGGATTAAATCCGATTTTTCTGCTCTCAGCCTTTTCAGACCACGCTATTTTTTCTTTTGCGGTCTTTTCGAGCCTTCTGACCTCTTTTTTGAGCTTTTCATTTTCTGCAAGCTCAAAGCTGTCCTGTCTTTCCTTATTTATCAGCCACGATGAGAAGTTGCCCTTCTGAATTTCTATATTCGTTTTATTTATCGAAAGAATGTGGTCTATGCAGCCGTCCAGAAGGGTTCTGTCATGCGAAACCAGAATAAAGCCTTTTTTGCCGTTCAGATAATCACTCACTATTTTCCTTCCGTGCATATCCAGATGATTTGTAGGCTCGTCTATAAGCAAAAATCCGTTTTCCTTCAGAAAAAGCGCCGCGAGCAACACCTTGCTCTGCTCGCCCTTGGAAAGCGTTCCGAAAGGGCGGTCAAGCGCCTCTTCACCAACCTCAAGCAAGTTAAGCTCCCTTAACAGCTCCCACTTCCGATTGCCGGGGCAGATTTCTCCTATTATGTCTATCGTATTCTTTCCTTTGTCACTTATCTCGTAAGGAAAGTACTCAAAGCTCACGGAGGCCGATATACTTCCGCGGTATTCATATTTCCCAAGCAGCAGGTTCAAAAAGGTTGTTTTGCCCCTTCCGTTTCTTCCTGTAAAGCCCAGTTTCCAGTCCGTATCGAGCTGAAAGCTGACGTTTTCAAAAATATTGTCGCAGCTTCCCTCATATGCGAATGTAAGATTTGATATGCTTATTAAAGACATGGCCTCAACCTCCCGTAAAAATTAAACAAGCCGCAAGAAAGACAATTCCCGCAGCTCACAGCAAGTCAAAGCCATGCCTTGTAAGGCAAAGCTATTGTATATGAGTATAAGGAGGAGCAGCTTTCTTGCCAAGGCACAACAAAACAGGCGGTATTACTGCCGCAAAAGGTTTTGTGACGCCGTTTTTTAGCAAGAAATGTTGCGCATCCTTTCAGCTCCCTTTGTTAAGTATCGCCGTCAGTGTATCATAATTCTTTCACAGGCACAAGAGTTTTTTGAGGAGTGTATTGTATGTCAAAATTTAAGAGGAAAACGTCTTCGAGGATATGGCTTATTATCTCGCTTGCTATGATTATCGCGGGAACGCTTGGCGCGTTTTTCGTCCAGACGGCTGGAAACGCCGTGACGGTGCGCCGTTTCAAGCTAATAGTCAGCGGCGGATACGAAATCAACGCCCAGATGTTCATACCGAGGGACGCCAGCGTCAAAAACAAGCTCCCCCTCGTCGTCGCGCAGCACGGCAGCCAGCACAATCTTGAAATGCAGGATATGAACATGGTCGAGCTCGCAAGGCGCGGCTTTATCGTCATTTCCTCGGACGCTTACGGGCACGGCTCCTCTACGTCACGCAGCGCCGTCTCTCCCTCTGAAAACTTTAACAACATGATTGAAATCATAGAATATGTGACCGCAAACCTGAAAATTGTCGACACCGACAAAATAGGCATCGTCGGGCACTCGATGGGCGCCGCAATTGTGACCACCACCCTGAGCTATTACGTCGAGCAGGAGGCGCGGGGACTCGGCAGAAACAAAATCGCCGCCGCGCTCGAGGTGGGATACGATCCCTCGTACCTCCCCTACACCTTCAAGGGGCTGAATACCCCTGTAATCGCCGCCGTCAACTGGGGCGTGATAGCCGGAAAATACGACGAATTCTTTTTCAGGCAGAAGGACGTCGGGAACGATCCCGCAAGGATACTTCAGAGCAAGGCAGCCCTTCAGTTTGTCCAGCAGGTGGACCCGAGCGCAAAGGGCGCCGTTGAAAACGGAAGGTATTACAGCGGCAAGGTCAACGGGAAGGATTATGTCAGAGTGTTCTTCCAGATACCGAAAACGCATCCGCAGGAGATCTGGTCGTCAGACAGCGCAAAATACGCGGTCGATTTCTTCTACAACACCCTGGGCGTTCCGGCGGGACACGCGAAAATCGATCCCTCAAGCCAAATCTGGCAGCTCAAGCAGTTCTTTAACGGACTCGGTCTTGCGGGCATACTCCTTTTCCTCTTCCCGTTTGCCGCCTGGGTCATGGATTCCGTTCCCTTCTTCGGCGAGCTGAGAGCCGCAGGGCCGCTGCCTCCCGCGCCCTCCGTCAGGCCGGCGAAATGGAAGTTCGTTTACTGGCTCACCTGGCTCATTAACGCCGCCATACCGGGCATTCTCGCGATGCCTGTCATGCATTACTGGGTAGGCAGGCAATCCTTTTCTCCGGCGACCGTTACGACATGGTTCGGAGAAGGAACCACGAACGAAATAGCCGTCTGGGCCGCCGTTTCCTCGCTTTGCATACTTATGGTATTTCTGCTCTCCTACCTCCTCTTCGGAAGGAGAAACGGCGTGAAAACCGAAAGCTGGGGCGTCAGGATTTCGTTCAGGGCTTTCTGGAAAAGCCTTTTGCTGGCTTTCATAACCTTCGGCGCGGCGTACCTCATTCTTTTTACCGCGGATTTCTTCTTTACGGTCGATTTCCGCTTCTGGCTCATCGCGATGCGCGTCTTTAACGCTCAGAAGGTGCTGTTCCTTATCGCCTATTTCCCCGCCTTTGCCCTCTTTTATCTTGTCAATTCAATGCTCATCAACGGCGGAAACCGGGCAGAGGGAATGCCGGACTGGGTCGTCACGCTTATCAGCTGCATCGCCAACATTGCGGGCATCGCGGTTGTGATAGGCATACAGTATGTAACTTATTTCAGAACCGGCGTCTTCGTATTCAACGCCATGCGCACCATAAACCTCTTCCCCTTCATAGTTCAGGTGCCTGTCGCGACTATAATCACAAGAAAGTACTTCAGGGCGACAGGGAGCATCTATACTGGCTCGTTTACGGTAGCCCTCCTGTATGCGATGATGCTGATTACGCAGGTGGCGGTGAACACCTCTCTGCTTCCGTAAGCCGTTTTGCAATTCGGTCAGACTCGATTTTACAGCCCGGCTCAGCAGGCTTGGTGCAAAGCGCAAGGCCCCGCCGATACTTTCTTCGGCGGGGACCTTGCGCTTGAGCGTGTCGAAAAAATCTTTCGACACGCTTCAAGGGGGCATCCAATGCCCCCTTGATACGCGGCTGAAGCCGCGATACCCCCGGCCGCGCACATTTGCGCGGGATAATGTATTTTTCCGGCGTACACGCCGCCGGAAAAATGCCTTTTATACTGTTATTACATCTTTCAATCTTTAGTTTTTTGACAGTCTGAAACGCAAGGTCCCCGCCGATACTTTCTTCGGCGGGGACCTTGCGCTTTAATATAGGCGCGCGCTTTCCGGCACTTTCAGGTCTAGTCGGCGAGACTCGGCGCCACGGGTATTTCCGTGATCCTCTCGTTTCCGAACACTGCCCAGGCTATAATCGCGGCGATCATTGAAAGAGGAAGGGCCACTACGAGGGCATCCACCATGGAGAGGGTCTGGAGAAAGGTGTTCTTTACTATTGAGGTTGTATTGAAGAGCAGCCTGCATACCTGGAGGCTTCCGGCGGTCTTTTCCTGGACAAAGAACATCCAGAACAGGCTGATCGCGGAGCCTGTTACCATGCTGGTGAGCGCGGCTCTTCTCGGGAAGGTCTTGAAGTAAAGCGCCGCGATGTAGGTAGGCAGGAACGCGGCGGCGCAGAGTCCGTAGAACATCGAGGTGCCTATGGCTATTATCGCCATGCTCACGTCCAGCTTGTTGGAAAAGTATGCGAGCGCAACGCTGATTACGAGCCCTATAACCATCGAAATTCTCGTGAGGGTGACCGTCCTGGTTTTCAGGTTAAGCGACTGCTTGAGGAAGTCGCGTCCCAGAGCCGTGCCCATTGTATGCAGGAGACCGTTCGCCGTGGAAATCGCCGCCGCCATCAGCAGGATGAGGAAGAACCCCCCGAACCACTGAGGCAGAAAGGTCTTGATGAACACGGGGATTATACCGTCGTTGGAGCCTGCCGCTTTAAGCGCGATCTGTCCTGTCGCGTTATAAAACGCAACGTTTGCGAGAGCTCCGACAGTAAAGGCCACGCCCGTCATAAAAAGGATGAAGATCCCTCCCGAAAGCATGGCGCGGTTCAGCTCCCTGCCGCTTTTGACCGTCATGAATTTTACGGAAAGCTGCGGCTGCGCGAGCGCGCCTATTCCCACGCCGGCAACAAGCGTGGTAACTATGTTGAACCATAGCGGAGAGCCCGCCTTTGGCATTGAGGTCCAGCCCGAAAAGCCGATTTTGGTCAGCGCCGCCGTCTGCTCCGCCACTCCCGGCATTCCGGTCAGCCTGGTAAGCGCCGTGTTCGCGTTTACTATGCCGCCCAGCATCGAGTAGGTATAGAATATGAGGAAGGCCATCCCGACGAACATAACCGTGCCCTGAAACGCGTCGGCATACATCACGCCCTTAAGGCCTCCCGTGACGACGAACAGAGCCGCAAGTATCGAAATCACTATAAGAGTCGTATTGAAATCCACCGAAAGGAATTTCGATATATAGTCTACAATGCCCTTAAGGACGGCGGCATTGTATATGGGCATGAAAATGAATATCAGAAGGCCCGCGTATCCCTGCATGAATTTGCAGTCGAAGCGCCTAGCGAAAAGCTCAGGCATTGTAGCCGTCCCAAGCCTGTGCCCCAGCTCTCTTGTCCTTTTGCCGAACACCACAAACGCGATAAATACGCCTACGATCAGGTTGAGCACCGTAAGCCAGAGCAGCCCCATTCCATACTGACCCGCCGCGCCGCCGAAACCGACTATCGCGGACGTGCTGATAAAGGTCGCTCCGTATGAAAGCGCCATGACTATCGGGTTTATATCCTTTCCCGCCAAAAGGTAGTCATTGGAGTTTTTGGTTTTTTTATAGCCCAAATACGCGAACAGAGCCATAAACAAAACATATAACGACAGGCTCACGATTACATAAGTCATTTCTCTTCACCCCCGATATCCGATTTATCATCCTTGTTCCAGTTTGCAATGCCATAAACGACGCAGAGTATAGCGCCGCCTATGATAAACAGGTAAGCCAGCCATATCGATGGGTCGGGTATTCCAAACATTGTGCTCATTCTCCTTTTACCAAATTTGTCAATTTTAAGCTTGGCCCTTGAGTTGCGCCATACAGGCGGTCATACAGCTGCAATATGATCCGGAAAAAACAAAAAAGCCTTTCATCCCTGCCAAGGGACGAAAAGCTTACAGCTATCCGTGTTACCACCCAAATTCGCATAAAACAGCATTATGCGCACTCATTTCAGATACAAATACATATCCTATCCACTTAACGGCGGAACACCGCAGCCCTCTACAAAGCAAAAAGCAATTCAAGGGAGCGCTCGGAAGGGAACTTCAACGGAATTCTCCTCGGGCCTGCTTCCAGTCCATGGCAGGCCCTCCCTGGCAGGATATCGCCGCTTACTTTCCTTCTTCATCGCGTTTAACATATTGATTTTTCGTGATTATACATGACATTATATGCTTTTGTCAATAGAAAGATTGCCGCCGAAACGATTATTCATATTGACAAATCGGGAATTCGGGAATATCATATTTCATATAAAATATGTAGGAATTATTTTTACGCCTTAAGGAGGTATATCTAATGTCAAAGGTATATACCAGCTTGTCCGATCTTATTGGCAAAACTCCGCTTCTGGAGCTTGCGCACTATGGAAAAGCGCTTGGACTGAAAGCGAGAATAATCGGAAAGCTTGAATACTTCAACCCTGCGGGAAGCATAAAGGACAGAGTGGCAAAGGCCATGATCGAGGACGCCGAGTCAAGAGGCCTTCTGAGGCCGGGTTCTGTCATAATTGAGCCCACAAGCGGAAATACGGGTATCGGACTTGCTTCCGTCGCCGCCGCCAGAGGTTACAGGGTCATACTCACGATGCCCGAAACGATGAGCGTCGAGCGAAGGAGCCTCCTGAAGGCGTACGGGGCGGAGATAGTGCTTACCGAGGGCGCAAGGGGCATGAACGGGGCCGTTGCGAAGGCCGAGGAGCTTGCGAAGGAGATACCTAACGCGTTTATTCCGGGCCAGTTTGACAATCCCGCGAATTCTCGCGCCCACAGAGAGACGACGGGTCCTGAAATATGGGAGGATACGGACGGAACGGTCGATATTTTTGTTGCGGGAATAGGTACGGGAGGAACCATAACGGGAACGGGCGAATACCTGAAGTCCAAAAACCCCCGCATCAGGGTCGCTGCAGTTGAGCCCTTCGATTCTCCCCTTCTTTCGGAGGGAAGAAGCGGCCCGCACGGAATACAGGGGATCGGAGCCAATTTTGTGCCGTCCGTGCTTAACAGGGACATCTGCGACGAAATATTAAAGGTAAAAAGCGAGGACGCCTTCAAGGCATGCAGGGAGCTCTCCCGGACGGAGGGTCTGCTTGTCGGCATATCGTCGGGCGCGGCGGTCAGTGCCGCCTCGGAGCTTGCAAAAAGGCCGGAAAACGCGGGCAAGAATATAATAGTCATTCTCCCGGATACGGGCGAGCGATACTTGTCCACCCCCCTGTTTGCGGAGTGACGTGAGTTCGGCGGTCCGGCATAAAACGTTTAATTTCTGTAAGCCCGGAGAAAAGCCTCTCTAAAATAAAAAAGGAAGTCCGGAAAATTGGGACTTCCTTTTTTTGGTGCGCGAGTGTTCTTGCGGCATTTTTGGGAAAACCCGGTAATCAATGGTTCCAAGGCAATCGCAAAACAGTATTTCACGATATTTATGTTTTCTCTATTAAAAATTTACATTATGAGAACGCCTGCTTGGCCCTTCATACTTACATGCTTCCAAATCTAAAGTTTCAGGTTATAGCGATATGTTGGCAAATAAATTGTTACCATTGTTCATTAGAAATTGTTTTCAACAAATATAAGTTTCCTTTATATGAAATGTGCGGCTTTATATTTTGCAATAAAATCTTTTGAAATATTTGTGAAAGAATGGGCTATGGCATTTTTGCTATTTTGTAATAGCTTATATGTTTGCATAGCCAAAAGGATTTATGTATGATTCGTCTTGCTGGGGTCACCCGCGCCCTTGGACAAGGTCCAGTGGCGGTAGGTGCCGGCGGCATCCATAGTCTCTCGAGCTTTCTTCGCCGCAGGAGTATATAGCCCGTATTCATGGGCTTCCAGGCACTCGGTATAGCTGATGTCCGTGTGGCTGTTCCGGGGCAGGGGCACATCTTGCTCACCGGCGAGGATATCCTGCACCTTTGCCACATTCACCGTATGGGTGCTGCTACGATCCGCCACCGCCACGGCAGCGGCAACGCCCGCAGCTTGCCCGGTGCCCACGCACTGGGGAATAAGGTTCACGCAGTCGATTGCAATACGGTCGGCGGAGATGTGGCGGCCGGGAGCAAGGAGATTCTCCACCTTCTGGGGAAGTATGGCGCGGTATGGAATCTCAATCGGGGCATTGTCGTTCAGAGACTCCACTGTGCAATGCCACGCGATGCAGTCCTCATGGGTTTTGGGAAAGGCCCAGTCATTGGCGGAGATGACGTATTCACCCACGATGCGGTGGGAGCCCCTTGTTCCTAGCTGGGGCGCAATATCATAGATGAAGGCGTTCTTAAACACCTCGGGGCAGTAGGTCTTGTAGGCCTCCAGTACTTCCCTGAGCTTCAGGCGGGTACCCATCTCCGTGGCGGTCTGGTCGGAAATCTTTGAACAGTCCCGCTTGGGCTGCCAGTTGTTAACCCAGCTCACATCGTCCGTGGGACCGGTAATCATGCCGGAACGGAAACCGTGGATCTTATACAGCTCTTCATTGAGCTTCTTGGCTTCTTCCCTGTGGGAAAGACTCCACAGGTTATAGGAGTTCTTGCTGAAGCCGCCGACGCGGTAGACCAGTGCGGTGGAGGAGCACCGGCACTCATCGTCGATTGCGGAGGATGTAGGGGCGCCAGAGAGGCGGCAGATATCCGCATCACCGGTCGCATCGATAACCACCTTTGCGAGAATCGCACGGCGGCCTTCCTTGGACTCAAAGAGTACGCCCTTGCAAACATTCCCCTCCATGATGGGCTTCACACCCCAGCTGTGATACAGTACGCGGACGAAGTCCCGCAGTTCATCCAGCATGATATCCATCTCAATTTTTAACTGGGTCGGCTCCAGCATGAAGCTGTGCTCCACTCTCGCGGGGGGAATATGGGTCGCCCCGCCCACATCGGCCCACTTCTGAACCTCTTCCGGGTTTGTGATGCCCGCCAGTTCGGCGGCGGGTCCACGGACCGCGCCGGGGATTTTGGACAGACGGGTGTACCACTCCTCCTGAATGCCCCGGACATAGGTTTTCTCATGGAAGGACAGACTGGGAATCAACAGCACATAGCCGCCGGTCACATCACCGCCACAGTAGCCATATCGCTCCATCAAAATCACATTTTTGCAGCCCGCACGGGCGGCAGCGACGGCGGCTGAGTGGCCGGCCGAGCCGCCGCCCACTACCAGCACATCACATTCGTCATAAATTGGAACCAGCGTTTCAGGCTCCAGATAGTGTTTTGCGTTCATTTCCAAGCCTCCATTTATTAAAATAAACTTTTTACCATCATTATACTGTATTCTGGCACTCAGCACAAGCCGCATCCGTAAAATTGGCTATTACTTTTTAGTAAATCGGTATGTACGCAGGGCGACAGCCGCGCCCGCCCAGAACATGTCCGGCACCGCCCAGTGCCTCCTCCGCCGGAATTACCGGCCTCTTCATGCTTTCCCGAATTGTCTTCAAGTAGCTCTGAGGAGGCTGGCAAAGTCTGCGGACGTCTTTGACGAGCTGCTGCTTCAACACCGCTACCTCCAGATTCCGAAGGGCAGCCCCGGCGCCAGGTATGATGTTCATTTCGATTACGCTAATTTTTTATGTATTCCGCCGTATACGGGCACCAAACCATGCACTTTAGGCATAAAGCGCAGAGCTTCCTGACCATGATCTCATCTCGGGTAGTCGTCAAGCTCCATGTTTTACCAAGCAGGGCTTTGGTCGGGCACACATTCACGCAGATATTGCAATCGCCGCAACGCGGTTCTTGCGGCATTTCACTCATGGTTACAAACGGAGCCGTGGTCAAAACCTTGCCCAACATCAGCGCGCAGCCATACCGGGCAGTAACCAGCAGGTTGTTTTTGCCGATAAATCCCAATCCGGCCCTGAGCGCGACAGTTTTATGTGGCAGGCACCCAAATTTCAACTTAGCATTACTTTTGTACCCTTCTGTTTCCAGCTGGTCAGCTAATTTTACAGCAAGAGCATCCATCTTGTGTTCAGTGTTAAAAACCTCTTTCCGTTTTGGTTCTTGACCGGCTCTGAGCGTGCTAATATATTCTCTTGATAGTGTTTTGCCAAAGAGAACAGCGCAGGAGTATCCTTCAGCAATATCCGCCGGTAGGATAGAAGTATCTACAAAATATACAAAATCTGCTCCGTTGTCTTTTATGCGCTGCTCCCATATTTGGTTCAGCTCCATGTTTTCTCCTTTTGTTTCCATATCCATGTAATCATTTTCCAAAATTCAAATATTCTATGTCGAGTATACCACGATAAGTAAAATAATAAAAGGACTCAAACCGTGAAAGTTCGAATCCCTTTTATCTTTACAGTTGGTGCGCGAGGCGGGACTTGAACCCGCACGTGCGTATTGCACACTAGAACCTGAATCTAGCGAGTCTGCCAATTCCACCACTCGCGCATATATACCTTTATTCTGTTTTTACTGCTTCCTATAACCTGGTGCGCGGGTCTCCCGAGCCCGCACGAAGCGTTTGCACACCAGAACCTGAATCTAGCGAGCCTGAAGTTTCACCGACCGCGCATATATACCTTTATTCTGTTTTTACTGCTTCCTATAACCTGGTGCGCGAGTCTCCCGAGCCCGCACGAAGCGTTTGCACACCAGAACCTGAATCCGGCGAGTCTGAAGTTTCACCGATCGGGCATATAACACTACCCAGCATGCCTAGATATATTAGCATTTTTAACGTATGCTGTCAACAAAATTTTTGAATATTACTGGTTGAAGCTCATAGGATTGTCAATGATATATATAAAAATACATATTCCTATCAGCATATACAAAATATATAATTCACTTTACAGCCCGTTTTTTCTTTGCTATAATACAAAAATAAGGAATAATAGTATTGCTGTAAAATACTATATTCTAAAAAGGTTAGGAGGTTCGGAAATGGACGATTATACCCGTCAATTCAAAGTTATTGACCGCAAGCGCGAAATCAATGAGATTTTGACGGCGGTTTATGACGCTCTGCGCGTCAAGGGCTATGATCCGATTAACCAGCTGGTCGGTTATATCTTGTCCGAGGATCCTACCTATATAACCAATTACAATAACGCCCGTACGCTGATTTGCAGGATCGACCGGGACGAACTTCTTCAGGAGCTTGTCGAGAGCTATCTGAAAAAGGATAAGAAACAGGAGGCGGAAAATGTCGGAGAAAAAAACACTTGAATATAAGGGCTACCCATTAAGGCGAAAGGATAATCTTATTTATTTCGGCAGAATGTCGGACAAATACATCGTAATGATGCAGGTATTGAACGAGACCACGGTAAAGGACCTGCCAGTCGCCACAAAGGTTTCCTTGCAGCTTCAGCTTACGGATCCCGATATCAAGTCAAAGGACAGGGTCGTCAAAAAAACCGAGAAAAACGGTCTTTACGAGGCCATGGACGTAGCGGCTGTCTGGCTCGAACGCGCTCTTAACGCAAAATGAATGAAAGGCGCCAGTTATTGCAGCTGACGCCTTTTTATAATATAAACGCTTTACATCGATTTTACATTTGCTTGCTTTCTGATTTTACACTGCACCTTTAATATTATCAGTAACATAGGAAAATCGCGTCCTTACCGGGCTTTTTATCACGGCGCAAAGCTCTCGATTTTTAGCCGTATTCTGCAGTGCGGAATCTTACAAGGGGATATGACATGGACAAAATAATAATCGAAAAACTGAATTTGTTTTACGGCTCCTTTCAGGCTCTGAAAAATATAAATATCAGGATACCCGAAAAGGACATCACCGCTTTTATCGGACCTTCGGGCTGCGGCAAGTCCACCCTGCTCAAAACTATAAACCGGATGAACGATCTTGTGGACGGCTGCAGAATAGAGGGCAGCATCCTGCTCGACGGCGAGGACATATACAGCCGGATAGACGTTAACTCGCTTCGCAAGCGCGTGGGCATGGTTTTTCAGAAGCCCAACCCATTTCCGATGAGCGTTTATGATAACGTGGCCTACGGCCCCAGAACCCACGGTATAAAATCCAAGGCAAGGCTTGACGATATAGTCGAACGTTCACTGACGGGGGCCGCCATCTGGGATGAGGTCAAGGACAGGCTCAAAAAGAGCGCCCTTGGTCTTTCCGGAGGCCAGCAGCAGAGGCTTTGCATAGCCAGGGCCCTTGCCGTCGAACCCGAGGTATTGCTTATGGACGAACCCACTAGCGCGCTGGACCCAATTTCCACGTCAAAAATAGAGGACCTTGTTACTGAGCTGAAAAAGAATTATACTATCGTGATTGTTACGCATAATATGCAGCAGGCGACCAGAATATCTGACAACACGGCCTTTTTCCTGCTCGGCGAAATTATAGAATACGACAAGACAGACATTCTTTTCTCCAATCCCAAAGACAAGCGAACGGAGGACTATATTACAGGGAGGTTCGGATAATGCGAAGCAGATTTGACACGCAGCTGGAGGCGCTGAACAACGATCTTATAACCATGGGGGCTTTGTGCGAAAACGCAATAGCCTGCGCCATTAAGGCTCTTACCACAAACGATATGGAGCTCGCCGCCTTGGCGATAGCAGCTGAAAAGGACATAGACCGCAAGGAGCGGGATATTGAAGCGCTTTGCCTTAAGCTGATTCTTGAGCAGCAGCCGGTGGCGAGGGATCTCAGGCTTATATCCTCCGCCCTGAAAATGATTACGGACATGGAACGAATCGGCGATCAGGCTGAGGATATAGCGGTTTTGGTCAAGCACAACGACCTCTCGGAAAGCAAAAACAAGGTCCATATCATAGAGATGTCCGAGGCCGTTATCAAAATGGTCACAGACAGCATCGACGCCTTCGTAAGGCGCGACCTTGAGCTGGCAAAGTCCATAATCAAAAATGACGATATTGTTGACAATTACTTCATTTCAATTAAAAAGGACCTCATCGACTATATTGCTCAATATCCTGACCGCGCGGATCAGGTGATGGACATTTTCATGATAGCCAAGTACCTTGAGCGCATCGGCGATCATGCTACAAATATTGCGGAGTGGGTGGAATTTTCAATTGTAGGCACGCACGAGGAGTAGGTTATGATCTATTGTGTGGAAGACGACGGCGGTATTCGGGAGCTTGTGGTTTATACGCTCAACAATACCGGTTTTGAAGCGGAGGGCTTCTCGGGCGGAAAGGATTTGTTCGCCGCGCTCGAGCGCTCCATGCCGAAGCTTATTCTTCTCGACATTATGCTCCCCGGCGAGGACGGCATTTCCATTTTGAAGCGCCTGCGCGCATCATCGGCCACAAGGCAGATTCCGATAATACTCCTCACAGCCAAAAGCACCGAATACGACAAGGTAATCGGCCTCGACAGCGGCGCAGACGATTACCTTGCCAAGCCTTTCGGGATGATGGAGCTTATATCCCGCATAAAGGCCGTGCTGCGGCGCACCGAATCTACCGATGGCGCGAACGAGTACGGCTTCGGGAAGGTGAAGCTCAACGTTAAGTCTCATACCGTCGCCGTGGACGGCAGGCTTACCGAGCTTACCCTGAAGGAGTTTGAGCTTTTGAAGTTCCTTCTTAAAAATCAGGGTGCCGTGCTTACGCGAGATATGCTGCTCGAAAACATATGGGGCTACGATTTCGGGGGCGAAACCCGTACCGTTGACGTACATATCCGCACGCTCAGGCAGAAGCTCGGCGCGGAAGGCGGGATCATCGAGACTGTCAGGGGCGTGGGCTACCGTATAGGGGGAGAATAAGGATATGAGGAAGCGGATTTTTGCAAGCATCTTCTTCACGTCCTTTATCGCGGTTTTGCTTTCCTCCTCGTTTTTTGTTGCGCTTTTCCGCGCCGAATCGTCGCGGGCGCTGAAAACCGAACTCTCCGCCGAGGCCGCTTACATAGGACGCGCTCTCGATTTTTCAGTCAGCTTTGACTCTTATGTTTCCTCCATCAGCAAAAACAGCCGTAACCGAATCACCCTTTTGTCGCCCGACGGCACTGTCATATACGACAATCACGCTTCTCCGGGAGGCATGGACAACCACCTTTCGCGCCCCGAAATCCAATCGGCAATAAAAAACGGATTCGGCGAAAGCACCCGCGTTTCCGCAACGCTGGGCGACAAGGAATACTATTACGCCTTAAGGCTCGAAAACGGAAATATTCTTAGGGTCTCTGCCACATACAAAAGCCTTTTCAGCATTTTTGAAAAATCCCTTGGCTGGCTCATCCTTATCTTTATTTTCACCCTCGGCATTTCCGCGTTTGCCGCCAGATTTTTGACTGATTCCATTGTATCCCCCATAAACAAGCTGGATCTTGACTCCCCTTTCATGAACAAGGAATACGAAGAGCTCTCCCCTCTCCTGCTGCGCATGGATAAGCAGAACAGGAGGATAAATAAACAGCTTGAAGAGCTCAACGCCAAGCAGCATGAGCTCGAGCACATTACAAACGGTATGAGCGAGGCCATGGTCATATTGGGGAGCAACGGTTCCGTTCTGTCGGCAAACCGCAGTGCTAGAGAGCTTTTTGATTGTTGCGAGGGAGCGAGCTACCTTAAGCTCTGCCGGGATATAGATTATATCAGGGCCGTCGAAAAGGCGCTCGGAGGCTCCTCCGAGAATGTCATCCTGAAACGCTCAGGTCGTGTGTACCAGCTATCGGTAAGCCCTGTCGGCGGAAGCAGCGAGAGCGGCGACGGCTACGCGGCCGTTCTGTTTGCGACGGATGTTACCGAAAAGGAAGAAAGCGAAAAAATGCGCCGAGAGTTTTCGGCAAACGTGTCACACGAGCTTAAAACGCCGCTTACCTCCATCATGGGCTACGCCGAAATTATCAAAAACGGCATCGCAAAGCCGGGCGACATTCCGCGCTTTTCAAGCCTCATTCATTCCGAAGCCTCGCGTCTTCTTCACCTCATCGAGGACATAATCAAGCTTTCAAGGCTGGATGAAAAGGACATTACCAAGGAGTTCGCTCCTGTCAATCTGCTGGCGCTGGCGGAAATAGTCAAAACTGAGCTCGCGCTTAAGGCAAAAGAAAAGAAGGTTTCGGTAGAAGTTTACGGCGAAAGCTTATCCGTAAGCGGCATAAGGAGCACCCTGCACGAAATGGTTTTCAATCTCTGCGACAACGCCATTGCCTACAACAATCCGGGGGGGAGCGTAAAAATCGGCGTATTCCCTGAAAGCGGTAAAACCGTCCTCTCCGTCTCGGATTCCGGAGTGGGTATAGCCCCCGAGCACCAGGAGCGTATTTTCGAGCGCTTCTACCGCGTGGATAAGAGCCACTCGAAGGACACGGGCGGAACCGGTCTCGGGCTCTCAATAGTGAAGCATGCGGCCAAGCTTCACGGCGCCGACATACAGCTCGAAAGCGCAGTGGGAAAAGGCACGACCATAAGAGTAGTGTTCAATTAATCGTTGAAGTAAAACAAAGCCGGCCCTTTGGAGCATACGCTTCAAAGGGCCGGCTCAGACTGTCAAAGAACCTAAGATTGAAAAATGTAATAACCGCAAAAACATTTTTCCGGCGGCGTGTACGCCGGAAAAATACATTATCCCGCGCAATTGTGCGCGACCGGGGGTATCGCGGCTTCAGCCGCGTATCCAGGGGGTATTGGATACCCCCTGGAAGCGTGTCAAAACACTTTTTCGACACGCT
>JAJUHC010000007.1 GCA_029268065.1 Clostridiales bacterium | reverse complement strand
TTTTCCGGCGGCGTGTACGCCGGAAAAATACATTATCCCGCGCAATTGTGCGCGACCGGGGGTATCGCGGCTTCAGCCGCGTATCAAGGGGGTATTGGATACCCCCTTGAAGCGTGTCGAAACACTTTTTCGACACGCTCTTGCTGGCGGCGCGAAAGCGCCGCCAGCAAGTTAAATCAGTGCCACGACAGGGTCAGCGGATGCCGGTTTCCGGTAACTCGGTCCATGACGTTCATAAGCTGCTCTCCCGCAAAATAACGCTTCAGGTTTTCAGCTGAGATACGGACGATGCGGTCGAGGTTTTCGGAGAGGTAGAAGCCGCCTGCGACATGTGGGGTGATAACCGCCGAAGGCTCGTCCCAGAGCGGATGATCCGGAGGCAGGGGCTCGGGGTCCGTGACGTCGAGCCCAGCCCCGAAGATATGACCGGATCTCAGCGCTCTCAAAAGAGCGTCGGTGTCGACGGAGGCGCCGCGCCCGCCGTTTATCAGTACCGAGCCGGGCTTCATGAGGTTTATGCGCCTTTCATCCATCATATGCCGCGTACCCTGATTATCCGGGAGGCAGAGCGCGACAATATCGGCTTTGGGAAGCAGATTGTCGAGCTCATCGTTGGTGTATACCGCCTCCACGCAGGCGGGTTTGGGCGCTGCGGTGCGGCGGACGCCGGTAACGTGGGCGCCGAGACTGCTGCAGAGCTTGGCGTAGCCAATTCCGAGGTCGCCGAGTCCTATAACGAGCACGTTCGAGTTCCATATAGAAGTTATGCTTCCCTGACTTTTCCACAGGTGCGAGCGCTGCGCGTCTCGGTAGGTGTGGAGACGTTTGATTATCATAAGGGTCATGGCCAGCATGTGTTCGGGTACCGCAAGGCCGTAGGCCCCCGTTGCGCTGGTAATTATGGCCTCCGGCCTTATCACGCCCTCCTTGAGGTAGGCGTCCGGCCCGGAGGTGTGAGACTGGTACCACTCGAGCTTTGTCGCGTGGCGGCACAGCTCCGGCGGCGCCCATCCAATCAGTATGGTTGCCTTTGAAAGGTCCTCCGGAGTGACTGTCTGGCTTGTGCGGTAACAAAACGAGGCTTTGGGAGCGGCCGCCTCAAGTATTTCGCGCTGGTACTGCTCAAGTGGCAAAACCACAAGAATGTTGGCGTCAGATTCCATATGCTATCCCTCTCAATACTTTTTGCAACATTGTAACACGCCTGAAGCTCAATTTCATTAATAAATTTCTCAAAGTGGTGACAAATTCGGTAAAAAGCTCAGCGGCGGCCAAAGAACGGCCGCCGCTGAAGATATTAAGACCTAAAACTTTGTGGGAACGTACATGTCCTGGGCCCTCATGCCCTCGTGAAGCTTACCGATATTGATGTTTCTGGTGTTTACGCCGTCCTCGATTGCGACAGCGGCGGCAATGCCCGCGGCCTGACCGAGAATGATGCAGTGGGGAATGACGTTCGCGGAGTCGTTCGCCCTCGCGGTCGAGGAATAGGCGCGTCCCGAGATGAGGAGGTTTTCGACCTGAAGCGGAACCATGACGCGGTAGGGGAAGTAGACGTTTACGTCAGTGCGTGTCGTATAGTGTGAAGAAACCATGACGACGTCCTTGTGGAGGATGGGTATGTCGTACTCCGCCTCGGTTATGGTGTATTCGCAGAATATTCTGCGTCCGCCGCGCGTACCGGTCTGCGGAGCCAGGTCAAGCAGGTAGGCGTTCTCCATGCCGGGGAACTGGCGCACCAGCTCTAAGTACTGGGTCATGTGCAGGCGCATGTCGCGGTCGTGGTTGGTAAGGTCCTTAATCTTGAGGCAGGAGCCGTCCGCAAGTGTGTTGATCCATGCCTGGTCGTTGCGCGCGCAGGCGTTGGGACCGTATGCGCTTGCGAACTTGTGGAACTTCGCGTTGTTGTCAGCAACCTCCTTGGGAGACAGGTTGGCCTTGTACTCCGCGTACTTCCTGAAGTCCACGCCGCCGAGACGGAAGCAGCTCGCGAGGTGAGAGCTGCGGATCCTGGAATCCCATGTGTCGTCGTAGCCGCAGCCGGCGAAAGCGCCGATGTCGCCGTCGCCTGTGCAGTCGATGACCACCTTGGCGAGGATCGCCTTGCGTCCTTCCTTGCTTTCAAAGATAACGCCCTTGATTGTTCTGTCCTCAACTATCGCTCCAACGGCCCAGCACTGCATGTAGCAGGTGATTTTGCCGCCTTCGCCCTCGATCATCTCGTCGAGGACGACCTTGAGCATGTCGGGATCGACGTCCGTACTGTTCGAGAGCTGAGGTCCGAACATAAATCCGAAATAGGATTTCCACTTATGCCCGATTGCGGGATCGGTGCTTCCGATTTCCTCCTCGGGTGCCTGAAGCAGGCACTGGTCGTGAACCTTGAGCCTGTCTATCCATTCCTTCTCGATGCCCCAGATCCTCCATGGGTCGGGATCGTAGCCGAGGGCGGGCAGGTATACGACGTGACCGCCGGTGGGCATGCCTCCGAGGTGGTTGAAGCGCTCCATAAGCCCTACTCTCTTGACTCCTGCGCGGGCGGCAGCCATAGCGGCCGAGTGTCCGGCGGGACCGGAGCCGACGACTAGCACGTCGACCTCGTCATATACGGGAATGGTTTTTGCGGGTTCCGTAACTGTTTTGACTTTTTTTACTCCGGGTGGCATAATATATGTCTCCTTTCAATTATTTAACATTTTGACGGGCGCTATCTGGGGAGGTAAACGTTCTGTTCCCTGAGGACCTTCTGAAGCTTTTTGATGTCCACGTTTCTTACGCTTGTGCCGTCCTGAAGCGAAATCGCGGCGGCGGCTCCTGCGGCCTGCCCCAGACAGGCGCAGTGGGGAACAAGGTTTGCGGCGTCGTTCGCTACCATATCGGAGGAGAAGGCTCGGCCTGTGACAAGCAGGTTCTCGGCGTCGACCGGCACCATTACGCGATAGGGTATCTCCATGGGATGATCGCAGGTACCGTACAGAAACGGAGCGACGACGAATATGGTGTCCTCGTGCCTGAGTTCGCTTGCGATGTCCTTCCTGTCAAGCGTGTATTCTCCCTTTATCCTGCGGCTGCCCCTGGTTCCGGTCTGCGGCGCGAAATCCAGCAGATAGGCGCCTTCCATGCCCGGGAACTGTTTTATGTAGTCGATGAATTTTAAAGTAGTCAGGCGGACGCTGCGGTCGTTGTCCGTCAGGTCTTTTACCTTCATGCAGGATCTGATCTGAGTGGTGTTTACCCAGCACTGGTCGTTGCGGTTGGTTGCGTTGAGGCTGATGCCGTAGCCGACGAGGTCACGCATCTCGTTTCTGTACCTTTTGTTCCAGAGCTCCATGTTTGCGGACTTCCAGTCCGCGAACTTCCTGAAATCGACTCCGGCGAGGCGGTAGCAGCATGCGAGGTTCGATATGCGGAGCGAGGGGTCGGTCGAATCGTCGTAGGAGCAGCCGGCGAAAGCGGCGACATCGCCGTCGCCGGTTGCGTCTATGACGACCTTTGCCGTGATCGCCTTTCGTCCTTCCTTGCTTTCTATAACGACGCCCCTGATGGTTTTTCCGTCCATTATGGCTCCGACCGCCCAGCACTGCATGTACGGGACTATCCTCCCGCCTTCCTCCTCGATCATCTCGTCGAGCACTACCTTCAGCATGTCGGGATCGAGATAAGCGCTCAAATTGATGCAGCCGCCCTGCGTAAACCCGAAATATGAGCTCCAATGCTTCAGGAGCTCGGGGTCGGTGCTGCCGATATCCTTAGTATCAGGGGCTATGTAGCCGTTTTCAAACCTGCCCATGCGGTCTATCCACTCCTGCTGGAGACCCATGATGACCTGCTTATCCTTGTAGGAAAGATGGGGAATCAGCATGACGAATCCGCCGGTCACCATGCCGCCCAGATGGTTGAAGCGTTCGACAAGTATCACCTTTTCCGCTCCTGCGCGCGAAGCCGCGACAGCCGCACTGTGCCCCGCCGGACCGGAGCCGATGACAAGTATGTCCGCCTCATCATAGACCGGAATAATCCGTTCCGGTTCGGAAATCATTTTTGACATATAAGCTTTCTCCATAAAAAAGTATATTTTTGCTACACCGCATTCTATCACAACACGTTAAAATTTCAAAGCATAATTTTGTGTTTCGGAATATATCATAAAAAAAATTAATGTTTTAATAAAAAATACTCAATCTTTTTAGAAAAATTAGAATAGCGGTTTATTATTTTAGCTAATAATGTTATATTTTTTAAAAAGAGTATGAGGTTTGGCATATGAAAATGGTGATACTGGACAGCTTCATTGTTAACCCGGGGGATCTCGGCTGGGACTATCTTAAAAGATACGGAGAGCTTGCCGTGTACGAAAGGTCAGAGAATTACGAAGTGGCTGAAAGGTGCAGGGATGCCGAGGCGATTTTTACCAGCCGTACCAGGGTATTGGGTGAAGCGCTCCGTCTCTGCCCGAAGGTAAGATTTGTGCATGCGCTGGGAACGGGCTACGAAATGATCGACATCGATTACTGCCGCGAGCATGGCATTGTCGTCTGCAATAACCCCGGGTATTCTTCAGAGTCGGTGGCGCAGATGGTGTTCAGCTTCCTTTTGGAGCTTACTACCGATGTGGAAGGCTTCCGCAACGCCGCGAGAAGCGGTCTCTGGACCGGAATGGAAGAGTACAGGTACCACAAATTCAGGCACGTGGAGCTTTCGGGACTTACTATCGGGCTTGTCGGCTGCGGGGACATAGGAAAACGGGTAGCTCAGATAGCCATGGGCTTCGGAATGAATGTGCTGGCCACCACGAATTCACGAACGCAGGGGAGCGAGGGCGGGATAACATACATGCCGCTTTATGAAATGCTCCCTATGAGCGACGCTGTGTCGCTGCACTGCCCGCTCACTGAAAAGACCAGGGGAATGGTCAATGGAAGGTTCATTTCAAAGATGAAGGATGGCGCCATACTTATAAATACCGCGCGCGGGGGAATAGTGAGCGAGAAGGAGTTGTACGAAGCGTTAAAAAGCGGAAAGCTTTCCGGTGCGGGGCTTGACGTTACCTCTCCGGAGCCCCCCGATAAAGCCAATCCTTTGCTCCAGCTTGATAACTGCATCGTCACGCCTCATATCAGCTGGGCGACAAGGGCCGCGAGGCAAAGGCTCCAGAAAATGCTCGAGGACAACGTGGCGGCGTTTGTCAGCGGCGGACATATTAAAAGCCGTATTGTTTGAGCCGGAGCATCCTGAAATTGCAGGAAAGATTTGTGAAAAAGCGTGCCCTGCGGGAAACTTTTGTAATTTTCCGCAGGGCATTTTTGGTTTCGTCTCTTTTTCTTTGCCAAAAACTCATTTTTTTATTCAAGTATACAAAAATATTGATTGCATAT
The DNA here is from genome assembly GCA_029268065.1 of Clostridiales bacterium. Lineage (GTDB taxonomy): Bacteria > Bacillota > Clostridia > Oscillospirales > Oscillospiraceae > DUPK01. Next base: position 74,669 of record JAJUHC010000007.1, on the reverse strand, counting down.
CGTATATTTTTGTCAATAACAGCGTCCACAAAATGGCAATAAATAACAATTTGAGTGACAAAAAAATACAATTTATATTATAAATGGATCTAAAATATTGGCGTTTGCGCTCGTTGAAACAAAAAAGTCATAAAAAATTCATATTTTGAGAGGAAGCGATACTTTTTTTCGCTTGATTTTTTTGAAAACATATAGTATTATTGCCCTGCGATTGCAAAAATGATAGGAAGGAGAGCATATGAAGAAAAGATTATTTGCTTTTTTGCTTGTGTGTGTGATTTGCGTCGCAGATCTGGTCCCCGCAAAGGCTGCGGGCGCCCAGAATTTAACTATATATATAAACGGCACTTTATTTGATACAAACGCAGAAATAATAAACTCGGCGGCTTATGTTCCTGTGCGCCAGTTCAGCAAGGCGATAGCCGGCGCCGAAGTGACCTGGGAGGATTCCACAAAGACTGTTTGTGTGACTGCTCCGGGGATTGCGATGTCGGTTGGCATAGGCGCGCAGTATCTAACCGTCAACGGACGCTATTTCTATCTGCCGGACGGATGCCGCAATATCGGGGGAAGCGCTATGCTGCCGATCAGGGAATTGGCGAAGGCTTTCGGCGCGGTGGTCGAGTGGGACCCTGAAAAACGTACGGTGTATGTTTACAAGGGCAACGGCGTGGTTGAATCGGGGGATAGCTTTTACAGTTCGGATGCGGTATACTGGCTTTCGAGGGTCATATCCAGCGAAAGCGGCGGCGAGTCTCTCGGCGGGCAGATTGCGGTCGGTAATGTGGTGCTGAACAGGGTGAAAAGCGGCAAGTATCCAAATACGATCTATGAAGTGATTTTCCAGCCCTATCAGTTTTCTCCGGTTATCACCGGCGCGATTTACAAAACGCCTTCCGAAACCTCGGTAATAGCCGCAAAGATATGCCTTGAGGGCTATAATGTGGTTGGAAACAGTCTGTATTTCTGCAATCCCAGCAAATCGGACGAAAACAGATGGTTTGCAAGCTCTCTTACGCTCATGACCGTGATAGGAAACCACGCGTTTTACGCATGACCTGAAAACCACACACACCAAAAAGGGACAGGGTATTCCTGTCTCTTTGTTTTATGCGCGAAAGGCGCGGACTCCGACTGATTTTGCCCGCTTGACTTTTGTGCAATATTTTGGTATCATCCTAAAAAAGGGGGGTTAGGAATGGCGCACACACACGGCGGAGAGGTTCAGCCGCATGAGCATACTCATGAGCATACTCACGAGGGAAGCGGAGCTCCTCACAGGCATGTTCACACCCCCGAGGAAAACAAGGCCGTACTGAATCGGCTTTCGCGCGCGATAGGTCATCTCGAGTCGATCAGAAAAATGGTCGAGGACGGAAGGGACTGCAGTGAGGTTCTTATACAGCTCTCGGCGGTTAAATCCGCTCTTAACAATACCGGCAAGGTGATCCTCAAAAACCATCTCGAGCACTGTCTGGTCGAGGCTGTGCAGACGAACCAGTGGGAGATGATCGACGAGCTTACCGAGGCTATCGACAGGTTTATAAAGTGAGGCCGCGGCGTAAAGAGGCGACGCGGCTTTTTTGTGCAATATATCAAAGAAGAAAAAAGTTAAAAAAATAACTTGACATGTGAAATCAAAACAAGTAAAGTAAGTAATAATATGGTTTCGGGAAAAGGTAGGCGCTCCCCATGAACATTCTTCTTAAAAGCGGGCAGGTATACGTTAAGGGACGCTTTCAGAAAAGTGACGTTCTTCTCACTGACGGGGTTGTTACCGCTTTTTCCTCCGACCTTTCGGACCGCGGCTGCGACGCGGTTTACGATTTGAATAACTGTCACCTGTTTCCGGGCTTCGCGGATGTGCATGTTCATCTGCGGGAGCCCGGTTTTTCGTACAAGGAGACCATAAAAACCGGCACGATGGCCGCCGCCAGAGGCGGATATACTGCGGTCTGCGCCATGCCGAATACGGATCCCGTTATGGACAGTCCCGAATCGCTCGCCGTTTTGAGGGAGCTCGTAAACGCCTCCGCGCTTGTCAGAGTCATTCCTTATTCTGCCATTACGAAGGGCGAGAAGGGGGCGGAGCTTGCGGAGCTTGAACGTATGGCGGACTCGGTCGCCGGTTTTTCCGACGACGGGCGCGGCGTTCAGAGCGCGGATATGATGAAGGAAGCGATGCTTAGGGTGAAGAAGCTGGGAAAGCTTATAGCGGCGCATTGCGAGGATGAAAAGCTTCTCGGCGGGAGCGCGGTGCACGACGGCGCGTATGCGAAAGCCCTGGGTGTCAGGGGGATAAGCTCCGAAAGCGAATGGGCGCAGGTGAAGCGCGACATAGAGCTGGTCAGGGAGACGGGCTGCCGATACCATGTCTGCCATGTTTCGGCAAAGGAGAGCGTGGAGCTTATCAGGCGCGCGAAGGCCGAAGGTCTGCCGGTAAGCTGCGAAACGGCCCCGCACTACCTGGTTCTGAGCGACCGCGAGCTTCGGGACAGCGGCAGCTTCAAGATGAACCCGCCTATAAGAACGGAAGAGGACAGGGCGGCTCTCATAGAAGGCGTAAAAGACGGAACAATAGACGTGATAGCCACCGACCATGCGCCTCACTCGTCTGAGGAGAAGAGCAAGGGGATATTGGGGAGCCTGATGGGCGTCGTGGGGCTTGAGACGGCCTTCCCGGTGCTCTACACGAGGCTTGTTATGTCTGGCATCATCCCGCTTTCAAGGCTCGTTGAGCTTATGAGCGTAAAGCCGAGGCTTCTTTTCGGGCTAGGCGGCGGAAGGCTTGAGATAGGCGAGAGAGCCGACCTTGCCGTCTTTGACCTCGGCAGCAAGTATAAAATCGATCCCGACAGCTTCCTCTCAAAGGGCCGTGCGACGCCGTTTGCCGGCATGGAGGTCTGGGGCGAGAGCGTACTCACGCTGTGCGGCGGCGAAATCGTTTGGAGGAACTTGTCTTGAATCAGGTTATATTTGACATAATTACGAATGAGAAGATAGCAAAAGACGTTTACAAGCTCGTTCTTTACGGAGATACGAGCGGCATAACTGCGCCCGGGCAGTTTGTGAATATAGCTTTGGACGGTTTCTTCCTCCGCCGCCCGCTGTCGGTCTGCGACTGGGATCTGAGCCTGCTTACGCTAATTTACAAGACCGTGGGAGATGGAACAAAGGCGCTTTCCGAAATGAAAAGGGGGAGTCTTGACATACTGACAGGACTCGGGAACGGCTTTGACACGGAGCTCTGCGGGGCAAACCCATTGCTCATCGGCGGCGGAGCCGGAGTTCCTCCGATGTATGGACTCTGCAAAAGGCTGAGGGAAATGGGGGCGGCGCCGACTGTGGTTATCGGCTTCAACGGCGCGGAAGACGTGTTCTACTATGAGGAGTTTGAAAAGCTGGGGGCGCTTACAGCGGTAGGCACCGCGGACGGAAGCTTCGGAATAAGAGGCTTTGTAACGGACGTGATCAGGGCGCTTGATCTTAGCTACAGCGGCTATTGCGCCTGCGGTCCGGAGCCTATGCTGAAGGCTGTGGCGGAAGAGCTTCCGCATATAAAAGGGCAGCTCAGCTTTGAGGAGCGCATGGCCTGCGGTTTCGGAGTCTGCATGGGATGCAGCTGCAAGACGAAATACGGCTCAAAGCGCATCTGCAAGGACGGACCGGTTTTGAAATCGGACGAAGTGGTTTGGTAAAAGGGGGGTGCCATTTTTGGCTGACATGAGCGTTACACTCTGCGGGCTGAGGCTCGACAATCCAGTTATTCCGGCTAGCGGCACCTTCGGTTACGGCGCGGAATTCAAGGATTTCTACGATATAAACATACTCGGATCATTTTGCTTCAAGGGAACAACGAAGGAGCCGCGCTTCGGAAATCCTACTCCCAGAATAGCGGAATGCAGCGGCGGCATGATAAATTCGATAGGCCTGCAAAACCCGGGTATAGAAGCGGTGGTCAGCGAGGAGCTTCCGAATATAGCGGCATATTTCAAAAAGCCGGTCATAGCGAACGTGGGGGGCTACTCCGTGAGCGAGTTCGTATACTGCACGGAAATGCTGAACGCCTCCCCCCAGGTGGGCATAATTGAGGTGAACATCAGCTGTCCCAACATACACAGGGGCGGGGCGAACTTTGCCTCCGACCCCAAAACGGCGGCGGAAGTCACGGCGGCGGTCCGCAGGGTCACAAAAAAGCCAATATTCATAAAGCTCAGCCCGAACGTGACGAGCATAACCGATGTTGCGAAGGCCTGCGAGGAGGCGGGGGCCGACGGCCTCAGCCTTATCAATACGCTTCTCGGAATGAGGATAGACATAAGGAAGGCAAGGCCCGTGATCGCGAACAAGATAGGCGGCTTTTCCGGCAGGGCGATATTCCCGGTGGCGCTCAGGATGGTATACGATACGGCCGCGGCGGTAAGGATACCTATAATGGGCATCGGAGGGGTCGCAACCGCCAGGGACGTGATCGAAATGATGATGGCTGGAGCAACGGCCGTGCAGGTCGGAGCCGAGAACCTCCGCAATCCCTTCGTATGCAGGGAAATAATCGAAGAATTGCCGAAGCTGATGGCTGAACTGAATATTGAAAGGCTTGCCGACATCATCGGCATTGCACAATAGTTCAGGGGGCAATTAATTGCCCCCTGAAAATCGGTAACGAAAGGGGAAAGTTTATGGGTAAGGATGTAATAATCGCGCTGGATTTTTCGGATGCTGAAGAGGTGTACGCGTTTCTGGACAATTTCAAGGGTGAAAAGCCCTATGTGAAGATCGGAATGGAGCTATTCTATTCGGAGGGCCCCGATATAGTGCGCGAAATCAAGAGGAGAGGGTACAGGCTGTTCCTCGACCTCAAGCTGCACGACATACCTAATACCGTCAAAAAGGCCATGAGGGCGCTCTCCTCGCTCGACGTGGACATGTGCAACGTACACGTCGCGGGAACGATAGAGATGATGAGGGCGGCCCTGGAGGGGCTCAAAAGAGCGGACGGCACAAGGCCGAAGCTCATAGGGGTCACACAGCTGACCTCGACAAGCGAGGAGCGCATGCAGAAGGAGCTCCTTATCGATGCCTCGATGAACGACGCCATCGTAAAGTACGCCCAAAACGCAAAGGAGGCTGGGCTTGACGGAGTCGTATGCTCTCCTCTCGAAGCCGAAATGGTCAAAAAGGCATGCGGCGGGGACTTTATAACCGTGACGCCGGGAATTCGCTTCGCGGATTCCGCCGGGGACGACCAGTCGAGGATAACGACGCCGGAAAAAGCAAAGGAGACAGGCTCGGATTATATCGTAGTCGGGAGGCCGATTACGGGGGCTTCCGACCCGGTTGCAGCATACCGAAGATGCGTAAAGGAATTTGTGGATTGAGAGGGAGAAAAAATGGAAAAAAGGATTGCCAAGGACCTGCTGTCGATAGGAGCTGTATTTCTGCGCCCAAATGAGCCCTTCACATGGGCAAGCGGTATAAGAAGCCCGATATACTGCGACAACCGGCTGATACTGTCGGAGCCTGAGGTGCGCGACAGGGTGGAGCAGGCGATAGCCGATACCGTCAAAAAGCGCTATCCCGAGTGCGAGTCGCTGATGGGCACAAGCACGGCGGGCATAGCCCACGCGGCGCTTGCGGCAAACATTCTCCGCCTCCCCATGGGCTACGTCCGCTCAGGCGCAAAGGACCACGGCAGGGCGAACCAGATTGAGGGAAAGCTGAGCGCCGGCGACAGGGTCGTCGTAATCGAGGACCTGATATCGACCGGCGGGAGCGTAATAGAGGTAGTAGAGGCGCTGAGGGCCGCGGGTGCGGACGTGCTCGGAGTCGTGAGCATCTTCACCTACAATATGCAGAAGGGACTCGACCGATTAAAGGAAGCGGGTGTTAAAAACGTAAGTCTGACGAACTTCGACGTTCTCGCAGAAGTCGCCGCAGAAGAAGGGTATGTTCCCAAGGAGGACGTCCGGCGCCTTATAAGGTTCCGCGACAATCCCTCGGACGAAAGCTGGATGAAATAGGAGGTATAGTATGCGTCACCTTATCGACATCACGGACCTGAGCGTTAATGAAATTGCGGAGCTCATAAGGACATCAAATGACATAATAGGGAACAGGAAAGCCTATTCGGAGGTCTGCAGGGGAAGAAAGCTCGCGACGCTTTTCTTCGAGCCGAGCACGAGAACGCGCCTCAGCTTCGAGGCCGCGATGCTGGAGCTTGGGGGAGCGGTGCTTGGATTTTCTTCTGCGGATTCAAGCTCCGCCACCAAGGGCGAAAGCGTAATAGACACGGTGAGGACAGTCGCCTGCTACGCCGACGTGATAGCGATGCGTCACCCCAAGGAGGGCGCGCCGCTCCTCGCCTCGCTCAAATCCCCGGTACCCGTGATAAACGCCGGAGACGGCGGGCACAGCCACCCGACGCAGACGCTCACGGACCTTCTCACCATACAAAGGGAGAAGGGAAGGCTTGACAATATGACCGTCGCGCTCTGCGGGGACTTGAAGTTCGGAAGGACGGTGCACTCGCTCATAGCCGCGATGTCCTGCTACGAAAACATCAAATTCATACTGATATCGCCGGAGGAGCTGAAAATCCCCGACTATATACGCGAGGATATGAAGAAAAGGCGAAATATCGAGTGGCGCGAGACGGACAAGCTTGAGGAAGGACTGGCCAAAGCGGACATACTGTACATGACAAGGGTACAGAGGGAGCGCTTCTTCAACGAAGCGGACTACATGAGGCTAAAGGACAGCTTCATTCTCGACACCGAAAAGATGCGCTACGCAAAGCCCGACACGATAATAATGCATCCGCTGCCGAGGGTAAACGAGATCTCGGTCAAGGTGGACGACGACCCGCGCGCCTGCTACTTCAAGCAGGTTGAAAACGGCAAATTCATTCGCATGGCGCTCATAATGAGACTGCTGGAGGTGTCAAAATGAATGTAGACGGGATAAATTCCGGCATCGTACTCGACCACATAAAGGCCGGAAAAAGCATGGAGATATACAATTATCTTAATCTGGACGAGCTTGACTGCTGCGTGGCGATAATAAAAAACGTGAAGAGCACCAAGCTGGGCAGAAAGGATATTATAAAAATTGACGCGGAAATAAACCTCGACCTTGACATTCTCGGCTATATCGACCCCAACATAACCGTAAACGTAATCAGCGACGGCGTCCTCGTAGAAAAAAAGAAACTGAAGCTCCCCAAAGAAGTGAAAAACGTCATAAAGTGCAAAAACCCGCGTTGCATATCGCTCGCGGAGCGTGAAACCGACCAGATTTTCAGGCTGACCTCGCCCGAAGAGGGGATATACCGCTGCATCTATTGCGATTCCGAGTCCAAGTAAAAAGTGCAAGGAGGCACGGAGCGCCTCCTTGCAGGTTTTTTCAAATTATCCTCGGACAATACTCAAGCAGCGGGCACTCCGCACACTTCGGGCCTCTCGCGGTGCATACGGCTCTGCCGTGATAGACGAGCCTGTGGCAGAAGTCGGCTGACTTTTCAGGCGGCAGCAGATCCCTCAGCTCAAACTCGATTTTTTCGGGATCCTTAGTCCTTACGAGCCCCAGGCGGTTAGAGAGTCTTATGCAGTGCGTGTCCACGACCACTGCGGGCTTTCTGTACACGTCGCCGAGTATGATGTTGGCGGTTTTGCGCCCCACGCCGGGAAGCTTCAGAAGATCATCCATATTGTCCGGCACCGTACCGCCGTACTCGCTTATAAGCATCTGCGCGGAGAGCACGATGTCCCGGGCCTTGGAACGGAAAAATCCGCAGCTATGTACGATTTTTTCGATTTCCTCCGTGTCTGCGCCCGCGATGGACTCAAGCGTCGGGTATCTTGAATAGAGGACGGGCGTGATTTTGTTTACCCTTTCGTCAGTGCACTGCGCGGCGAGACGTGTCGCAAACAATAGCTCGTAGTCTTTAGAGTAGTCGAGCGAGCACGCGGCTGAAGGGTATTCCCTTTCGAGGGTATCTATGATGTTTTCTATACGGGATTTCTCCAATTTTCACACTCCGCTCTGCTTTATTCCCAATAATAATATCATAAAATATTGACAAAAACCATTAATAATTTTGATATAAAGCGTTGTATTATCGGGGGATTTTAGGTATAATCACATCATATGTGTTTTGTGTGGAGGTTTCGGAATGATTAAGGACATAATGTCGTTTATTTCGGATTACGACCCCGAGGTGGGCAAGGCCATCGAGCTCGAATACGCCCGCCAGAAGAGGAATATAGAGCTTATAGCATCGGAAAACATTGTCAGCGAGGCCGTTATGCTGGCAATGGGCACCGTGCTTACGAATAAATATGCTGAAGGCTACCCGTCAAGGCGCTACTACGGCGGCTGCGAATGCGTCGATATCGTTGAGAATATAGCGATAGACCGCGCGAAGAAGCTTTTCGGCGCAAAATTCGCCAATGTCCAGCCTCACAGCGGCGCGCAGGCCAACTACGCCGTTTATCACGCGCTGGTCAAGCCCGGCGACACCGTCCTCGGAATGAATCTGGACAACGGCGGGCACCTCACTCACGGCAGCAAGGCCAACTATTCCGGCAAATACTACAATATCGTGTCCTATGGGGTCGACAGCGAGACCGGCAGGATAGATTATGACGAGCTTCGCAGAATCGCCCTTGAAGCCAGGCCGAAAATGATTATAGCGGGCGCCTCTGCCTATCCCAGGCTCATCAACTTTGAAAGGTTTTCGGAAATCGCAAAGGAAGTCGGAGCCTATCTGATGGTGGACATGGCTCATATCGCGGGCCTCGTCGCCGGCAAGCAGCATCCGAATCCTGTGCCGTATGCAGACGTAGTCACGACGACGACGCACAAGACGCTGCGCGGTCCCAGGGGCGGGCTCATACTTACAAACGACGAAAGCATTGCGGCCAAGATAGACAAGGCCATATTCCCCGGCTCTCAGGGCGGACCGCTGATGCACGTTATTGCCTCAAAGGCTATCGCACTCGGCGAGGCGCTCAAGCCGGAGTACGAGGAGTATCAGTCGCAGATAGTGAGAAACGCAAAGGCCCTTGCGGCGCGTCTTATGGAGAACGGCGCAAAGCTGGTTTCGGATGGAACGGACAATCATCTCATGCTTCTTGATCTTCGTCCCTTCGGATTGAGCGGCAAGGAAATGGAAGCGCGCCTTGACAGCGTATATATAACCGCAAATAAGAACGCGATACCGGGGGATACGCAGGCAAAGCTCGTCACGAGCGGAATAAGGCTCGGAACCTCCGCCGTCACCGCGAGGGGGTTCAAGGAGCAGGAGCTGAAGCTTGTCGCTGATCTCATCTGCCTTGCGGCCACGGATTACGACAGGAGCGCAGACAGGATAAGGGAAACGGTAAACGAGCTTTGCGCCAGGCACCCGATCTACGAATAGGATAAATGAAAAATGAATAAAGGCCGCTGAATCGGCGATTATAAAAAGCAAAAGGCGGGATATTCCGCCTTTTTTTGCACATAAAGCAGCATTATAATAGCTTAAAACAGCAATAAGCATCAATAATTTCCCATTACTGGGGGTGACGAGATGTACAGACCGCTTGCGGACGAAATAAGACCCGCCACTCTGGACGATATCGTCGGGCAGAGGCATATACTCGGCCCGAAGGGCATACTGCGCCGCATTATTCTGAGCGGGAATATCCCTAATCTTTTGTTCTACGGCCCGTCGGGAACGGGCAAGACCACCGTCGCAAACATAATTGCGTCTTCGACAAACAGGAAGCTCTATAAGCTGAACGCAACGACGGCGGGGATTTCCGATATACGGGAGATAATCGACGACCTCGACACATTCGTCACGCCTAACGGCGCGCTTCTGTATCTCGACGAGATACAGTACTTTAACAAGAAGCAGCAGCAGTCGCTCCTTGAATTTATCGAGAACGGGAAAATCACCCTGATTTCAGCCACGACAGAGAATCCTTACTTTTACGTGTTCAACGCTATACTCAGCCGGTCAACGGTTTTTGAATTCAAGCCCGTCGCCCCCGAGGACATCGTAACCGCCGTCGAAAGGGCGGCAAAAATCATGGAGGGCCGGACGGGGATGAAGGCTGAATTTGAGGACGGCGTTGCCCTGAATATAGCGAGAGCCTGCGGCGGGGATGTTCGTAAGGCGGTAAACGCGGTGGAGCTATTGTTTTCCGTATCGGAAAGAAAGGGGAACGCGATAAAAATCACCTTCGCCGACGCCGAGCAGGCTTCACAGAAGAGTTCTATGCGCTATGACAGGGAGGGCGACGGGCATTACGACCTCCTCTCGGCCCTCCAGAAATCCATAAGAGGCTCGGACCCGGACGCGGCTGTGCATTACCTCGCCTGCCTGCTTGAGGCGGGAGACCTTATCTCAGCCTGCCGCCGCCTGCTTGTGATAGCCGCGGAGGATATCGGCCTTGCCTATCCCACGGCGATACCGGTAACAAAAGCGTGCGTGGACAGCGCTCTTCAGCTTGGACTCCCAGAAGCCTCCATACCGCTTGCGGATGCGGCGGTGCTGCTCTCCACCGCCCCTAAGTCCAATTCCGCAAACAGCGCGATAAAAGCCGCCCTTGCCGACGTTAAGGCCGGCAAAAGCGGCGACGTACCGAGACATCTGAAAAACGTTCATGCTGACGGCGCGGAGGTCAAATCGGTGGAAAAGTACAAGTATGCCCACGACTATCCGAATCACTATATAAAGCAGCAGTACCTGCCCGACGAGCTTAAGGACGTGAAGTATTACGAATACGGCGACAATAAAACCGAGCAGGCCGCAAAAGCGTACTGGGACGCCATAAAGGGCAGGCAATAATCAACGGACTATCCTGATGCCGTAGCCTTTTGCACTCCTTATTATCTTTTCGGCCTTTCCGAGACTTCTTTCGGTCACGTTTATTCTAAGCTGTATGTCGCTGTCGCTTCTGCTGCCGGCGTCCGCCAGCGAATTGGACGCCATATAGGCCCTGGCGCACATGTGCTCAAACGGCATGCCGGAGGGAAAGGTCGCCGAACAGCCCTCAGGCACCTGAGGAAATACCGCGTTTATCGCGCGGTTTTCATTTTCCCCCGCTTCCCGCCATCTTGAGCGAACAGGCTTGAGCTCAAGAAGTTCGAATATCATGCCGCTTTGACGAAGCTGCTCCAGCGCGAGATTCGCTTTTCCCTCGCTGTCAAAACGCGCTTCAAGCTGGACGCCCATAATACCACTCCCAGATAATTTTTATGATATTATCCCCCGGAATTAAACGAAATATAAGTGAGGAATGTATGGATATAAAAATTAACGACAGGCTGACCCTGAAAAATCAGCATCCCTGCGGCTCGTTCGAGTGGCAGGTGCTCCGCATAGGCATGGATTTCAAGATCCGATGCCTAGGCTGCGGTCATGAAGTCATGCTTCCCAGATCGAAGGTCGAGAAAAAAATAAAGAAAATCGTAAGAGACGGGCAGTCAGTGTAATAGCAAATATTTGCAAAATGCTAATCCACGCTAAAAGTGTGGATTTTTTTATTTATTGCGCTCTATATTATGACGGTATTCGATTTGCCGGCAAAAATATAATGGTAGCGGACGAGACGGAGGGACCCTTCAATATGGTCTTGCCGGGAGGTGGACGTTTGCGCGTAATTTATGCGGATATTCTTTTTTTATTGAATTTTGCCGTAAATTATCTATTGCTTCTCGCAACGGCGAAGATTTCAGCCGTCTATGCAAGCCGTTTAAAAATCGCTTTCGCCGCCTTGCTCGGCGCAGCGTATGCCCTTGCCGCCGTACTGGTGGCGCAGACTCTTTTGCAGAGCGTCTGGTTCAAAATAGGGGCGGCGCTGCTTATGCTTTTGACCTGTTTTGGCAGAGAACGGGGGCTCCTGCGAATAAGCCTCATATTCTTTGCGGTATCCGCCGCTTTCGGGGGCGTGGTTCTGGCGGCGTCGCTGGCGGGCGGAGGAAGCGCGGAGGAAGCCCTGACGCCCGTTTCGCTGAAGGTGCTTATCATATCCTTCGCCATCTCATACGCGGTGCTGACTCTCGTTTTCAAAAGGCTGGGGCGAAGGAGGGGCGGGGGAGTCGTACATACGTTAATAGAATATTCGGGCCGCAGAACGGAAATAAACGCGCTTGTCGATACGGGAAATTCTCTGACCGACCCCATGAGCGGCAAGTCTGTGATCGTGGCGGAAACGAGCGCCGTGCTCAGGCTTTTCGATTCAAAGGCCGCCGAGATACTTCTTTCGGACAACGAAAACGCGTCGCACATGATAGAAAAGCTGTCAGAATACGGACTGATGTTCAGGCTGCTGCCGTTCAGCTCAGTAGGGACAAAAAGGGGAATGCTTATAGCCTTTAAACCTGACAGAATTATTATTGACGGCAGGGACAAAACGGGTACGCTGGTCGCGCTATCTCCCACCAGGCTCTCGGAGGGCGGTATTTATTCGGCAATAGTGGGAAGCGGATTATTGGAGGCGAAAGCATGAATTTGGATTTCAAAAAATGGCTTGAAAAAATACTTCAGAAGCTTGGGCTCGATCTTCCAGACCTTATATTGTACATCGGCGGAAGCGATACGCTGCCGCCGCCCCTCGAAAAGGACGAGGAAGCCCGTCTTCTGGATGAGCTAGCAAACGGAAGCGGGGATGCAAAGCAGACGCTTATAGAACGAAATCTCCGCCTGGTGGTGTATATTTCGAGGCGATTTGAGAACACGGGGATAAATATTGAGGACCTGATTTCTATCGGCACCATCGGGCTCATCAAATCTATAAATACATATAACCACAACAAAAACATCAAGCTTGCCACCTACGCCTCCAGATGCATCGAAAATGAGATATTGATGTATCTGCGGAAAATAAACAACCAGAAAACAGAGGTTTCTTTCGACGAGCCCCTGAATACAGACTGGGACGGAAACGAGCTGCTTTTGTCCGATATACTCGGGACGGAAAACGATATGATAATGAGACCTATGGAGGACGACGTAGACAGGCTGCTCCTCCTGCGCGCGCTTTCAAAGCTCTCGGAGAGGGAAAAGAGCATAATTGTGATGCGCTTCGGGCTTGACGGCACAAGGGAACGCACTCAGAAAGAGGTCGCGGACCTTATGGGCATATCGCAATCGTATATTTCAAGGCTGGAAAAACGCATAATACTGCGGCTGAAGCGCGAAATAATGAAGTATGACACCATATGAGCGTGATAAAAGCCATTAACAGGCCAAGACGGCGCCTTCACGGCGCCGTCCCCTATTTTTTGTATTCGTAGTCAAGGTTATATATTCTGACTGTATCGCCTTCCTGGATACCCATTTTTTCAAGGCGCTCGTACAGGCCGGACTCGCTTAGCATGCGGTCAAAATACATTCGCGACTCATAATCCGAAAGGTTCACTGTGCTAAGAAGCCATTCCATCCAGGCCCCCTCGACCTCGTAGACGTTGTCCTCAGTAATTGTTATTTTAAGATCCTCGGGCGATTCGAGCTTTTGTTCCGGCTCGACATAGTTCGATTCGAAAACGTGAACGGGCGGAAGCCTTAAAAGCTCCTCGGAAATCGCCCCTATGAGTTCGCGTATGCCCGCGTGGGCCGCGGCGGAGATGGCGAAAAGCTTCATTCCTTGGGACTCGATATATTCCCTGAACCTATTCAGCAATTCTTCGTCCTGGAGAATATCGCACTTGTTGGCAGCGACAATCTGCGGCCTTTCGGCGAGAGCGGGGCTGAACTTTTTTAGCTCAGTGTTTATGACCTCGAAATCCTCTATGGGGTCCCTGCCCTCGCTTCCCGAAATATCAACCACATGCACGATAAGGCGGCATCGTTCGATATGCCTGAGGAAATCGTGCCCAAGGCCGGCTCCTTCGGAAGCGCCCTCGATTATGCCGGGAATATCCGCCATGACGAAGGATCTTCCCTCGCCGGCATAGACCACGCCCAGATTCGGAAACAGCGTTGTGAAATGGTAATTCGCAATTTTGGGATGCGCTTTGGAAACAACCGAGAGCAGGGTGGACTTTCCTACGTTGGGGAAGCCGGCGAGGCCGACGTCGGCAAGCAGCTTCAGCTCCAGTATCAGCTCACGCTTCTGACCGGGCATGCCGGGCTTTGCAAACCTCGGAGCCTGTCTTGTGGGCGTAGCGAAATGGCTGTTGCCCCAGCCTCCTCTTCCGCCTCTTGCGACCACAAAGGGTTCATCGGTGGAGGACATATCCTTGATAACCGCGCCCGTTTCCTTGTCCAGTATAAGGGTGCCTTTGGGAACCTTAATTACCAGGGATTCCCCGTCGCGTCCGGAGCAGCGCTTGCCCCCGCCGTCCTCGCCGTTTTTGGCGACGTATTTTCTCTTCAGCCGAAAATCCATCAGAGTGGACATGTTCTCGTCGGCTACAAAGATGATATCTCCGCCTTTTCCGCCGTCTCCTCCGTCGGGACCTCCGGCGGAGATATACTTTTCACGGTGAAAAGCGACCGCGCCGTTGCCCCCGTTGCCCGCCGTCACGCTTATGGACGCCTTATCTACGAACATTTTACGCCTCCCTTCAAAATGGAAAACCTCTTTGCGGATATTATTCCAATAAAAATACAAATACAAACAAAAAATCGCGTTTCGGCCGCCCGTTGCACGGGCGGAGAGCCGGGCATTTTTTCCCCGTATGAACAAGTCCCATACGACAAGTCGTATGGGCACTTGCAAAACCTAATATTATCAGATTATTCAGCGGCTTCTTCAAAAACCGAAACAGCCTTGCGGTCTTTTCCGAAACGCTCGAAGCGTACCCGTCCGTCCACGAGGGCGAAGAGCGTATCGTCGCTTCCGCGGCCGACGTTTGTGCCCGGATGTATTTTCGTGCCGCGCTGTCTGACCAGAATATTGCCCGCCAGAACAAACTGGCCGTCCGCTCTTTTTACGCCGAGACGCTTGGACTCGCTGTCTCTTCCGTTCTTAGTGGAGCCGACGCCTTTTTTATGTGCCATGGTTTACACCTCCGAAAATTCAAGTAGTTTTTATCCCCAAAATTAAAGAGATATGGCGGAAATCTGAACCTTTGTATAGGGCTGCCTGTGGCCCTGCTTCCTGCGGTAATTCTTTTTCGGCTTCATTTTGTAGACGATAATCTTCTTTGCCTTACCGTTTTTCAGAACTTCCGCGGATACCTTGGCTCCGGCGACCGTGGGGCTGCCGAAGGTCTGAGTGTCGTCTCCGATTACGGCGAGGACCTTATCAAAGGTTACCTTATCTCCGGCTTCTGCCTGAAGCTTCTCGATAAAAATCGTGTCTCCCTCGGCGACTCTGTATTGCTTGCCGCCGGTTTCAAAAATTGCGTGCAGCACTGGGCATTGCACCATCCTTATATACAGTCTCGCTCTCAAGGCGAGGGCTTTTGCGCCCTGCTTTATGTGGCCTATTCAAAGCGGCTTTGAAAGTATATCATCCAATATGGCAAAAGTCAACTTTTTTATTAATAAAAACAATATAAATATATAGTATGACGCAAAAAGTTATTTTGCGCATACTATATTTTTTGTGTCCCTGGCAATCATAAGCTCTTCATTTGTAGGAACAAGATATATTTTGCCGGTTGAGCCCTCGGCGGTCAGGTCTGTTTCCTTGCCGCGGACCTTGTTTTTCTCGGAATCGATTTTAAGTCCGAGGAAAGAGAGCTGGTTAATGATAGATTCACGGGCTTCGGGTGAGTTTTCGCCGACGCCTGCCGTAAAGGTAATGGCGTCAACTCCGCCTAAAGCTGCGGCGTACGCCCCGATGTATTTAACTATGCTGTACTCAAACATGTCGAGAGTGAGCTTTGCGCGCTCGTCGCCCTTTGCGATTGCGTCCTCGATATCGCGGAAATCCGAGGAGAAACCGGAAACCGCCAGAGCGCCGGATTTTTTGTTGAGCATCGTAACGACTTCCGCTGCGGACATGTTCTCGATTTCCGAAATATACCATACGATGGCGGGGTCGATAGAGCCTGAGCGCGTACCCATCATCAGGCCCTCGAGCGGGGTGAGACCCATGGTGGTATCTATGCATTTTCCGTCCTTAATCGCGGCAATGGAGGAGCCGTTTCCAAGGTGGCAGGTGATAATCCTGGTGTTTTCGGTGCGTCCCAAAAGCTGCAGCGTGCGCGCCGAGACGTAGCGGTGGGACGTTCCGTGGAATCCGTAGCGGCGGATTTTGTGTTTGGTGTAGTATTCCTGAGGTATTGCGTAGATATATGCCTTCGGAGGCATGGTCTGGTGGAACGCTGTATCAAAAACGGCCACCTGGGGCACTCCGGGAATAACGTTTTCGCAGGCCTCTATGCCCATAAGGTTAGCGGGATTATGCAGAGGACCGAGCGGGATGTTTTCACGGATGGCATCCTTGACGGCTTCATCCACAAGGATGGAAGCTGAGAATTTGTCTCCTCCGTGCAGTACCCTGTGCCCCACCGCGCCTATCTCGTCCATATCCTTTATCACGCCGCCCTCGGAAGCCGTGAGCGCCTTGAACATAAGCTTTATTGCGGAAACATGGTTGGGCATCTCCTCTTCGTAGACAACGGGCTTTCCCTCCGCGGGCCTGTGCCGGAGAAGCGACCCTTCCATTCCTATGCGCTCGCACAGTCCTTTTGCGATTACGAACTCCTTTTCCATGTCAAAAAGCTGATATTTTAGCGAGGAGCTTCCGGAGTTTATTACTAAGATTTTCATTTTTTTGCAGGGCATCCTTTCGAAAAGTAATTTAAATTGTTGTATTATTACAAATTACCATTATAATATAAAGGTAATAAGTATTCAACAGACAAAAGTAATAAAAATATTAATTTAATTTAATAATTTGAGGTAAAATAATTTGGATATTGCTGGAATTGTTGCCGAGTATAACCCGTTTCATCTGGGACACAGGCTCCACATCGAAAAGACGCGCGAGGTTCTGGGGAAGGAAGCGGTCATAGTATGCGTAATGAGCGGCGATTACACGCAGCGGGGCGATTTTGCGGCTTTTGAGAAGCACGCGAGAGCGGAAGCCGCGGTGCGCTGCGGCGCGGACCTTGTCCTTGAGCTTCCCGTACCCTGGGCGCTGTCCTCGGCCGAGAGCTTTGCCTATGGCGCGGTATCCATACTTCACAGTATGGGGAATATTACGCACCTGTCATTCGGAACCGAGATAGGCGAGATTGGCCCGCTGTATAGGATATCGGAATTTTTACTTTCAGATGAAGCGGATGAGCTTATAAAATCCGAGCTGAAAATTGGAGTCTCCTATGCCGCAGCAAGGCAGAAGGCGGCTTTAAAGGCTCTTGGAAGGGAAGCCTCCATACTCGAAAGCCCGAACAACATTCTGGGCGTGGAATACATCAAGGCCGTAAAAAAGCTGGGCTCAAAAATAAAGCCGCTGACCTTCAGGAGGATAGGGGCGGGTCACGACAGCGCGGAGCTGCTGGAAACCGCCTCGGCGTCAAAGATACGCGCGATGCTGAGAAAGGGGGAGGACGCTTTCGCGTACATCCCGCCGGAGGCAGCAGCAGTGCTGTCGGAGGAAATAAAAAGAGGGCGGGCGCCGGTTTTTGTCGAAAACTGCGAAAGCGCGATACTCGCAAAGCTGAGAGGTATGCGCCGATCAGATTTTGCCCTGCTTGACGGCTGTGAGGAAGGGCTTTCAGACAGGCTTTTCAAGTACGCTTCAAAGGAACCTACTCTGGAGGCGGTCTTAATGAATACCAAGACGAAAAGATACGCACTTTCCCGCATCAGGAGGCTGGTGCTGAGGGCGTATCTCGGAATAAGGGACGACTTTTCTCAGTGCCCGCCCTACGCAAAGATACTTGCTTTCGGCAATCGCGGTCGGCAGGTGATAAAAACTGCGTCGAAGGGCTTCGAGCTCATCACAAAGCCCTCTTCGGGAAAGCGACTCAACGGGGAAGCAGGACGGCTTTTCGAGCTCGAAAGCGCATGCAAGGATCTCTATGTGCTCGCCTATCCCGAGCCCTCTGAAAGACGAGGGGGGCAGGAATACACGGCGGGGCCGAGAATAATATGACAAAAAGAGTCCGCGGCTGAGCGGACTCTTTGAGCGTGTCTGAAACGGCTTAAGCCGTAGTATGCGGCGCCGTCCTCACGGCCGGATCTCTATGATCTCAAGACCTTTCCTGGCCGCGTAGGCGATTGTCTGCATAGTCCCGCCGTATGTGCCGTCAAATACGGCAAGCAAAACAGATGAATTGTCCACCATGTAGTAATTCCTCTTCTGCATGCAGCCCTGTGTGTACTCCTTTTGAATTACAGTCTGGAAATCGCACTGATGCAAAAAAAGATTGTAGCGCCGGCGCTGCCTCAAATCCCATAACTTTGTCTGATCCTCGCAGGGAATGGCAGCTTCAAGGGTTATTTCCGGATGCTCGGAGCGGAGCTTCAGCACCGCCTCGCAGAAATACATATCGCAGCCCGTGGCCATGCCGCATATAAAGTGGGAGATGCCCGCCTTGTAAAGCGACTCCGCGACGTCGTAGAGTCTGTTTTTCAAAGCAAGGCAGCGGATATCCTCGTCGTTTCCCTTCCAGGGGAGCTTCGAGGAACGGTGTCCAGTAAAGCAGCAGCTGTTTTCTTTTGACCTCTCAAAGTCCATACCTACCACCCGTGATTGCATTTGCCATTATTATACACCTGGAACATGTGTTTGTCAAAATAATTTAATTGCAATCTTGACAATTATTTATTTTGTGTTAAAATGAGAAAAAATTAAACATACGTCTTCAGGGCGGGGTGAAAGTCCCCACCGGCAGTATAGTCTGCGAGCGGTTTTCCGCAGAATCGGTGCGATTCCGATACCGACAGTTAAAGTCTGGATGGGAGAAGATGATTTGCCGTTATTTTGTAATCGGTATTTTACGCCCGTGAAGCTTTTTTCACGGGCTTTTATATTTTTGGATTTTGGAGGACTGAAATGAAAACAAGAAAAATAACAACGATAGCCATGTTTTGCGCGGTGGCGTTTCTGGTGTCCCTGATAAAAGTGCCCTTCAACACCTTTCTTGATCTGGAGCTGAAAAGTGCCGTTATTACGATTTGCGCCTTTATTCTGGGCCCGCTTTCGGGACTCGTGATTTCGATTATAGTGCCGGTAATAGAATTGCTGACCGTAAGCCATACGGGTCCGATAGGCCTTTTGATGAACGTGATTGCGACCTGCGCTTTTGTATGTCCGGCGGCCGTGATTTATAAAAGGAATCACAGGATAAGCGGCGCCGTGGCGGGTCTGGCGGCGGGCTCGCTTGCGCTGACCGCGGCGATGCTTTTATGGAACTATATCATTACTCCGGCATATATGAAGGTTCCGCGTCAGGTCGTAGTAAGCATGCTTATTCCGGTGTTTTTGCCGTTTAACCTGATAAAGGCTTCTTTAAACATGGCGGTCACTCTTCTGCTCTATAAGCCTGTAGTAACTGCCCTGAGAAAAGCAAATCTGATTCCTCAGGGCGAAGTCGCAGGGAAGGCCGTAAAGGCAAACACAGGGCTGATGATATTTGCCACAATTCTATTTCTGACATGTGTTTTCGCGGTTATGGCTTCCAGAGGGGTCATCTGATCGGAGCAAAGTATGAAAAACGCTAAACGCCCGTGCCTAACACGGGCGTTTAGCGTCAGCCTGTCAAAAAACTCCCTCGCAGGTATATATAAATCTATTTTTCCGGGAATTCACTTCTCGGAAAAAAACCTCAGCCCGCGCAAATCGTGCGCGACCGGGGGTATCGCGGCTTCAGCCGCGTATCAAGGGGGTATTGGATACCCCCTTGAAGCGTGTCGAAACACTTTTTCGACACGCTCACGCTAAACGCCCGTGCCTAACACGGGCGTTTAGCGTTTCAGATTTTTCCGAGTGATTGTATCGGACTAGGTGGTTTTCGGGCTTACGCCTGCGGTGGGGATGACCGTGGGGACGATAGTCGCCGTCGGCTTCGGGGAAGGCGTCGGCGTCGCCGTAGGCTTTACCGTTGCGGCCGGAGTTGGCGTAGGCGTCGGCGTAGTGGTTGTGGTGCAGCCGCAGAATGTCGCGGCGATGATCATCGTCGCCAGAATGCATGCGCAAATACGCTTCATGGTTTTCCTCCTGTTTGCATAATTCTCATGCTACGCAGAAGCTATTATTCTCATTAAGATAAATATTATAACGAAAGCTCGAAAATGATTGCAAAAAAATTCTTGTTAATGTAGTATTATGTTGCTCCAGGCAAAAAATAATACAAAGGAGGAAACCAGATATGGCGGAATTAAAGGGAAGCAAAACTGAGGCCAATCTTGCGTATGCGTTTGCGGGGGAGTCGCAGGCCAGAAACAAGTACACCTATTATGCCAGTCAGGCCAAGAAGGACGGTTACGAGCAGATAGCCGCTATTTTCCTTGAAACGGCTGAAAATGAAAAGGAACACGCCAAGCTGTGGTTTAAGCATCTTCACAACGGGATTCCGGGCACGGCTGAAAACCTGAAGGACGCCGCCGCGGGAGAAAACGGCGAGTGGACTCAGATGTATAAGGAATTTGCGGAAATCGCCCGGCAGGAAGGCTTTGAAGATATCGCAAAGCAGATGGAGGGCGTAGCGCTTATTGAAAAAAGCCACGAGGAGCGTTATCTCAAGCTCCTCAGAAATATAGAAACCGGCGAAGCATTCAAAAGGGGAGAGCAGACCGTTTGGCAGTGCAGAAACTGCGGGCACATTCATTACGGCTCAAACGCTCCGGAATCATGCCCGGTGTGCGCCCATCCGCAGGCGTATTTTGAGCTTAGACTGACAAATTATTGATAATTTGCAGTCCTGGGGGGAATTTTTTCATGGATTACAGACTTTTTCAGTATCATATCGCCTGCCGAAGCGGCGATGTAGGCAAGTATGTATTGCTTCCGGGCAATCCCGGGCGCTGCGAGGATATAGCCGCGTTCCTGGACGATTCACAAAAGGTCGCGCAGAACCGTGAGTTCACAACCTATACGGGTTATCTCGACGGAGAGATGGTTTCGGTTGTTTCCACCGGCATCGGCGGACCTTCCGCCGCGATAGCGATAGAGGAGCTTGCGGCTCTGGACGCGCACACCTTCATCCGAGTCGGAACCTGCGGGGGAATAGATCTTTCCGTCTGCGCGGGAGATCTTGTAATAGCGAGCAGCTCGGTTAGATATGACGGTACGAGCAGGGAATACGCCCCGATAGAATTTCCGGCCGTCGCCAATTTCGGGATAGTGACCGAGCTTTGTAAAGCCGCAAAGGAGCTCGGCTATAACAGCCATGTCGGAGTGGTGCAGAGCAAGGACTCGTTTTACGGTCAGCACTCGCCGAAGAGGATGCCGGTTTACGATGAGCTGCGCTACAAATGGGAGGCCTGGAAAAGACTCGGGGTTCTGGCGAGCGAAATGGAATCGGCGGCGCTCTTTGTCGCCGCTTCCGCGCTTCGCGTCCGCTGCGGAACGATTTTGCATGTCGTATGGAATCAGGAGCGCAGAGCCGCGGGAATGGACGACCTTGAGAACCATGATACCGAACCCGTCATAAGAACGGCGGTTGAGGCAATGAGACGTCTTATCGCGGCTGACAAGAGCAAATCAACCTGAATTGACAGCGTCTCCCCGCGGCAGACAGCCGCGGGGAGACGCCGAGCGTGTCGAAAAAGTGTTTCGACACGCTTCAAGGGGGTATCCAATACCCCCTTGATACGCGGCCAAAGCCGCGATACCCCCGGTCGCGCACAATTGCGCGGGATAATGTATTTTTCCGGCGTACACGCCGCCGGAAAAATGGGTTTGTACTGTTATCACATTTTTTGCTCTTAGGTTTTTTGACAGGCTGAGCGTCTCCCCGCGGCAGACAGCCGCGGGGAGACGCCGCTTTAACGCAAAAATGGCCGGCGGTTTTTAAAAACAACCGCCGGCCATTAAAATATGCGCCGGAATTTACTTTTTTATTATCTCGCCCATCGTGCCCTTGACCACGCAGGCCGCGTTTCCCTCGTCCGTATCGATGTGAACGACGCTTTCGGGTCCGCCCACACGGGCTATGATATCGTCGAATATCAGCGCGCGCCCGTCGCTCTCCACCTTGAGCATGACGCATTCGCCGTCGGCGATTCCCTGCTCTTCCGCTGCGTCCTTTGCGAGATGAATATGGCGCTTAGCAACGATAACGCCCTTGTCGAGCTCTACTTCTCCGGCGGGGCCGACAAGCTTAACGCCTGGGGTGCCCTCGATATCGCCGGACATGCGGAGAGGAGCGGGTATGCCCAGGGTGCGGGTGTCAGTCATCGAGATTTCAAACTGGTTGAAGCCGCGGCAGGGTCCCATGATAGCGACGTTTTCCATAGAGCTCCTTGGACCTATCACCTTTACCCTGGAGGTTGAAAGGAACTGTCCCTTTGTGGGTGCGGCCGGCTCAAGCTTGAAGCCCTTGCCAAAAAGTATGTCTACAACGTCCTGCGACAGGTGAAGATGCCTGGCAGAAACCAATACCGGAATCTTTTTTCCCATAATATATCTCCCTTCAGATGATATTACAAATTATATACATTTTATTAGCAAAAATCAACAATTTTCAAAAAGCGTGTGAGGGCGCTTCACCTCTTCGTAATCATTGACGGCTTCCTCGCCGTTCAGGACCCTGGTAATGCCTCCCGCGAGAGCCTCAACTTCCATGGCTCCCGGGACGATATGTACAGGAGCGATAAAGCTTACCCTTTCCGTGATCCAGCCGGTCATCATCTTTGAGTGGGCGACGCCTCCCGTAAGTATAATGGCGTCCACCTTTCCGTTAACCGCGGTCGAAATGGCGCCTATATTCGCGCTGAGCTGATAAGCCATCGCCTGATAGACCAAAAGGGCTTTTTTATCTCCGTTTGCGATCATCTTTTCGACCTCGCGGCAATCGTTTGTGCCGAGATGACCGTATAAGCCGACGTTGACGTTGAGGATCTGCCTGATATCCTTCGGCGTCAGGCTGCGGTCCGAATACACCTTCCGCATGACGTCGGCGGGGACTCTTCCTGCGCGCTCCGGCGTGAAGGAACCCTCTTCGGCGGAGTAGGTTTCCACTATTCGTCCCTTGTGATGGCACATTGTTCCGACTCCGCCCCCCATGTGGCAGACTATAAAGGTACCTTCCTCGTATTTGATCCCAAGCTTTGCTGCAGTCTTCATGGCGACGGCCCTGCCGTTAAGGGTGTGGGAGCCCGCCTTTCTCCTGTGATTGGGTATCCCGCTTACTCTCGCGATGTCATAGATTTCATCAACCGGAACAACGTCGTAGAGGTATGCCGGAATCTTGTATTGCTGGGAAAGCTCGTCGGCGATCACGGTCGAGGACATGAGCCCCTGGTGTCCCCCTCCGGCCCTTGCGTCAGCGCCTACTTCCGGCGTAAGAAGATACGCGCCGTGGCGGTAGCTTCCGAAGGTTCCGACCCCGCGGGCGGCAATTGCGTTCATTTCGCTCACCTTCAGATTGTTTTCCTCGAGAAACTGCAGCACAAGCTTCTTGCGGAACGCGACGATATCGTCAACCGTTTCGAGTGACTTGAGCTCCTCGGACTTGTGCGCCCATTCGCGCTGCGCGATAATATCGGTGTTTTCGCAGTAGGCCACCTGGGACGATGTGGAGCCCATATTGATTACCAATATCTTCCTTTTTTCCATTATGTTGTCCGCCTCCGTTACATTATTAATTATTAAAATAACATATTTTATAGTCATTAGTCACAATTTTATCGTATAAAGTCTTAAAACTGAAATATTTTTATTGACAATGCCTTGACATTATGTTAAATAATGTATGACTGCACAAAGTCGCTGAAAGGAAGTTTTGCAAAATGACTAAAAATTATCCCGAGTACCTTGTCGAGCTGACTGAAGCCGACAAGTGTATACTTGAATCTTATTCTTTGCTTTGCGACTGTATCTCACAATATCTCGGAAAAGGATACGAGGTCGTGCTCCACAGCCTTGGCATAGGGGATCACTCGATAAAGAAAATCATTAACGGCTACTATACTGACAGAACCGCGAACAGAACGATAAACGAGTACACTCCCGGGCTTGTAAACAAGCTCGTCGAACAAATGAAAAAAGGGGAGCCTTCCGTAAGCGTGTACTTCTGCGAAAACTCGAGCGGAGACGTTTTCAAATCGGCCACCATTGGAATCAAGGGCGAGGGAGACAGGCTTATTGGCATGCTTTGCCTTAACTTCAGCCTGAACGTCCCGGTCTCGGAAGTGGTGAAGAGCTTCTGCCCGCCCGAGGATATCGTGGTCAAGAAAATCCAGTTCATATCGCGCGACACAGACGATTACGACGATATTATAAGGCAGACGGTTCTCGATATTCAGCGCGACGTAATGGAAAACCCGTCGATACCCGGCAAGTACAAAAACAAGGAAATAGTCAGAAGGCTGCATATCGCAGGAGTTTTCAGCGTAAAGGACAGCGTGGCGAAGTGTGCGGAAATGCTTGGGACCAGCAAGAACACCGTGTACATGCACTTGAGAAATATCGGAGCGTAACGCCGTATTAAACATATACAGATCAGCAATCGGTTTTTCCGGTTGCTTTTTTGTTTTTAAGGTCAGGAGTCGGAACGTCCCTGAGCGTTCGACAGATACCTGCAGTGAGTTTCCTTCAGTACGCAGCAGATTATAAGCCCCAAAACTCCGAGGAGACAGGGCAGCAGGAATACATTTCTGTAAAGGGAGATGCCCGAGAAGCCTTTGAAACGGAACTTATCAATGAGAGCGCCGGTGATTATGGGCATCGCCGCCGCGGCGGACATTCCGATGGTATTTGTAGCTCCGATCGAAATCCCCACATACTTCGGGTCGTTGACCTCTCTGACCAGGGCGAGCAGGAGTCCTATCATAGAGTTCGAGGTCCCGGCGAGCAGCATCACGCAGACGAGCACCCATCTCGTCTCGAGCAGCTTATGTCCGAAAGCGAGGAGAAACCAGGTCGCGGCGCACACCGCCGCCTGGAAAATAAGCGGTTTTTTCCGGCTCCTTATCCTGTCGGAAAGCATGGGGAAAATAAAGCCTCCGGCAAGAGTACCGACAGTCATGTACGCCGTGAAAGAGGAGGCCTGGATTGTTGTGTATCCGAATACGTCCCTGAGATAAGGTATGCCCCACGTGCCGAGCAGGTTGGTGATACCCATTTGAAGAGGCATAAGTATTACAAGCGGCCAGGTATACTTGTTGGTGAAGATCGACCTCAGCACGTCGGGGATGCTTATTTTCTCCGCCTCAGGGCTTTTCTGAGGCAGCTTGCCGTAAAGCTCCCGGATGCTGGGCAGGCCGCAGTCTGTCGGTTCATTCCTGAGCAGGATAAATATAAGGACCGCGAGAACGGCGTTTGAAACTGCCACGGCGACAAAGGTGTATCTCCAGGTGAAGACGCCTATCGCAATCGCAAGCGGAGTCTGGGCCGCTATATTTCCGCCCGAAGAGATGATGTTGCCGAAGGACACCGCCGTCATTACCGAGGTTTCTCTGAACCATGAGCTCGTTATTTTGATGCTGGATATCATTCCCGAGGAAACGCCTATTCCGATTACTGCCCTTCCTATGCATATCGCGGCGAAGGACGTCCCGGATGCAAAAACAAGAGTGCCGACGGCTGAGATAAACAAAGCCGCGGTCAGCGTTTTCCTAACCCCCAAAATATCGACAAGAGAACCTATGGGAAACTGCATAACGACGTAGGGCCAAAAATACATTGAACTGTAAGCGGAAAACTGCGTTGCGCTGAGTCCGAACTCCGATGAGATAACTTCCTGGATTGTGCCGGAGCTGGATCTGTGAAACATCGTGACGGCAAGCGCAAGGTAGACGAGGATTGTCATGAGAACACCCCTGCGCGTTACATCCGCGGCGATTTTTTGATTAACAGGGCCTGTGACCTGCGGCTCCTGAGAAGCTGTAATATTTTTCATTATTCCATCCTTTCCCGTTAGAAAATAACATAAATTTCAGCGATTTGCAACCACAAAATGCAAATAATTTTATTTTAATAGATAAATGCCATTTTAACGTGATAAGAAATATAAAAATTCAGGATTAAAAAAACGTGGGCGGAAAAAAGCAAAAAGCGGTGCCAAAGGGAGAGTGATAAATTCAAAGTTGTCCGGATAACAAAATAGGAAAAAGGGGCCGGGAGGATAAGATTGGTCAAGCCGATAGACAAAAAGTTACATAAAATTTATTTTATTTTAATTATAGGGTCGAAAAACTAAAATATACAGATTCCACAAAAAATGTCAAGCAAATTTATCTTTATTATATAAATAGCTGTATTTTTTTACAGCTTTAATTGACAATAAATAAATTGGATGCTATACTTCATAACAAATACAGCATTAAATATTAATTTTTTTCATCTTTCCGTCGCCGGGCTGTTATTTTGATATTTTTCCCGAATCGGAAAGGTGAACTGACGGGATTGTCTGCTTTTTGCGGGTACGGGCGGGAAGGGAGGCGGTAAATGGCAGAAGCGGAGTGCTCGGATTGTATTGAAATTGCTTCGGAATAGTCTTGCTTGATTAACATGATTAAAAAGGAGGTAACTGTATGGCGAGAAAAGTGATGGAACTTGACTGGGATGAAGGCAAACAGTATAAGTTTTTTTCCAAGGAAATCCTTGTACCTTTTGTCTGCCTGATACTTATGGCGCTGGGGCCGATATTCGCCATGAATATTGAAAGCGGTATAGTCCCCTACATGATGGCGGATCTCAACGCCGCAAAGTACAACAGCCTGCAGAATATTATAGGACAGATATTCAGAGCCTGCTCGGCTCTTGCCTGGGGCGGCCTGTTTGAGAGATACAATAAACGCAGCATACTCATTATGCTCTCTCTAATCGCCATCGTATCGACCGTGATGCGCGCGATGGTCATTAACCTTCCGATGCTTATCGTCGCGATACTTATAGGCAGCGTCGGAACGGGCGGGGCGCAGGCCGGGCTTGTCGCGATGGTCGCCTATCTGCTCCCGCAGAAGTACCGCGGATGGTTTTACAGCGCGCGCGTGTTCTTCAACTTCGCGATGACTCTCACATCGCCCCTGGCAGGATGGCTTATTTTGAATATGGGCTGGCGCTCAAACCTCTGGTTTGCCGCCGCCGCAAACGGGCTCGTACTTATTGCTCTCTTCCTTGTCGCCCCTTCGATGCCGGCTACGGTCAAAAAAGAGGACAAGAAAAGGTTCGATATCGTCGGCACCTGCATTTTTCTTATCGGCACCATCATTATTTTTGCGGCAAGCTACATGGGCGGCAGCATACTGCCGTGGTCAAGCCCGGTAATCTATATTTGCATAATCGGAGGTCTTGTCGTCTACTATTTTGGCGTTCAATACGAAAAAAGGCACGACGACATAGCGCTTGTGTCAACCAGACTCCTGAAAAATGGGTATTTTGTCGCCGCGATGCTTGTGGGATGCCTGTATTACGCGATGTTCTCCACCAAAAGCTATCAGCAGCTTTATGTAGTGCAGGGGCTCGGAATGTCGCTTACCGCATGGTCTGCGGTCAGGGTTATACCGACCATGCTCGGGCATGTGATCGGAATGGTGTTTCCGGTAATAATGGAGAAGACGGGCAAGGTCAAGCTTATTACCGGAATAATCGTGCTTACGAACATTGTATCGGCTGTCTGGTTCTTCTCGCTGAGGGATCCGTCCAACACCAGCGTATTTATAGCGCTCTGCACCACTGCGGCTACGCCGCTCGCGCTCGGACAGATGCTCGCGGCGAACTCGGTGGAGCGCCAGGATATTTCCAAGGCCGCGGGAACGTATACGTTTGTGTATTACTTCTCCCAGGCAATTTTCTCGCTCATATACAACATCCTTCTCAATAACATACATGCGGCCAGCGTCAGGCCTTTTGCCGAGAAAGCCGGAATCCTCGCGAAACTCACTCCGGCACAGCTCAATACCATGTCCACATATACCATTCTCTCGAATACAAAGAGCCTCTCCGCGTTTAAGGCGACCTTCGGAAACGACGTCGCCACATATGAAAAGGCGGTCAAGGTCGTTCAGGACTGCGTTGCGGCGGCGGTGCGCCCGTCGTTCCTCGTGGGAGGAGCCTTCTGCGTGGTCGCGTTCCTCTTTGTGTTCCGTCTTAAAAGCGATATAAAGATCACCGCCAAAAAAAGAGGCGCGTGAATGATGCAATCGCACCGGATGCTCGCCGAGAACTGTCATTGAACCGCAGCCGTGTCGGAATAACGGCGGCTGAAAGGACATTAGGCCGCATCGCAATTCTGATACCCTGAAGCGTAATATTAACTAAAACCTGTATATTAATTTTATACATATTTTCATATCACAAGTTATTGCTTGTTAGATATAATGCAAAAATTGATGAGTGCGGGTTATTGACACGATACCGTAAAAATGCTATAATTTTCAGCGAGAACCTGTGTAATTATAAAAATTATTTCATTTAGCTGCCTGAAGAAGACGGATTCAGTCCATGCCTCGACAGCATTTCGTGAATGGGAGGTGCGAAACTACACGCCTGGCCGGCTTTCAAAAACTTACAGCAGCTGCACTAAATTGTAAAAGGAGGAACCTCAGTGGCAAAAAAGGAACTGATACTCGAGTGGGATGACAGTAAACAGTACAAATTCTTTTCAAAGGAAATTATGATACCATTTCTGGCCTTGCAGCTCATGGCTTTTGGCCCGATAGTTAACCTCGCGTTCTCAGGCACGGCTACTCCGTATTTGATGGCCGATATCAACGCCGCGGCTTACTTAAACCTCCAGAATATCATCAACAGCGTGTTCCGCGCCGTCGCGGCTCTGGTCTGGGGCAGCATATTCGACCGTTTCAACCGTAAAACCGTTCTGCTTATGCTTGCGCTTTTCCAGATGGCGGCCGGACTTATCTATGCGGCCATCGTCAACGTCCCGATGCTTATCATAGGCACTCTCATCGGTGCTATCGGCTCCGGCGGCGCTACTGCCGGTCTCGTAACGCTCCTCGGACTCCTGCTTCCCATGCAGTACCGCGGAACATATCACAGCGTCCGTTCGCTCGTACAGCTCGGTATGACAACGCTTACCCCGCTAGGAGCATGGATAATTGAAAAGTATTCCTTCCGTTACGTTTACATTTTGAACTTCACCTTGTATACGCTCATCTTCATCGTTACGCTTATCCTCATTCCCTCGATGCCTGCAAATCTTGAGAAGGTCAAAACGAAGTTCAGGTATGACTGGGGCGGTTCGATAATATTCGTTATCGGAACTGCGGTGCTTTTCGGCGCGTCCTTTGTCGGCGGCAAGACGATTCCGTGGACCAGCCCGATCATTTATCTGTTTATACTCGGCGGCATCGCCATCTATGGAGTCGGGCTCTGGTATGAGGGAAAGCACGAGGATATCGGACTTATATCAGTGCGGCTGCTGAAGAA
Source organism: Clostridiales bacterium (assembly GCA_029268065.1). Taxonomy (GTDB): domain Bacteria; phylum Bacillota; class Clostridia; order Oscillospirales; family Oscillospiraceae; genus DUPK01. The sequence continues at coordinate 45,222 of JAJUHC010000007.1, read as the reverse complement.
CAGGGCCTTCATAAGCGCGGTCCTGGTCGGCTGCATGTACTACGCATCGTTTACCGTAAAGACCTACGAGCAGATATTGAGCGTCCAGGGGCTCGGGATGACGCTCACCGCCTTCACTACGGTCAGGGTCATTCCCACAATGCTGGGGCACGGCATCGGCATAGTATATCCCATACTTATGCAGAAGACCGGCTGGTACAGAGGTATCTCGGGCTTCGTGGTTGTTCTGAACGTCGTATCGATGATATACTGGGCGACGATGAAGACCGCCACAACCACCACCGTATTTATAGCGCTGATCCTTTCGGCCGCAACTCCTCTTTCGCTTGGTCAGCTGCTCGCCGTCAACTCCGTTGACAAGGAGGACATGGGCAGAGCGGGCGGTACTTATACGTTTATGTACTACTTCTCTTCGGCGCTCTTTTCCCTTATCTTTAACATACTCTTAAACAACATACATCTCATGAAGCTCGTTCCCAACGCGACCGCCGCCGGTATTTACAGCAAGCTCACTCCCGCTCAGCTTCAGACGATGGAAACCTACACCGTCCTCGCGAGCCCGAAGAGCCTGGCCGCCTTTAAAGCCACCTTCGGAGCCAACACGGATTTGTACAACAAGGCCGTAAAGGTCATTTCTGACTGCGTCACGGACGCGACCCGGGTGATTTTCTGGGTATCCGCCGTGCTCACCGCAACCGCTATATTCGGCGTTTTCGGTCTCAGAAAGGACATGAAGTTCGCCGGCAAGCCCAAGGCTCCGAAGCCGGACGCGCCCAAAGCAAACAGCTAGAGTTTTTTGCTTCTTGCCCCCCAAGAAAATGCAGAAACAGGATAAGAAGTTCTTAATTGAAGCGGGTTTTAAGCTTTGCGGTCGTGCCAGCCGCCTTCCGTATTCAAGCATAAAATCCTGCCGCCGCTTTCGCAAACGCGAAGGCGGCGCTTCTTTTATCTTTTTGTGTATCTGGGCCTGATATAACGGGACAGGGCAGACGCCTTGTCAGGAACGAAGGTGTGTACACATATAATTATTTTCATATGATCGCAAAAACAATATTAATTATATCTTCAAGCTTAAAACGCAGTAATTTTCTCATTGCTCTTATTGACACTAAAATATGATGGTGCTATACTAAAGAACAATAGTAAAATAATTTTCACTATTATAATAAAAAATGCAAATGACACCAGCGGCCTAAACCGTTTAATCATGCAGGCGGGGTACGGCGCGGTTTGATTGAAGCATATTGGTTGAGAGGATTATGATACGATAGGGCCCTCCGCGCATAAAGGTGCGGAGGGCTCTATCATTTTACAAGGGGCTTTCTGCTTTCAGCAGGGATAAATGCGCCGCATGCGCGCCTTGGCCGCCTGATGTTCATTTTGGCGGTGGCGCCGTATCGCCGCGGGGGGCTCTTTCAGCCAAGTCGGGAGCTCGGACTGGCCTTTGACCAGGCGCCGAAGCGGCGCGTCACGACATAATAAGAGCGCTTTGACGATGCTTTTCAGAACCGGGCCTTAAAGGCGGGCACAGCCGGCGGGCGATGTTTTTTGCGTGGCATTAAGACTTGCCTCTCCCGAATAAAATGTAGCACTAAGCAGAAAGGATATGAACGCCTATGCTGAGCGCCGCCTTTGCTTTACTACTGAACGGTGCCTTCCTGCTTTTGCGGCTCGGGGGCAGCAGCGGCTCGTTTCCGCGTCCGCTGAGCGCCGCGGAGGAGCAGAAGTATGTAAAATTATATAAACAGGGGGATCTGAACGCGAGAAACGTACTGATAGAGCATAATTTAAGGCTGGTTGCCCATATCATAAAAAAGTACTATACGCAGACTGCGGACCAGGACGATTTGATTTCAATAGGCACCATAGGCCTAATAAAGGGAATATCAACATATAATCCCGAAAAGGGCGTGAGACTTGCGACCTACGCCTCGCGCTGCATAGAAAACGAGATCCTTATGCATTTCAGGAGCCGGAAAAAAACCGCCGGAGACCTATCGCTTTCGGAGGCGATCGATACCGACGGAGAAGGCAACAGCCTTTCGCTTATTGACGTGATTTATGTCGAGGACGACATGATCGACAGCATAAGCGCGGAAGAAAACAGCAAAAATCTGAAAAAGTGCATAGACAATATACTCAGCGAGAGGGAAAAGGAAATAATAATCCTGCGCTACGGTCTGGAAGACAACCCGCCGAAAACTCAGCGCGAAATAGCGGACATGTGCGGCATTTCCCGCTCCTACGTATCGAGAATAGAAAAGCGCGCGCTTGAAAAGCTGCGCGCCGGATTCGGGGAGATTTCCTATTGATTCTTTTCGAGGTGTTCCTTCAGCTTGAGTATCGCCTCGCGGTAGCCCTCAAAGCCGAGACCGATAAATGACGCTATGCAGGCTGGGGCCACAAAGGAATGGCGCCGGAATTCTTCCCGCTCGGCAATATTGGATAGGTGAACTTCGACGGCGGGAATGCTTACGGCTTTCAGGGCGTCCAGAATGGCGACGCTGGTATGGGTATAAGCTGCGGGGTTAATGACTATTCCGTCGACGCGGCCGTAGGCTCCCTGTATCGCGTCGACTATCGCGCCCTCGTGATTGGACTGGAAAAGCTCCGCCTCAATTCCGTTTTCGCCGCAGACGTTCACGATAAAGCTACAGAGCTCCTCGTAGCTTTCGTTCCCGTAGATGCCCTTTTCCCTGATTCCCAGCATATTTATGTTGGGTCCGTTAATGACCAAAAACTTCATAATAATCCTCCGTCAAGCTTTTCACGGCGTCGGCCAATACCCCGTTGTTCTCTATTGCTCTGTCCGACAAATCCTTATACACGGGCTCTCTTTTGAGCTTCATTTCCCTGAGGGCGTCAAGAGAGGAGGAAAGAGGGCGATTATCCATGGCAAGCCTTTCAAGATCGCGGGTTATAAGGTATATGCGGCCGTTCTGCCTCAGAGCATCACGGTTTTGTTCGTTCATCACGGCGCCGCCGCCCACCGCAATAACAAGCCCCTTTTCCTTGCCGGCCTCCGAAACCGCCTCACGCTCAAGCCTTCGGAAATGCGCCTCCCCGAAGCTTGAAAAGATTTCGGACACGCTCATTCCGGCGCGCTCCTCGATAAGCTCGTCGGTATCTACGAAACTCCTTCCAAGCTGTAACGCGACGGCGCGTCCGATGCTTGTCTTTCCGCTGCCCGGCATGCCGATGAGCACTATATTGGTGATTTCCCCGAGCAGGGAGGAATAAATCCTGTTAGTTTCACCGTCTCCGATGGGGTTTGAAAGGAAAAGCTCCGCGGCGGACTTCGCCTGGGCGACAAGCATAGGCAGGCCGGAAGTGCAAAGAATGCCGAGCTTTTCTGCCTGAAGCATGAGCGCGGTGCGCAGCGGGTTATATATTACGTCTATAAAGCCCGAAAGGGCAGGGAAACGGCTCAAATCTATAAGCGCGGCTCCGTTTTGTGGGTACATTCCGACCGGAGTCGTGTTTATTATTATATCCGCATCCTTCTCCTCATATATGCTTTCGTAGTTATATTTTCCGCTTCTCGAAAATGTGGTTACGGAGGAGGCGCCGGAGTCCTCGGCAGCCGCCCGGGAAGTCAGCGAGGTGCCGCCGCTCCCGAGCACGAGAACCTTTTTTCCTGCAAAGGATATGCCCGCGCTTTTCGCGGCGTATAAAAAACCGTCATAATCGGTGTTGTGCCCGTACAGCGTGCCGTCGCCGCGAACAAGAAGGGTGTTTACGCTCCCGATTCGCCTTGCCGCGGAGCTCAGCTCGTCGCAGTAGGGAATCACCGCTTTTTTATACGGGATGGTTACGTTAAGCCCCTTGAAGGCGCGCGATTTCAGAAAGGGGTCAAGCTCATCGGGCGCAAGGCTGATGAGCTCGTATCTGTAACTGCCGAGACGGCTGTGAATAAGCTGCGAATAGCTGTGCGAAAGCTTTTCGCCGATTAAACCGTATTCAACTGAGATGTTTTTCTCGTACATATCATAATCCTCGCTCAGCAATACTATTTTGCAATATATGCGACTCCGAGCGCGCCCGGACCCACATGCGCGCCTATGACTGCGCCGAGATCTCCGGTCAGTGCTTCCGCGCCGCGGATGTGGGGTTCGAAAAGGGACATTAACTCCTTCAGACTCTCGGGGGAATGGGAGTGCCCGAAGGCTATTCCGTGCGAAAGGTCGGCGGGCTCCGCAAGAAAGTGTTCAAGAAGCTTGGAAAACGCGGCCTTGCGGCCCCGCGCCTTTCCGAGAACGCTTATAGAGCCCTTAACCTGAATTATGGGATGGATGCCGAGGATTCCTCCGATTGCGGCGGCGGTTCCGGAAACGCGCCCGCCCATTTTCAGATATTTTAAGGTGTCCACCATCGCAAAAAGCCTCACTCTGTCGGCAAGCTTCTGCGTGTCCTCCGCGATTTCCCTGGCGGACATGCCCGAGTCACGCATTTTGACCGCCTCGTTGATAATTAAATATGCGCCGAAGGTGGCGCATCTTGTATCGACACAGAATATTCTTGAGGTATCCACGGCCTTGGCGGCGGCGATCGCGGAGGCGAGAGTTCCGCTGAGCTCCCTTGCTATGCAGATGCATACCACATCGTCGCCGTTACCGATGATTTCGCGAAAAACCTCCTCGAATTCGCTGGGATTGACCTGGGATGTTGTCGGGAGCTTTGACGCGCGGCTGAGCTTTGCGTAAAACTCTTCGATGGATAGATCCAAGCCGTCCCTGTATATGCCTTCCTCAAAATTCACCTTCAGGGGAACCGTTGTCACCCCGAGTTTACAGCGTGTTTCCTTTGAAATATCGCAGGTGCTGTCCGCAACTATCCTAACCATAATAATCTCCAATGCTCGAAGGTCCAGATTTTATCATCTGGCCGCTGAACCGGCGTTTGCCTTAAGCACCTTGTCCAGAAAATCTTCCTTCGAAAGCGCCTTGCCGAAATAGAAGCCCTGTATATAATCGATGTCGTGTTCAAGCAGAAATTTTACATGCTGCTCCGTCTCGGCGCCTTCACCGATTACTTTTAGACCCATTTCCTTAAACATTTTAACCGTATGCCTGTATATAGTATTCGCCTTTTCGGATTTAAGAGCGTTCCAGAGAAGCTCCTTGTCCGTTTTTATCGCGTTGAACGGCAGGCTGATTATAGCCTGGATGTTGGAGTAGCCCTGGCTGTAATCGTCAAGCGAAAACTTGACGCCGAGGGGCCTCAGAGTGTCCATTATGCCGGCGACGCGGGATCTTGCGGTAGCCGCCAGAGTCTCGGATATTTCAAAGGCGAGGATGCTTTTGTCAAATGGATAACCCGTCAGAACTTCCTTTATGTATTCGGCGTAATTTTCCTGCATGCACTCGGCGGCGGACAGGTTGAGCGCGATGGATTCAAGCCCCAGTTTCTCCGGCTTGTTGTCGTAGACAAAGCGGCAGGTTTCCTTGAGGATAAAACGTCCAATACGGTTTGCGAGCCCCAGCCTTTCGGCGACATGGATGAATTCGTCCGGAGGGATTTCGCCGAGCTCCGGGTCGAACATGCGCAGCAGAGCCTCGGCGCATACTATACGCTTTTTTCTGACCCCGTAAATCGGCTGGAAGAAGAGCTTCAGACAGTTGTTTTTTTCAAAATTATGCAGGCAGCTTTCCAGCTTTATTTTTCGTTTGATGGAAGCCACGATGCCGCTGTCTACAAAGACGTACGAGCCGATTCCTGATTCCTTTGCGATAAGGAGAGAGTTTTCGATGATCTGCATCAGCAGTTCCCTGCTGAACAGGTTGCTCGCGGCGGGAATCTCGGCAATGCTTGCCGAAAGCTGGAGCTTGTTGTCCATAACCGACCAGCTGTATTTAAAACGCCGCCGTATCTGTTCTACGCATTTCTCGGAGTCCTCCTCGCTCAGTATGAGCGCGAACTGGTCGCCGCCTATGCGAAATAGGCTTCGCTTGTTGGTAACTACCGTCTGAAGGAACTCGACCACGCTTTTTATCAGATTGTCCCCGACAACAAAGCCAAAATGGTTGTTGATGGTCTTAAAGCTGTTGATGTCAACGGTAATGATCCTGTTTGAATCGTTATGCCACCTGAGGTGCTGGCCGACTACCACAAGAAACGCCGAACGACCGAAAATACCCGTGAGTCCGTCGATGTAAGTATCGGGGTTCTGGAAGGTGAAATACATGCATAAGAGCCCGAGCGCCTCAAAGGCTCCCGCCATAAGGTATCTGGGGAAATAGTATTGGAAGACGATGGCGGCGGCAGACAAAAGCGCATACAGAAATATGGTGACAATCTGGGCCCGGGGGATGTGCCTCCTGTTGTAAATTGTGTAGAAGATGCCGCTGAATATGTAAAATAGCCCAAGCATGCAGTACTTAAAATAGTAGGGCCCGTGGTGGTAAATCCGGTACCTGTCGAAATAGAAAATAATGCCTGTCCTGTAATTGACGATTATAGAGGCTATTCCCGCAACAAAAGGCAGGAGAAGTATAACGAAGAGAACCTTCATGCGCTGAAGCTTCCATATGCCGCCAGAAAGCGCGATGACAAACAGAAAAAATACCACCGAGGATAGAAGGGTGGAGGTAAAAAGCAGGGTGTTCAGGACCATGTTGGTCGTAAGCAGGATGTACCTGCTGTAAGATATCGTGTACGCGGTTGCCACGTCGAGAGCAAGCGACAGGAGGGTTATTACAAGAAAAACCGCGTAAAAAACGCTTTGGGTCGTAAAGAGCTTTTCTTTAACAAAAAAGAAAATTGTTATCATGAGCAAAAAACCGAAGGCGCATATCTCAATAAACGGCTCGTACACAAGCTGCATCAGTTTCTCACCTCCGGCCCGTAATATAGCGGCGTCACAGGTTATTATACATTAGCGAAAGCGCCGCCGCAAGAAAAACATTGGGCCTGAAGGATGTTATGTCGAACTTTGGGATATAACACGCAGCGGAGGCCCTTCAAAATACATTGCTTTTCCCCCGAGCAGCTCGATTTCCGCTGCCGAATGGGTAATGACAAGCGCCGGAGCGCCTTGTGAGACTACTATTGAGGACATTTCCCGCAAAAGAGTGCTGTCCAGCCCCTTGAAGGGCTCGTCGAGCAGGAGAAGATCCCCTCCGAAGGCAAGCGCCCGCGCAAGGGCGAGCCGACGCCTCATGCCGCCCGAGAGCTCCGACGGGTACGCGTTGCGCTCGTTTTTCAGACCGACCTCCCCTAGCCATCTGAGAGCGGAGTCCGCGTCGCCTTCGGGAAGAGCCGCCGCCACGTTCTGGAGCGCCGTAAGCCACGGAAGCAGTCTGTCCTCCTGAAACATGAGCGCGGGTTTTGCATATCCGGAGGAAAACTCGCCGCCCTGCACGGGGATAAGTCCAGCTATTACCCTGAAAAGAGTAGTTTTTCCCGATCCGGAAGGACCGGAAAGGCAGGTGACGCCGGAGGCCTCGAGCTCAAGCGAAAAATTATCGAGAACCATTTTATCCCCGAAGGAGAGGGTGGCATTTTTAAAGCTTATCATATTCTCTCCCCCTTTTCCGGAGCAGGAAGGCGAAGGTTTTCTCGAGAAAAAAGCTGAGAAGGATAACCGCGATGGTCCAGGAAAAAAGTGCGGGCGTTTCGAGGTAAATTTTTGAATAATAGAGATATGTTCCTACCGAGAGGCGGGGGAGGCACAATACCTCCGCCGCTATCCCGGATTTCCACGCAAGGCCTATGGAGGTGTTGCATGCAGATGCAAAAGCGGGCAGCGCGGACGGGATATATACGAGCCTCATTGTTTTGAGCTTTCCGAAGCGGTAAGCCGCAGCCATTTCAAGAAGGTCCTTGTCCGTTTCTTCTATCGCGGTGCGTATGCTGCCCCACACTATTGGCACGACCATCAGCGTCGCCATAAACGCAGGCACGGCCGAATGATTTATCCAAAGCAGAGCAAGAATGATAAACGACGCCACGGGCGTAGCCCGAACTATGCGTATGATAGGTGAAAAAAGCGAGTCCATCAGCTCAAAGCGGACTGTGAGCACGGCGAGCAGAACCCCCAGCAGGACACCGGCCGCCCAGCCGGTGAAAATGCGGAGCAGGGAAAGACCGGCGGCCTGCCAAAAGAGCTTCTCCGAGCTTAGGAAGGCAAGCGTTTTTAAAACCGAGAAGGGGGTTGGAATAATAAGCTCCTGCCCTACGACGAGGGCCGCAAAATACCAAACCGCGAGCCAGAACAGAGCCGAAGCGAGCCTTTTCAACGCCCTCGAGGTTTTATTTTGCGTAATAGAAGTCGTCATTGGGAATACGTCCTCCGATCGATGACGGATCGGCGTCAAAAAGGACCTTGTAATAGCCGTCTATCGAGCTTTTGATCTTCGAGCCTGTTATGCAGACGAGCTTGGAGTCCGGTATGGCGGCTGCGGCTATATCGGCGCTGCCGGTTATCTGATACTTCGCGACGAGCTGCGCCGCGTCCTTGATGTTATTGTTGACATAATCGATCGAGGCCTGATATTCCTTCAGAAAGCTTGATATCGTACTGTCGGAGAGGTTTGCGTTTTTCCGGACGACAAGGCAGCCCATGGTGAGCACGCTGCCCTTTGAAACCTTGTTCCACTCCTCGGTGAGATCCAGCGCTTTTCTGACGCCTGAGTTTTTCATAAGCACCGTAGTCACGTTCGGAACGGGGAGCATGCAGAGGCTTACGCTGCCCGCCGCCATTCTCGTCGCCAGTTCGGCGCTGTCCATATAGACGATCTTAAGATCGGTTTTGGGATCAAGGCCGTTCTGCTTGAGGATATAGTTCAGCACATATTCCGGATTCGAGCCCTGACCCGTTGCGTAAAGGGTCTTGCCCTTGAGGTCCGAAACGGTTTTTACGCCGCTGCCGTTTTCAAGAATATACAGCACGCCGAGCGTGTTGAGGGCGATTATCTGGATGTTCCCGTTTGTTTTGCTGTACAGCGACGCGGCGACGTTCGTCGGAACGGCGGCAATGTCGAGTTCCCCGGATACTATCGGCCCCGTGATGTCCGTGGGGGCGGCGTAGCTTGTGAAGGTGTAATCAAGAGCTGAAGCGCCCTTTGAGGCCTGCTCCATAAGGTAGGCGGCGCCTATGCCTGTGGGCCCCTTCAGAAGGCCGACCCTGACCTTTGCCTTGGCTTGCGGCGCCTGGGAGCAGGCCGCGAGCGAAAGCGCAAGAAGCAGCGAAAGCAGTAAGGCTACAATTCTTTTTCCTTTCATTTTACAAACACCTCAACCTTTCTTTGTCCAAAACTGTGATTTTGCGGCCGCTTCTTATCACGGCCTTTTCTCTTTCGAGAGCGTCGAACGCCCGATAAAGTGAAGCCCGGCTGATATTGAGCGCGGCCGCAAGCTCCGTCATCCCCAGGTCAAGCTCGAAGCTCTCTCCGCAATGCTCAAGGCGGGATTCAAGGTAGTGCGCCAGAGTATTCGAGGAACGCCCGGCGATAAGGCTCTGTATCTTATCGTTTAAAAAGCATACTCTGCCCGTAAGGAAGCGAATGTAGTTCAGCGCAAGCTCAGGCTCCTTTTTCATGGCGGACTCCATAAGCTCCTGCGAAAAGAACAGAATCCTGCATTTTTCGAGAGCGGTAAGGCTCGCGACATAGCCCTCGTGCCCGTCCCATAACGCGGCGGCGCCGAAAAGCGAGCCTCGTCTCAATAAGTTCATAAAAAGCTCCTGGCCGCCGGGAGAGGACTTCGTGACCTTTACGCTGCCGGACAGTATGAGACCGCAGCTCTTCAGAAACGCTTCCGGACTGTAAATGACATCGCCCTTTTCAAACCTGATAAGCTTGCATCCGTCCTCCGAGCATATTTCGCGCAGCCTGCCCTCGGATACGCCCTTAAAAAGAAAGGCGCCGAGAACGGTTTCAGTGTCACGGCTTTTCAACTGCCTTACATCCATAATATACCGCCGATTTTGTATCATATGATACATTTATTATACATTTTAATAAGTTGATGTCAATATATTCTTTGCCGGAAAAGCGGAAAAAACATATAGGCGGGAGCCAAAAAGCATTTTTGCGGTAATATTTACAAGCGCGACTAAAAAATGCGTTTCGGATTATAATAAAATTGCGGAATTTGCTTGCAATTTTCGGTAAACTGTGCTACAATCCAATCGTCGGTAATGTTGGCTTTTCTGGAGTGGGTTGTGCCCACTCTTTTTAATTGCCAAACTGGGGACGCAAAATTATAAAGGATTAATTTTTATGAAAAAAGTTACGGAAAAGGTCGCGGAGCTCGCCAGGCCCGTGGCCGAGAGGCACGGCTGCGAGCTTTGGGACGTTGAATTTGTCAAAGAGGCGGGGCAGTGGTTTCTGCGCGTTTACATCGACAAGCCTGAGGGAATAGGGATAGAGGACTGCGAAGCGGTGAGCCGCGAGCTTGACCCCATACTTGACGAAGCGGACCCGATATCGGAGAGCTATGTCTTTGAGGTATCGTCGGCCGGAGCCGAAAGAGCGCTTAAGCGCCCGTCGGACTTTATTCGGTTTATCGGCAGCAGCGTCGCCGTGCATCTTTACAAGCCGAGGGACGGCAAAAAGGAATTTGTGGGTGTCCTCAGGTCTTATGACGAGGGGGATATTGAAATAGAAAGCAAAAGCGGCGTGCTTGTGTTCAAAAAGGGCGAGGTATCGCAGGTGCGGCTCAGAATTACTGTTTGATGATTTTATGGAAGATAATACGTGCGTTTTGAGCACAGCATTGGAGGTAAAAAAATGAACGCTGAGTTTTTCGAGGCGATAGAGGATCTTGAGAAGGAAAAGGGAATACCCAAAACTTATATGCTCGAAAGAATCCATCAGGCGCTGCTCGCAGCCCTTCGAAAGGATAATCCCGAGGCCGCCGAGAATGCAGTTGTTGAAATAGACGAGTCTAAAAAGAAAATTGACATGTATATCCTCAAGACAGTTGTCGAGGAAGTTGAGAATCCCGCGACGGAAATTTCTTTGGAGCAGGCGAGGAAAAAGACCGGCAAGCTGAACGTAGGAGACACCGTCCGCGAGGATGTCGAAACCAAAAAGTTCGGGCGCATAGCGGCGCAGGCGGCGAAGCAGGTCATTATCCAGGGGATACGCGAGGCTGAGCGCGGGATGATATACGATGAATTCACCTCTAAGGAGCACGAGATTCTGACGGGCGTGGTTACGAGGATAGACCCGCGTAACGGCAACGTGTACATCAAGATTTCAAGCAGCTCGGAGATAACGGAGGCGGTGCTGCTCGCGGGGGAGCGCGTGAAGTCCGAGGTTCTGACTGAAGGGGATCATATCAAGGTTTACGTTATAGAGGTGAGGAAGTCTACCCGCGGTCCTCAGGTCATCATTTCAAGGACCCATCCCGGTCTTGTGAAGCGCCTTTTCGAGCTTGAGGTTCCGGAGATATTTGACGGCACGGTCGAGGTGAAGAGCATCGCGAGAGAGGCCGGCAGCCGAACGAAGCTCGCGGTATGGTCAAACGACGGCGAGGTGGATCCCATCGGCGCCTGCGTGGGGCCGAGGGGGAGCAGGGTCGGCGCGATCGTGGATGAGCTGAGGGGCGAAAAGATAGACATAATCAAATACAGCGAAAACCCGGAGGAGTATATAGCCGCAGCCCTCTCGCCGGCCGAAGTATACAGCGTAACGATGATGGAGGACGGGAAGAGCTGCCGCGTCATCGTAGCCGACAATCAGCTTTCGCTTGCGATAGGCAAGGAGGGGCAGAACGCCCGCCTGGCCGCAAGGCTTACGGGCTTCAAAATAGATATTCGCCCCGCATCGGAGTTTTTGGACTCATCAAGGGTAAAATAAGATTTTTAACGGGGGCTTAAAGTGCAGAAAAAGGTACCTATGCGTCAGTGCACGGGATGCCGTGCAATGAAGGAAAAAAGACAGCTGATTCGGGTGGTGAAAGCTCCCGACGGGGAAATAAGCCTTGACTTTAAAGGCAAAAAGCCCGGCCGGGGAGCCTACCTGTGCAAAAACGCGGAGTGTCTCGCAAAGGCGAAAAAATCGAAGGCTCTCGAGCGTGCTTTGGAGACCTCGATACCCGAGGCGGTGTACGCGGAGCTGTCAGATCGGATGGAGGCCGCGGATGGATAAGGCGCTGGGTATTCTGGGACTTGCAAAAAGAGCCGGGTTTCTTGAGACGGGAGAGGAAGCGTCGGGCATCGCTGTGCGCGCGGGCAAGGCGAGAGCGCTGATGACCGCATCGGACGCCGCCGAAAATACTCTGAGGCGCATTAACAACTTTGCCGAAAAATCAAGGATACCGCATATAAGGCTTCCTTATAACAAGGATGAGCTGGGGGATGCTCTCGGCATAAGAGCCTGCGCCGCGATAGCGATATCGGACGCGGGAATGGCGGCCAACATAGTTGAAAGGCTTGAGGCCGAAGCGCCTGGGCGCTATATAGAGGCTTTAACAGCGCTTAAGGAAAAATCCGAAAAGATAATGCTTAGGAAAAAAGAGGCCCTTAAGCACGAGAAAAACGTCAGAAAAGGCAGGCATGCTTCTTCAGAGCATAAAGGGAGGAAAATCAATGGCTAGTTTAGTTAAATACAGGGTTCATGAGGTTGCGAAGGATTTTGGCATGAATTCCAAGGTCATAGCGGAGATACTTAAGGAATATGCCGTCGCGCCGAAGAACCATATGCAGGTGCTTGAAGAGGCTGAGCTCAACATAATATTCGAATATCTAACAAGGCATAATCAGGTAGACAGCATAGAGGAAATATTTGCGGACGTTTCCAAACCGGAGCCGAAGCGGGAGGCCGATATTCAGCCCGTTAAGGAGAGCGCGCCGTCTCCGGCGCCTCAGCAGCAGACAGAGACGAAGCATGAAAAGGAAGTGAGGCACCCCGCCGCGCATCAGGAGCAAAAAAGGCCGGAAGCCGCTCCGCAGCAGCAGACGCAGCAGGCGCAGAAGAAGCCGGAAAAAGCTCATGTGCCCAAGGTGCTCCCTCAGAAAAGAATAATAGATACCCGCGGCGTCGTCGTCAACATAGAAAAGTACGACGAGCGGCTTGAGACACTCGTTCCCGAGCGCGCGGACAGAATGAGGCAGGGCAAGGAGAAGTTTTCAAAGAAAGGGCAGGGCAGACAGCAGAGCGTTTCAAACAGTGCGAAAAAGCGCCAGGAGGAGCGCGACAGGCTTCAGAAGCTGCAGCTCGAGATAGCGAAGAAGCAGCAGCTCAAGGTTATGATTCCGGACGAAATAAGCGTGGGAGAGCTTGCTTCCCGAATGAAGAAGACCGGGGCCGAGGTCGTGAAGCAGCTCATAAAAATGGGCGTAATGGCTTCTCTTTCGGACGTTATTGACTACGACACGGCGGCTCTCGTCGCGCTGGAGCTCAACTGCAAGGTCGAACGAGAGGTCGTAGTGACCATAGAGGAGAGGCTCTTTGACGAACACGAGGACTCGGAGGAGGAGCTTGTCGCCAGGGCGCCCGTAGTCGTCGTGATGGGGCATGTCGACCATGGAAAGACCTCGCTTCTTGACAGGATAAGAAGGGCGAACGTCGTCGAGGGCGAGGCCGGAGGCATAACCCAGCACATCGGCGCATACAGAGTGGAAATAAAAGGAAAGCCAATAACCTTTCTGGACACGCCGGGTCACGAGGCTTTTACCTCGATGCGGGCGAGAGGCGCAATGGTGACGGATATCGCAATCCTTGTCGTGGCTGCGGACGACGGCATCATGCCTCAGACCGTCGAGTCGATAAACCACGCCAAAGCGGCGGGAGTGTCGATCATAGTGGCGATAAACAAGATGGATAAGCCGGGCGCAAATCCTGATAGAATAAAGCAGCAGCTCACCGAATACGGCCTTGTCGCTGAGGAATGGGGCGGCGAGACGATAATCTGTCCCATATCTGCCAAAACTGGCATGGGTATAGACAATCTTCTCGAGATGGTGGTGCTGACGGCCGAAATGAAGGAGCTTCGTGCGAACCCCAACCGCCAGGCAAGAGGCACGGTAATCGAGGCCAAGCTCGACAAGGGCAGAGGTCCTGTGGCGACCGTGCTTGTGCAGAACGGCACGCTCCGCCAGGGCGATATAATGATAGCGGGAACGGCCGTCGGGCGCGTCCGTGTCATGACCAACGACAGGGGAGAGAAGGTCGCCGAGGCGGGGCCTTCGGTGCCTGTCGAGGTTATGGGGCTCGGGGAAGTGCCTGGCGCGGGCGACGTATTCAACGCCGTCACCGACGAGCGCATGGCGAGGGAGCTTGTGGAGCAGCGCAAGAATACCGCCAAGGGCTCCGGAGAAAACAAGAAGGTATCGCTTGACGATCTGTTCGCTCAGATCCAGCAGGGCGAGATCAAGGACCTCAACATTATCGTAAAGGCCGACGTGCAGGGCTCAGCCGAGGCTATAAAATCCTCTCTTGAGAAGCTCTCGAACGAGGAGGTGCGCGTAAGGGTCATACACAGCGGAGTGGGCGCGATAAGCGAAACCGACGTTATGCTTGCGGCCACCTCGGGTGCGATTATTGTCGGTTTCAACGTCCGTCCCGATAACGCCGCACGCGACAGCGCCGTGCGCGCCAACGTGGATATACGCATGTACAGAATCATCTACGAATGCATCGACGAGATAGAAGCCGCGATGAAGGGACTGCTTTCGCCAAAGTTCAAGGAAGCCGTTATCGGACACGCCGAGGCCAGGCAGATATACAAGGTCTCGAAGGTTGGCACGGTTATAGGCGCCTATGTGCAGGACGGAAAGCTCGTGCGCAACGCGCAGGTCCGCGTGGTAAGGGACGGCGTTGTGGTTCATGAAGGGGCGCTGGCGTCGCTGCGCCGCTTCAAGGACGACGTCAAGGAGGTAGCCGCGGGCTACGAATGCGGTATTTCCATAGAGAAATTCAACGACGTAAAAGAAGGCGATATCGTCGAGGCTTTTGTTATGGAGCAGATTAACCAGCAGTAGCGGGGGAGAGCATGAAAGCGAGAGTAATAGTCGCCCTTATACTCATACCCATACTTATCACCGTAGCCGTCTATCTTCCTGTTTGGATATTTGCGGCGGCTATGGCTTGCGTCTGCGCGCTCGCCGCCTTTGAGTTCATGCGTGGGGCCGGCTTTTCAAGCGATATCGTAAGCACTCTTCTTGCGGTGGTTTTCGCTTTTGCCTCTCCTCTCGCCGTATACCTGAATATCAACAGGTTTTACTCCACGGCGGTGTTCATGCTTTTTGTGTTTGCCGTGTTTTTGAAAGCGGTAATAGATTACCGCGGCGACAGCAGGGTGATATACGACCTTTTTTCAACGATGTTTGCGGCGGCGCTCATTCCGTATCTGTTTGTGGCGGTGCTGAGGATAAGACTTTTCCACAACGGGGCATATCTCGTGCTGCTGCCGTTCATAGCGGCGTATTGCAGCGATACGGGAGCGTTTTTTATCGGAAAGGCCTTTGGAAAAAGAAAGCTGATACCATATGTGAGCCCGAACAAGACTGTCGAGGGTGCGCTTGGGGGGCTGTTCGGCGCCGTTGCGGGAATGCTGATATACGGGCTTATTCTGCAGTACTTCCGCGATCTTAAGGTAAACTATCTGTATCTTGCAATTTACGGACTTATCGGAAGCCCGATAGCCCAGCTTGGAGACCTTGCGTTTTCACTTATGAAGCGCGAATTCAAGATAAAGGACTACGGGAACCTGCTGCCGGGTCACGGCGGTATACTCGACAGGATCGACAGCGTAGTGTTCACGGCCCCGCTGATCTTCTGGCTCGTACTCTGGCTTCCGGCGATAGGGGTGAGATAATGTCTGAGCGTATCTCGGTATTGGGCTCGACCGGCTCAATCGGCACTCAAAGCCTTGCCGTGATAAAACATCTGGGATTGTCCGTATCATCTCTTGCGGCGGGCAGCAATATCAGGCTTCTTGAGGAGCAGGCGAGGGATTTCAAACCCTCGCTCGTCGCGGTTTTTGATGAAAATGCCGCAAGGGAGCTGAAAACAAAGCTTTCGGACACTTTTGTTCGCGTAGCTTCAGGCCTGGAAGGGATAGTCGAAGCCGCGGGAGACGGTTCGGACACCGTAATTACGGCGATGTCGGGCGCGGCGGGGCTTATTCCGACCATGGCGGCGATAGAGAAGAAAAAGCGCATAGCTCTTGCGAACAAGGAGACCCTTGTGTGCGCGGGGAGCATCGTTATGGCGACCGCAGGGAAATACGGAGCCGAGATAATACCCGTTGATTCGGAGCATTCGGCGATATTTCAGTGTCTGAACGGGCAGGGCGGCGGGCTGTCGAGGATACTGCTCACGGCTTCGGGCGGGCCCTTCCTCGGGAAGAGCCGCGCCGAGCTTCAGAATGTCAGAAAGGAAGACGCTCTCAGGCATCCGAACTGGAGCATGGGCAGGAAAATAACCATAGACTCCGCGACGCTTATGAACAAGGGGCTTGAATATATAGAAGCGATGCACCTTTTCGGCGCCGCGCCTGAAAGAATCAAGGTGCTCATTCACCCCCAGAGCGTGATACATTCGATGGTTGAATTCACAGACGGCTCTGTTATCGCACAGTGCGGCCTGCCGGACATGAAGCTGCCAATTCAATACGCCCTGACCTACCCCAAACGCTTAAGATCGCTCACGGAGGCGCCTGACTTCACAAAGAGCGCCCTGACATTTTTGGAGCCGGATCTGAACGCCTTCCCCTGCCTCAAAACTGCGATGGAGGTCGCGAAGCGGGGAGGAACGGCGGCCGCGGTTATGAATGCCGCTAACGAGGAAGCGGTCAATCTTTTTCTTCAGGATAGAATAGGCTTCAACGAAATATATGAAAAGGTAGTATTCGCTCTGGAAAACGTTAAGAGCGTTAAGGACGCGAATCTGGAAGAAATCCTCTCGGCGGACAGACAGGCGAGGGAGCTTGTCAGAAAGGCATAATCTCATGTATATTGCAATCGCTGTTATAATTTTCGGGGCGCTTGTCGTTATTCATGAAATCGGTCATTTTACGGCTGCGAAGCTTCTCGGCGTCAAGGTGAATGAGTTTGCGGTAGGCATGGGCCCAGCAATTCTGAAAAAGCAGGGCAGGGAGACGAAGTACTCTCTGAGGCTTTTTCCGATAGGCGGCTTCTGCGCACTGGAGGGCGAGGACGAGGAATCTGGCGATCCGCGTTCCTTCACCGGCAAGCCTCTGTGGAAAAGGACCGTAGTGCTTGTCGCGGGCTCCTTTATGAACTTTCTCGCGGGTTTCCTGATTATTGTCATACTGTTTTCAGGCTCTGCGGCGTTTTCGACGACCACCATTTCGGGCTTTATGGACGGCTTCCCCAATCAGGCGGACAGTCCGCTCATGAGCGGCGACACGTTTTATTCCATAAACGGCGAGCGGATTTATCTTTCAAGCGACATTTCGACCTTCCTTTCAAGAGGCAACGGGAAAACGGCGGATATTGTCGTCATCAGGGAAGGGCGAAAGGTTCTTCTCAAGGATTTTCCGATAAGTCTCAGGGAATACACGGTGAACGGGCAGAAATACATGCGGTACGGTTTTTATATAAAAGCCGAGGAAGCGACGGTCGGGAGCAAGCTGAAGTATTCGTGGTACAATTCGCTCTCCTTTGTACGCCTCGTGCGTCTGGGCATAAGCGATCTTTTAAACGGGAAAGCCGGGATGAAGGATCTTTCGGGTCCTGTCGGCATAGTCGGCATTATAAACGAGGTCGGGACTTCGTCACAAAGCGTTTCGGACGCGATTGAGAGCATACTGTACATCGGAGCCTTTATAGCCATCAATCTCGCGGTCATGAACATGCTTCCAATACCCGCTCTTGACGGCGGACGCATATTCTTTATGTTCATTACCTACGCGATAGAGAAGATCCTGAGAAGAAAGGTGGATCCGAAGTACGAGGGCTATATCCATGCCGCTGGCTTCGTGCTGCTGATAGGACTCATGGTTGTGGTAATGTTCAACGATATTGTAAAGCTGGTCAAATAATGTCGGAAAAAACTAAAAAAATAAATGTAGGCGGCGTTCCAATAGGCGGCGGGGCAAGGATAACTGTCCAGTCCATGACCAACACAAAAACGGAGAACGCGGCCGATACGGTTTCGCAGATAAAGCGGCTCAAGGCGGCCGGCTGTGATATCGTGCGCGTTGCCGTCCCTGATTCAGAGGCGGCAAACGCCATTTCGGAGATAAAAGAGCAAGTTGATCTGCCCATCGTGGCCGACATACACTTCGATTACAGGCTCGCCCTGCGAGCCGCCGAGCGGGGGGCCGACAAGATACGCATCAACCCGGGAAACATAGGCGGGGACGACAGGGTGAAGGCGGTTGTCGACGCCTGCCGCGCGCGCTCCATACCTATAAGAATAGGCGTCAACGGCGGGAGCCTTGAAAGGGATATCCTCTCGAAGCACGGGGGCGTGACGCCGGAGGCTATGGTGGAGAGCGCGAGGAGGCATATCGCGCTTCTTGAGCGTTTTGGATTTTACGATATCTGCGTTTCAATAAAGGCGTCCTCAGTTCCGCTCACCGTGGCGGCGTACAGGCTTATGGCGGAAAGCTGCGATTATCCGCTGCACCTTGGCGTTACAGAGGCGGGAAGCGAGTACACGGGCGTTATAAAATCGGCCGCCGGAATAGGCGCTCTGCTTCTGGACGGCATAGGCGACACCATAAGGGTATCGCTCACGGCCGAGCCGGAGGCGGAGGTGAGAGCAGGAACAGCCATTCTCAAGGCTCTGGGGCTTAGGCGCGACGGGGTGGAGATAATATCCTGCCCTACCTGCGGTAGGACGGAAATAGACCTTATCTCACTTGCGGGCGAAATAGAGAAACGGCTTTCCGGCTGTAAGAAGGATATTACGGTAGCGGTTATGGGCTGCGCCGTCAACGGTCCGGGGGAGGCGTCTCATGCGGACTTCGGAATAGCCGGCGGAAGGGACAAGGGGATTATATTCAGCCGCGGAGAGATTATCAAGTCGGCGCCTTACGACAGGCTGGCCGATGAGCTTGTGGAACTTATAAACAGAGATTAAGGTGTTACAAATGGGCGAAAACAAGGCGATTCCTTTTTACGACATATTCAAGAGCTGCAGGGGCGACGAAGCGGTTTTCGGCCCTCTTAAGGATGCGCTTGTGCTGGGAGCGACGGTGGACCGGGGAAGCCGGGAAATGCAGCTTGCCGTACAGTTTAAAGAACCTGCGCCTCCTCTTCTGATCGGGCTGATGGAGAGCGAAATAATGGCGGAATTCGATTTGAAATCCGTAAGCATAAAAATTACATATCCCAAGGCCGGCAGACAGCCGCAAAAAGCCGAAAAAACCCAAAAATCCGAAAGCGATGTTATAATGGGCGCGGCGATAAAGGGAAAAACGACTCCTATGAGCGAGTTTTCCGAGGCGTCAGGGAAGATAAGCGTTTGCGGAGAGGTTTTCGCGGTCGATTCAAGGGAGCTTCCCAAGCAGAAGGCGTGGGCGCTTTCTTTTTATATCACGGACTATACCGGCTCCGTGCACGTTTCGCGTTTTATGCGCGAGGAGAATGCAAAGGAGATATGCGACAGGATAAAGGAAAAGCAGTGGCTCAGGGTACAGGGAAGCCCCCGCTTCAACCGTTACGAAAACGACGTGTCGCTTGAGCCGGCAAGCATCGAGCTGGCCGAAGCGCCCCGCCGTAACGACACCGCGGAGGAAAAGCGCGTGGAGCTGCATCTGCACACGAGCTATTCTACCATGGACGCGCTGACGAACGCTGCGGAGGCTGTGCGTCAGGCCGCGGCATGGGGGCATAAGGCGATAGCAATAACAGACCACGGCGTCGCGCACGCCTTCCCCGAGGCATGGAAGGCGGGCAAGGCGGCGGGCGTAAAGATACTGTTCGGAACGGAAGCCTATTATATAAACGACATGGACGACAGGGTGGTCGTCCACGGTCCCTCGGACCAGCCCCTCGGCGGCGAGTTTGTCGCCTTTGACATTGAAACGACCGGGCTCGACCCCGAGCGCGACCGGATTACCGAAATCGGCGCGGTACGCTATAAAAACGGCGAAATCGGGGAGCGCTTTCAGACCTTTGTCGACCCCGAGATGCATATTCCGAGCAATATAACGCAGCTTACGGGCATAACGGACAGGGACGTGAAAAACGCCCCGAAGCTCAGGGAGGCGCTGAGAGCGTTTCTTGAATTTGCGGGCTCCTCGCCGCTCTGCGCCCACAACGCGGATTTTGATATGGGCTTTATATGCAAGGGCTGCGAGCGCGAGGGCATCGCGTTTGAAACGACCTCGATTGACACTCTTGTTCTCTCTCAGAACCTTCTGCCCGAGCTGAAGAAGTACAAGCTTGATATTGTGGCGGGACATCTGGGGCTTCCGGAATTCAATCATCACAGGGCGTCTGACGACGCCGCGACCGTGGCGTATATGCTCCAGAAGTTCTTTGGGATGCTCGAGGAAAGGGGCGTTCGTACGGTCTCCGAAATAAACCCGTATATGGTCGGGCTGCGCATGAACAACCAGCCGTCGAGGTACCCCCGCCACATGATATTGCTCGCCAAAAACAAGGCGGGGCTTAAAAATCTGTATAAGCTTATATCGATGAGCCACCTCAAATACTTCAAGAAGAACCCGATTATTCCGAAGAGCGTGCTGAGCGGGCACAGGGAAGGGCTTATCATCGGTTCGGCGTGCGAGGCGGGCGAGGTTTTCAGCGCCATCGTAGCGAAAAAGAGCTGGTCCGAGCTTAAAAGGCTGGCGTCATTCTACGATTACCTTGAGATTCAGCCGATATGCAATAATGGCTTCATGCTGCGCGACGGAACGGTGAAGGACGAGGAGGAGCTCCGCGACTTAAACCGCAAGGTGGTGAGGCTGGCCAAGGAGCTTGGGAAGCCCTTCGCCGCCACGGGGGACGTACATTTCCTGCACCCTCAGCACGAGGCCTACCGCAGGATACTGCTTGCGGCTAAAAGCTTTCCCGACGCCGACCGCCCGCTTCCGCTTTACTTCAAGACGACGGACGAGCTGCTTGAGGAGTTCTCCTATCTTGGCGCTGAGGACGCCTACGACGCCGTGGTGCGGTATCCGAATGAGATCGCGAATATGTGCGACGACATAGAGCTTCTGCCGAAGCAGCTTTTTACCCCGACGGTCGAAAATTCCGCCGAGGACCTGAAGAGGCTGGTATACGGCAAAATGGGCGAGCTTTACGGTGAAAACCCGCCCGAAATCGTGAAAAAGCGGGTCGAAACCGAGCTTAACGACATACTTTCAAGAAAATACGACGTCATATATATGAGCGCGCAGAAGCTGGTGAAGAATTCCCTCGACGCGGGTTACCTCGTCGGCTCCAGAGGAAGCGTAGGCTCGTCAATAGTCGCCTTCCTGTCGGGGATAACCGAGGTCAACTCCCTTCCGGCTCATTACCGCTGCCCGAACTGCAAAAACAGCGACTTTGAATCGGGGAAGGATTACGGCTGCGGCGCCGACATGCCCGATAAAAACTGCCCCGTATGCGGGACGCGCTACGACAAGGACGGCTTTGACATTCCGTTTGAGACCTTCCTCGGCTTCGGAGGGGCCAAGGTCCCCGATATAGACCTCAACTTCTCGGGGGAGTATCAGGCGAGGGCGCATAAATATACGGAAGAGCTTTTCGGCTCCGACCACGTTTTCAGGGCCGGCACAATCGGCACACTCGCCAGCAAAACGGCCTACGGATATGTAAAAAAGTATCTGGAGGAGCGCGGAATGACGGTGACAAAGGCGGAGGAGAACCGTCTGACCCAGGGCTGCGTCGGTGTCAAGCGCACCACGGGGCAGCATCCCGGCGGTCTTGTAATAATACCGCAGGACATGGACGTGACGGATTTCTGCCCGGTGCAGCACCCCGCCGACGACTCCGATACGGATATAATAACTACTCATTTTGAGTATCACGCGATGGAGGACAATCTTTTAAAGCTGGACGAGCTGGGGCACGACGACCCCACGATGATAAAAATGCTCGAGGACCTGACCGGCGAAAACGCGAGAAAAATACCGCTCGACGACAAGGATACCATGCTTATTTTCAAATCGCCGGCGCCGCTCGGGCTTCCTGACGGCGACCCGATAATAGGCGGTACGGGCACGATCGGGATACCCGAGTTCGGGACCGGATTCACAAGGCAGATGCTCGTCGACGTTCAGCCTGAAACCTTTGACACGCTCGTGCGGCTTTCCGGATTTTCGCACGGCACCGACGTGTGGCTCGGAAACGCCAAGGATCTGATACTGGACCATACAGCGACAATCGACCAGACGATAGGCTGCCGCGACGACATCATGCTCTATCTCGTTTCCATGGGTATGGACGAGATGAAGGCGTTTAAAATCATGGAAGCCGTGCGAAAGGGCAAGGGAATAACAGAGGAATGGGAAAAGGATATGCTCGCGCTGGGAGTGCCCGAGTGGTATATAGGCTCCTGCAAAAAGATAAAGTATCTTTTCCCGAAGGCGCACGCGGTCGCCTACGTTATGATGGCGTTCCGCATAGCATGGTTCAAGGTGCACCGCCCAATCGAGTATTACAGCGCGTATTTCTACCGCAGGGGCGATTCCTTCGACGCCGAGATCATGACGAAGGGCATAGAAACCGTCCGTCAGAACATAAGAAAGATATCTGAGAATCAGAACGCCACCGCAAAGGAGCTGGATTTGCTGACCACGCTTGAGTCGGTTTACGAATTCTACATGCGCGGCTTCGAGTTTCTGCCGATAGACTTGAAGAAGTCCGACGCGACCAGGTTCCTCGTGGAGGGGAACGCGCTCCGCCCGCCGTTTATCGCTATTAGCGGGCTCGGAGAATCGGCGGCGCAGGATTTGATGGCTTGCCGCGACATGGAATTTGTGTCGATAGAAGGCCTTTCCTCCGCCTGCCGCAAGGTCTCAAAGACGCATATAGAGCAGCTTAAAAACCTGGGCGCCCTCGGGGAGCTTCCTGATACGAGCCAGCTCTCCCTGTTTTGATGAAAGACCGAAAATCCCCGCGGTAAACGGGGATTTTCCGAGCGTGTCGAGAAAGTGTTTCGACACGCTTCCAGGGGGTATCCAATACCCCCTGGATACGCGGCTGAAGCCGCGATACCCCCGGTCGCGCACAGTTGCGCGGGATAATGTATTTTTCCGGCGTACACGCCGCCGGAAAAATGGCTTTATACTGTTATCGCATTTTTTTGCCTTTAGGTTTTTTGACAGGCTACGAAAATCCCCGCGGTAAACGGGGATTTTCCTTTTATTAAAACACGTTTTATGCTATAATTCCTTTGACATTTTTCTCAAAAGAGGAGGCGGAGACGTGGCTTTCGTCCATCTGCATGTGCATAGCGAGTACAGCCTGCTTGACGGGGCCTGCCGCATTGAAGGCTTGGTCGACCGCGCAAAGGAGCTGGGACAGGGCGCGGTCGCAATAACCGACCACGGCGTGATGTACGGCGTTATAGATTTTTACAAGGCGGCGAAGAGCAGGGGAATCAAACCGATAATCGGCTGCGAGGTGTATGTCGCCCCGAGGCGCAGGCAGGATATGGAGCACGGTGCTGACTCAAACCCCTACCACCTCGTACTGCTCTGCAAAAACGAGACCGGCTACCGCAACCTCTGCTACATGGTAAGCTCCGCCTTCACGGAGGGCTTTTATATCAAGCCTCGCGTGGACATGGAGCTGCTCCGCGGTCACAGCGAGGGGCTCGTGGCGCTTTCGGCCTGCCTTGCGGGCGAGATACCGAGGCTCCTTGAACAGGGAAATTACGGCGCGGCAAAAAGCAAGGCAATTGAGCTTGGGGAAATCTTCGGCGCGGATAATTTCTATCTTGAGCTTCAGGACCACGGGATAAAGGAGCAGCGGGAGGTAAACAAAGGGCTTCTGCGGCTCAGCCATGACACCGGCATACCCCTCGTCATCACGAACGACGCGCATTATCTGACGAAAGCGGACGCTTACAGTCAGGATATACTTATGTGCATCCAGACGGGCAGGACCGTAGACGATGCCGATAGGTTGAAATTCGAGACCGACGAGTTTTACCTAAAGTCGGAGGACGAGATGCGGGCGCTTTTCCCGGAGCTTGGTGAAGCGGCGGACAATACCGTCAAAATAGCGGAAATGTGCAACCTGGATTTTATTTTCAACAAATACCACCTGCCGGTATTCAGCGTGCCGGGAGGGAAGGATGCCTTCGAGTATCTGAAGGAGCTATGCCTCAGGGGGTTTGAAAAACGCTACGGAGAGGGCAGGGAAGAGGTTAAAAAGCAGCTTTTCTACGAGCTCGACATGATAAAAACCATGGGCTTCACGGACTATTTCCTCATCGTCGGCGATTTTATAGCCTACGCAAAAAGCAACGCCATACCCGTCGGACCCGGAAGGGGGTCCGCGGCGGGGAGCGTAGTTTCCTACTGCCTTTATATAACAGACGTAGACCCCATAAAGTACAAGCTCTATTTTGAGCGCTTTCTAAATCCTGAGCGCATCAGCATGCCCGATATCGACATCGATTTCTGTATAAACCGGCGCTCGGAGGTTATAGACTACGTCAAGGAAAAATACGGGGCCGACCATGTCGCCCAGATAATAACCTTCGGCAAAATGAAGGCCAAGCAGGCGGTGCGTTCAGTGGCGAAAGCCCTGTCCTTCACCTTTGCCGAGGAAAACGAAATTGCGAAAATGATTCCCGAGGAGCTTGGAATAACGCTCGAAAAGGCGGTAAAGCTTCCGCCGCTGCGCGAGAGGTACGAGAGCGACGAGCGGGTAAGAAAGCTCATCGACACTGCGATGGAGCTTGAAAAGATGCCGAAGGATACGTCCACCCACGCGGCGGGCGTTGTCATAACCAAAAAGCCCGTATACGAATACGTCCCGCTCGCGCTTTCCAAAAAGGACAATTCCATCGCGACGCAGTATACGATGACGACGCTGGAGGAGCTCGGGCTTCTCAAAATGGATTTTCTCGGCCTGAGGAACCTTACCGTGATAGATATGGCCGAAAAGGAAATAAGAAAGACGAAGCCGGATTTTTCGATAGGCAGAGTTCCGGACGACGACAGGGCCGTTTACGAGATGCTGTCTGCGGGTAAAACCTCCGGCGTGTTCCAGCTTGAAAGCGCGGGCATAACGGCGGTCTGCACGGGCCTCAAGCCGAGGAATATCGAGGACATAACGGCGATAATCGCCCTATACCGCCCGGGCCCCATGGACTCCATACCCCGCTTCATCGAATCGAAGCACAACCCGAAAAAAATATATTACAAGCACCCGATGCTGCGCGACATACTCGACGTCACATACGGCTGCATCGTTTATCAGGAGCAGGTAATAGAGATATTCAGGAGGCTCGGCGGCTTCTCGCTCGGGCAGGCGGACATGATACGCCGCGCGATGTCGAAGAAGAAGCACTCGGAGATAGAAAGGGAGCGCAAGGCCTTCATTTTCGGCGACAAAACGAGGAATATCCCGGGAGCCGTAAAAAACGGCGTACCGGAGAGCGTCGCCGGCAGCATATACGACGAGATACTCGATTTTGCAAACTACGCGTTCAATAAGGCGCACGCGGTTGCCTACGCGATGATAACCTACCAAACGGCATATCTCAAATGCCATTACCCGAGGGAGTATATGGCCGCTCTTTTAAGCTCGGTGCTTTACGAGGCTTCAAAGGTCGCTGAGTATACGTCTGAGTGCCGCGAAAACGGCATAAAGCTGCTGCCGCCGGACGTCAACGAATCGGACGACAATTTCACGGTGAGCGGCGGCTCCATACGCTACGGGCTGGTCGCGGTGAAAAACATAGGCGTCGGATTTATAAAAGATGTCATGGAGGAGCGAAGCCGCGGAGGGAGCTTCAAGACCTTTGACGAGTTTGTCGAGCGCATGTACGGAACGGATCTGAACAAACGCGCCGTCGAGAGCCTGATAAAGGCAGGCGCCTTCGACGGAATGGGCTACAAGCGAAGCCAGCTTCTCAGCGTCGCCGGCGCGGTAATAGACAATGTAGCGGAGGCGCGGAAGAAGAATATGGAGGGTCAGATGGACCTTTTTGGCGGAGGTGGGGAGTCAAAAAGGCCGGAGCTGGTGCTTCCAGATATTCCTGAGTTTTCATCCTATGAGCTAATGAGCATGGAAAAGGAGGTGACGGGGCTTTATCTCTCGGGACACCCGATGGACGATTACGCGGAGGCCGCAAGAAAAGCGGGAGCGGTTCCGATAGGGCGCGTCATCGACGATTTTTCGAAGGAAGAGGGAAACACCGTTTTCCGCGACGATCAGGTCATAACCGTCGCCGGAGTTGTGGTCGCGTATAAAACTAAAACCACCAAGAACAACAGCCTTATGGCTTACATTACTCTTGAGGACAATACCAGCTCAATCGAGATACTCGTGTTTCAGCGGGTACTCAATGAGTGCGGCGGCTATATCAGGGTTAACGCGCCGGTTCTCATCACGGGCCGGATCTCCGCGAGGGACGATAAAGCGCCGCAGCTGATGTGCGACAATATACGCCCCCTCGCCGTCTCTGACGCCTCGGCGAAAGCGGAAGAGCCGAAGCCCGTCAAGCTTTACTTGAAGCTGCCGGGAGAGGGCAGCCGCGAGTTCAGGAAAGCGAAATGCGTCCTCAATATGTTCCCCGGGGAAACGCCGGCAGTGCTGTACTTCGAGGACACAAAAAAGCGCGCCGGTACGACCTGTCTCCTGCACGAGGCGCTTGTTAAGGAGCTGGGAGAGATACTTGGAGCGGGGAATGTGGTTGTAAAATAGATATTTTCAACGAAGGAGACTGATAAAAATCATTACTTACGATATAGACGGGAAGCTGTATATCAACCTCACGAACAGGTGTCCAAACAAATGCGTTTTCTGCGTGAGAGAGAAGCCCGAGAGCTTCGGCTATGATCTGTGGCTTGACAAAGAGCCTGAATTTGACGAGGTCATAAGCGCCCTCGGTACGGCGGAGGGATACGACGAGGTCGTTTTCTGCGGATTTGGAGAACCGACGGAGCGGCTGCCGCTGCTTCTTGAGGTCGCGAAGTATCTTAAGAGCCTGAATAAAACTGTCAGGCTGAATACCAACGGTTTGGGCGACCGGATCTGGAACAGACCGATAGCGCCTGAGCTGTCCGGACTGATCGACGTCGTGTCCGTCAGCCTTAATGCGGGAGATAAGGAAAGGTACCGGGAGCGCTGCGCTTCGGATTTCGGAGAGAGCGCGTTTGAATCGGTGGTCAAATTCGCCGGCGAATGCGTGCGTCACGTCCCGAAGGTGGTTTTGAGCGTTGTTGATATCCTCCCTGAGGACGAGCTTAAAAAATGCGAGCAAATTGCAAAAGAAATCGGAGCCGACTTCAGGATACGGAAATTGATCGGCTGAATCGGCTTTTTCGCCTGAATTGCCGGTATTGACGGTAATTTAGGTCGGCGGGGATTTTTCGGCGCAGGTTTGGTTTTCAGGAAGCCGTTATAACCGCAATAAGAAAACGGAGGGCGTCAGCCCTCCGTTTGAGCGTGTCGAAAAAGTGTTTCGACACGCTTCAAGGGGGTATCCAATACCCCCTTGATACGCGGCTGAAGCCGCGATACCCCCAGCAGCGCACAATTGCGCGGGCTGAGGTATTTTTCCGAGAAGCGAATTCCCGGAAAAATAGATTTAAATATCCCTGCGAGGGAGTTTTTTGACAATCTTAACGGAGGGCGTCAGCCCTCCGTTTTCTTATTCTCATCAAGCTCCGCCATGATTTCCGCGAGGAGCTTTTTGTCCTGCTTGCTCGTAAACTCCAGCTTTTCGAACATGTCGGGCCGGCGCCGCATCGTGCGTATTATGGACTGCTTCCTTCGCCATTTCGCAATATTCGCGTGGTGGCCGGAAAGCAGCACTTCCGGGACGCGCCTGCCGTTCCAGACCTCCGGGCGCGAGTAATGGGGATACTCAAGCAGCCCGTCCCAGTGGCTCTCGTCCGTGAAGCACTCTTCGTCGGGCAGCACTCCGGGGACCAGGCGGCAAACGGCGTCGGCAACCGCCATAGCAGGTATCTCGCCGCCTGTCAGGACAAAATCGCCGATGGATATTTCCTCGTCCACGCATTCCTCAATGAAGCGCTCGTCGACTCCCTCGTAGTGCCCGCAGACGAGTATAAGGCGGTTATAATCGTTTTTGAGCCTTTTTGCGTCCGCCTGCGTGAATATTTTGCCCTGCGGAGACATGTAGATGGTATGGACGCGCTCTCCGGCTTCGCTGCAAATATGCTCCCAGCACGCGTGAAGCGGCTGAGCCTGCATTACGCAGCCGCGGCCTCCGCCGTAGGGGTAGTCGTCCACCTGGCTCTGCTTATTCGTAGTGTAATCGCGTATCTGATGGCATTCTATGCGTATATATCCCCGCTCCTGTGCCCGCCCGAGTATACTCTCGCAGAGCATGTCGCCTACGACGTCCGGAAACAGAGTCATGATGTCTATGCGCATCTGCTCACAACCCCTCGATAAGACGGACGTAAATCTCTCCGTTTTCCGTATCTACCTTCCTGATGAATTCAGGAACCGCTGGTATAAGACGCTCGGGCTCCCCGGAAACGACGTAAATTCGGGAGGCGGGGTATTCGAGGACGTCCTTAAGGTCGCCGATTTTCTCTCCGCTCTCCTCGTCAATAACCGGAAGCCCGATGATGTCAGCAATAAAGTATTCGCCTTCATCCAGCTTGACGTCCTCGCGGTCTATATAAACGACCGAGCCTTTCAGCCGCATTGCGGCGTTGACGTCCGAGACGTCGTCGAAAAGAGCGATCACGCTGTTTTTGTGGACATACGCCGAGGATACCTTATGCTCCGAATTATCAATATAAAGCCTTTCAAAGCCCGCAAGGAACCGGGCGCTGTCGCACCAGGGCTCGATTTTGACCTCGCCCCTTACGCCGTGGGTATTCGTAATTTTTCCGGCTTCAAGATACCTCTTTTTTTCCATGCTGACCTCTTGAAAATAGTACTTCGCTCTGATGCCCCGCTGAAGCGGGGCATCAGAGCGTGCCTGAAAAGTCTGCCGGCACGCCAAAATTTGTACTGTCGTGCCGCAATTATTTAAATGCTTCCCGACAGTCTGAAATGCCCCGCTGAAGCGGGGCATCAGAGCGTGTCGAAAAAGTCTTTCGACACGCTTCCAGGGGGTATCCAATACCCCCTGGATACGAGCCTCACGGCTCGATACCCCCGGTCGCGCACAATTGCGCGGGATAATGTATTTTTCCGGCGTACATGCCGCCAGAAAAATGATTTTTTGATATTATATCGTTTTTAAATTTTTGTTTTTCGACAGTCTGAAATGCCCCGCTGAAGCGGGGCATCAATCGTTAATCCACGATTTCTACGGAAACCTTTTTGCCGTCTTTGGCGGCAACCGATTTGACCAGGGTGCGAATTTCCTTCGCTATCCTGCCCTGACGTCCGATGACCTTGCCCATATCGCCTTCGGCGACACGAAGCTCCAGAACCGTCTCGTTATCGCGCTCGACTTCGGTCACGGTAACGGCGTCCGGATCATCAACGAGATTTTTTGCGATGTAAAGCAACAGGTCTTTCATCAAATTTCTCCTTAGAGCACCCCGGCCTTTTTCAGCAAGGCTTTAACGGTATCTGTGGGCTGCGCGCCGGACTTGATCCACTCCAGGGCGCGTTCGCCGCTGACTTTTATTTCGGAAGGGTTGGCGAGGGGGTTATAAGTGCCGATCTCCTCAATAAATCTGCCGTCGCGGGGGAAGCGGGAATCGGCAACAACAATCCTGTAAAAGGGATTTTTCTTTGCGCCCATTCTGCGAAGTCTGATTTTTACCAAGAAACTCACCTCCAAATTTATAAGGTTTATATAGCTGAAACTTACGGGCGGTTCAAACCCGCAAATTAAAAGCCGAAGGGATTTTTGCCCCTGCCCATGAAACGGCTGTGCTTGCCTCCTGCCATCTGCTTCGCCATGGCCTGCATACCTTCAAACTGCTTAAGCAGACGGTTTACTTCGACGACCGACGTGCCGCTGCCCGCGGCTATGCGTTTTTTGCGGCTGCTGTTGAGAACCGCGGGGTTCTCACGTTCGTAGCGGGTCATCGACTGTATTATGGCCTCGGTGTGAGAAAGGGTCTTCTCGTCTAATTTTGCGCCGCTGAGGGCCTTGGGGTCGACGCCGGGGAGCATGCCCGCGATATCGGAGATGGAACCCATAGATTTGAGCTGAACAAGCTGATCGTAAAAATCACTGAGCGTAAACTTGTTTGACCGGAGCCTTGCGGCCATTTCCTGGGCCTTTTTCTCGTCAAAGTTCTGCTGCGCCTTTTCTATGAGTGTCAGAACGTCGCCCATGCCAAGTATCCTCGAAGCCATTCGGTCGGGGTGGAAGAGCTCTATGGCGTCCAGTTTTTCGCCAGTTCCGACGAATTTTATGGGTTTTCCCGTCACCGCCCTTACGGAAAGCGCCGCTCCGCCTCTGGCGTCGCCGTCAAGCTTGGTCAAAAGCAATCCGTCGATGCCTAGCGCGTCGTTGAAGGCGGACGCCACGTTTACCGCGTCCTGTCCCGTCATGGCGTCCACGACAAGCAGTATTTCGTGGGGGGAAACTGAGGCCTTGATGTTTTTGAGTTCGTCCATGAGGGCTTCGTCTATATGAAGCCGCCCCGCGGTGTCAAGGAAAACGATGTCGTTCCCGTGTTTTTTCGCATGCTCTATCGCAGCCTTGGCAATGTGCACGGGATCGGTTTTTCCCATTTCAAATACAGGGACGTCCACCTGTCTGCCCACCGTCTTAAGCTGATCGATCGCGGCGGGACGATAAATATCGCAGGCCGCGAGAAGCGGTCTTTTGCCCTGCTTTTTCATAAGAGCCGCCAGCTTCGCGCCGTTGGTTGTTTTTCCGGAGCCCTGAAGCCCTACCATCATAACGACCGTCGGAGGTTTCGGGGAAATATTGAGCTTCGCGTTCTCGCTGCCCATCAGGGCGATAAGCTCCTCGTTGACGATCTTTATGACCATCTGGGCGGGTGTAAGGCTCTCCAGCACGTCCGCACCCACTGCCCGCTCGCTGACTTTAGCAATAAAGTCCTTAACGACCTTAAAGCTCACGTCCGCTTCAAGAAGTGCCAGGCGCACGTCGCGCATCGCTTCCTTAATGTCCGCGCTGGTCAGTCTGCCCTTGCTTCGCAGCTTTTTGAACGAAGCGGAGAGCTTTTCAGATAAGCTTTCAAACGCCATGACGTCCTCCGTTCATCCCTTTAAAAGCTGAAGCCTGTCGTAGATTTCGTTGGTAAGCTCGAGGAGCCTGCCGTTTTTGAACCTTGCCTGATTTAAGGCGTTTACATCACGGAGATACCCTTCGATGGCGGCAATGTCGTTTTGCATTTCTGTATACCTTTTAACTATTCCCGTTTTTTGTTCGGTTTCATTAAGGATCGCCTCTGCGCGCATAATAATATCCCGCACGCCCTGGCGGCTTATTCCGTCGTTTTCGGCGATTTCAGACAGGGTGAGGTTTTCGTTGTAATACAGGTCAAAATACTCTCTCTGCTTGTCCGTAAGGAGTTCGCCGAAAAAGTCGAACAGCATGGACATGTGCACCGTCTTTTCCATAAAGCACCTCCGATGACCTTTCAGATACCGCAGCCGTAAAGTGTATTTGCCTTACAGGGCGTATTCTATATTATTTCCGCGCCGCTGTCAATACCAAATTTGCGATTGCGACAGGCATTTTCGCTTTACGGATGTCCGGAGCGCTTCCTCATATAATCCGTTGATTGCATATTTGCGGGTCTAATAGGAAAAATAAAGATTACATATTTGACTTTGGAGAGAGAGAATGACAAATAAAAACGGGACATTTTATGTAAGCGACGACAAGCTCGGGCATTTTGCGGAGAATACCGCAAAAATGCTGGAGCTTTCTAAGTTTGCGAACGCAAAAAGTCTGGGCTCGAGTATATTTGAGCATCTTAAAACCATAAAAACCGCCGTTAAGACAGCCGAGGAGTATGCGGCGTCGGGAAACAGAATGCCTAAGCCCGCGGAATGGCTTTCTGACAACTGGTACATTGCGGAGCGCGAGGGCAAGGGAGCGATACGCGACTTAAAAAACATAAAACTGACGAGGTCTACCGGCGCCGGAGGGATGCCTCTTATTTTATATGCGGCTCAGGAGCTTGTGCGTTCCGGAGCCGGGGAGGTCAGCAGGGAAAGGATCTCGATTTTTCTCCAGGGCTTTCAGAGAGCACTGGTGCTGCGCGAGCGAGAGCTCTCCATGTTTGTGCCTGCCCTCAAGGCAGCCCTGGTTTCGGAGCTGTCCGAGGTAGCCGAGAATACGGAAAAGTATATGAAAGCCAGGGAGGACTGCGGCGAAAAAGACAGCCTGCTCCGCAGGGAGCATGTTTTGGCCGCCGCCGCGGAACGGGTGATAACATCTCTGCGGCTTCTGTCCAGCGTAGATGTTTCAAAAATACTCGAAGCGGTGAACAAGACAGAGCAAATACTTCGGAGCGACCCGGCCGGTGTGTATCCGAAGATGGACGATAAGACGAGGATATATTACAGAAGGAAAATATCCGAGCTGAGCGTGAAAACAGCCATTGAGGAATACAAGATTGCCGAGACGATAGTCGAGCTTTCCGGAAAGAGCGAAGGAAAGGCCTCGCATGTGGGCTATTTTATATTCGAAAAGCCCCTGGGGAAGCAGGCGAAGAGGAGAAACGGAAGCTGTTACATTTCCGTCGTAATAATCGCGACGTTATTCTTATCGCTTCTCCTCGGCTTTGCGCTGGATAATCTTTTTATCGCGCTTATACTTTTTCTTCCCATATCCGAGATAGTGAAAAATGTTACGGACTTTTTTGTGATAAAGCTGAATAAGCCAAGGCTGGTGCCGAAGCTGGAGCTGAAGGATGGCATACCGCCGGAAGGAAAAACGCTTTGCGTAATATCCGCGCTCCTTTCCTCAGACGAAGCCTGCGCCGAGCTGCCGAAGCTTCTGGAGGAGTACTATCTTTCCAACAGAGAATGCGGAGGAAACCTGCTTTTCGGAATACTGGCGGATCTGCCCGAAGCAAAAAACGAGTATTCCGATTCCGACGACCAGAGGCTCAGAAGCATACGGAACGAGATGGAAAGGCTGAACAGGAAATACGGCGTTTTTTTTCTTTTCACCAGAGCCCGCGTATATTCGGAAGCCAACGGCAGGTATATGGGCTGGGAGCGGAAGAGGGGAGCGATAACCGAGCTGGTAAGGCTTCTTCGGGGCGATGCGTCGAATCTTTTCATCGTATCCGGAAACAGGGAAATGCTTGCCGGCATGAGGTATATAATCACGCTTGACAGCGACACCAGACTTGGAGTGGACTCTGCCCGCGAGCTCGTGGGGGCCATGCTTCATCCTCTCAACAGGGCGGAAATTGACGCGGAGAAGAGAATCGTGACCGCCGGGCACGGAATTTTGCAGCCAAGAGTATCGGTTGACCTCAGGGCGGCCAACCGTTCTGACTTCACGAGGCTTTTTGCCGGACAGGGAGGCATCGACCCTTACGGGAACGCGGCGGGAGACGTGTACAACGACCTTTTTGACGAGGGAAGCTTCATGGGGAAGGGCATTATCGACATAAACGCCTTCAGCCTCTGCCTTGACCATCGTTTTCCCGAAAATCTGGTGCTTTCCCACGACCTTTTGGAAGGTGCATACCTTCGCGCGGGCTTTGCGGGGGACGTTGAATTCACGGACGGGTATCCCTACAAAATCTCCTCCTATTACGACAGACTTCACAGATGGACGAGAGGGGACTGGCAGATAGCGGGCTGGCTCTTTGCGAGAGTGCCTGACGAGGCTGGCGAAAAGGTAAAAAATCCCTTAAATCAATTGAACAAGTGGAAGATTTTTGACAACCTGCGCAGAAGCATGGCGCCTATTGCGTCGTTTGCCGCGCTTTATATCGGCATGCTGTCAAAAAGCGTCAATTTCACAGCCGCCGCATCGGTGGCGGTGCTGTCCGCGGTTTCGGCCCTGCTCATTTCATCCGCTGAGCTTGTGTTCAGGAGAGACGTAAATACCAAGGCAAGGTATCACTCGACGATAATATCCGGCTTTGGCGCCGCGCTTACCCAAACGCTGGTCCAGCTGATATTTCTGCCCTACCACGCCTACATCTGCCTCCACGCCGTTTTTACGGCGCTGTACAGGATGAAGGTTTCGGGAAAAAACCTTCTTTCATGGGTTACCGCCGCCGAGAGCGAAAAGAAGAAAAGCGAAGGCATGCTTTCCTGCTGCCGCAGGATGTATGCGCCCGTCATAGTCGGTGCGGCGGCCGTCTTTCTTTCGAAAACGCCGATAGGCTCCGCGGTCGGTATCGTATGGCTCGCATCTCCCGTCTGCGCCTCGAGCCTCGGCAAAGAAAAAAGGAAAAGACAGGTATTGACCGAGGATGAAAGACTGTACCTGATAAGGGCTGCAAACGAAATATGGAGGTATTTCTCCGAGCTGACCGGACCCCGAAACAACTATCTGCCGCCGGACAACTATCAGGAGGAGCCGTATATAGGCGCGGCGGAAAGGACCTCGCCGACTAATATAGGGCTTGCCCTGCTTTCGGCGCTCGCCGCCATGGACATGAAGCTTGCCGGAGCCGAAAGGGCGCCGGAATATATAGAAAACATGATATCCACGGTGGAGAAGCTTCCGAAGTGGAACGGTCATCTGTACAACTGGTATGACACCGAAAGTCTGGTTCCGCTCGAGCCCCCGTATGTTTCGTCTGTGGACAGCGGCAACCTTGCGGGGGCCCTTATCGTTCTAAGGGAAGGGCTTCTCGAGAAGGGTGAAGCCCTGAAGGAGCTTGCGGACAGAGCGGGGAGACTCGCCGATTCCATGGATTTCAGCCTTCTGTTTGATGAGGAACGCCAGCTGTTTTATATAGGGCTCGAATCCGACGGGAAGCCCACGGAGGGCTGGTACGATCTGATGGCGAGCGAGGCGAGACAGACAAGCTACATCGCCATCGCGAAAGGCTTTGTAAATAAGAAGCACTGGCGAAGGCTCGGAAGAGTTCTCGTTTCAAAAGACAACTTCTACGGCATGGCGTCTTGGACAGGCACCATGTTTGAGTACCTGATGCCCAACCTCATCATGCCCTGCTATGAGAACTCGATGCTTTTCGAGAGCATGAAGTTCTGCGCGTATGTCCAAAAAAGAGCGTTCAGCCCCTGGGGAATGTCGGAGAGCGCCTTTTACTCCTTCGATCCGAATATGAACTATCAGTACAAGGCTCACGGGGCGGGCGGCCTCGCGCTCAAGCGGGGGCAGGACAAGGAATGCGTGATATCGCCCTACTCAAGCTTCCTGGCGCTTCAGGTGTTCCCGAAAAGCGCCGTAAAGAATCTGAAAAAGCTTTCTCAGATGGGAATGGAGGGGAGATACGGCTTTTTTGAGGCTGTGGATTTCACCCCCTCCAGGCAGATGGGGAAAAAATACGAGATAGTGAAATGCTTCATGGCGCATCATCTGGGCATGAGCATAATCGCGGCCGACAATGCGGTCAACGACGGGGTGATGCAGAAGCGTTTCATGCGGGACCGGGAAATGGCGGCCTATTCGGAGCTGCTTCAGGAGAAGGTACCCGTCGGTCAGGTGGTTCTCAGCAAGCCATCGCGCGATGTGCCGGAAAAGCCCAGGATTCATACCCTTAACGGCTGGAAAAGGAGCGGAGAGGGCGTCAGCCTGAAGCGCCCCTGGGCGGCGCTTCTTTCAAACGGCAGCTATGCGGTTGCTCTGTCCGAAACCGGCGCGAGCAGAAGTATGTGGAAGGACAATCTGGTAACGGCTTTCGACGGAGCTCCGATGGGAGAGAGCCAGGGCATGAGCTTTTTTCTGAAAATCGGAGACGAGGTGGTTTCTCTGCTTCCGCAGCCGGTTTTCGACGATAAAACGCACTTTTCCTTTGTTTTCACCGATCACTATGGCGAGATTTACGCAAAGAGGGATGAATTCGTATCCTGCATGAACGTCAAGGTCTCGCCCGACTGTCAGGGCGAGCTAAGGAGCATAAGAATAGGAAATAGGCTAAGTAAGAGCCTCGAAGCGGAGCTGGTGTGCTATTTTGAGCCGGTGATGGCATCAAGGGCGGATTATTACGCGCACCCGGCCTTTTCAAAGCTGGCGCTGGAAACAAAGCTCTCAAACGGCGCAATAGTCGTAAAGCGCCGTTCCAACGGGAGAAAGAAGAGCCTGTTTCTGGCCTTTGCGTGCGACGGGGAGATGAGCTTCGACACAAGCCGTGAAATCGCTCTGGGCAGGGGAGGGCAAAGGCAGATAGCAAACGCGCTTAAGCGCGCGGCGCAGTGCAGCCTCGGCGCGGTTCTGGACCCCTGCGTGTTTGCGAGGGTAAAGCTGCTGATAAAGCCGTCGGAGGAAAAGGAACTGCGCTTTTCACTGTGCGTGGAGAAAAGCGAGGCGGAGGCCGTTGCATCGGCGGAAACCATACTGAAAATGCCCGCCAACGGCGGCGCGGCTCGCGTCGGGGAGGCGGCGAAGAGCCTCGGAGCTGATTCCGACGACATCGAGGCCGCGATGGAAATGCTGAGCTCCATGGTTTTTTTCAGAGAAAGTTACAAGGAGAGTCTCGGAATCACAAGGGCGACAGGCTCGAAGGAGATTCTGTGGAGACTTGGCATATCCGGCGATTTACCCATCGTTTCGGTGATAGCCGAGGATGAAGAGTGCGCTGAGAGAGTCAGAAAGGTGCTGTTCAGCTACAAGATATTGAAAAAGAGCGGACTCAAATTCGATATGGTATTCATAACGAACGACGGCGCGGACTACCGTAAGCCCGCAAAGTCCATGCTTACCGGAATTCTGTGCGAGCTTGGTTTGGAAAACGACTTCGGAAACGGCGTTTATATATCCGACAAGGAGAATTTCGAAGAGCTCGTATGCGCCTCGTCAAAGGTTATCGACTGCGCCGAAGCACCCGAAAAAAGCACGGTGAGGACTCATTTTGCAATGAATGGCGCCTTTTGGAAAGAGGAGTCTGATAATCCGAACGGCCCAAGGCGATATTTCGAAAAGGACGGGAGCTTTGCGGCGGAGCTTTCAGGCGCTCTGCCTCAGGTTTCGTGGAGCGACATTCTGACAAACGGGAGATACGGCTACATTGCCTCGGACTGCGGTACGGGCCATATGTGGCACATAAACGCGAGGGAGAACAAAATAAACGTCTGGCTCAACGATCTGCTCTCGGTCGAGGGAACGGAAAGGATAAGCCTCGGCTGCGGTGAAAAGGCCTGCTCCCTGTTTGCCGATGCCGACGGGCGCGAATGCAGGCTAAGGTTCGGCTTCGGCTATGCCTCCTGGGAAAAGGAAGTCGCCGGATGCACGGTGCGGACCACAGCCTTCGTGCCGCCGGACCTGGACGCTAGGATACTGATAATAGAGCTTTCGGATACGTCGATTTTTGAAAGGCTGAGCTACTTTACGGAACTGGTTCTCGGTGCCGACACGGTGCAGAACGGAATATACCTCAGGGCGGAAAACAATCTGATTCTCGCGGAGAACAGGGGAAACGCCGAGTTCCCCGGCTACAGCTTCATCACCGCCTGCTCCGAAGGTATTATCAGCTTCTCCGAGAGGGATATGAGGTCCAGGACGCCCTACTGCATATCGGCGGAATTTATGACTTCAGATTGCGTTATTCTCATATCGGGCTGCGCCGGAGAAGAGAGAATTTCCGGCCTTCTGAAGCCGGAGGCGGCGAAGGCCGAGCTTGAAAGGACACGGAAATACTGGCAAGAGAAGCTCGGCTCGCTCGTTGTTTCCACGCCCGAAAAGGCGCTCGATAATTATATGAACGGCTGGGCGATGTATCAGGCGCTCGCGTCAAGGCTTTTGGGGCGCAGCTCTCTGTATCAAAACGGGGGAGCCTACGGCTTCAGGGACCAGCTTCAGGACGTAACATGCCTGATGCAGCACCATCCCGAGCTTGCGAAGGCGCAGATAATGAGGGCCTCGGAGCACCAATTCCTCGAGGGTGACGTGCAGCACTGGTGGCACCCGAACGGAATCGAAGGGCAATGTGACAAGGGAGTCAGGACAAGGTGCAGCGACGATCTCCTGTGGCTGCCGTATGCGCTTTGCCGCTACGCCGAGGTTACCGGCGACTTCGGCATTTTGAGCGCTGAAACGGAGTATATAAGCTCATGCCCGCTGAAAAAGGGCGAGTGCGAGCGATATGAGCTCCCGCAAAAAAGCGGCGTATTCGAAACGCTTTTCCAGCACGGAAGGCGCGCGCTCGACCTTGCTTTGAGCCGGGGCGCTGGCGAGCACGGACTCAGCCTGATCGGCGGAGGAGATTGGAACGACGGCTTCGACAGGGTGGGCGCTGGGGGACGCGGCGAGAGCGTCTGGCTGACATGGTTCCTCGCGTATGTGTGCGAGCGTTTTTCGGGGCTTTGCGCCGCGATCGGTGAAGCGGAGCTATCGGAGCGCTACTCGGACGCGGCGAGACGCTCGGCCGGAGCCGCAAACGGGGCCTGGGACGGCAAGTGGTTCTTAAGGGCGTACTTTGACGACGGGACTCCAATCGGCAAGGAGGGCGACGAGGAATGCGCGATAGACTCCATTGCCCAGAGCTTCTCCTCCTGGAGCTCATATGCCGATAAGGAAAAATCGGAAAAAGCGATATCGAGCGCCGTGGACATCCTTTTCGACAGGGAAAGGAGGATAGTAAAGCTCTTTTCGCCGCCTTTCAGCGGGGAGGGCAGGGATCCGGGGTATATCCGCGGATATGTGCCCGGCGTGCGTGAAAACGGGGGACAATATACCCACGCCGCGATATGGCTGGCTCTCGGCTGCCTGAAAATCGGGAAAGCGAACGAGGCCTGGGACATTCTTTCCGCGATTCTGCCGTCGAATCATGAGCAGGCAAGGTACAAGGCGGAGCCGTTTGTGCTGGCGGCCGACGTTTATTCCAATCCCCTTCACGAGGAACGTGCCGGCTGGAACTGGTATACGGGCGCCGCGGCCTGGTATTTCAGCGTTGTCGAGGAGGAGCTTCTCGGCATCAAGGTTCGCGGAGGGAGGTTGAAAATTGAGCCTAAGCTGCCGGACGGCTGGAGCGGATACGGCGCGGTTTTTAAAACACCGGACGCCGAGTTCCACATAAAAGTGCGGAGGAACGGGGCGGGGAAAATGCTCGTGGACGGCGTTGAAAAGAGCGAAAAAGTATTGGAATTAGGTGCATATAAAGGTTTACACGAAGTGTGTTTTGAGATAAAATGATAAAAATAGAAACTTTTTTATAAAATTATTTATATTAACTCTTTTTTATATTTTACCAATGCTTTATAATAAAATCGGTTTGTTTTGGGGGATATGCTATTCTATGGATATTTCGAGAAAAGAAATTATGCCACTAGTCGCCCTTACGAGCGTGAAAACGGATAAGTTTAAAACAGGCTGTCTCGGCGTCACGTTCTGTCTGCAGCTTGACAGGAAGGACGCGTCGAAAAACGCGCTCTTGCCAAAGGTTCTTATGCGCGGGTGCCTAAGCCACCCGGATATGGAGAGCATGTCCGCGGCAATGGATGAGCTTTACGGCGCTAAGATACTGCCGGTGGTAAGAAGCAAGGGCGAGGTGCAGTGTGTCGGTCTTCTGGCGGATTTTGCCGACGACGCATATGTCCCCGGAAACGAGAAGATACTTGAAAGGGTAATATCCCTTGTGGGGGAAATTCTGCTTTGCCCCGCCACAAAGGCAGGGCTCTTGAACTCGGATTATGTGGCAAGCGAGCGCGAAAAGCATGCCGACCAGATAAGGTCTATTATCAGCGACAAGCAGAAATACGCGACCATGCGCCTCAAGGAGCTGATGTGCTCCGGGGAGGCCTTTGCGGTGGACAGCCTCGGAAAGGCGGAAGATACCCTCGGGATTACGCCCGCCTCGCTGACAGAGCATTACAGAAGGCTTCTGGAATCCGCAAGGATCGAGATATTTTACTGCGGCAGCGCCGACGCAAAGCGCGTTGAAGCCGCGCTGGCGGACGCTTTTTCCGCGCTTCCGAGATCTGGAAAAGAGACGTGCCCCGTCGGAACGGATATAAGGACGGAGACCGGGCCCGTGCGATACTTTACCGAAAGTCTTGATGTTGGACAGGGCAAATTGGCCTTGGGCTTCCGGCTGGGCAAGGTCATGCTGGAGCCGGATATCGCCGCGATACTGGTGTTCAACGCAATATACGGGGGGAGCGTAACCTCAAAGCTTTTCCTTAACGTACGCGAAAAGCTTTCGCTCTGCTACTATGCCGGCTCGAGAATTGAGCGGCATAAGGGCGTGATGTTTGTGGCGTCGGGCATCGACATTGAAAAATACGACGAAGCGCTTGCCGAGATACTTCGGCAGCTTGAGCTCTGCAGGCAGGGCGATATCGAAGAAGAAGAGTTTTTAAACGCCAAAAAGAGCGTTGTCAACGAGCTTCGCTCTATGATGGACAGCCAAAGGCAGCTTGAGGATTTCTATCTGGGGCAGGCCGTTGAGCTTCTTGACTATTCTCCCGAAATGCTTGCGGCCCTTTCGTCTGAGGTTACGGTAGAACAGGCGGTGGCTGTCGCTAAGAGCGTTCGGCTCGACAGCGTTTACTTCCTCATGAACAACGAGAGGAGCGCTTGATATGGAGCTCCGTAAGTATGAAAGGCTGAATGAACAGGTCAATATATGCTCGCTTCCGAACGGACTTGTGATTTATGTAATTCCCAAAAAGGGATATTTCAAGAGCGCTGCGGTTTTCGCGGCGAACTACGGCGGTTCGGATATGAGGTTCCGGCTGGCGGGGGAGTGGCATGACACACCGGCGGGAGTGGCCCATTTCCTCGAGCACAAGATGTTCGACATGGAGGGCGGGGGAAACGCGCTGACGCTCCTGTCGGCAAACGGGGCGTCGCCGAACGCGTTTACCAGCTCGGGAATGACTGCGTATCATTTCGAGAGCACCGAAAATTTTGAGGACAATCTCAGAATCCTTCTTAAGTTTGTATCCAGGCCTTATTTTACCGAGGACAGCGTTGCCAAGGAGCAGGGGATAATCGGCCAGGAAATCCGCATGACGGAGGACGATCCGGAGTTTGCGGTCTATCAGAATCTGATGAAGTCGCTTTACGCCGAAAACCCCATACGGGTGTCTGTTGCGGGTACGGTGGAAAGCATAGCGAAGATAACGGCAAAAACCCTGTATTACTGCCATGAGGCGTTTTATAATCCTTCGAACATGGTTCTCTGCGTCGCGGGAGATATTGATCCAGCCAGGGTAGAGGCGATTGCGCGCGAGATATTGCCTCCTGAGAAAAGGGAAACCGCGGAGAGGGATTACGGGCAAAAGGAAAAGCCTCGGCCCGCCTCGGGCCTTTCCGACGTGAAGATGGAAGTGGCGGTGCCGCTTTTTATGGCGGGAGTCAAGCTGGATGTTCCGGACAGGGGACAGGAGAGACAGAGGCGTGAGCTTCTCATGGATTTCGCGATGAATCTTCTGCTCGGCAAATCCTCCCCGCTTTATGCGAGGCTGTATGCCGACGGGCTCATCAACAATACCTTTTCCGGCGGTTCGACCTTCTTCCCGGGCGGCGCGGCTGCGGTATTCGGCGGTGAAAGCCGCGATCCCTCGGCGGTCTGCGCGGCGGTAATCGAGGAAGCCGCCTCCTTTGCAAGCAACAGCTTAAGGACAGAACTTTTTCAGCGTCTCAAGAAAGCCGCTCTCGGCGACGAGATCAGGTCCTTCAATTCGCTGTACGGCATGTGCGTAAGACAGGCGGCGGGGCATTTTGCCGGGTTTGATCCCTTCGGGAGCATGGAACAGATCGCCGGATTTACAATGGAGGATGTTTCCGAGGCCGTACTGGGCAGCTTAAGGCCGGAGAACCTTGCCATTTCGATTGTACGCCCCGTGAAAGGTGAGTCATGATGTCGACTGCGACCATAACGTTTACAATATTCGGCAAAATCGTCACGATAAATCCCAGCAATTCTTTTTCGCTTTTCGGGCATGTTTTCTACTGGTACGGCGTGATAATAGCCGCAGGCTTTTTGCTCGCCGTGCTTTATGTCACGCGCTATGCGAAAGAATACGGGCTCACGGGCGACGACATAATAGACATGCTGGTTTACGCCGTGCCTCTCGCGATCGTATCAGCGAGGCTTTACTATGTAATCTTCAACTTTGAAACGTACAAGGACAGTTTGGGCGACATAGTGAAGATATGGAAGGGCGGACTCGCGATCTATGGAGGCGTTATCGGAGGGGTCCTGGGCGCGTTCATTTTCAGCAGGGTAAGGAAAATCCCGCTGGCTCCGATTCTGGATGTCGGGGCTTTCGGGCTTATGATAGGGCAGGCCATCGGCCGCTGGGGGAATTTTATCAACCGCGAGGCTTACGGGGCTGAGACCGCGCTTCCATGGAAGATGGGCCTGATAACTAAGACCGGCATCAGTTATTATCATCCTACTTTCTTGTACGAGTCCTGCTGGAATGTAATCGGGTTCCTTGCCATCCACTTTATATTCAGAAAGAGGCGTAAATACGACGGCCAGATTTTTCTGATGTATCTTGCATGGTACGGTCTGGGAAGAGCGATGATAGAGAGGCTCAGGCTGGACAGCCTTTACTTTTTCGGAACGAAAATAAGGGTGTCCATGGTTTTGGCCGCGCTTACATGCCTGGTTTCGGTTGTGATGCTGGTATATTACGCCCTGAAGAAGCCAGACCCCGCCAAAATGCTCGTCAATTCCAAGAAAATCGAGGCGTCGGGTTCTCCGGACGTCGCAGCAAACGGGTGATATGAAGAAAACTCCGCTTGCGCTTTCCGGGCGCGGGCGGAACCTATCTGTGGCGCAACTTAAAATTAATATATAGGCGCAAACAAACTCAATATAAAGGAGAGAAAACAATATGCTTGATCCAAGAGTATACAAAGACTGGCAGATCGCGGAGGAAGCTGAAAAGACGCTTCCCAGCGTAGAAGAGTTTCGCAAGAAGATGGGACTCCTGCCTGACGAAATCATTCCCTACGGCAAGACCCCAAAACTTGATTTTCTTAAGATTATGAATCGCCTTAAGGACAAGCCCAACGGAAAGTTCATCGAAGTAACGGCTATAACCCCGACCCCGCTGGGCGAAGGCAAGTCCACTACCTCCCTCGGACTTATCGAGGGCCTTGGAAAGCTCGGAAAGAACGTCGGCGGATGCCTCCGTCAGCCCTCCGGCGGACCGACCATGAACGTCAAGGGTACGGCGGCCGGAGGCGGAAACGCTCTTCTCATGCCGATGACAGAGTTCTCTCTCGGCCTTACAGGCGACATCAACGACATTATGAACGCCCACAACCTCGGAATGGTTGCTCTTAACGCCCGTATGCAGCACGAGCGCAACTACACCGATGAGCAGCTTTCAAAGCGCAATCTCAAGAGGCTCGACATAGATCCCGAGCGCATTGAGTTCGGCTGGGTAATAGACTTCTGCGCCCAGGGTCTCCGCAAGATCCGCATGGGTCTCGGCGAGGGCAATTCCAACGGCTTTGAGATGGATTCCAAGTTCGGCATCGCCGTCGGCTCCGAGCTGATGGCCATACTCTCCATCGCCACTGACCTCAAGGATCTCCGCGAGCGTATAGGCAAGATCATTGTCGCCTACGATAAGAAGGGCAATCCCGTTACCACGAAGGATCTCGAGGTTGACGGCGCAATGTGCGCGTGGATGCGCAATACCATAAACCCGACCCTCTGCTACACTGTTGAGCATCAGCCCTGCCTGGTGCACGCCGGCCCCTTCGCAAACATCGCCATCGGACAGTCCTCGATCATCGGCGACCGCATTGCCCTCAAGCTTTTCGACTACCACGTAACGGAGTCCGGCTTCGCCGCCGATATCGGCTTCGAAAAGTTCTGGAACGTAAAGGCTCGCCTTTCCGGCCTCACGCCGAACGTATCCGTCGTTGTCGCGACAATCCGCGCCCTTAAGATGCACGGCGGCGGCCCGGCTGTCGTTCCCGGCAAGCCCCTGCCCGTCGAGTATACGGCCGAGAACCTTGAGCTTCTCGAAAAGGGCTGCGCCAACCTCTTCCACCATGTCAACAACGTTAAGAAGTCCGGAATCAAGCCCGTTGTCTGCATCAATAAGTTCCACACCGATACGGACGCCGAGATTGCGCTTGTC
The DNA here is from genome assembly GCA_029268065.1 of Clostridiales bacterium. GTDB lineage: Bacteria > Bacillota > Clostridia > Oscillospirales > Oscillospiraceae > DUPK01. The sequence goes on along the minus strand of JAJUHC010000007.1, from coordinate 1,034 downwards.
AAGAGGCTTTGCGCCGAGAGAAACGTACGCTGCGCCCTTTCCGAGCATTGGCAGTATGGCGGCGAAGGCGCCAAGGAGCTTGCACAGCTTGTTGTCGAGGCCTGCGAAGAGCCCGTCGATCTCAAGTTCCTCTATCCCCTCGAGATGCCGCTCCGCCAGCGCGTAGAGCTGATTGCGAAGGAAATATACGGAGCGGACGGAGTCGATTGGTCCCCGCTTGCCACCGAGAAGGCTGAGCGCTTTGAGTCCGATCCTTATTATGCGGACTTCTGCACCATGATGGTCAAGACCCACCTTTCGCTTTCGCACGAGCCGACATGGAAGGGCGTGCCGAAGGGCTGGCGTCTGCCGATCAGGGACATCCTTGTCTACGGCGGCGCGAAGTTCCTCTGCCCGATGGCTGGCACCATCAGCATGATGCCCGGAACCAGCTCCGATCCGGCCTACCGCCGTATCGACGTCGATACCGAGACGGGCAAGGTAAGCGGCCTGTTCTAAGAACAAGCCTGGTTGAGAAGCTGCTGTGAAAGAAAATAAGGACTCGGAGAGCGGATTTCTGGCGAAGTCTGCCGAGATAGCGGGCAGGTTTGGCAGGAAGGCCATGGAGCTTGCTAATATAGCCAAACTGAATGCCGAGATTAGCTTGGAGAAAGAGAAGGTCAGGAAAGCCCAGCTCGAAATCGGAAAAATCTATTTTGAGAAATGCTCCGATGCGCCGCACCCGCTTCTTGCCGGCTGCTGCGACAAAATAAAATCGTCGCTTGAAGCTATAGACCTGAAAAAGCAAAGCATTGAAGCTATAAAGCACAGGAAAAATGACCGTGATAGCGGCGAACTCTCCGAAGAATAAGGAAGTCGGCCCTTTGAAGCGTATGCTCCAAAGGGCCGACTTGAGCGTGTCGAAAAAGTGTTTTGACACGCTTCCAGGGGGTATCCAATACCCCCTGGATACGCGGCTGAAGCCGCGATACCCCCGGTCGCGCACAATTGCGCGGGATAATGTATTTTTCCGGCGTACACGCCGCCGGAAAAAT
>JAJUHC010000006.1 GCA_029268065.1 Clostridiales bacterium | reverse complement strand
TTTCTCGCTCTTCTATGCTAAGATGTTTGTAGTGACTCATTGCTTCATTTCCTTTCTGAGTTGTCCACAAACACCAGTTTAAAGGATCATGAGCTTTGAGTCACTTCTTTTTTGTGTTGCACTTGTATTGTATATCCGCCATTATTTTTCTATTACGTTCACCTCAAAGGTGTACCTTACCAATTTTACAGCCACCTGAAATTTCGTGACCGAACTCATGCAAAAACCGCTTGCGTCCGGCGGTACCGGGCGCTGTGAACCGGTGGGGCTGTTGCAAAACAAAAATTGCTACAGCCCCTTTTTCTCTTTTTTGTATTATTTAGAGCCAACCGAGAGATCGAAACACGTTTTTTTGCGATATTGGCTTTCCTCAGCTTTCATCAAGATAAAATCTGCCCTTTTTAAGTGAAACGATGATGAATGCAATTCCGATCGCTGAAAAAGCGACGCGTCCGGCGACGAAGGAGGGAGCTATTGCCCCATTGCCGGGCACTACGGCCGAGGCTCCGAAGATGTCCAAGGCTGCCGGGAGCGGTATTTTGAAAGCCCCTAAGATGAGCACCGCCGCAGTCTGAACATACACGGTCGCAGCCTTCCCGCGGCCGAGCAGAACAGCCGCGCCGAACAGCAGAATCGTTGGCGGCAGCAGGATCTGCGCCCCGAGCCAAAGAAGTCCGCCCACTGCGGTATATTCAAATATCTGGCGATAGAGCAGCGCGCAGGCTGCAAACGGCAGGATGACTGCCGGCAGAAACGCGCAGGCCACCGCGCCGTATCGCAGAAGCAGGAAAGCCCGTGCCGGAAATGGAGTCGCGCCGATGATTGTCTCGGCCCTGCGTTCGGAGGCCCTATGCTGTCTTACGCAAAGGACGAGCAGCAGGACGAAGAGAAACGGGGCCAAGGAAGCGCAATATGCGGCGAAGGTCCGCTCCGAGAAGGGCGCGGTAAAATCCACGCCGAATATGACAAGGCTTCTGAAAAGTGACAAGCTGTATGCCAGCGTCGCCGCGAGCAGCAGAAGATATTCCTTAGCAAGCAGAAGCCTCCTAAGCTCATAATAGAAAATCGTGCCCTTACGCAAGTTTTATCGCCTCCTCTGTAAGTCCGGTGACGGCAAGAAAGTCCTGATATGTAATCGGCTTCATGATGTGTGTTTTGTAGAGCTCTGAGAGCTTTTTCCGGAACGCCTCGGTCCCGCCAAGGGCCTCTTCTCCTCTGAGCAGCATGAGCGGCATGAGGTCATACTGCTTCATGCTGACGAACGAAGCAATAACGTTCGAGACTTCCTTTTCGCTCAGCTTTGAAAGATACTCGGGGTGCCTGACGTAGAAGGCGTTTCTGTATGTGTCCCAGCCGCGCTGCCAAGCCTTCATATAGCGCTCGTTTGCGTATTCCTCGCCAAAGTACTGCTTCATGAAGCAGTAGGCTCCGTAGCATGTGAGGCCCTCGGCGGACCAGTTCGAAACGCCGTCCGGCACAGGCATACTGCCAAGCCCCCACCACTGATGCGCAATCTCATGTACTAAAACGTCAATCCCGCCGCCTGTGTCGGGCGAAAGAGACTCCGCGGGCAGGCAGCCCTCGGCGGCGAAGCTTGTCTCATCCATCGCGCTTATGTTACCGGCGGCAAAGCCTCCGGCGAAGTACGCCGGCAGCTCGAGCATAGTCAGGTTTTTGCTGTAAACCAGCGGACCGTAAGCCCTGGTAAAGTAGTCGATCGCCGCCTTCATTACGCTGACGGCGTCCATCTCGGCAACCGCCCCGTCGTGCTTTCTGAAATACTTGAAATCTATATTAAGACCGCCGGCCTCAAAGGTTTTTGTCAGATACTCCGCGGCGAAAAAGCCGTCGCCCTGCCTGCCCGCGGCTCCGTTATACCTCCATTCGGCCTTGCCTTCCCCTGACGAGACCTTTTTTGCCTTTCCCTTGGAGAATATCGGCTCAAGACCCTCGTCCAGCAAAAGCGTACCGGAAAAATCGCTGTCCTCCGCGACATTAATGTCCAGCTTCGGTGAAACTCCAAGCGTCGGGAGCCAGATGAAGCCTTCGGCAATTCCAAATTGGGCTCTTTGAGTCATCGTATTGTCATTGCGAACGCTTCCTGAATAGGCGATTTCTATCTCGTATTTCGCGGCGGAGGGCAGCATGACGCTCCAGCTTGCGGAGCTGCCTTCACCCGTTTCCCCTCGAACCGCCTTAAGCTTTACGCCGTTAACAAGAACACTGTCGATCAAAATCCCCGTGTTGACAAGAATCGGCAGTGTCTGAGCGTTTCCCGAAACGTTCTCCAGCCTGTACTTCGCAGTTCCGGACAGCGTCTGACGCCCTGTGCATAGCTCCAGGATAAAGCTCTTGTCCCTGAGCGTGAGGTCGGGATTTCCAACCTTCGGGGTGCTTATGGAGTAGGATATGACCGACGACGCGCCCCCGCTCGAGCCTATCGCAGCGCCCAGATCCGCGGGTTTTGAATCATCGAATATCGGTTCAAAGGCATAGCTGACGCCCGAGAGCGAAAAAGCCACGGCAAGCAGAAGCGGTATCCATACCCGGCGGCAGTTTGCTTTAAACGAGCCCAACAGCCCTCGTCCGTAGCGTCTGAACGAACAAAGGCCCAGCAGCCAGACTCCGAGCGACACCAGCAGGCAAAAAAGGCGGTTCCAAAGCAGCATATTGATTTGAAACTGATTCGTAATCAGGTCTGAAAAGCTTTCGGCGGTCGTCTGCACCCAATAAAAAAGATAGCTTGGATTCAGCAAAAGCCAGGTTTCAAGCATTTTGGACAGCAGTATCAGGCCCGCTATGAGGATAAAGGCCGCTTCTGCACGCTTTGTCAGCATATAAAGCCCGGTGGAAAGAAGCACGGCAAAGACAAGCGCTCCGAAGAAAATTAGTATCCACGCCGTAAGGAAGGTCGCGGGCTGAAAATAACCGCCGGTTTTCACGATTCCAAAGGGAAGCGCGAACAGTGAAATAATAAGCGTTGTTGCGGCCGCGACGCCGACAAGCGCGAGCGTCCGGCGCACCTGATGCCGAACAGGATCGGTGCAGGTTAACACGATGGCGTCCGTATTGTTTTTATAATCCCTGTGCAGCTGGGCAAGCGACAGCAACGAAAAGAGAAGCGCGCCGAGAAAGGCGCTGCCTTTAGCCGCGTTGATGATGTACGCATCTGAAGCGGTCCTGCCGCTTCCGTTCAGGCTGAACCATACCGCTCCAGCGGCGGTCAGAGCTATGACGATCCAGGTCAGGCGTTCACCCAGAACTCGCCGCGTTTCGCGGGAGAGCTTAGCGGCTGCGGTCACTCCTCCTCCCTCCCATCCATCAGCGCCATATAGGCAGTCTCGAGTGAGGCTGCGTCATTTTGCGCCATAAGCTCTTCAGGTGCGCCTGCGTAACGAACCTCTCCGCGGTTCAGCACGATCAGATGATCGCAGGCCGATTGCACGTCCTCGATGATATGCGTGGAAAGGATGACCAGACGGCTTTTAGCCGTGTCGGTAAAGAGCCGGCGGAAAGCCACCCGCTCCGCCGGATCGAGCCCCACCGTGGGCTCGTCAAGGATAATGAGCTTCGGGTCTCCGAGCAGAGCCTGCGCAATTCCTACCCTCTGCTTCTGCCCGCCGGACAGGGTCCGGATTTTGGAATTGCGCTTGTCCCCCAAATGCGTCAGAGAAACGACCCTGTCGATTTCGGCCTCGACCGCTTTTTTGTCAATGCATTTCAAGGCGGCCATATAGTCCAGAAATTGCCGCGTCGTCAGATCTTCAAACAATCCGAATTCCTGGGGCAGATAGCCGAGGCTTGATTTGAACAGCGTCTCCTGCTTTTCAAGCGGCAGGCCGTCAACAATGATTTCCCCTGAGCTGGGGAAAAGGTTCGCGGTTAGAAGCTTCATGAGGGTACTTTTGCCGGCGCCGTTCGGCCCGACAAGACCGATCAGGCTGGGGCTTGCCAGCGTCAGATTAAGGCCCTTCAGAGCGGACTTTCCGTCCTTATAGGTTTTTTGCAGGTTTTTCAGTTCGATTTTCAAAAAATCAGCTCCATTCTTCGGTGATGCTTAAAGCATACGACCGGCAAATGGAGCGATTATGGAGCCTTAGTGTAGCGGATATGAAGTTTAAAATGTTATTGTAAAGCGCATGCCATCCGGTGACGACATAGGCTCGAATCTGTAATCAAGCCCTACACGGCTTAAAATCGTCTCCACGATGAATAATCCGAGTCCGTTGCCTCCGGTTTCCCGGCTTCGAGAGGCGTCAGGTCTGAAGAAGGGTTCGAACAGCCTTTTCAGTTGGTCTTCCGGTATAGGCGCGCACTCATTTTCCACGACAAGGCTTCTCCCCCTGCAGTATACCGACAGCTTCCCCCCGGGCGCCGTATATTGCACAGCGTTTGAAAAAATGTTGGACAAGGCTTTTTCCAGCAGCCTCGGCGGCGCCGTTATTGTGAAGGACGCGCTCCAGTCGGCAAAGATTGACAGGCCCTTGGCACGGGCAATAATGATGTATGGCTCCAGTATTTCGGAACAGAGTTCTTCCACGCTCTGAGTGGCGTATGGCTCCGTGATCTCCTCAAAGCTAGACACTTCGAGTATTTCATGCAGCTTGGCAGACAGGCTGTCGACGAGAGCCCTGCATTTGGGAAGCCACTCGCCGTAGTTTTTATACCTTCCGACACCCAGAATCATGTTATCCATAATTACGCTCACCGCCGTTACGGGCGTCTTCAGCTCATGAGAAGCAGCCCTCAGGAAATCAGACTTTGACTTTTCGGCAGCGGCGACCTTTTTTAATTCCGCTTCAAGGAAATCTATGGTGCAAAGAAGATTTTCATACAGTCCGTTCACATTGTCGGCGAGCTCGCCAAACTCGTCCTTCGAGCTTATCCGGCATTTGGCGTCGCGATCCAACGCAGTCATTTGCCGGGTCTCTTCGGAAATCATCTTGATAGGGCGGGTTATTGCGCGGGCATATAAAAGAGAAAATATGACGGCAATCACTAAACAAAGGATGATTGATATCGGAATCAGCGTTACGATCACGTTTACGGCCTCCTCGACAGGGGCCAGGGTCATGGTTAACAAAAGAGAGCCGTCTCTTCCGTCCATCGTAAAATTGCGCGTCGCTCCTATTGTATGCACTGAGCTGTACAGGCCGTCCAAGGCAGGCTCCGCGCTCCTGTCAGTAATGACCATGCCGCTCACATTGCCGCTGTCACTGTCCGGGCCCGGCGCCGAAACAGAGCAGACATTTTCCGAATCCGTACCTTTTGTTATTGTTACATAGGTTGTAACGGAGCTGTCCCGCTTTTCGCCGCCGCTCCATACAATCAGCGCATACTTTTCCTCGCCGACCCTGACGATGATGTTTGTCTGCCCCTGCGCGGCGACGTCTCCCATCAGGCTGACGATATCCTCCTGTTTTCCATTCTCAAGCTTCTGCGCAAGCTTATCCGCCTGAGCGGATAGATTGCGCTGTTTCTGCCTCGTATAAGCTTTTGGCATAAGAGCATAAACGAGTCCGTTGGCGAGCAGTGCGATCAGCACCAGCAGAGTCAGCGTATACAAAAAGGTCTTCGGAAAAAACTTCATCGCTCATCCTCCAGCTTGTACCCCACGCCGGTTACAGTCACAATGCAGTCCAAGTTCAGCTTTTTGCGGAGGTTCTTTATGTGGGAATCCACCGTCCTGTCAAAGACTGGCCGGTCATCCCCCCATAATTCGTCCAAGATGCGCCCGCGTGTCATCACCTTGCCTCTATGCTCCACCAGAAGCCGCAGGAGCTTCACCTCCATGGGAGTGACTTCAACGGGGCCGTCCGGACCCTCGGCAGTGTAGCCTGTAAAATTGACCGCGATATCCCTGTACCGCCATATGTATTGGCCGTCCCTGGGTTTCCCCCGCCGAAGCAGCGCCTCTACGCGCTTTCCGAGCAGCACTACGGAAAATGGCTTTGTGACATAATCGTCCGCCAGTCCGTCGAAGCTTGCGATTTGCGTATATTCGTCACCGATCGCGGTGAGCATGATGACCGGCACGTCGCTGGTTTTGCGAAGCTCGTGCAAAACCGCAAGCCCGGTCAGCCGCGGCAGCATAACGTCGAGCAGAATAAGGTCAAAGGAACTGCGCCCGGCAAGCTCGAGAGCCTCCATGCCGTCATAGGCGGGAGATGCCTCGTATCCCATTTCCCTGAAGTATTCACAGACTCCGTCGCTTGTATCGCGATCATCCTCGACAACAAGCAGTTTCAAAAAACCACCACCAGAAGCAATAATTGCCTTTAATAATATACCATGAATTTGATAAATTCATGGTATGTTGCCGTGTTTTGCGGTTTCGTCCTGAAGGGGCGGGAGCAAAACGGCTTTGTTTTGAGCGCGCGCCCTCGGAGAGGGCGCATGCGCGGGTATAATATCCGCTCTGCGGATATTATACCATGAATTTTCCAAATTCATGGTATGTTGCCGTGTTTTGCGGTTCCGGCCCGAAGGGCCCGGGAGCAAAACGGCTTTGTTTTGAGCGCGCGCCCTCGGAGAGGGCGCATGCGCGGATATTATACCCTACGCCATATTAGCACAAGAATTTGTAGCGGATGTGAAATTTGTCTGTTTATATTATCGTTTCACAGCGCATCAGCTATTTTTCGCCGGACCGCCGCGGTGCCAAGTGAAAAATAGCCGACGGCATCAAAGGAGGCCATCCCGACCGTTCGATCGGTATGGCCTTCCGGTATCCTTTATTGCTTCTCGAATACGCTTTTCGGCTGTCCGCAAATCGGACAGGTATAGTCTTCGGGGAGCTGTTCAAAGGGTATCTCTCCGTCGTATACGTATCCGCACACGCTGCAGACCCATTTTTCTGCCTTCGGAGGCGCCTTTCCGCTCTCTTTGAATGATTTGAACGCCTCCTGAGCCGCTGTCTTCATGCTTTTCTGGTAGTCTCCGTAAATCAGCGGCTCGCCCTCGCCCTGCCAGGCATCCGTGACCTCGCAGAAAAACGCCGTATGGGTGGAAAGCTCCTTGTAATCCGTGACCTTGCAGCGCAGGAAGGCGGCTGCTTTCTCCAAAACGGGCAGCCCGTCCACAATCTTATGCGAGACGTTTGACCACTTGTCAGCGTCCCGTCCCGACTGAAAGCCGAAGTTCCCGATTACAAACGGGTCCGCGTCGGTCGGAAGAATCGATATTGTGAATTCGCCGGTCTGCTTTATGGCTGTATTTGTCTCGTTCGCCTGGATGCTGCAGAGAATGACGGTCGGCACCGGGGAGCTTGTCGACTGTATAAACGCGTCAACCACGCAGCCGGCGTTTTTTCCGTCTATCCTGCTTCCCACGACATAAAGTCCGTAGGAAATCTTATATAGAGCCTTATTATCCATTATGGTCTCCTCAAACTATACGTCGGCCTTCCAGAGCCCGTGGAGGTTGCAGTAGGCAAACGCCGAAAGGAGCTTGTCGTCATCCGTGACGAAGAATTCGACTACGGGCTTTTCACCTATTTCAAAGCTCTTGCGCTGACCGCCCCTTGCGGTCTGAATATACACCCAGGCTATGTGGTGCTCCTGAAGCATAGGATGGGGAGCGGAGCCAATTTCCACGGTAACGCGCCCGCCGTCGGCCTTTATGACCGGAACGTGCTTTTCCTTGGAGGCGTCAACGGTGTTCGGGACCAGCTCGGCCATTTCCTCGCCGCAGCACACAAGCGGCACGCCCGCATTATTGATAAGCCCGATGATGTTCCCGCAGTGTTTACAGATATAAAACTTCTGCTGCTCCTTATTCATGTTTACCAACCTTTCATAATGTAATTATTTCATACCAAAATATTAGGATAAACAAATTATACCATTATTCTTATTTAAATGCTATAATTATTTATATCCCGTGTGACCAAGTCACATTCCGGCTTCATTGGCTTTTTGCCAATTCGGGTCAAGAAATTAGTCTCGCCGCGGGATATCCTGTATTTGGTGGTGAAATCAGTGGATAGGTGGGAAAACATCAGGGCTGTAAGGAGCATTCAAAGGTACATCGAGGATCATATAGCAGAGCCGATGACGCTTCATGAACTCTCAAGGACAGCGGGTTACTCGCAATGGCACTGTGAAAGGCTGTTTAAGGAATTCACCGGCAAGACCATTTTTGAATATATCAGGGCGCTGCGCCTTACGAAGGCGGCTCTCCTTTTAAGGGACGGCAGGCCGAAGGTCATCGATGTAGCCTTCGATTTTGTTTTCGACTCGCACGAGGGCTTCACGAAAGCCTTTTCAAAGCAGTTTGGTCTGTCCCCCAAGTACTATTCAAAAAACACTCCTCCGATAAAGCTCTTCATTCCCTACCCCGCCACCGACCTTCGCCATACTGATAATAAAGGAGAAGTTGCCATGCAGGAAAGCAAAAAGCTTCAGGCCGTCTTCGTACAGGTCGTAGAGAGGCCCGCGAGAAAGGTGATGCTCAGAAGAGGCGTTGCCGCCAGCGACTACTTTGAATACTGCGGGGAGGTCGGCTGTGACGTTTGGGGCACGCTGACGAGCGTAAAGGAGGCGCTTTACGAGCCTATCGGAATGTGGCTTCCCAAAAACATGAGAAGGGCCGGGACATCCGAGTATGTCCAGGGTATTGAGCTGCCGCTCGATTACTCAAAGCCCATGCCGGACGGCTATGAGCTCACCGAATTCCCGCCCTGCAAAATGATGGTGTTCCAGGGGCCTCCTTATGAGGACGACAGGTTCGAGGAAGCCATTTCCGAGGTCTGGGATCTTATAAAGGGCTTTGACCCGTCTTTATACGGCTATGAATGGGCCGAGGAGGACGGACCAAGGTTCCAGCTTGCCCCTATGGGCTACCGCGGCTATATCGAGGCGCGTCCCGTAAGACCGCTGAGCCAGACAAAATAGAAAAGCCGGGATGCTTCACTTCTGAAGCGTCCCGGTTTTTCTATTTGACAAGCGACCTTACCCATTCGCGCTTTTCCCAGAGCGCACAGCCGCCGTGAGTCTCGGAAAGTGCGGCGCTGTTTTCCCGTATCTTGCGAAGGAGATCGGAGTTGAGCGCATCCCTTAGAGACATATTCTTGAGGTTTCTGTCAGAATAGGGTGCAAACGGACAAGGCTCTATGTCGCCCTCCGCACTGATATGTATAAAGCCCCTCCCCGCGGACAGGCAGCCGCCGAACTGCTCCTCATCTCCCGGAAAGCTTACGAAAAGGCCGGGAAACTTTGATTTGAACGACTCGAGCTTTAGGGAAAGCTCCATTCTCTGCGTGTCCGATACGACAAGGTTTTCAGTGTTTTCCCTGACCGGAACGTATTCGACGAAGAAATACAGACGGCAGCCCGAGTCTATAAGCCCGCCTATGTAGGCTTCGTCGGTGAGCGTTTTATAATTCTCGCTCGTCACCGTGAACGACACGCCGTAGAACACCCCGCGGTCGCGGAGCTTTCCAAGCGCCGCGCTTACGCGCTCATGCACTCCTTCGCCGCGCCTTCCGTCAGTTTCTCCCTTATGTCCCTCTATGCTTACGACAGGCACAACATTCTTTATTCTTCTGAGCTTCTCTGTTATATCGTCGGTGATGAGAAGGCCGTTTGTGAAAAGCGGGAAAATGATCTCGGGGAAATCGCCAGCCGCGTCGAGGATATCCGGTCTCATAAGCGGCTCTCCGCCAGCTAGAAAGACAAATGAAACGCCGAGCTCTTTTGCTTCGCCAATAAGCTCCCTCAGCCTCTCAAGGCTGATTTCATTCCCCTCGCGCCGGTGCTGCGCCCTGGAATAGCAGCCCTTGCAGCGGAGGTTGCAGCTGTTCGTTACGCTGATTATCATATAGGGCGGAACCTTGACGCCCTCTTCCTCAAGCTCCGCGCGGAGTCTCTCCGCTTTTTTCTGGTGGCCCGCAGCCCTGAGCAGGTATCCGCTCATCGCAGGATTCTTTGCGACGACCCGGAGCGCGTCCTTCAGGAAGTTTTCTATCGCGCTGTTAAGAAGTGAGTTTACGCCCTGTTTTTCCATGTTGTTTCTCCAGACAATAGGTAATATGCTATAATATGCCTTACAGTTTACAGCAAAACGGCAGGCATTTCAACTTACGGCGCATTAATTTCACATTAAAATCTCATTAAAGAAAGGCGGCGCTCGCCGCGCCGCCCGCGTTTCAAAGATCGACCGTTTCCCCCGGCCTGATTATCACTCTGCCGTCAGCCTTGAACTTCTCCGCCACACCCATGTCGAACATCTGACCCGGCGCCATGTGTATGGGAACATTGTGTTTCGCTCCTATCATTTCGGCGCAACGCGAAGCCTCCTCAGGGCCCATATTGAACTTCCCGTCGGTCGGGAAAATCGCCCAGTCCAATGAGCGGGCCTTAAAGGTTTTCATCTGCTCGGTCTCGGAGGTGTCGCCTGAGGCGTAAAGCGTTACGCCGTCCAGAGCGAGGATGTAGCCGACGCACTCCTCCTTCTTATGGTTCTTGTTGTAGGCCTCCACGGCCTCGATTTTGACTCCGCCGACTTCAAACGATCTGTACCTTCCGTCCTCAAGCGCATCGGCCGGACGAATTATGCGCGTGCTCCTTTTGGCCTTGACTTTCGACAGGTCGTTGTGGTCAAAATGCTCGTGGGTAATGAGGATAAGGTCGGCATCAAGGTCATAACCCTCGCCCGCAAAGGGGTCCATATAGATTACAAAGCCGCTCTCCGAAGTTATCCGGAAGCTTCCGTGTCCCTGAAACAATAGTTTTGCCATTTTGACTCCTCCTCGATTATTGGCTTTCTCAGTCCCGCCCAAAGCGGGCCAAAAAGCAGCTTGCTTTATAAAATAATTGTATTATTTTTATGTGAATTTTTCAAGACAAAGGTCCCATGCCGGGCTTGAGGATTTAAAGTCCCAATTTTAGTCAAAAAGCCGGACAAAACGCCTGAGGCCGGCGGTTTGCGCTCACCGCCGGCCTCAGACGCAGTATAATAAAAAGAGGATAATAAGAGAAACTAGCAAAATTGGAATGTCAGTCTAATCAGTAACTTACTATCAATATAGTGCAGCCGGGGATTTTAATATAGTAAAATATAACTATTTTTTTATAAAAATTATCTTTCCTTTTATAGAAAATACTTAGGCGACGCATCAATCTTATTCGCCCGCAAGCCATTCTCCCAGCTCAAAGGCTTTCGAGCAATCTTTCGGAAATTCCTCCTTCCGTCTCCTTAATCTGGCTTCAGGGTCAAAAGCGTCTGAGACATACAGTGAATAATCGTCAAATTGCAGAGTCTCCGTCGCATATATGGAGCGCGTCTCGCCGAGGAACCTTCTCATCACGCCCTCCATCCTCGAGAAAATCACTTCCTTGTATATTTCCGCCTGATCCTCTCCCGCGTTCATGGTATAGATAAAGCCGCATCTGATCCTTTTTTTGAACGTGCTCGAGCGCTGCCTGTTATATTCGAGATACTGAAAAAGCAGACGCTCAAGAAATGAGCGCAGCTCTCCGGTGACGTCGCCGAAATAGATGGGAGAGCCGATAAGCAGAGAGTCGCACTCTTCAATGTCCCGAAGCACGGGAGTCAAATCGTCGCTTAAGCTGCACCTGCCGTAATTTTTTCCGTTTTTCAGCTTGCAGGAAAAGCAGCTTATGCAGCCCTTGTAATTCAGCTCATAGAGATGCACCAGCCTGGTTTCGGAGCCATGAGCCCCAGCTCCGTCCATCGCGCTTTTCAGAAGCATGCCTGTGTTCCAATTCTTTCTCGGACTTCCGTTGATGACCATCAATTTCATGCTTATCTTTACCTCCGTTTCCTTTCAAACAATTTTTTGAGAAGCTTTTTGGGCGAACCGACAAAAAATTGTCTTTGCGAGCCTCTGTGAAAAGTATAGCACAGCCTCGAATAATTGTAATAATTTTTTATCATCAGCCGTCCATTTTACTGCTTAAAATCAGGTCCTGTATCGCGGAGGTTTATTCGGTCAACGCAAATCAACGATTATTCTATTGATTTGCTTCTTCCAAGCCGCTACAATTAGGGAGGGTGGTAAAAAAATGAAGGAGATAAACCTCGCAAGCGTGCTTGTAAGCAAACGCCGCGAAAAAGGGATTACCCAAGAGGAGCTCGCGAATTTCATCGGGGTATCCAAAGCTTCCGTATCAAAGTGGGAAACCGGGCAGAGCTACCCGGATCTTACCTTTTTGCCGCAGCTTGCGTCCTACTTCGGAATAAGCATAGACGAGCTTATGGACTATAAGCCCCAACTGTCAAAAGAGAGCATAAGAAAGCTGTATATCAGCCTTTCCGCGGAATTCGCCGTCAAGCCCTTTGAAGAGGTTCTTGCAAAAATCCGGGAGCTTACAAAAAAATACTTTGCCTGTTACCCTTTTCTCACCCAAATGGGGCTTTTGCTCGTTAACCACACCGATCTCCTGAAAAGCCACGACGAGGTTGACGCGATCATGCTTGAAGCTCAGGCGCTTTTCAGCCGGGCGAGGCAGGAGAGCGACGACCCTGAGGTGGTCAGGATGGCCGTTTACCTTGAAGCGCTCTGCAGGCTTCATTTTAGCGACGCGCAGGAAACCCTCAGGCTGTTGGGAGAGAAGGTTGCAGGCGCCCTGCCGCCGGAGCTTCTAATAGCCGCCGCCTACCGTATTTCCGGCAGAAACCGCGAGGCAAACGAGGTGCTGCAGGCGGGAATGTACCAGAACGTTACGGTGCTCATCAATTTTTTGTCGTCATACCTGAGCTTGAATGCCGACAAGCCCTCAATATTCGACGAGACTCTCAGGCGCGGCCTGGCTGTCGCCGAAGCCTTCGACTTTAAGCGGCTCCATCCCGGCGCGTTCGCTTCCTTTTTGCTTGCTGCGGCTCAGGGCTTTATGGTGACGGAAAGACCGGAAAGGGCGCTTGAATTGCTTGAAGAATACGCCGATACCGTCACAGGCAATTTTCATCCCATGAAGCTCCACGGGGATTCCTATTTTGACCTTCTCGACAAGTGGCTTGAGGATCTCGACCTCGGAAGCAGCTTTCCGCGAAGCGAAAAAACCATAAGGAGGAGCATGGTGGAGGCTGTTTCAAAAAATCCCGCCTTTTCCGCGCTGTCGGAAAATCCGCGCTACGGGCTGCTCCTCGAAAGGCTTAGGAGCAACTGCTGATATAGTACTTTAAGGAGATTCATATGGACACAAACAAGTCATCCGTAAGAAAACGCGTAATAATTTTTGTTTTAATCGCTTTCATAATCGCTTGGGCCTTGTTTTTATCGATACCCTTGAGCGGCATAAGCTACGGCTCCGGCATATCGGCCGTGCTGCTGGCGGCCGCAATGTTCGCCCCCAGCGCAGCCAATGTCCTTACAAGGCTTATTACAAGGGAGGGCTTTGGCGAAATGTACCTGCGCCCGAATTTCAAGGGTCATATAAAAGCATATCTGCTCGTATTTTTCGCTCCAACGCTTCTGATTCTTTTCAGCGGGGTCGTTTATTTTCTGATTTTTCCGAGTCAGTTCGACTATAATCTCACCACTCTTAACAGTATTGCCGCAATGGGCAGCGGCAAGGGGCTTACCGCATCGAATATCCTACTTCTTTCTGTTCTTCAAGTCTTAATTATTGGTCCCGTAATAAATATCATCCCCACCCTGGGGGAGGAGCTCGGCTGGAGAGGCTACCTGCTGCCACGGCTGCGCCTGCTTTTCTCGGACAGAGCGGCGTTTATCATATCCGGCGTCATCTGGGGACTCTGGCACGCTCCCGCTATCGCTCTCGGGCACAATTACGGAACGTTTTACCCCGGTTTCCCTTATCTCGGTATTCTCGCGATGATAGTATTCTGCTTTGCTCTCGGCACTATCGAAGGTTACGTGTCTATAAAGCTGAAAAGCGCTATACCCGCCGCCATGATCCATTCCGCGATCAACGCCGGAGCCGGGCTCCCGATGTATCTTGTCAAAGGCAGCTACAACACGCTTTTGGGACCGACTATCGCCGGCCTGATTGGCGGCCTGCCCTTTATTGTCATCGCAGTTTTCCTGCTCATATTATCGGGAGGCAGCTTCAATTCAGGCGAGCCCCCGCTCCAGAGCGAAGATCACAATAAACAGCAATGAAAGTCTGCGGGGATAAGGCTAATTCCTTATCCCCGTGAGCGTGTCGAAAAAGCGTTTCGACACGCTTCCAGGGGGTATCCAATACCCCCTGGATACGAGCCTCACGGCTCGATACCCCCGGTCGCGCACAATTGCGCGGTATAATGTATTTTTCCGGCGTACACGCCGCCGGAAAAATGTTTTTTTGATGTTATATTATTTTTAAATTCATGTTTGTCTACAGTCTGGCGGGGATAAGGCTAATTCCTTATCCCCGTTCCGCTTAAGTCCTTTCAGATTACTTCTGCTGCACCGCGGTTTCGCAGCTTCCGTCGCAGTATGCTCCGCAGTCAGCTCCGCGGTTGGCGGCGTTTCTGCCGTACATTTTGCCGGAGCCGTCGCGTGCGCCGCTGCGCTTGCCGTACATTCTCCCGGTGCCGGCTCCGCTGCCGTCACAGGTACCTCCGCAGCTGCACACTACTTCGCTCTTTGGGCTCGCCGAGGGCGCGGGGCTCGCTTCGTCGGCTGCAGCGAGCGCTGCCGTCGAAACCGTACCGATGGTGAGAACCGCCGCGCAGACCGCAATTATCTTCTTCACACTTGTCATATTGAACTCTCCTTTTCAATATTTTGTTTTTCGGGGCGAGGCCGTTTCCGGTTCCTTTCCCCTGTGCCTACAATATGACAGACAATAATGGCAAAAGTATGTTTTTTTATGATAAAATTGATGTCACAAAAAAAATACTTTTGCCGCATTTCAGCATTGAAGTGTGATATAATAACCGGGAATCGGTTGTTATGCCTCCCGCGCGCCCTCTCAAAAAAGGGTGATGCTCAAAGCAAAGCCGTTTTGCTTCCGGCACTGCGGGCCGGAACCGCAAAGCACGGCATTACACCATAAATCTCATAAGTTCAAGGTATGAAAGCATCTTGACAGCAGGAAAGGCCGATGCCGTATGGAAAAAATCTGCTTCGTTGTAGGCGCGGGCGAATTTGTTGAGGGCAAATTCGAAAAACGCGCGGACGATATGGTCATAGCCGCGGACGGGGGCTATGAGCACCTGAAAAGGATAGGCGTTGAGGCTGACGCAGTGCTCGGCGATTTTGACTCCTCCGAAGTACCGCGGCACCCCAATGTGATCAGGCACCCGGCGGCGAAGGACGACACGGACATGATGCTTGCCGTAAAGGCCGGCCTCGGGCTGGGCTATAAAAACTTTATTCTGCTCGGCGGGCTTGGCGGAAGGCTTGACCATACGCTCTCAAACATTCAGACGCTCGTCTACCTCTCAAGGCGCGGGTCAAGGGCCTTCCTCGCGGGCGGGGGCGCGGCGGTAACCGCCGTAACGGATTCGGCCGTTAAATTTGGCGCCCAGGAGCAGGGCGTGGTATCGGTTTTCTGCAGCGGGGGCAAAGCGGAGGGCGTAAACCTCAGGGGGCTAAAATATCCGCTCGTCGACGCCGTGCTTACGGATGATGCGCCACTGGGCGTAAGCAACGAATTCATCGGTGAAGAGGCCGAAATAAGCGTCCGAAAAGGCACTCTCGTAATTTTATGGAAAGAAAGTCTTGAAAAGTTAATAAACATGTGATAACATCAAAAAGTAAAATTTATAAACAGGGGAGCTTTGACCGGCTGAGAGGAAGCGAACGCTTCGACCCTAGAACCTGATTTGGGTAATGCCAACGGAGGTAGTTTTTGACGCATATTTTTTGCGTGGGAAGCCTTATGGCATCCCACGCCTATTTTGTTTTAAGGAGTATTATCGTGGAAAAAACCAAAACATCGAATTTTGCAAACGCACTTATCTGGTTCGGCGCGGCGGTGTCAATCGCCGAGATTCTGACCGGTACGCTTTTCGCGCCGCTTGGCTTTGGCAGGGGCCTGCTCGCGATAGTTACAGGTCATCTGATCGGCTGCGCTATCTTTTTCTTTGCCGGACTCATCGGCGCGAGGAGCGGGAAAAGCGCAATGGAGACCGTGAAAATATCCTTCGGTCAGAAGGGTGCCATAATTTTCTCGGTCCTCAATATCTTGCAGCTCATCGGCTGGACGGCTGTCATGGTGCTTTCCGGCGCGCTCGGCGCCGACTCCGTATGGAAGCTCGGCGTCCCCTTCTGGAGCGTGGCGATAGGAGCGCTGATAATCGTTTGGATAGCGGCGGGCGTCAAAACCTTAAACCGCCTGAACATGGTCGCAATGGCCGCGCTCTTTGTCCTCACGCTCATCCTAAGCTCGATCGTTTTCAAAGCAAAGGGCGCTTCCCTCTCGGGCGAGTCAATGAGCTTCGGGCTGGCGGTCGAGCTTTCGGTAGCGATGCCTCTTTCATGGCTTCCGCTCGTTTCCGACTACACGCGAAACGCAAAAAAGCCGTTTTCTGCGACACTGACAAGCGCCGCAACCTACTTTGTCACAAGCTGCTGGATGTATGCCATCGGTCTTGCGGCCGCCATATTTACGGGCGAGAGCGACATCGCAAAAATCATGATGAACGCCGGCCTCGGCATCGCGGCTATAATAATCGTGGTGTTCTCGACGGTTACAACGACCTTCCTCGACGCTTATTCCGCGGGTGTCAGCTCGGAATCCGTTTCGAAGAAGCTGAAGGAAAAGCCTGTCGCCGTACTCGTCTGCGTGGTCGGGGTCATACTGGCTGTATTTACCCCTATAACTCAGTATGAAAACTTCCTGTATCTTATCGGCTCGGTGTTCGCGCCCATGACCGCGATACTGCTTACCGACTACTTTATACTGAGAAAAGATGCATCCGCGAAAAGCTTTGACTGGGCAAATCTCATCCTCTGGGCGGCGGGCTTCGCGCTGTACAGGCTGATTATCAATCTTGATACGCCTCTTGGCGTCACAGCACCCGTCATGGTTATAACGTCGCTCGCGGGGATAATAATAAACAAAGTATCGGGAGTGAAGAAAAATGCTGGCTGAAATGCTTGAAAACCTGAAAAGAAAAGCGCCGCTCGTGCATAACATAACGAATTACGTCACTGTCAACGACTGCGCCAATATCCTTCTCGCCTCGGGCGCTTCCCCCATCATGGCGGACGACGGGGCCGAGGTTGAGGAGATAACATCCATATGCAGCGCGCTGAATATAAACATCGGGACGCTGAACCAGAGAACGATACCGTCCATGCTCCTCGCGGGAAAAAGAGCGAACCTGCTTTCGCATCCCGTTATACTTGACCCCGTGGGGGCCGGCGCGTCGAAGCTCCGCACGGAGACGGCGATGAGACTTGTAAACGAGCTTAATCTCGCCGTCATACGCGGCAACATATCGGAAATCAAGGCTCTTGCTTCAGGCGGCGGCACGACCAGGGGCGTGGACGCGGACGTTGCAGACGCCGTTACCGAAACCTCTCTCGGTGCGGCGGCGGATTTCGCGAGGCGCTTTTCGGAAAAAACAGGGGCCGTAATAGCGATAACCGGCGCGATAGATATTGTAGCTGATTCAAAAATGGTGTATATTATACGAAACGGCCATCCCGCGATGTCCAAAATAACGGGAACGGGCTGTATGCTGAGCGCGATGCTCGCGGCGTACCTCGCGGCAAACGCCGAAAGCCCGCTCGAAGCCTCCGCCGCGGCGGTTGCGGCCATGGGGCTTTGCGGCGAAATCGCGTACTCGAGGCTCAAAGAGGGCGAGGGCAACTCGGCGTACAGAACCCGAATAATTGACGCGGTATACAATCTGACGCCGGAAGCTCTTGAAAGCGGTGCGAAATATGAAATCAGATAAGCGCGATCTTCTGCTCTACGCGGTAACCGACCGTGCGTGGCTCGGAGAAAAAACGCTGTATGAGCAGGTCGAGGAGGCGCTTCTCGGCGGTGCGACGATGATACAGCTCCGGGAGAAGGAAATGGACGACGAGGATTTTCTCAGGGAGGCTTTTGAGATAAAGGATCTCTGCAGAAAGTACAAGGTTCCGTTTTTAATCAACGACAACGTCGAAGTCGCCCTAAAATGCGGCGCGGACGGCGTGCATGTCGGACAAAGCGATATGGAAGCGGGGCTCGTCAGGGAAAAAATCGGTGCGGACATGATACTAGGCGTGTCGGCGCATACCATCGAGCAGGCTCTCGCCGCCGAGAGCCGCGGAGCGGATTACCTCGGCGTCGGCGCGGTTTTTTCGACCTCGACGAAGAGCGACGCAAACGCGGTGTCATACGAAACGCTGAGGGCGATTTGCAAGGCCGTTAAAATACCGGTGGTGGCGATAGGCGGCATCAGCCCCGAAAACGTGCTTAAGCTTTCCGGCTCGGGAATCGCCGGCATCGCGGTCGTTTCCGCTATATTCGCGGGCGGCAATATAAAAAAAGCGGCGGAAGAAATGCTGAAGCTTGCGGAAAGAACGGTGAATTGTGAGGATAAAGGGAGCGATATTCGACCTTGACGGAACCCTGCTGGACTCTATGTCCGTTTGGGAGACGGCGGGAGCCAGATATTTGAAAAGTATCGGCAAGACGCCGAGGCCGGATTTGCGGGATACAATCATTTCGCTCAGCCTGATGCAGGCCGCGGACTATTTCCGGCGCGAGTACGGAGTGACGGAGTCCGTTTCCGAAATCATGGAAGGCATAGACGGGGCGGTCGAGGATTTTTATCGGAATGAAGTCAGACCCAAGGAAGGGGTAATCGGATTCCTTGAGAGCCTTCGTTCGAGGAGAGTAAAAATGTGCGTCGCAACGGCGACGAACAGGCATCTCGTCGAAGCCGGGCTTGAAAGAAACGGGATGCTCGGCTATTTCGGCGCAATCGTAACCTGCACCGAGGTCGGGGCGGGGAAGGACAGTCCGGACGTTTTCAACGCGGCTCTTGACTTTCTCGGAACAAAAAAGGAGGAAACCTTTATTTTCGAGGACGCTCTCTACGCGATAAAAACTGGAAAGGAAGCCGGATTTACGGTGGTCGCGATAAGCGATGAAAGCGCAAAAAAGCAGCGTGACGAAATAGCTCGTCTTTCCGATATATTTGTCAGTTCCTTTTCGGCATTGGAGGCATTCATGTGATGAAAAAGGTTCTTACTATAGCGGGCTCGGATTCCAGCGGCGGAGCCGGCATACAGGCGGACATCAAGACCATAACCGCGCATAAAATGTATGCGATGAGCGCCATTACGGCCCTTACGGCCCAGAATACGACGGGCGTTTTCGGGATTTTCGAGGCCTCTCCCGAGTTCGTTAAGCAGCAGATAGACTGTATCTTCGAGGATATACGCCCGGACGCCGTCAAGATCGGCATGGTCTCGAGTCCCGGCATCATAAACGCCATAGCGGACAAGCTCATTGAATACGGGGCCGAAAACATCGTGGTGGACCCCGTGATGATAGCTACAAGCGGGAGCCGCCTTTTGTCTGAGGAGGCTATGGAAGCGCTTGTGAAGAGACTGCTGCCGCTCGGCACGGTAATAACGCCGAATATTCCCGAGGCGGAAGCCCTCTGCGGCATAGAAATCAAAAGCCGCGAGGATATGATTGAGGCGGCGGAGAAAATATCAGCCTTCATCCCTGGCGGCGTGATGATAAAGGGCGGGCACCTCCCCGCTTCCGCGGACGACCTCCTGTATCGGAAGGGTGAGCTGCGCTGGTACCCTTGCGAAAGGGTTGATAATCCGAATACGCACGGCACGGGCTGCACCTTCTCCTCGGCGATAGCCTGCAACCTTGCCGCGGGCCGCAGCCTTGAGGAAAGCATAGCGGGCGCGAAGGCTTATGTCACTGCCGCGTTAAGGGCGGGTCTTGACCTCGGGAAGGGAAGCGGACCGTTAGACCATATGTGCAATATAGCTCCTACGTTTTAAAAAAATGGGGGGGTATCCGATACCCTCCCTTTAAGCGTGTCGAAAGGCTATTTCGACACGCTCAGGCTGTAATTGCCGGCTAACCGGCAATTACAGCCTGTTTGTATTTAAGTCTGAATTCCTGAAATGAAACCTGAAGGTCGTGCCTTCGCTCTCCCTGCTTTCAACGCTTATGGTGACGCCGTGCCGCTCGGCGATCTGCTTTGCGATGGCAAGGCCGAGCCCCGAGCCGCTTTTGTTTTCCTCAGACTTTGTTTTATAAAACCTGTCGAAGATGTAAGGGAGCTCCTTCTCCGGAATACCGACGCCGCTGTCGCTCACGGATACCGTACCGTTTTCAAGCGAAACCGTGATCTCGGAGCCGGGAGGCGAAAACTTCACGGCGTTGTCGAGTATTATTAGGAACATCTGCCTGAGCCGCCCGTAGTCGCCCGTTACTCTAAAAAATTGTTCGTCAAGCTTCTCCCTTATTTCAATGTCCTTTTTAGCCGCAAGCCTGCCCGCGCTGTGGACGGAGTCTCTCAGGACCTCGCCGAGGTTTATTTCGGAGGCTTCAATTTTAAAGTCGGTGTTCTGGAGCCTTGAAAGGTCAAGAAGGTCGTTAATAAGCCTCTGCAGATAAAGGGTTTCGGCCAGCATCTGGCTGTGATAGCTTTTCACCTGCCCCGGCTCCGTCACCACCTCATCGCACAAGGCCTCAAGCGAGCCTCTGAGAACCGTGACCGGAGTTTTCAGCTCGTGGGATATGTTCGCCACAAACTCACGCCGGAGCCTTTCGAGCTTTTCGCTTTCAAGCCGAGCTTCGTGGAGCCTGCCGCTCATAGTGTCGATGGCCTCGGCGAGCTCGCCGATTTCATCCCTTTTGATGATGCCGGTTCTTGCGGAATAGTCGCCGGAGGCTATGCTCACAGCGGTCCTTTTCATTATTCTGAGCGGCTTTGTGAAGTTGTAGGCGAGAGCCGCGGAAAGCAGGAGCGAAAGCGCCAGCGCCGCAAAAAGGCTGACAAGCAGAATCCGCGTTCCCTGTGTCGTCACTTCTGTAATGCCCTGCACGGGGGAATGGAGCAGCACGGCCCCGGCTACGGCGCCGCCGGACATTATCGGCGTGCCGACGGTAAGCGTGGGCGCGTTTAAAAGCGTGCTGAAATCCTCGCTGAAGGTTGTGTTGCCCTTGAACACCTCCTGGACCACCTCTTCCGCGTTCCTCGGCAGGTCTGAATAATGATACTGCCTGCCGCCCATCCTTGAGGTGATAAGCTGGAGGCTTTGATCTACGACCCAGACGTTGGCGCCGGAGATTTCGTTCATATAGCGCATAAGCACACCGTATCCGATCTGCTCTCCGCCGCCCGCACCCCCGCCCGACATTCCGCCGCCGTTTTTCCCCTTGCCCGTTCCTGATTGAGCGTTCACGGAGGAGAGCGTTGCGGCAATCGATTTCGCGCGGGTTTCCAGCTCGGTCTTTTTTGCGTTCATCGTATTGCTGCGGAAAAGAGCGATAAAAACGCCCCCGATAACAAGTGAAAATATCAGAAGAGCCGAGAGAAAGGCAAGCATGAGCCTGAAGGCTATCTTATTTTTCATCGGATTTTACCTCGAATTTATAGCCGACTCCCCATATGGTTCTTATCTCCCAGCCCTCGTGCGGATATTCGTCGAGCTTTGCGCGGAGCCTCTTGATGTGAGAATCCACGGTTCTGTTGTCGCCGAAGTAGTCGTAGCCCCATAGGCTGTTCAGAAGGTTGTCCCTCGAAAAAACCTTGCTCTTGTTCGAAGCAAGCGTCCACAGTATCTCAAGCTCCTTTTTCGTGAGAGGGACATCGTGCCCCCCGACCGTCACTGTGTAGTCCTCGAGGTCGATAACGAGGTCCCGATATGAAAGCTGCTTTTTCTTCTGCCCGTCCGACTGGACGCGGCGCAAAATAGCGCGTACCCTTGCCATAACCTCCCCGGGAGAAAAGGGCTTAATGATGTAGTCGTCCGCGCCTATGTCAAGGCCCATGATCTTTTCAAAATCCTCGCCCCTCGCGGTTATCATTATTACGGGCGTGCCCGAAGCTTTCCGGATTTCGCGGCAGACCTCAAAACCGTCAGTTTTCGGCATCATGACGTCGAGGAGCACTACATCGGGCTTAAAGCTCCTGAAAAGCTCGAGAGCCTCTTCGCCGTCGAAAGCGGTCCTGGTGGTATGCCCCTCTTTTTTCGCATATTCCTCCAGGATGGAGGTTATCTGCCTGTTATCGTCCGCTATAAGAATCGACGCCATAAAAATCACTCCGTTCACAAGAAAAAACTGCTTCTGCGGGACGGTATCCGCCCTGCGGATATTATCCCACAAACAATGCGGCTTTTCCATAAGAAAAACGAAATTCCCCGTATGATTCGGGGAATTCCCAGTCCGCAGTCCAAAAATATGTAAAGAAAGTTAATGTCAAAGTATGGTCAGGAATTTTACGGAATAGAGGTCGCAGACTATGCGCGCGTGCGAAATATTATCCTCCAAAACAAAGTAATTGACCCCGACTTCCCTCAGTATGCCGGCTTTGTCGATGAAAAAGCCTCCGGGAAGCGCGAATTCAGCCCTGACGTTTTTTCCGATATTGGCGGCAAGATATCCCGCAAGATAATGCTTATCCATTACCGGAGGCGGACCCTGCTGGAACATCATATCCCCGTTCATCTCGTCGCTGTTCATCATTCTTTCATTCATCATTTGCCCGCCCGTCATATCCTTGGCGTTCATCGTATCGCCCTGAACGCTCATTTTGTGGCTCATCTGAATATTTTCCATTTGCGGAGCCGGCTGCATCGGCGCTTTCGTGTTGTAGGCCGTCCTCTGCTGCGGATTAGAATTGAAAACCTTGTTGTCTGTCCAGTTGATAGGCATATTATCACCTCATTAAAATTTATGTCTGGGCATAAGCCGCCGTGGGATTGTAGAAGCAATGCTGATTTATCCTTGTCAGCCAGTAGCCGGTCCCGTTGTACGGAAAAAGGCCCGGGCAGTTCGGGTTGAAGGGGTTCATATACCAAAGAGACTGCGAACCCACTCCGGAAAAAACACCGTTTTGTATGGCCCAGTCCGCCACCTCGTAGTGTATGTCGTCCGGCGTGGCCGTCCAGACGTTCTGCGGGTTCGGCTCTCCGTAAACGGTCGTCATCATGCAGGTAAACTGATAAGGCTGCTCTATAACCCTCCTGAGACTCCCCTGATTCACCCTCTGATATTCGCCGTTCGGTACGTGAACTCTGTTCATTACTACGGTCGCTACGGCCCTCATCCCGTCGATACCCTCGCCGCCCGCCTCGCATTTGATAAGCCTCGCAAACAGCTCTCTTGTGTCCAACGCCATCACCTCTACAACCACTATATTCGCAAACAAACGCGTTGCTACAATATTTTGCCTATCTCGGACCCGATTTGGGCTCTGTAACGCCAAAAATGCAACCACCCTTATATTACAGTTTGGCAAAAGCGCCCATAAAAGCAAAAAAGCATACGCGGCGGACGCCGCGTATGCCGAGACTCTTAAATCAATCCATTTCAGACACTTCTTTTATCCTTCGGTCTATGTACCCTTTAAACGCCAGAAGCAGCACAAGCGAAAGTATAAGCGGTATCGTCGCAAACAGGTACATAATCGAATAGGCCTTGCCGCTCCCTATGAAGGCCGATATTACAACGCCCGCGAGAGCGGGACCTGCAAACATCCCGAGGTCCACACCCAGAAAATTGGTGTTGCTGGCAACCCCGCGCCTGAAGGCTGGCATCGTCTGAAGACAGCAGGCCTGAATGGAGGGGAACGCCCCGCCGTAGCCTATGCCCGCAATCAACGCGCCCACATATACCAGCAGAATGCCTTTGGCAAGCCATAGCAGCACAAAGGTAATCATAAGGAATATTATGCAGGGCAGAAAGACAACGGTTCCTCCGTGCTTGTCGACGAGCTTTCCGAAAAGCGGTCTTGAGATTATCATCGTTGCGGCGTAAAAGGTGAAGAACAGAGAGATGCCGGAAAAGCCCTTTTCTGCCGCATACGGAACCAGATACGCACTGAAAAGCGCAGAAGACATGGACAGCAGCATGTTGCAAATCGAGGGCGGGACGGCTGGCAGCGCTATAATGCTTTTATACCAGGGCCCTCCGGCCGCAAGTTCCTCCTTCGAGCGCCTGACGGGCTCCACAAAAAAGCTCGGAATAAGGGAGAAAACCATGAAAATGGTCGCGGCGTAGAATATGGCCTTATACCCCCCTACTACGCCGAAGCGCGCGTTCCCCCATGTCCTTATCGCCAGTCCGACGGTCGCTCCGACGGCCGTGGGTACCGCTGTGCTTATCCCGAAAATGCCGAGACCGGAGCCGAGCTTTTCCTTTGGAAGGCTGTCTCCCGCTATCGTCACGACTAGAGAACCGATAATGCTGAACTGGATCCCGTGCAGCACTCTTGCCACGACGAAAAGGGGAATGTTGTTGAAGGTCGCGTAAAAGAAATTGACCAGAATCCCCAGTATGTTCGCCGAAATCAGCAGCACCTTCTTATCGAGAAATACCACGGCGGGCCCCGCCACAGGGCGCATCGCAACGGCCACTCCGAAATAAAGCCCTGTCAGCACGCCGATAAGAACCGCTCCCGCCCCGAGGAACGCCGCATATGACGATACAAGCGGACTTGTTATTGATTGGGACATGGCCAGGCATACCTGACTGATCATGACGCAAACAAAGGTCCTGTTCCAAATCGTCGGAACTTGCTTTTCACTTTTTTCTCTCACTTGAACCTCATTTATCATCATAGATTCGCTTCTCTCCATAAATACTCACTTTCCAAAACAAGTTGTTAATACTCGCTTTCCACGGCAGCCGCCAGTACCATTGCCCTGTCCATATATTTTTTCGTAAAGGTATATGTCAGTACGGCAAGCAGCACCGGGATTATCCCGAAAAGATACATCGTGGAATATGCCTTTCCGGTATTCAGGAAGGCCGATATTATGAACCCCCCGTATGTAGGTCCCAAAAAGCCTCCGAGATCTATGCCGAAATAGCTTGTGTTGCTCGCCACGCCTCGCCTTATCGAAGGCACTGACCTCAGGCTGTTGGTCTGAAGAGCGGGATACGCGGCGCCGTATCCCAGTGCCGAAAAGATTGCGGTCGCGTAAACCGTGTAAACATTCCGCGCGCCCCAGAGCATCAGAAACGAGATGATGAAAAAAACGGAGCTGGGATAAATAACCGCCGCGGGCCCGTATTTGTCTGTGAGCCTTCCCGCGAGCGGGCGGGACAAGAGCATAATGAACGCATAGAAGGTGAAATACAGCGTTACCCCGGCAAAGCCCTTCTCCTCGGCATAAGGAACCATGTAGGCGCTGTAAAGGGCGAAGGCCATCGCAAAAAACATATTGCAGACGGCGGAGGGAAGCGCGGGCAAAGCGATGATATTCCTGTACCAGGCTCCCGTCCCCATAAGCTCCTCCTTGGAGCGTTTTTTTACCTTTATCATGGAGCAAGGTATCAGCGCGCAGCAGACGAGCGCGGACGCCGCGAAAAACATCACCTTGTACCCGCCGAGCGTCCCGAAGGTCGCAGTGCCCCAAGACCTCAGCGCCAGTCCGACCGAGGGTCCGATCGCCCCGGATACCGCGGTGCCGATTCCGAAAAGCCCGAGGCCGGAGCCCATTTTGTCCTTGGGCAGGCTGTCGCCGGCAATCGTAATGAGCAGCGTGCCCATCAGCGAATACTGCAGTCCGTGAAAGGCCCTCGCCAGCACAAAGACCGTCATATTGCTGAAGGCGCCATAGCAGAAATTCACGACGGCGCCGATGGTATATGTAACCACCAGCAGCTTCTTCTTATCCATCCGGACGACCGCAGGCCCCGCGAATGGCCTCATGAGCACCGACACCCCGAGATAAAGCCCCGTGAGGAGCCCCACCAGCTTCGCGCCGGCCCCCATATACGCCGCATATGAGGATATAAGAGGATTCGCCATAAAGGCCGCCATCCCATGGCAGACCTGACACAGCATGCAGCAGACAAACGTTTTGTTCAGTACCTTCCCGTTTTGACCTTCGTTCATTCGGATAGCCTCTCAGATAATAAAACAAGCATGAAACCGCCTCAGATGGGAAAACCGGCCGTCTCATACTGCTTAATATTTCAAAATATTTAGCATACGATGCTTTTGCCCAATAAAACGCCCATATCTAACTATATAATAGTATAGCACAGGCAGCAAATGAACGCAATTTTCAATAACGATAAAATTTTGTAATTATTTTCGAAGTATTATGCAATTATAGACAAAAGCCCATGTGTACGTTCATACTTGCGGCTTTGTGCTTTTTATGCTAGTATAGGCTTCGTGGGATAATAATTACAGCAGCTGCCTGAAAGGGGTGCGACGTGAAAAAAGCGGCGCTTTTGCTTATAATAGCATTTTGCATTGCGGCGGTTCTGCCTCTCAAATGGGCCGCGGCTGAAACCGAAATTTACTTTACCGTCGTTAACGACCGCCTTTTGGACCTTAACGACGAAACCATGCCCGTGAAAATCGGAGAGGTCTACTATGTCCCTCTTTCGGTATTCAACCAGTATACGCTCTCGACATATTCCACCTATGATCGGGACAAGCGGATCGCCACAATCTACTCCGACGAAAAATCCATAAGCTTTGAGCTGGGCAGCGGCAACACCTACGACAACAGGGGACGCGGCTACGGCTTTCAGGCGATTTATTACAATTCCGGCGTTTATGTGCCGGCCGTCAGAGTATGCCAGTATTTTGGCTTTAAGTTTTCCATATACTCCAATAATACCGGAGTATTTTTGAGGATCAAGGGATCCGGCTCCACGATTTCAGACGACGATTTTGCAAGGCTTTCGGCGCTGAAGATGCAATCCATGATGAATAAGTACCTCTCAGACCATGCCCCGGCGGTGTCGCCGTCCGCCTCGTCTCCGGAGCCCGCTTCCCCCACGCCCTCCGTCTCCGAGACTCCGGAGCCTACCAACAGGTACGCTTACATCTACCTTAGCGTCCGCGGGATAGGGGACTCCACCGAAAGCATGCTGGACTTACTTTCATATTACGGTTACAGCGCCTGCTTTTTTGTAACCCCCGAGGAGATCCGCGATAACCCCGACCTTATAAGAAGGATTGCGGGCTCCGGGCACGGTCTGGGCATAATTTGCTCTGAGAACGTGTCTTATGATTACGGACGGGCCTCGGCGCTTCTGCGCGACGCTGCGAGGGTGAACAGCATCATCGTCTCTCTCGACTCCAAATTCACTCCGGAGCTGGGAACCGTCGCCAAAAGCAACGGCCTTTTGATATGGAACGACTCCGAAATGAAGGTCTTCGGCTACAATTCCTACGCTAATGTGAACACAATCGACCGTATGCTCGAAAACGCCCGCGGCAGGCTTGACCTCGCCTTTTCCGGCGACTCTTTACCGCTTTTCAGGGAAGCGCTGCGCCTCATCTATTCAAACGACTACGTCATAAAAACCATAAACGAAACCGCAAATACATATTTGAACGGGGAACTCCAACAATGAAAGACAATTTAAAGGCGGTGGTGCTTGCCGCGGGCAAGGGCACCCGTCTCCATTCGGAAAAAAACGACTTGCCGAAGGTAATGCGCCTTGCAAACGGCCGCCCGCTGATATCTTATGTTCTTGAAGCGATAGACTTCATCCCTAAAACCGACACCACCATCGTTGTGGGCTATAAAAAGGAGGCCATTCTCTCCGCTTTCACCGGGTACGGCTTTGCCGAGCAGACGGAACAGCTCGGCACCGGTCACGCTGTAATGGCCGCGGCTCCGGCGCTCGATAATTTCGGCGGCTCCGTTTTGGTCTGCTGCGGCGACATGCCGCTCATAAGCAAAGCTTCCTTCCTCGAGCTCGTTGACACGCATGTAAGGGAGAAAAACGACTGCACCATACTCAGCGGCACGAGCGACGAGCCTCTCGATTACGGAAGAATAGTCCGGGACGGCTCAGGCGCCTTTCTCAGGCTCGTTGAGCACAAGGACTGCAGCGAGGATGAGCGGAAAATAAAGGAGCTCAACAGCGGTGTGTACATTTTCAAAGCGCAGCTCCTGCTCGGAGCTCTCGGAAAGCTCCGCTGCGACAATGCTCAGAGAGAATACTACCTTACGGACATTCCGGGGATACTTAAATCCGAGGGCGGAAAAATCGGGATCTGCCGCCGCCATCTGGGATCCGAGCTTCTGGGTGTCAACACCCCCGAACAGCTTGAGCTGGTGGAGAAGCTCCTGAATCGCTGAAAACTTAACGGAGCGCCTCCGCAGCGCTCCGTTTCATTGCTTTATATTTGTTTTTGTCGGGGGGCGCGGCGGATGCCGCGCCCTTCAAGCTGCCCGTACCGCTTTCTATTTGCTTTCTTCCGTGTCCGAGTCCGGCATGGCGCCCGGCTCTGATTATTATTATAGCCGCATGCCAAGGAGTTGTGTGAACAGAAATTGTATATTTATTAAACAATATTTTAAATCGTCATCCGTTTTCCAGAGACTCGTACTTCAGGTTTCCGTTGCAGGGCTTGTACTTGGAAGTATCCCAGCGGTATCCCATCGCCCTAAACTCGGCGTCCGTTTTAAGGAAGGCCGCGGACATCCCCGCAAGGCCGCAGACAGCGGGGTCCGCATGGTAACACTCTCCGCCAAGCTCTATGATGTTCCAAAAATGCCTGTCGCCCCCTAAAGCGCCCTCGACTACCGTACACTTTATGCCGAGAACCGAGCAGAAGATCTTGTAAGCCATCGCAAAGCCCTCGCTGTTCCCCGTGCGCTCGATAAGCGTGCCGTAGGCAGTCGGGCTCCCGCTTTGCACATAATCCGAAGACTCAATAAGGCGCTTGCACGCGTTTGCGGCAGTCGCCACGTCCTTCGAACTCTTCGCGTTCTTCAAGAGCAGATTTGCCGTACTTTGGAGCTTTGTCCTCATTTCGATTTCCTGCGGAAGGGTATTGGGATAGGAAAGCTCTATTTCTATAATTTTAGTCTGCTCCTTTGCCGCATGGACGATTGTCTTAATCTCCGGCGGCGCCGTCACCTCGAGGGGATTTGCGCGGTAATACTCAAGCGCGTAGGCTCTTATATAGTCCTGCGTTACCTGGGCCGAGGAAATGGAAATGACCAGGTATTCCTTATGGTCGGAAATAGCCTTGCCGAGAGCGCCCTGAACCGCGGAAACGTAATTCAGATACGCTATGCTCCTCACCTGTTCCTTGGTATGCTTGTAATAGATGTCCATGACCACGTTGAAATACTGGGATTCCTTCGTGTAGCTGTGGGTGATGTTCTCGACCGCATAGACTCCCAGCGCGGTATTATGTACTATCTCGAGGCTCGCCTCGGACACCGCGTCTGAAACGTTGCCCTCGTAATCGCTGACATTCAGGTAGCACTTCTCCCTGCCGTCCTTTATGAAGGAAAGTATCGCGGTTTTGATGCCCTGATACGTCTTCACGCTGACGACTTCGTTTTCATTGTCGGTAAGGCGTGTTTCGTCCTTATGGTCGGTCTCGGAGTAGTAATCGCGGCTTTTGGAGGCGGACCAGCCGAAGGCGGTGAACAAAAGCGCCGTTATAAGCGCAAGCGCTATATATCTTTTTATGCCGGCTCCCCCCTACTCCTTGTCTTCCAGTATCTGAAACCCGTTGCCCATCACGTCTCTCGATTCGGATATTATTACAAAAGCATCCGGATCCGTCTGCCTGACAATCTTTTTCAGCTCGAGTATCTGCTGCTTCTTGATGGCGCAAAGAAGAACGGTTTTCTCCTGACCCGAATAGGCTCCCCGCCCTGAGAGCACCGTTACGCCGCGGTGCAGCTCCCGGGTTATCGATTCGCTTATCGCGCTCCCCTTTTCGCTTATTATAAAGCATATTTTCGAATAATTTAAGCCGTACAGCACCGTATCAATGACTCTTGAGGACACAAAGGCCGTTACGACGGAATACATCGCCGCCTCGTACTTGCCGAGTACCAGCGCGTACAACGCAAACACGACCGCGTTAAGCACCATAACTATGCTCCCGAGGTTGGCGTATGGGTACCTTCTTCTCAAAACCTTCGCGACTATGTCAACTCCTCCGGTGCTCCCTCCGGCCGAGTATATTATTCCCATCCCGAAGCCGGACACGGCGCCTCCTATGATCCCCGCCAGAAGCTGATTGCTTGTGACATAAACGGTCGTAAAAAGCGAGAACACGTCAAGCAGTACGGAGCTCAGCCCCATTCCGAGCAGCGAACCGACGAGAAACTTGAGTCCCTGTGTCCTCCATGCGACAATAAAAAGCGGTACGTTGAAAACGATTGTAAGAAGTCCGACGGGAGTCGAGAACAGCTTGTTCAGTATCATGGAAATCCCCATAATTCCTCCCGTTATTATACCGTTGGGATACAAAAGGACGCTTATCCCCGCGGCGTCGATAACCGCCCCCGCCAGTATTTTCACGCACATAATGAGCATCGGCTTCAGGCTTTTTTCCAACATAACCATACTCCGTTTCCCCTAAGCTCAAATCATGCTGAGCTGCTTTTCCTCCATGTCCTCTTCCCTGAGCAGTGCCCCGGCCGCAGGAATGCTCCGGACGCGGTAGCGCGCGTGGTTGACTATCGAGGTTTCCGAGCAGGGCAGCGCCTTCTTGAGCTTAAATTTGGGCTTCAGCGCCATGACGGAAACGCCCTGGGTGTCCCGTGTCGCCTTGGGCGACAAAAGCGCCGTACTGAATATGATGACCCGCCCCTCAGTCGAATATGCGGCGATTTCAAGCTCCGATTCAAACGGAATGACCGCTTTCAGCGGGCTCTTGTCCGAATAGGCGCCCGTGAGCTTTCTTCGGTTCGTCTTTGTCTCATAAGCCGAGACGGGGACCCGCGCCCCCTTGCCGTTTTCGAACATGAAGAGTATGCTGCCCTTATAGTCTCCGCACTTCAGCATATACAGCACGTTTTCGCCAGCGTCCATGCCAAGATGCGACGGAAGATATACCCCGAGGCTCGAGGCCTTGCTATCCTCAAAGTCCGAAGCCTTCACCTTGTAGCACTGCTGCCTGTCTGTGAATATCAGCAGCTCGTCGCGGTTCGTGCCCTCAAAGGACACAAGCGGCCCGTCGTCCTCCTTGTACTTCTGCTCGCCCCCCATTCTGAGTGACAAGGGCGTGATCTTCTTGAAATACCCCTCGCGGGACAAAAACAGCACTACCTCGTAGTTTTCAATATGCTCCTCTTCCCTGTACTCCGCGACCTCGTCGGAGTAGATTATGCCTGTTTTTCGCGGAGCGCCGTGCTTCTTTATCACATTTTTAAGCTCGTCAATAATGATAGCCTTTATACGGCGCCGACTTTGAAGCAGATCCTCCAGATCGGCTATCTCCTTTTCGAGACTTTCCGTCTCCTGCACGCGCTTCAGAATATACTCCTTGTTGATATTCCTGAGCTTGATCTCCGCGACGAACTCGGCCTGGACCTCGTCTATCCCGAAGCCGATCATGAGATTCGGAACGACCTCGGCTTCTTCCTCCGTGTTCCTGATTATAGCTATCGCCTTGTCGATGTCAAGGAGTATCTTCCCCAGCCCTTTCAGGAGGTGAAGCTTGTCTTTTTTCCTTGTAAGCTCGAAAAACACGCGCCTTTTTACGCAGTCGGTCCGCCAGGCGGTCCACTCGTCCAGTATTTCGCTTATGCCCATTACGCGGGGAGTGCCCGCCACAAGAATGTTGAAGTTGCAGGAGAAGCCGTCCATAAGCGGCGTCATCTTGAAAAGCTTTTGCATGAGCTTCTCCGGATCTGTGCCGCGTTTTAAGTCTATGGCGAGCTTCAGGCCGTTCAGGTCCGTTTCGTCGCGCATATCCGTGATTTCGCGGAGCTTCCCCAGCTTGATGAGTTCCGCCACCTTGTCCATCACCGCCTCAGAGGTGGTAGTGTACGGAAGCTCGTACACCTCGATGATGTTTTCCTTCTGAATGTAGCGCCACCTGGCCCTCACCTTGAAGCTGCCGCGCCCCGTGCGGTAAATTTCGCCTATTTCCTTCGAATCATATATCAGCTCCCCGCCCGTTGGAAAATCGGGGGCCAATAAGGTTGACATAATATCGTGCCCCGGGTCGTTTATATAATCTATCGCCGTCTGGCAGACCTCCGCAAGGTTGAAGCCGCAAATCTGGCTCGCCATTCCGACGGCGATGCCCATATTAGCCGACACCAGCAGGTTCGGGAAGGTCGTCGGAAGAAGCACGGGCTCCTTCATTGTGCCGTCGTAATTGTCGATGAAGTCAACGGTATCGCTGTCTATATCCCTGAACAGCTCGGCGCAGATGCCGGAAAGCTTTGCCTCGGTGTAGCGCGACGCGGCGTAGGCCATGTCCCTCGAATACACCTTGCCGAAATTGCCCTTGGAATCCACGAAGGGCGTAAGCAGCGCCTCGTAGCCCTTGGACAGGCGCACCATGGTCTCGTATATCGCGCTGTCTCCGTGCGGGTTGAGGCGCATCGTCTGGCCGACGATGTTCGCGGACTTTGTACGTCCGCCGGTCAGAAGCCCCATTTTGTACATCGTGTAGAGCAGCTTCCTGTGAGACGGCTTGAAGCCGTCTATTTCGGGTATGGCGCGCGACACGATGACGCTCATCGCATAAGGCATATAGTTAAGTTCAAGAGTTTCGGTTATGCCCTGCTCAAGAACATCGGCGCGGAGACCTATAACGTTCTGGTTAGCGGAATTTTTATCGGAGCCGCCGGTTTCCTTCCTTTTTGCCACGCTATCCGTCCTTTGCTCTAAAGTAAAGTCTGAAGCGGAAAACGCCCTTCCGCCTATGAAATGTCCGCAAGGTCCAGGTATTTATAGCCGTTTTCGGCGATATGCTCCTTGCGCCCCGCGAGGTTGTCGCCGAGAAGCAGCTCAAAAACCTCGGAGGTACGTTTTGCGTCCTGAGGCATTACCTTTATAAGCCTCCGGGTTTCCGGGTTCATTGTCGTGAGCCACATCATTTCAGGCTCGTTCTCACCGAGCCCCTTCGAGCGGCTTATAGTGTGCTTTGCCCCTCCGAACGAGCTTATGATCTCGGCCTTTTCCCTCTCCGAATAGGCAAAGTAGGTTTTTCCCCTGCATTCGATCTCAAAAAGCGGAGACTCCGCTATATATACAAGTCCTTCGCTTATAAGCGTCGGCGCGAGCCTGTACAGCATCGTCAGTATGAGCGTCCTTATCTGGAAGCCGTCCACATCCGCGTCGGTGCATATGATTATTTTGCTCCATCTGAGACTCCCAAGGTCAAAGGAGCTTATTTCCTTCTGCTTGTGCTGTACCTCCACGCCGCAGCCGAGGACCTTCACGAGGTCCGTTATTATCTCGCTTTTGAATATCTTCGCGTAATCCGCCTTGAGGCAGTTCAGAATCTTTCCGCGGACCGGCATTATGCCCTGAAATTCGGCGTTCCGGCTCTGCTTGCAGGCTCCCAGAGCGGAATCCCCCTCGACTATATAAAGCTCGCGTTTGTCTATGTCCTTTGTGCGGCAGTCCACGAACTTCTGGACCCTGTTTGCGATATCGACGCCGCCCGACAGCTTCTTTTTTATATTCAGCCTCGTTTTTTCGGCTGTCTCCCGGCTGCGCTTGTTGATAAGCACCTGCTCCGCTATCCTCTCAGCCTCCGCACGGTTCTCTATAAAGTATATCTCGAGCTTGGATTTGAAAAAATCCGTCATCGCGTCCTGGATAAACTTGTTCGTTATGGCTTTCTTTGTCTGGTTTTCGTAAGAGGTCTGCGTTGAAAAGCAGTTCGTGACAAGTATCAGGCAGTCCTGAATATCGTTGAAGCTTATCCTGCTCTCGTTTTTCTGGTACTTGTTATTTTTCTTGAGATAGGCGTCTATCGCCGACACGAACGCGCTTTTGGCCGCCTTTTCGGGGCTTCCGCCGTACTCAAGCCATGACGAGTTGTGGTAGTACTCTATCGCGGCGAAGCGGTTTGAAAAGCAGAACGCGGCGGAAAGCTTCACCTTGTACTCCGGCTTGTCCTCCCTGTCGCGCCCCCTGCGCTCGGACTCGATAAATACGGGGACCGTCAGGGCATCGTCCCCGGCCAGCTCTGCGACGTAGTCTATTATGCCGTTTTCGTATTTGAACTCGGTGATTTCGAATTTTCCGTTTTTCTGGCTCCTGAAGCGAAAGGTCACTCCCTTGTTGACTACCGCCTGCTTTTTCAGTACGTCGAGGAAATACGACTCCGGAATATCGATGTCGGTGAAAACTTCAATATCCGGTCTCCAGCGGATGAGCGAGCCCGTTTTTTTCCTGTCCGTCGGCTCGATCCTGAGCCCTCCGACGTTCTCACCCTTTTCAAAATGCAGGCTGTACTTATTGCCGTCGCGCCATACCGTCACATCCATATATTCCGAGGAATACTGAGTTGCGCAGGAACCGAGCCCGTTGAGCCCCAGCGAGTACTCATAGCTCTCGCCCTCGTCGTTCTTATACTTCCCGCCCGCGTAAAGCTCGCAGAAGACAAGCTCCCAGTTATAGCGCTGCTCCACGGGGTTGTAATCCACCGGACAGCCGCGCCCGAAGTCCTCCACCTCTATGGATCTGTCCTCATAAAGCGTAACGACTATCAGGTCGCCGTGTCCTTCCCTCGCCTCGTCTATCGAGTTTGAGAGTATCTCGAACACCGCGTGCTCGCAGCCCTCCAGCCCATCCGAGCCGAAAATGACTCCCGGGCGCTTTCTTACCCTGTCCGCGCCCTTGAGAGACGATATGCTTTCGTTGCCGTATTCGGGCTTTTTTGAAGCCTTCATCTGAACCCTCCGAAAATACTTTTGGGCAAAAAGCGGCTCATTTTTGCACATTCTGCCTCAATATACAATATACAGTATTCACTCAAATAAATCAACCCAACTTTTAGCAGCAAAAAAATATTGTAAAACTCTTTGTCCGGTGCTATAAATACCTATTATATGCACTTATTATTCATTGGGAGTTGAAGCATGCGCAAACGCGTCACATCACTGGAGCTGCTCCGCATACTCGCCTGCGCCGCGGTCATTACGATACACGTCAGCGCGCTGAAGCAGGAATCCTCGGAAATAACAAGTTTTGCATGGCAGGTCTTTAACGTATACAACGCTCTCTCCCGCTTCAGCGTCCCCGTTTTTGTGATGATGAGCGGAATGTTCATGCTCGACCCCGAAAGGAAGCTCACGGTGAAGCGGCTTTACATAGGATATGTCCTCAGGATACTTGCCGTTTGGGTGCTGTGGGAAATCTTATATGCTTTCGTTCACTTCCTGAACATGGGGTATGCTCTTGATGCTGGCACGGTAAGTCTGTTTATCAAGACGGCGCTCGAAGGGCATTTTCACCTCTGGTATCTGCCGATGCTTGCCGGGCTGTATATGGCGACTCCTGTCCTGCGTGCCGTAACCGAGAAGGGCGACAGGCGGCTCATCGAGTACTTTTTAGCGCTGTTCTTCCTTTTCACTGTGCTGAGATCCATGCTTCCATTGCTCTACAAGCCCGATGACCCGGAATTCAACGAGCTTTATTATTACTTCATTTCCTTTATTGATAAAATTCCCCCTGCCGTAACAGGCAGGTACCTCGGCTATTATATGCTGGGGCATTATCTCGCCAAATATCCGCTCTCCGCGAAAATAAAGAGAGCTCTTTATGTCTCGGCGGTAGGCGCAGCCCTTTG
The DNA here is from genome assembly GCA_029268065.1 of Clostridiales bacterium. Classification (GTDB taxonomy): domain Bacteria; phylum Bacillota; class Clostridia; order Oscillospirales; family Oscillospiraceae; genus DUPK01. The sequence continues at coordinate 57,161 of JAJUHC010000006.1, read as the reverse complement.
GACCGTTACGCTGTCTCTGGAATATGCCCTGAAATTCAGCCAGCCCAGGGGCAATTACGATTTCTTCTTTCTTCCCGTTTTTTTCACCAGCGCCGGCATGTTCGTCTTCTTCAGGGAATATGTGTCAAAGCATGAGTTCGGCGGCGCAGCCGCCAAAGCAATCGGCGTCCTTTCCTCCTGCACCTTCGGCATATATCTGCTCCACGCCTTTATTGTCGAGCGGATAAGCAAGCTTGGAATCACGACACTGTCATTTAATCCTGTGCTTTCGGTTCCGCTAATCTCAGCATCCGCATTCCTCATAAGCTTCCTAATAGTATTCCTGTATAAGAGCATGACATCGGCCTTAAAAAGAGCCGCTTTCAAAGGAAAAATCCCTGTGCGGCGCTGACCGCCCGGGGATTTCCCTATTCGCTTTTTTCCGGCCCTCCCCAGCCCGCAAGCGGCAGGCGCTTCATCGCCCCGAAAACCTTGCTTTTCAGATCCGGATAGTCGGCGGAAAGCCTCTCGACCAGCTCCTTTACCTCCTGCCTGCGGCTTGCGCCGTCCATCGGGCAGGTGTTTTTTATTACCGGCAGGTCATAGCGCTCAGCGAAAGAGCGGAGCTGCTCCTCGCTCACATAAAGCAGCGGGCGTATCTGGGTAACGCCCGTCCTGTCCATAAACGTGAGCGGACGGAAGCAGTTTAGCCTCCCCTCGTAAAAGAGCGACATAAAAAACGTCTCCACCGCGTCGTCGAAGTGATGACCGAGTGCCACCTTTGTTATCCCCTGCTCAAGGAGCTTTTCGTTGAGCACTCCTTTCCTCATTCTGGCACAGAGCGAGCATGGGTTTTTCTCGCTTCTGTCCTCAAAAACCACCTTCTGTATCTCTGTTTTCACGAGCGTATACGGAACGGAGAGCTTTTCGCATAGCTCGGCTACCGGCCGGAAATCCATGTCCTCCATGCCCATGTGTATCGTTATCGCCCTGAGCTCGAAGGGCTTTGGGTAAAACCTTCTGAGATTTGAAAGCGCGCAAAGCAGCGCCAGCGAATCCTTGCCGCCCGATACCCCGACGGCGATCCGGTCGCCCGACTCAATCATTTCATAGTCGTCGACACAGCGGCGGACATAGCTTGTCAGCCTGTTCATACGCACAGCCTCCGTAAAAAATCAAAAATTCAAACCGAGAAATCGGGAGAAATCAGGAGATAAACGCCGAAATCGTGAGTTTGCATAAAGTAAATAAAAAATCTTGCAAATTGGTGTTGACAGGACTTTTCTCATGTGGTATAAAAATATAGCCTTGCTATGGCTATATTAGAGTCGCCATGCGGGTTTTGTCAAAGTATATTTTATTATTTCCATGCTGGTTTAATAGAGTTTACAATATTGTTTCGACAATTGGAAGGAATGGTAATAAAAATGTCCACTTTTATGGCAAACAGCAGTAATGTCGTCAGGAAATGGTACATTCTTGACGCGGCCGGAAAGCCTCTCGGACGCACCGCGGCGACAGCCGCCGTTCTGCTTCGCGGCAAGCATAAGACAACCTACACGCCCCATGTCGATTGCGGCGATTTCGTGATCGTTCTCAACACCGACAAGGCTGTGCTCACAGGAAGGAAGCTCGTGCAGAAGTACTACCGCACGCACTCCGGATATGCCGGCGGGCTTAAGGAGACTCAGTACAAGAAGCTCATGGAGGAGCGGCCCGAGATGGCCATGTCCCTTGCCGTCAAGGGCATGCTCGGCAAGAACTCGCTCGGCAGGGCCCAACTGAAAAGGCTTAAGGTTTTCAAGGGCAGCGAGCATATTCACGCGGCACAGCAGCCTGTGGCCTGGGCCGAATAGGGAGGTAACCGATAATGTATAAAAGCAAGAAGCCCTATGTGTACGGAACCGGCAGAAGAAAGTCCTCGGTTGCGAGAGTCCACCTCTTCTCCGGCGGGTCCGGCGCCATTACTATAAACGGACGCGACATAGACGATTATTTCGGACTTGAAACTCTGAAGCTCATCGTCCGTCAGCCGCTCAACACCACCGGCACCCTCGGCAAGGTCGATATCGAAGCCACCGTTGTCGGCGGCGGCGTTACCGGTCAGGCAGGCGCCATCCGCCACGGCATAGCGAGAGCCCTGCTTCTGGTTGACGAAAGCTTCCGCGCGCCGCTGAAGGCCGCCGGTCTCCTGACCCGCGACCCGAGGATGAAGGAGCGCAAGAAGTACGGCCTCAAAGCGGCGAGGCGCGCGCCCCAGTTCTCCAAGAGATAAAAGCACCGCGTTATACCCTCGGGAATCCGCTGTTTCCGACAGCAAGAGGCGTGCCGAAAGCTTTTTCGGCACGCTGATCCTTTTTTATGTCATTTTCGAGCCTGGATGCGCCATAAACCCGGTCCGCGCTTTTATGCGGACCGGGTTTTTCGACAGTCTGAGCGCCAGTTGCGGGGCGCTTTAGGCTTATTTTTGAGCAGCGGCTATTCGGATATGGCGCTTGGCCTCCAAACGGTTAATCTGAGGGCGCACTTTTTATCCATTTCGGCGCGTAGCCGCAGTTTTTCCGCGTTTGCCCGTGATTCGTACCACGGATTTGGGATAAGCTCAGAGTTTGTGCTCCACACGGGCTATGACCTCGTCCTGCATCTGCTCGTTCAGCTGTACGAAGTATGCGCTGTACCCCGCTATCCGCACTATAAGGTCGCGGTAGGTCTTCGGATCGGCTTTTGCCGCTAAAAGCGTCGGTTTATCTACGACGTTGAACTGTATGTGTTTTCCGCCGTTTGTAAGGTAGACCTTTATCATGCTGGCAAGCTTCATGAGGTCCTCGTCCGTTTTGAGCGCCGAGGGATGGAACTTCATGTTGAGAAGCGTAGCCTGGAAGGGATCCTGATTTATCTTCATCGCGCTCTGCAGCACCGCCGTCGGCCCGCGCTGATCCATGCCGTGCATCGGCGACATTGTGCCGTCGGCGAGTATTTCACCCGCCTTGCGTCCGTCGGGAGTCGCGCCAGTGAGTCCGCCGCCCGGCTGATGCGAGGTGATGGATATGCCCGTCGGTATGTGTACGCCGCCGAGTATCGTGGGCATGGTCGCCGCGATATCGCAGAACACCTGATAGCACTCGGCGACGATCCTATCAACATAATCGTCGTTGTTGCCGAACTTCGGAGCCTCGAGAAAGTCTTTCTGCATATCCTCAAAGCCGGCCCAGTTCGCCTCAAGCGCGTTGTTAAGCTCCTTTAGAGTGTACTTTTTCTCGTCAAATACGAGCTTCTTTATAGCCGCTAGAGAATCTCCCACGTTCACCATGCCTATGGGATTCAGCACCGCGCCGTTTTCAAAGGGCATGGTGCGCCGGAAGGTGTCCTCTCCCGATTCGATGCCGTTCCACATCGTGGCTGAACGTATCGGATCCGGCAGAAGCTCCTGCGTGATGGTAAGCTCTATGTTGTTCTTTTCACCGACGATGCGCAGGCAGTAATCAAGCTGCTTTCTGAAAGCCTCAAAGAGCTCCTCGTAGGTTTTGAACTCCGTGAACTCGCCCGTGCGTATGCCGCAGAGCTCGCCGTTTTTTACGTTGACGCCGTTATGGCGGAAAATATCAAAAATGAGCGGGATCGTTATCATAGGCACGGGCCCAGTGCGTGAAAGCCCGGGCACATTCGCGTCTAGGCAGCCGGTCATAACATATTCCCTCGCGTCCTCTAAGGGCAGCCCGCGCGAGGTAAAGCACTTTATGTAGCTTTCGTCGCCTACGAAGGCCGGCATGCCCATGCCCATCCTCACGACCTCGAGAGCCCTCAGCATCAGCTTTTCAGGCGTCCCCGAGTGTACGCGGAGAGTGAGCGTGTGGTGCGGCACCTTCGTGATGGCCGCCGCGTCAAGCAGCAGATATGTAATGTCGTTAGTCGCGTCGTTTCCGTTTTTATCTACTCCGCCGATGGTAAAGTTGTGCCACTTCGCCATTCCGGCGTTCTTCTTGCGGTTATTCTTTCCCGAGGTGCGGTTCAGCTCCATATCTTTGAGGCGCAGCAGGCACAAAAGCTCCAGCGCCTCGTCCCTCGTTATGCGCCCCGCCTCTAAGTCCGCCTTGTAATAGGGGTATATATACTGGTCGAAGCGGGCTCCCGGCAGCGTCGTCGACGGGCTGAGCATGAGGAACTGGAACCAGAAGCACTGCACCGCCTCGCGGAAGGTTCTGGCGGGATTCATCGGCACCCAGGCGCAATTCTCGGCTATCTGCAGAAGCTCAGCCCTGCGTTTAGGATCCGCTTCCCTTTCCGCCATCTCCTTTGCGAGCGCCGAATAGCGCAGCGCGAGCTTGTTTGCAGCCTCCAGGCACATGATGACGGAGTTGTAGTAATTAAACTTGGCGACCGCGCCCTTTTCGTCAAAGCGGAGCCTGCTGCGCTCCTCCCTGGCCTGGCTGATCATCGCGTTGGTGCCCAGATGCAGCATCTTTGTGTAGTCTATGCAAAGCAGTATAAGCGATGGGCCGAGGCCGAGACCGGACTGGCAGTAGCCGCCGCCGACGCCCCTTCCCTCCTGCTTATCCTTCCACGGAGGGAGTATTATCCCCGCCTTGAGCAGGGAAATTATGCGCTCGTTTTCATATACGATGTTTCCCATCTGCCCTATAAGCGTAGGGGGATCATACTTTTTGTTCAGCTCCTGCAGATCCTTTACATCCCGGGGGTCCATCTGATAGCCGTCCTCAATGAGCGAATCTATCTCGTCCTGGGTCCAGATGCCGTAGTCGGGATCAATTTCGAGCCCCATGGGCTTCGACGCGCCTATGCCGACGATAAGCTCGTCAGGCGCAATAGCTATGGGCACCCTCTCCAGCGTCGCGCTCAGTATCTTTGCCCTCCGGACAATAACCGGATCGTTTTTCGTTTCCTCTATCATGTCCATTGCTATGCGGAATTTTTCAATGCAGATAGGATAGTGGTCAACCACGACCCTTTTTTTGATTCTTTCTATGCGTTCAAGCATTTCCTTCATATTATTCCTCGCTTTCTGATTTTTCCGCAGGCGGAAGACGATTTTTTACCACGTGAAAGGCTTTGGTCAAAGCTTATGTTTTTTGATAAAATATCCACTTGATTTTGCACATTTTATCACAGCCCAGGCTGTTTTTAAAGCAGCCGGCACATAAATGTACATTCGGCATAATTATCGCCGCCGTTTTATAAGCCTGCATCCATTTGTATTTTTCACCTTCATAAGCCGACGCCTGGCCGAATGGATTTTCGCCAAAAAACGCCTTGACTCTTTTCCCGATTAATGTATAATTATGATGTTTTGCAAAACATTATAATTTGCGGATTCGGTTACAGGAAGCGGGTGAAAATCCCGCGCTGTCTCGCAACTGTATTTGCCGAGCTACGGCCATTATGCCACTGGATAAAACCGGGAAGGCGGCCCGGGCTATGACGCATTAGTCAGGATACTGTGCCGGAACCGGGACGGAGGAAGCCAATTATCTTTCGTCCGTGAGAGCTCAAACCTTACGAAGCATAAGGAGGGTCAATTTTTATGGCAAAAAATCAAGGGCCGGAATTGACGCACCTTCCCGAAGGAGGGTGCTGTTTTTTCCGGGAGGTAAAAACGCGGAGAAAAAACAGTGTATTTTCAGCAAAAAGCGGCGCTTTATTCGAAAAATACGCGCAGAAGACGGCAGTTATACTGGCGGTTATCCTGGCTTTTCCGGTTATGAACGCAAACGCCATGCACATAATGGAGGGCTTTCTTCCGCCCGGCTGGGCGGTTGCCTGGGGCGCACTTTGCATTCCATTCGTCGTGAGGGGCTTCTTCTCCATCAAGAAAAAAGTCAGCGGGAACTCAAAGATGCTGCTCCTTCTCGCCATGTGCGGCGCTTTTGCTTTTGTTCTCTCGGCTTTGAAGCTGCCTTCCGTTACCGGAAGCTGCTCCCACCCGACGGGAGTCGGGCTTGGCGCCATTATGTTCGGACCTGCCGCAATGTCGGTTATCGGCGTTATCGTACTGCTTTTCCAGGCCATACTGCTGGCTCACGGCGGGCTGACCACACTCGGAGCCAACACTTTCTCGATGGGAATAGCCGGTCCCTTCGCCTCGTATTTCCTTTACCGCCTGCTTAAGAAGCTGGGTGTGAAAAGCACCGTCTCAGTCTTTATTGCGGCGTTCATAGGCGACATCTTTACATATATCGTGACTTCGCTCCAGCTCGGAGCGGCCTTCCCGGACTCCGGAGGCGGCTTCTTCGTCTCGGCGGCGAAATTCCTCGGTATTTTTGCGTTTACTCAGCTGCCCCTCGCCGTTGCTGAAGGGATTTTGACCGTTATTGTTTATAACGGTCTCAAGAAGTACAGCAGCGCCGAGCTTCAGGCGCTGAAAGCGGACTAAGGAGGGCCGAAAAATGAAGCTTTGGAAAAAAAATCTCCTTCTTTTACTGCTTGCCCTGCTCATATGCGTAGTGCCTCTCGCAATAGTACAAGGCGAGTACGGCGGAGCGGACGATCAGGCGGAATCAGTCATATCCGAAATTAAGCCCGATTATGAGCCATGGTTCAAATCGATCTACGAGCCGCCCAGCGGAGAAATCGAATCGCTTCTTTTCGCTCTTCAGGCGTCGATAGGCGGTCTGATAATCGGCTTCGGCTTCGGAAAGCTTTCGGAAAGGTACAAGGCGAGCGAAAAAAAGTGAGCGGAATAGACAAACACGCATACCAATCGAAAATCTCCCGGGTCAAGGCGTCAAGCAAGCTGCTGTTTTCCATTTGCATGATGCTGATTTGCCTTGTTTTCGGCTCCAACATTATAAGCTTGCTGACTATTGCGGTCATGTCGGCAGCCACCCTCTTTCTGGGCGGCTGCCGACCCGTAAAATACCTCAAGCTGATGCTTGTGCCCTTTGCGTTCCTTGTTACCGGCGTTATTACGATAGTGATCAACAAAATAACGGACACCGCTGCGGCGCTTTTTTATTTCAGGCTCTTCGGCGCGTATTTCGGAATCAGCCGGCCATCCCTGAGTCTTGGTATTAATATTCTGCTGAAATCCCTTGGCGCCGTTTCCTGTCTCTACTTCTTTTCCCTCAACACCCCCATGAACTCCTTCCTCTCGCTTCTGCGGAGGAGGATGCCTGGGGTTTTTATCGAGCTTATGGAGCTTATTTACCGCTTTATCTTCATAATCTGGGACGAAGCGCAGAGGATTCGTACGGCGCAGGCCTCTCGCCTGGGCTACGAAGGCTTTAAAAACAGCATGAGCTCTCTGGGCGAGCTCGTAACAACCGTATTTTTAAGGTCTCTCCGGCGTGTCGACCGCATTAGCGTTGCGCTTGATTCGAGGGGCTTCGAGGGCAATTTCGATTATCTCACCGAAAAAGAGGAGTCAAGCCTCCTGCTCACAGGTATGACCATTCTTACAGCGGTTTCTTTCACCGCGATAGGCTTGATCGAAAGGCTTTGATGATGAACATTATAGAAATATCCAATCTCTGTTTTTCATACGAGGACGGTTCCCCCGCCTTGAACAACGTCAGTATGTCAATAAAGCAGGGCAAAACGACCGCCATCCTCGGCGGGAACGGCGCGGGCAAGTCCACGCTTTTTTTGAATTTGAACGGCGTTTTGACGCCCAAAAGCGGCAGGGTGCTTTTTGGGGGAAAAGAGGTCAAATACGGCAAAAGCGAAGTAACGGAAATCAGGCGGAGGATAGGAATCGTCTTTCAGGATCCCGACGACCAGCTTTTTTCCTCAAGCGTCGTGAAGGACATCTCCTTCGGCCTTATGAAGCTCGGTCTCCCGGAGGATGAGATACGGAAAAGGGTCGATCTCGTCGTAAAACAGACAGGCATAGAGGGAATAGTCGGGAAGCCGACGCACGCCCTAAGCTTCGGGCAGAAGAAGCGCGTCGCGATAGCGGGAATCCTTGTCATGGAGCCCTCCGTGATCATACTCGACGAGCCGACTGCCGGCCTTGACCCTCAGGGAGTCAGCGAAATCCTGAGTCTCCTCGATGAAATCAAGCTTAAGCTCGGGATAACCATAATCATATCAACGCACGATATAGATCTGGTGCCTCTTTACTGCGACGAGGTATATGTGCTGGACGCAGGCTCCGTGATTTTCGGCGGAACTCCGAAGGAGCTTTTCTCGCAGCCCGACCTGTTAAGGGCGCATAATCTGCGTCTGCCGAGGATAAACCATCTGATGAACATCCTGCACAGCAGGGATAATCTCGACCTGGATACCACCGCGTCCACCATATCCCAGGCAAGAAGAAGCATCAGGCATTTGTTTGCCGAAAACCATCGGAGCGATACGCACGAGGAAAACACATATGAAGACAAGGAGTAAAGATATGACCGGAATACTATTATTGGCTCATGGCAGCCGCGAGGGCGATACGGAAAAGACTATGCGTCAGATTACCGATTACGTCAGGCAAGGTCTCGTCGGAGCCCTGGTGGAGGAAGCTTACCTTCAGTTTCGCGACAAAAATCTCGAGAAAGGGCTTAAGAGCCTTATTGAAAAAGGGGCCACCGATATTAAGGTTATTCCATATTTTCTTTTTGAAGGGGTGCACATCAAGGAGGACATCCCCGCAGAGCTGCGGGAGTTTACGGCTTCGCACCCGAACGTAAAAATCACCATGGGCAAAACCCTGGGCGCGGACAGGCGCCTCGCGGATATCATTATCGACAGGGCAAAGAACGCAGTGTAACAAAACCTCGAAAAATCTTTAAAAAACAAAGTCGCTTACACTATTGCTCAAATTATGGAAAAGGCTTAAAATAGTGCACAAATACGATATGGGGAGAAAAAAGTATGTTCAAGCTTAAGGAAAACGGAACGACCGTATCAACCGAAATCATCGCGGGCGTTACGACGTTCTTCACAATGGCCTACATCATAGTTGTCAATCCGACGGTTTTAAGCCAGGCGGGCATGGAGTGGGGAGCCGTGTTCCTCGCCACGATTATTGCTTCCGCAATCGGCACTCTGGTTATGGGGCTTTTCGCAAACGTGCCTTACGCGCTGGCGCCCGGAATGGGGCTCAACGCGTTCTTTGTGTTTACGGTCTGCTTCGGTCTTAAATTTACCTGGCAGCAGGCGCTGTCGATGGTCTTTATCTGCGGGCTTATCAACATCTTCATTACCGTCACAAGGATAAGGAAGGAAATCATCAAGGCGATCCCGAAAAGCCTTCAGCACGCGATAAGCGGCGGTATAGGCATATTCATCGCTTTTATCGGACTTGTCGACGCCGGTCTCATAAACTTTGCCGCCGGGGTTCCGGCCATGACGATGCCCAACAAGCCGTCGCTCATACTCTTCCTTGTGGGACTGTTCCTGATTGTTTTCCTGATGCTCATGAAGGTCAGGGGCGCCATACTCTGGGGCATCATCGCCACAACGGTTATCGGCATATTCGTCGGAGTAACGAAGACCTCCAATACGATTAGCCTTGCGGACGCCTTCAAAGCGCTGCCCTCCACATTAGGAGTGATTTTTACCCCGGCAGGTCTTATTTCTCTGTTCTCCGATCCTTCCAAAATCCCCATAGCGCTTGTTACTATTTTTGCCTTCAGCCTCTCCGACACCTTTGACACCATCGGCACCTTTATTGGAACGGGACGCCGCAGCGGTATCTTCAGCGAAGAGGATGAGAGAGCGCTTGAAAGCAGCACCGGCTTCAAATCCAAGATGGACAAGGCTCTTTTCGCCGACTCTATCGCCACTTCCATCGGCGCGATTTTCGGCACCTCAAACACTACCACTTACATTGAAAGCGCCGCCGGCATCAGCGAAGGCGGACGGACGGGGCTTACAAGCGTCGTAACCGCCGTGCTCTTTATCCTGAGCGCTTTCCTCGCCACGTTTGTCAGCGCGATACCCATGGCGGCTACCGCCCCGGCACTCGTCGTCGTGGGAATTATGATGATGTCCTCTTTTATCGACGTCAGGTGGGACGATATTGAAGAGGCTATACCCGCATTTTTCTGCGGAGTCTTCATGGCGCTCTGCTACAACATCTCTTACGGTATCGGCGCGGGCTTCATTTTCTACTGCGTCGTTAAGATCGCAAAAAGGGACGTGAAGAACACGCACCCCATACTATGGGTCGCTTCCGCACTTTTCGTCCTGAACTTTGTGCTTCAGTCCCTGTTTTCCTGACGCTCAAAAAACAAAGCTCAGTGGGCTGCCTCGAACCTCCATTTCGAGACAGCCCACGTTGTATTTACGCCCTTCCGCAGTTATATATCAGTCCTTGGTCTGATCCATCATCCAGTCCATGATGCCGTGCTCGTTGTGATAAACCAGAACGGCGCAGTTGTGATATTCCTCAAACTTCTTTTCATATGAAATGCCCTCGGCGACTCCCATTCCGTAGGCCTCAAGCTCCTCAGGGGCGAAAAGCGTGAGCTTCGCATCCCTGTTTCCCGCGTCGCGGAGCTGAAGTATCGCGTCCACGATATACTTGTGGCGGTAGATGGTATGATCTACGAAGGCGGCCGCTACCCACAGCTTCTGCTTCGTCAGTCCGCGGAGAACGTTGTATGTATCCGGGGTCATTGTCGGGCAGATGGGTACCGCAGCGGCGAAAAGCCCGGCGCCGACGGAAAGCGACATTATCGTGCCGCCGCCGCCCATTGAAAGCCCCGTGACATAGACCCTTTTTTCGTCCACCTTGCCGGCCGCAATCATTCGCCTTATTATATTACATATTGCGGCAAGGTTCGTCCTGTTCCAGCCGTATGGATTGTCGGTGGCGGAAAGAAGGTTCGCGCTGAAGGTCTGCTTCGACATCGGCATCGGAGGACCGCCGTCGAAGCCCGGCCTCGCGGGCGCCTGCGGCGCCATAACGTAGGCGTCCGGGTACCTTTTTGCTATCGCCGGAGCGCCGATGCTTCCGACAAGCTGCAGCTTGTTGTCAAAGCCGTTCTCGCCGCCGCCGTGAAGAAAGAGGACCAGCGGCCGCTTTTCCTTCGTGGCGGGAACGTGAAGCCTGTACAGGATGCCGTCCTCTTCGCAGTATTCAAATTCGTCCGCAATTTGAGTCTTTACCTCCGTGACATCGTCTCTCGACACCAAAAAGCCTTCGGCGGGGCCTTTTCCCCTTATCTCGAACCTGCTTTTCATATAAACAAATTCGTGCAGCTCAAACTTTATGACCCCGTCTGTAAGCTGTACGGATTTTATGCCTCCCGCAATCTTATCCGTGAAACGCTCCGCATAATTTCCGGTAATCTCAAAATCCGAAGCCCCGACCTCTCCCGCGATGTCCGTTTCCGCTTCAAGCGCATAGATAACAAGCCCGAAGTCTCCCGGACGCGTATAAGCTGTAACATTCATTTTTCCGACCTCTTTCCCATTATAATATTAATTACATTGTATCATATGTATCAGCATAATTGCACCGGTTTTTTATTTTATGAAAATAATACGGCGAGCAGAAGCGCCAGCCCCGCGCTTATAAACAGGCTGAGGGCCGACACCCCCGATATTCTCTCCTTTTTGCAATTCAAGCCCGAGGCATAGGCGGCCGATGCCGTCGCTATCGGCATTGAAAGGCAGAGCGTAACCCCGATTTTAAGCTCGGGCTGTATTGGGTGCAAGGTCCACACAAAAATAGCCGCGGCGGCGCCGGCAGCCAGGCGAACAAGCAGAATTTTAGAAATCATCCGTCTGTCGGAATCGTCAAACCTCGGCTCAAGCATTATGCCGAAAAACAGCATGGCTAAAAACCCGTTGCCCGCGCCGCAGATATTCGCCAGGGACAAAACGGGAGCGGGAAGCTTCAAATCCAGAAGTGAAAGCGCAATAACCAGTATATATGCGTCAAAGGCCGCAGTCGAAAGCAGCTTTTTAATCGCCGAGAGCGGAGTTACGCGCCTGCCGTCCGATACCGCCGACGCAATTATAAAAGACGGCCCAAACATTATGGCCGCGTTGCCAATATCAAAAATGAATATGGACGCCGAAACCGTCGGCGAAAAGCAGGCCTGCACGATGGGTGCGCCAAATATCCCTATGTTTTGGGACGGTATAAAGAGCCCGTACATCACCTTGTCGTCTTTTTCTCCCGCACGCTTCGCAAAAAAAGCGCCAAGGCCCAGCATTGCCGCGTTGAACACAAAGCCCATTGCAAGTACAGCGGCAAATTCACCCGACAAGGCTACGTTCTGGAAGCCGGTTACGATGACGCAGGGCAGCGTGATGTTGAGTATAATCCTGGAAAGCACCTCGGAATGCTCCGTCCGAAAAAGCCGAGCCTTTTTCAGCAGGTATCCGAGCGCTATTATCAGCAGATAGCTCACGATCTTCGTCGCCGCGTTGCCCACAAAAGCCCCCCTAGAATTTTTTTGCGGAGGCGGCAACTGCCGCCTCCGCCGAGCGTGTCGAATTTATCTGAGCACCGTGCCGACGGCATTGTCGCCGAAAAGCGCCGCGGCGTTTATTTCATCGTAATCCAGATGCACGGCGGTCTCGAACTTTTCGCTGACCCTTGCGACCACCTCGTCAAAGATCAGGCCGCGCTCTCCCCCAACCTTTATTTGGACTATCTCGTCATTTTTTATTCCATACTCCTCGGCGTCCGCCTTTGAAATGTGCAGATGCCGCTTGGCTACTATCGCGCCCTCGCTAAGCTCAGCCTTGCCGGCCGGACCTATAAGCGTTACGGGCGCGCTGCCGGCAATATTCCCGCTCTGGCGGATAGGCGGGTTGATTCCGAGTATCCGCGCGTCGGTAAACGAAAGCTCCACCTGCGTAAACGCGCGGCAGGGTCCCAGAATGGAAACGCCCTTGATCGTGCCCTTCGGCCCCACTACGTCCACCTTTGAATTGCTTGCGAATTCTCCGGGCTGGGAAAGAAATTTTTTGGGCTCAAGCTCAAAACCCGCGCCGAAAAGCGTTTCGAGGCACTCTTTTGTCAAATGCACATGGCGTCCGGAGCCTTCTATCGTTACTTGAAGCTGTTTCATTTTATCCTCCGTAATAATCTTTACTGCACAGAAAACTCTACCACCATATCGGCAAAAGTTCAAGTGCATCGCAAAAATTTTATTTCTTTTATCAATATATGTTTACAAAGTTACCCCTTACTTATATAATATACTGGCTGTAATCAGCAATAGCTTTCGGAGGTACCGCCATGGAGACACCATTTTCGTCAAACATTTCCAAATTACGAAAGGAGCGCGGTTTGAACCAGCGGAAGGCCGCTTCCGAGCTGAAGATTTCGCAGGCGCTTTTGTCACACTATGAGAACGGCATCCGCGAGCCCGGCCTCGACTTTTTGGTCCGTGTATGCGATTATTACGGGGTTTCCGCAGATTATGTACTGGGAAGAACCAACATACGCGAAACGGTCCTCTCTAAAAGCATGGCCGGAACCGATGGTGAAAACGCTCCGGCACTTGACAGGATGAAGCAGGAGGCTATCATACTGGCAGCGACGATATTCAGGATTGTTTCAAATTGCGGCGATACGGTCGCGGAAGCGGCGCTGAATTACATAGCCTCTTCGGGATACAGGCTTTTGTGCGGAATATTCGGCCCCGACTCCGGGCTGCTTTCCCCTAATATAAAAAGAGCGGAGGCTCTCAGCGAAATTGACATGAGGCTGCTTTGCCTCGAAATATCCGAGGAGCTTGCAAGGAAGAACATTAAGATCACTCCGGAGCTTGTGCACAACAGCATTTCAAAAAGCAGCTATAAATCTTTTGAGTCGATGATTTCCAGAACCGAGGAGCGGCTCGGAACCTCAAAAGCGGACAAAAAGTAATATTAAGAGGTGAAACTCTTGACTGAACAGGCCAAGATAAGAAACTTTTCTATAATCGCCCACATAGATCACGGAAAATCGACCCTTGCCGACCGCCTCCTGGAGAAGTGCGGCGCGGTTGACCCGCGTGAAATGGAAAACCAGATACTGGACAACATGGATTTGGAGCGTGAGCGCGGCATAACCATCAAGGCCCGCGCGGTAGGCCTGAAGTATAAGGCCGAGGACGGCGAAACCTATACCCTAAACCTTATAGACACGCCTGGACACGTTGACTTCAATTACGAGGTTTCGCGGAGCCTCGCAGCCTGCGAGGGCGCCGTGCTGGTCGTGGACGCGAGGCAGGGCATAGAGGCTCAGACCCTGGCCAACACCTATCTCGCGCTTGACCATAACCTTGAGATCCTGCCGGTCATCAATAAAATCGATCTTCAGGGCGCAGATCCGCAGAAGGTGAAGGCCGAGATAGAGGACGTCATAGGCATCCCGGCCATGGACGCCCCGGAGATTTCTGCAAAGCTCGGAATCGGCATTGAAAACGTTCTCGAAAGCATTGTAAAACTTATTCCTCCGCCGAAAGGCGACTCCGGCGACCCTCTCCGCGCGCTCATATTCGACAGCCAGTACGACAGCTTCCGCGGCGTTATAGTATATATCCGCGTCATCGACGGCGAAATACGCAGGGACGCCGAAATAAAAATGATGGCTTCCGGCGCGGTCTACAAGGTGGTCGAGCTCGGGCACCTGCGTCCGACAAGGCTGGAGCCCTGCGAAAGCCTCAAGGCGGGCGACGTCGGCTACTTTACCGCCAGCATCAAGAACGTCACCGACACGCAGGTGGGAGATACGGTCACCGAGGCCGCAAGGCCCTGCTCTGAGGCCCTGCCGGGATACAGGCCGGCCCACCCCATGGTGTTTTCCGGAATATACACTACCGACGGAGCCAAGTACCCTGATCTCCGCGACGCTCTTTCAAAGCTTAAGCTAAACGACGCCGCACTCTCGTTCGAGCCGGAATCCTCCGCAGCCCTGGGCTTCGGCTTCCGCTGCGGCTTTCTCGGCCTGCTCCATATGGAGATAGTTCAGGAGCGTCTGGAGCGCGAATATTCCCTCGACCTCATAACCACGGCTCCGAGCGTCATTTACAGGATTACAAAGACGGACGGCGATGTGGTCATGATAGACAACCCGCTCAATTATCCGGATCCTGCAGTCATTGCCGCCGCCGAGGAGCCTTTTGTCAACGCGGGTATAATGTGTCCCACGGAATACGTGGGCAACATCATGGAGCTCTGCCAGGACAGGCGCGGGGAATATAAGGAAATGGTCTATATTGACAAGGACCGCGTGGAGCTTCGATACGCCCTTCCCCTTAACGAAATAATATATGACTTTTTTGACGCGCTCAAATCGCGCAGCCGCGGCTACGCTTCTCTGGATTATGAGCTGGCGGGTTACCGCGAGTCCGATCTCGTAAAGCTGGACATTCTGCTGAACGGCGAAATCGTGGACGCCCTTTCCTTCATCGTCCACAAGGATAAGGCCTATCCCAGGGGCCGCAGGATAGCCGAAAAGCTCAAGGAAAGCATTCCGAGGCAGCTTTTCGAGGTCCCCGTACAGGCCGCCGTCGGCGGCAAGATAATCGCCCGCGAGACCATAAAGGCAATGCGCAAGGACGTGCTTGCAAAGTGCTACGGCGGCGACATAACCAGAAAGAAGAAGCTCCTTGAAAAGCAGAAGGAAGGCAAAAAGCGCATGAGGAACCTCGGCTCGGTAACCGTTCCGCAGGAAGCCTTCATGGCCGTTTTGAAGCTTGACGAATAACTAAGAGGCTCCGCAGTTCGTTTTTGCGGAGCCTCTTGAGCTTGAATCACTCGAAATCCTTTGCTGCGAGCTCAAGCGTATCCCTTATGTGGATATTCTGGGGACAATGTCTCTCGCACTCGCCGCACTTTACGCAGGAGGACGCCTTGCCGCCGCGCGCCGTTACCATATCATAACGACGTTTATTCGCTTCAAGATTCCTGTAAATGTGGTAGTCGTTATAAAGCTTTATAATTCCGGGAATATTTATCCTCTCCGGGCAGCTGTCCACACAGTACTTGCAGGCGGTGCAGGGCACCGTCGGCATTTTTGACAGCATTTCGAGAGCTTCCGCAATGACCCCCAGCTCAGCCTTCGTGAGCGGTTCAAAATTGTCGAAGGTCTCGGTATTTTGAATCATGTGGCTCATTTCGGACATTCCGGACAGCACGACGTCGACCAGAGGGAAGGAACCCGCAA
Source organism: Clostridiales bacterium (assembly GCA_029268065.1). Classification (GTDB taxonomy): domain Bacteria; phylum Bacillota; class Clostridia; order Oscillospirales; family Oscillospiraceae; genus DUPK01. Next base: position 41,119 of record JAJUHC010000006.1, on the reverse strand, counting down.
AACGCAGCGCCCAGGAAGCAAGATTCCTTTCCGGTGCGGCGCGGAAGAAAATGTCCCTGACCTCCGGAGGCATGGCGGCAAGCGCTCCGCCCCTGACCGGCTCCATAACAAGCACTCTTTTGCCAAATTTTTCCGCAACCTCGTAGCAAAGACGCGACTGAACCTCAGAGCTTTCCCAGTCCGCGTAGTTGAGCTGTATCTGAACGAACTCGGCTTCGGGATGCGCCTTAAATATCTGCTCCAGATGATCCGCCGTCGAGTGGAAGGAAAAGCCCAGATGCCGGATAAGTCCCTTCTCCTTTTGCTTGTTCAGGTAGTCCCAGACCCCGAACTCGTCAATTTTATCGGCTATCCCCCTGTTTATGCCGTGGATCAGGTAGTTATCAAAATATTTGGCCTTCGTGCGCTCAAGCTGGGTGCTGAAAATCCTTTCGCAGTCGCCGCCGCTTTTCATTTCCATGACCGGCAGCTTGGTGGCAAGCTGGAACTTGTCGCGCGGATAACGCTCCACCAGCAGCTCCCCCGCAATCTTTTCGCTTTCACCGCTGTGATACACGAAAGCCGTGTCGAAATAGGAAAACCCGCGGCCCATAAAATAATCGATCATTTCCGCGACTTGCGCCTTGTCTACGTCCTTCTCTCCGCCTCCGGGAAGTTTGGGCAGCCTCATCAAACCAAAACCAAGCTTTTTCATATGTTCTCAATCCTTTCGCAACGTGCTGATCCGCCATACTTAATTAATTATGTATAATATAGCATACCTTTTTCTCGTTGTCGATAAACATTATGCCGCGAAGTCCTTCGTCATGTATCCGGTTCCGGAGCGGCACTTTTACCATGCCGAATATTTTGTTGAATTCCATAGCTTATTTTGATAAAATAAGGGAATAAAGGTGACGGCGCGCTTTGATTTTATTGAGGCCGTTTAATGAATTGTGCGGTTAGAGGAGATGCGGGACTTGTCGATGTCTGTTAGGAATTGGAACGTTCTCGGTTGCAGGAAGGAGGATGTCGAAAACCTCATAAGAGAAGGGTACTCACCCCTGCTTGCGGGAGTTCTGTGCTCCAAGGGATTTACGACGCCCGAACTGGCCAGAGAATTTCTGAACTGCGGATACGACTCCTTTTTGGACCCTTTCCTTCTGAAGGATATGGAAAAGGCCGTAAGCAGAATTAATGCCGCCATCGAAAAAAGGGAGCAGGTCGCCGTTTACGGCGACTATGATGTTGACGGAGTTACCGCGACCTGCCTCATATACGAGTATCTTACGGAAAAAGGACTATCCTGCCTGATTCATATCCCCGACCGGATAGACGAGGGCTACGGCATAAACGAAAACGCGATAAGGGAGCTCGCGAGCAAAGGCGCAACCCTCATAATCACCGTAGACTGCGGAATTACCGCGTTTAAGGAGCTGGATATAGCGGTCGAGCTCGGCGTCGACGTTATCGTTACTGACCACCACGAATGTATGGACGAGCTTCCGAAGGCCGTTGCTGTCATAGACCCCAAGAGAAAGGACGGCGAATACCCTTTTCCGTTTCTCGCCGGGGTCGGCGTCGCCTTCAAGCTGCTGTGCGCAATGCAAGGCAAGGAAAAGTACAAGGAGCTTCTCGACGCATACGGCGACCTCGTCGCCCTGGGAACGCTCGCCGACGTAATGCCCGTTCTGGGCGAAAACCGTTTTCTTATACGCCGCGGCATGGAGATAGTGCGAAGCGGCAGGCGGCAGGGGCTTGCAAGCCTTATCGAGGCGGCGGGAGAAAACATAAATAAAATAGCCGCAGACAAAATCGGCTATACGATATCTCCGAGGCTGAACGCCGCCGGGCGCATGGGACAGGCGCGAACCGCGTTTTCCCTGCTTTCGTCCAAGGGACGGGTCGACTCAAACGAAATAGCTCAGGTGCTCTGCGACCTCAATCGGGAAAGGCAAAGCATCGAAGCCGCGATACTTGCCGAGGCTATCTCGATGCTCACTGAGTTCCCTGTAAAAAAGCCGATAGTTCTCGGCTCGGATTCCTGGCATCAGGGCGTCGCCGGAATTGTGGCCTCCCGCATGAGCGAAAGGTACTATGTGCCGACGATAATTGTCTGTTTCGACGGCGAAGATGGTCACGGCTCCTGCAGGAGCTTCGGCAACTTCAACCTCTACTCCGCGCTTGAAGCGTCCAAGGAGCATCTGGAATGCTTCGGAGGGCATACGCTTGCGGCGGGGCTTACGGTAAAGCGCGACAAATTCGACGACTTCAGGCGCTCCTTCTGCGAATACTATTCTATGAACGCGGATTGCAAAGCAGTGCCGCCTTTGGATATCAACTTTGTCATAGAGGACGCAAAACTCTTCACGCTTAAAAACATCGAAGATCTTCTGGAGCTCGAGCCCTGGGGCAACTGCAACCCCCACCCTGTTTTCTGCATATACGGGGCGGCAATAGACCAGATTACTCCCATAGGCGACGAGAGGCATCTGAAATTGCGGGTTTCCAAGGACGGCGTCCAGCTCGACTGCATTTTTTTCGCAAAGAAGCTTTACGACATCGGACTCAGGCCCGGCGACAGAGCCGATCTCGCCTTCTATCCTCACATAAACGAATTTCGCGGCGACAAATACATACAGCTGATACTGAGGGATGTAAGGCCTTCCGCGGAAACGGCGGAGAGGCGCTCCGGCGAGCTCGCGCTGATCGGCCGCTTCGGCGATTATCTTTCAAGGGAAGAAAAAAGACTGCTTCTTCCGGACAGGCGCAATTTTGTCGACGTTTGGCATACAATAGAAAGGCTCGCGGAAATTCTTCCGCATTTTTCCGGAGAGCTTCCCGAGGTGCTCTACGGCATAGGCGCCATGACCCCGTCTACCCCGCCGGCAAAAATTTATTCCTGCCTCAGAATTTTTTCGGAGCTGGGTCTGATTTCGATATCGGAAAGTGACAATAACATTGAGATAACCGTTCACAGCAACAGGAGGACCGATTTGAATTCCTCGAGAATACTCAAAAAGCTCCGCTCTTAGGCCTTTAATTGATTAATATGCCGAAATTCATGGAAAGGAGGCGGTAAAATGGAGGATCTGCTCAAGGAATACGAAAACCTTGAAAAAAAAGTGCTGGCATATAACCCCAATCTTAATGTGCAGAGGCTCCGTTCCGCCTTTGAATTCGCTGTGTCGGCGCATCAGGGCCAGAAGAGGAAGGACGGCTCGCCGTATGTGACACATCCCATTGCGGCCGCTGAAATCACGGCCGAAATGGGTCTGGACGAGGATTCGATAATCGCAAGCCTGCTTCACGACGTGATTGAGGACACTCCTGTCCTGTATGAGGAGATGGCGAAGAAATTCGGCGCCTCGGTTGCGAATCTCGTGGACGGGGTAACCAAGCTCACCCGCGTGGTATATACGAACAAGGAAGACGAGCAGATGGAAAATCTGCGGAAGATGCTCATGGCTATGGCCAAGGACATCCGCGTCATCCTCATAAAGATCGCAGACCGTCTGCATAACATGAGGACTATGGCGTATCAATCGGAAGGCAAGCGCCGTGAAAAAGCGCTTGAAACGATGGAGATATACGCGCCGATAGCACACCGCCTTGGTATGCAGAAGGTCAAGTGGGAGCTTGAGGATCTTGCGCTCCTGTATCTCGACCCGGTCGGGTACAGGGAAATCACCGACGCTCTTGAAAACCGCAAGGATGTGCTCGACAGCTTTATGTCAAGCATACAGCAGAAGATAGAGGACCGTCTCAGCGAGTACGGCATAAAATGCAAGGTCTACGGGCGCCTGAAGCATATTTACAGCATATACAGGAAAATGTACAGCCAGAACAAGGAGCTGAGCGAGGTCTTCGACCTCTGCGCGTTCCGCGTCATAGTAGATACCGTAGCTGACTGCTATAATGTTCTGGGGCATATCCATGATCTTTTCAAACCCGTGCCGGGCAGGTTCAAGGACTACATCGGAACCCCCAAGCCCAATATGTACCAGAGCCTTCACACGACGGTCATCGGAACGGAGGGTATCCCCTTTGAGGTGCAGATACGCACCTGGGAAATGCACCGCACCGCCGAATACGGAATCGCCGCCCACTGGAAATACAAGCAGGGAATAGACCGTCACAGCCACGAGGAGCAGTTCGCATGGGTCCGCAGTCTCCTCGAGGCGCAGCAGGACACGGACATGTCAGACTTCGTACACGAGCTCAAGATTGACATGTTCGCCGACGAAGTCTTTGTGTTTACGCCGAAGGGGGACGTCATTAACCTCCCCGCCGGAGCGACGCCGATAGACTTTGCGTACAGCATACACTCCGCCGTCGGCAACCGCATGACGGGAGCCAAGGTGAACGGGCGCATAGTTCCCTACGACACCACGCTCCAAAACGGCGATATAGTTGAGGTAATCACGTCGAATTCCTCGAAGGGTCCGAGCCGCGACTGGATAAACATCGCCAAGAGCAGCGAGGCGAGGAGCAAAATCAAGCAGTGGCTCAAGAAGGAGAAGCGCGAGGAGAACATTATTCAGGGCAAGGCGATATTTGAGGCGGAAATGCGCCGCCAGAATCTCAAGCCGTCGGTGTTGGAGCACGACGAAACCCTGCCCCTTATCCTCAAAAAGCTGGCGCTCAATTCGCTTGAGGACCTGTACGCCGCGATAGGCTTCGGAGGCATGACCGCAACCAGGGCCGTGAACAGGATCAAGGACGAGCTTATCCGCAGCTCCAAGGCCTCCCCCGACAAGCTCCTGCTAGACCGGATCAACCGTCAGCAGCCGGATGAGCCCGGCAAGGCCGTAAAGGCCTCAAACGGTATAATAGTCGAGGGCGTGAGCAACTGTCTCGTCAAATTCTCGCGCTGCTGCAGCCCCGTTCCGGGCGACGAGATAATCGGCTTCATTACCAAGGGCTACGGGGTTTCCGTACACAGGAAGGACTGCATTAATTACCTCAATTCCCAGGCAAGACCCGAGGAAGCGGGGCGCTGGATAAACGTAAGGTGGGCGGCGACCGGCAAGGATGCCTATCAGACCGTACTATCTCTTACGGCAAACGACCGCAGCAGCCTTGTTATCGACATTGCCACCACGCTGGCGGCGATAAACGCAAAGGTCCGCGCCCTTTCGGTCAAGGACGCCGAAAACGGCCTTGCCACAGCGCAGATATCGATAGAAGTCTTGAACCGCGACGAGCTTAAATACGCCATCGCAAGGCTCTCGTCCATCCCGGGCGTCATAGACGTAAGGCGCAGCAGCATGTAAGGAGAAGTCAGATTGAGGGCGGTAATAACGAGAGTAAAAAACGCGCGGGTTGAAATCGACGGCGGTGTAAGAGGGAAAATCGGAATGGGCCTTCTTGTCTTGCTCGGCGTGAAATCGGACGATACCGAAGCCGACGCTGTCAAGCTTGCGGACAAGATTACAAAGCTTCGGATATTTGAGGACTCGGACGGCAAAATGAACCTGAGTCTTGCCGAGGTGAACGGCGGGCTCCTTGTTGTATCGCAGTTCACGCTGTACGGAAACTGCAAAAAAGGCCGCCGTCCGGAATTTCTTTCGGCGGCGCGTCCCGAAACCGCCGTGCCGCTTTACGAGCTTTTTATCGGCGAGTGCAGAAGGCTCGGGTTTGATGTCGAAACCGGCGAGTTCGGCGCGGACATGCAGGTGTTCTCCCAAAACGACGGTCCCGTGACAATATTGATGGATACGGAAACGCTTTAATGCTCAGGAGGAAAGCTATGTATATCAAAACCCTTCAGGTCGGACAGCTCCAGACAAACTGCTACATCGTCACCGACGAAAATACGCTTGAGTGCGCGGTGATCGATCCGGGCGCCCAATCCTCGGTGATACTTGACTATCTTGAGGACAACAAGCTGAAAGCCAAGGTCATATTTTTGACGCACGGGCATTTCGACCATACCGGGGGCGTTGAAAATCTTGTGAAGGCGACGGGCGCGGACGTATATATAAGCCGGCTCGACTGTCAGGCCGGGACGCCGGGGCCCATGCTGTACAAGGCTCCCCCGGGAACAAAATATTATTCTGAAGGCGACGCAATAAGCGTTTCCGGTCTGAGGTTCGAGGTTCTCGAAACCCCCGGGCATTCCCCCGGCTCCGTCACCCTGAAGTGCGAGGACGCGCTTTTCACGGGCGACACGCTTTTCAGGGACAGCTGCGGGAGAACCGATCTCGTCGGCGGCAGCATGGAGGTGCTTCTAAAATCGCTGAAAAGGCTCTATCAGCTTGAAGGCGACTTTGAGGTCTGCCCCGGACACGCCGATCAGAGCACACTTTCGCGAGAACGCAGATTCAACTACTACATGCAATACGCGGTAAACGAAAACGATTAGAACGGATACTTTTTGGGGGAAGATATGAAGCTCTGCCTGCTTGGACACGATTTTAAATACGCCGTAGAGCAGATTTTTCTTATTTTCTTCCCGGGGAAAAAGCCGCAATACGAGGAAATGCCGCCGGGGCGCGGCGACTTTGCAGTCGTTTCCCTTGAGGAATCGGACGGAGAATACGCCGCCAAGGCCGAAATATCCTTCGGCGGGACGGTTGCGACGGCAAGCGAGGTCTTCAGGCCCTCCGCCCCCGACAGACTGACGCTGCGAAGGGAGCTTCAAAAGTATCTGAAGCTGGCATTCTACAACGCCGCCGTAAGGGCGACGGGCAGGTCCGCCCCCTGGGGCGCCGTTACCAACATCAGGCCCGTTAAGATACCGACAGGGCTCATTGAATCGGGAGTCTCCGTAGAGGACGCCGAAAGGATACTCAGGGAAGAATACTTTGTCACGCCCGAAAAAGCCTCGCTTGCGGTGGAGACAGCCCTGAAAACCATCTCCGTCAAAAATTCGCTTGGGAAGCGCGACATATCGCTGTACGTCGGGATCCCCTTTTGTCCGACAAGATGCAGCTACTGCTCGTTTGTCAGCAATTCGGTCGAAAAATCGTTTAAGCTTATTCGGCCCTACCTCGACGCCCTGTATCTGGAAATCGAAGCGGCGGCGGCGCTCATCAGGGAGACGGGTCTGAATATAATATCGGTTTATATCGGCGGCGGCACGCCTACGACGCTCACGGCCGAACAGCTGAACGCGCTTTTGGGTAAAATAAGCTCTTCGTTTGGGCTTGGGACGCTTCGCGAGTTCACAGTCGAAGCCGGTCGCGCCGATACGGTCGACGAAGAGAAGCTTCGGGCAATAAAATCCGGCGGAGCGGACAGGATAAGCATAAACCCGCAGACGATGAACGACGGTGTGCTCCGCGCCATCGGCAGGAGGCATACGGCGAGGGACGTTGAAGCAGCCTTCAGCGCGGCTCGCAGGGTCGGTTTCAGGGTGATAAACTCCGACCTTATTGCGGGGCTTCCTACCGATACTCCCGCAAGCTTCAGGGACAGCCTCAGCGCCATGATCAATTTATCCCCCGAGAATATAACCGTGCACACGCTTGCAGTAAAAAGGGGCTCCAGGCTCAACGAAGGCGGCTTTCTCCCTTCCGAAAGCGACGTCAGGGAAATGCTCGAGGCAAGCGCCGAAACGCTGCGCCGTTCGGGATATTCGCCTTATTACCTTTACCGTCAGAAATTCACGGCGGGAAACTTCGAAAACCTGGGCTGGTGCAGGGACGGCGCCGAGAGCGTTTACAATGTCTGCATCATGGAGGAGCTTCAAACTATAGTTTCCCTGGGAGCCGGGGGAGTGACGAAGCTTGTCGCGCCGGAGTGCGGAAGGATCGAGCGTATTTTTAACGCAAAGTATCCATATGAATATATGGAGCGCATCAAAGAAGAAATTAAGAAAAAGGAATTTTTAAAGGAATTTCTTGAAAAGTACAGTTGAGGTGTAACTATGTCTGCGTATGATCTATCGGAAATCAACCGGAGAATCCGTGAGGACCCCAGGGAATTCGTCAGGGACTGCGACGCGCTTTTGCAGCAGTGCGTGGTTGTTGCGGCCAACAGCATACGGATTCACATGAAGACTTGCCCCATCGTATTGCTCTCCGGTCCCTCCGGCAGCGGGAAAACCACCATGTCGCGGATGGTCGAGAAGGAGCTGGAGGCGCAGGGAATCAGCACCGTCGCAGTATCGATGGATAACTACTTCCTTAGCATAGACCCGGAAACCACCCCCAGGACGCCCACCGGGGAATACGATTTCGAATCCCCCAGATGCCTCGACATGGAGCTGATTAACGAGCACTTCACGGCTATTATGAGAGGCGAAATAATCCGCATCCCGCATTTCACGTTCGCCACTCAGAAGCGCAGCACGAGCCGCTTTACCCCCCTCCGCCTGAGGGATAGCGAAATAGTGATCTTCGAGGGGATCCACGCGCTGAATGACGAGATAACAAAAGTGCATCCGGAGGCGTTTAAGCTGTATATAAGCGCAAGCTCGGAAATAAGAAGGGACGGTAAACCGTTTTTTGAAAGCACATGGCTGCGCCTGATCCGGCGCATCGTCCGCGACGACAACTTCAGGGGCTCGAGCGCCGAGTATACTCTCAGGATGTGGCCCAATGTGCTGCGAGGAGAGAAGCTCTATATCGACCCCAATGTGTATAAGGCGAACATTGCTCTCGACACGGCGCTTCCCTATGAAATCCCTCTTATGAAGCGCTACGCCGAGCCTCTCCTCCGCAAGCTGCCGGGCAGGTTCCAAAACCAGGAGGAGCTTGAGAGCATCCTCGCGGCGTTCCAGTTCTTTGAGAGCATAAATCCATCAATCGTAGGGCCTAATTCGCTGCTTCGCGAGTTTATTGGCGGAAGCGAATATTTTGGTGATAGTAAGGGGTAAGAAAAAATGAAGAATACGATAATCGCAATAAGCAGACAATTTGGTTCGGGCGGTCGGAAGATCGGTTTTATGCTTGCAGAGCAGCTCGGCATCAAATACTACGACAGGGCAATAATTTTGATGGCCGCAGAAAAAACCGGGATGAGCCCCGAGCTGATGGAAAATCTCGAAACCAACGCGGCGTCAAGCTACTACTTCAACCTGAGTCAGGCGATGAGCGCTTTTCCCATGCCGATCATTTCTTATGACACGGCTCCGAACGGGGAGGTATTTAAGGCGCAGTCCGACATAATACGCGAAATAGCCTCGAAGGAAAGCGCCGTGATAATCGGCTGCTGCGCAGACTATATCCTTCGAAACGAGCCGGGTCTCGTCAATGTTTTTCTGCATGCGGAAAAGTCTGACAGGCTTCACCGTATAGTAAACGAATACGGGCTGGACGAGAAGGACGCCAGGGACCAGATGAAGTATGTGGACAAGGGCAGGGAAAGCTATTACAGAACCTTTACGGGGTCGGACTGGTCCGACATGAGCAAAAACGATCTGTGCATCAACACCTCGCGCACAGGTCTCGAGGGCGCCGTCGCGGCCATAAAGGCTCTTGTAATGGAAAAGATGAAGTAATATTACATAAAATAGGCTGCGGGGCGTGAAATGCCCCGCAGCCTTATTTTATGCCTCCGACAGCGGCCTTCATGCTCTTAACATATTCGCTTACATAGGGAACGCTGTTTCTCCCGTACTCCGCTACGATTTTGACTATCGCGCTGCCCACAATGACCCCGTCCGAAACGGCGGCCATTTTCGCCGCCTGCTCCGGAGTCGATATGCCGAAGCCGACGCAGCAGGGTATGTTGGAAACCGTCTTCGCGGTAACGATAAGCTTTTCGATCTCCGGGCCTATCTCCTTTCTGACGCCCGTCACGCCGAGGGAAGAAACGCAGTAAAGAAGGCCCTTCGCCTCTCTTGCTATCATTTCGGCGCGTTTTTCGGAGGTCGGGGCTATCATGGAAATGAGGTCGACTCCGTAAGCCTCGCAGACCTCCGAGAGCTCGTCCTTTTCCTCAAAGGGCATGTCGGGAACTATTATGCCGTCTATGCCGCATTCGCCGCAGCGTTTCATGAAGCGTTCCTTGCCGTAGGTAAATATCGGATTGATGTATGTCATGAAAAGAAGCGGAACTTCCGATTTTTGACGGATGCTTTTTACGAGGCCGAAAAGCTTGTCTGTCGTGCATCCCGCCGACAGCGCTCTTTCATCGGCGTCCTGAATTACGATTCCTTCCGCCATGGGATCTGAGAAGGGTATCCCTATCTCGATAATATCCGCTCCCGCCTCCGCCATCGAGAGAACCAGCTTTTCAGTGGTTTCGATATCGGGATCCCCGCCGGTAACGAACGCGACAAAAGCCTTGCCCTTGGAAAACGCCTTGCTTATCCTAGTCATGTATATTTGCCCCCCTGTATCTTGCTATTGCCGCGACGTCCTTATCGCCGCGTCCGGATAGGTTAATTACTATTATCTCGCTTTTTCCCATCTGAGGTGCGAGCTTCATTGCGTGGGCCACCGCGTGGGCGCTTTCAATGGCGGGTATTATCCCTTCAGTCCTCGAAAGGTATTCAAAGGCCTCAACGGCCTCCGCGTCTGTTACGGGAACATACCGGGCGCGTCCGGTATCGAACAGGTACGCGTGCTCGGGTCCTATGCCGGGATAATCAAGCCCCGCCGATATCGAGTAAACGGGCGCTATCTGCCCGTATTCGTCCTGGCAGAAGTAGGACTTCATCCCGTGGAAGACGCCAAGCGTACCGGTCGCGATTGTGGCAGCGGTTTCCGGTGTGTCCACGCCGCGCCCGGCCGCCTCACAGCCGATAAGCTTTACGCCTTCGTCGCCTATAAATTCGTAAAACGCCCCCATGGCGTTGCTGCCGCCTCCCACGCAGGCCAAAACCGCACTCGGCAGCCTGCCCTCAATCTTGAGGACCTGCTCCTTTATCTCCCTGCCGATGACCTTTTGAAAATCCCTCACTATCATGGGGAAGGGGTGCGGACCCATTACCGAGCCCATTACGTAATGCGTGTCGCTTATGCGGCTCGTCCATTCGCGGAAAGCTTCGTTGACCGCGTCCTTGAGCGTCATGGTTCCGCTGGTCACGGCGTGCACCCTTGCCCCGAGCAGCTCCATGCGGAACACGTTGAGCGCCTGCCGCTCGGTGTCCTCCTTACCCATGAATATTTCGCACTCCATGTCCATCAGCGCCGCCGCCGTCGCGGTCGCGACTCCGTGCTGGCCCGCGCCGGTTTCGGCAATCAGACGGGTCTTGCCCATCTTCCTTGCGAGAAGCGCCTGGCCGAGCACATTGTTTATCTTATGCGAGCCGGTATGATTCAGATCCTCCCGCTTAAGGTATATTTTCGCTCCCCCCAGGGCGGCGCTCATCTTTTTTGCGTAATACAAAAGAGAGGGACGCCCCGCGTAGTTCCTCAAAAGGTCGTCTAATTCCTTTTTGAACTGCGCGTCCTCCTTGTAATGCTCATACGCCTCTTCCAGCTCGCAAACCGCCGCCATAAGCGTTTCGGGGATGTACTGCCCTCCAAAAGCTCCGAATCTTCCCTTTTTCATTTGGTTTCCTCCTTTAAAAAACAAAAAGCTTTCGTCCCAGACATAGGACAAAAGCTTAAAACTTCTGCGGTACCACCTAAATTGATGCAAACGCACCCGCTCTCAAACGCACCTTCATGCGCCATCCCTTGGTAACGGGCGGATATCCCGTCGGGCATTACTCGGCGTCAAAGCCTTTTCTCCCGCCTTCATGAGGCCATTCCGTAAGCCGCCGCCTGCCGCAATCCCACCCTCTGCAGCTCTCTGTGAGGCAAAAGTGCCAACGTACTATTCTCAGTCAAAAGTTTTGCTGTTCGATTAAACCGTATGATATACCGCAAAAAGCGGTTTGTCAAGTCTTTATTTGCTCTTCCGGCACGGTTTCTTCAACGTTTATCGGCTTATTGTCCCTTTCTTTTGCAAAAAGCCCGAGAAAAATAAACACGATTCCCGCGGCCAGAATAAAGCACGCTGCTATGAGCAGCGCCGTGCGCGGAATAAGCAGCACGCACAATACGGCCCATACGGCGACGAGTATAAGTCCGATTCCAAAGAGGAGCAGCTTTATTGATTTCATTTTCGTTCCTTTCATGCCTGCGGAAACGGGTTTCACGGCGGATATGAAATCCGCGTAAGCGGGATACCATATCCGCCGAGGTTCCTGCTCGAATAAGCCCCCGCTTATTCCTCGTAAACGTCGCCGGGCGACAAAAGCGTGAAGCCGGCGTTCGTAAGGGCGCTTACCGCCTTGTCTGTGTCTTCGACTCTGAGCATCATATACGCCTTGTGGCTGCCGGAGTTTTTGGCAAAGGCGTAGGTGTATTCGATAGAGACATTCGCTTTGAACAGCACCTCAAGCACATTGTGGAAGGTGCCCGGGGTATCCTCCAGGAGGACTCCGATAACCGGCGTTTCCTTTACGGTGAGCCCCGCCGCCCTAAGCTTTTCCTTTGCAATGACGGGTTTATTAACGATGAGCCTGACTATGCCAAAGTCGGTGGTCTCCGCCACGGAGAAAGCGCGCATGTCGATTCCGTTTTCACGGAGAACGGATGTAACGTCAAGAAGCGCTCCTACGCGGTTTTCTACAAAAATGGATAGCTGCTTGATAGTCAATAAAGACACTTCCTTTCCCTAATCACGGAGCTTGCGGTTGTCGACTACACGAACGGCCTTGCCCTCAAATCTTGTTATGGTCTTGGGAGCAACAAGACGGACGTTGACGGAGATGCCGAGGACGTTTTCAATTTCCTTTTTGATCTTCGCCGCCATGGATTCGATTTTTCTCACCTCGTCGGTAAAGTTCTCCTCGGTCATCTCGACAAGAACAGTGAGCACGTCCCTGTTGTCGATGCGATCGACTATTATCTGGTAGTGCGGAGCGATTTCGTCTATCGTCGTGAGAACGCCCTCTATCTGGGACGGGAACACATTCACTCCGCGGATGATCAGCATGTCGTCGGAACGCCCGAGCAGCTTCCCGATGCGCACGCAGGTGCGTCCGCAGGCGCACGGCTCCTTTATCACATAACCGACGTCGTGCGTACGGTAGCGGATCAGGGGCAGAGCCTCCTTGGTAATGCAGGTGAACACCAGCTCTCCCTTTTCTCCGTCCGGCAGCACCTCTCCAGTCTTCGGATCGATTATTTCAAGTATGAAGTGGTCCTCAGAAACGTGCAGACCGTTGTGCGCCTGGCATTCGTAAGCGACGCCCGGTCCGATTATTTCGGAAAGACCGTATATGTCAAAGCATTCGATCCCAAGGCGGTTTTCGATCTCCGTCTGCATTCCGCGGGTCCATGGCTCCGCTCCGAAGAAGCCGTATTTCAGGCACAGGTTTTCCTTGGTTATTCCGTGCTGCGCCATATATTCCGCGATGGTGAGCGCATAGGACGGGGTGCAGAGCAAAAAGGTCGGTTTGAAATCCTGAAGTATGGTGACCTGTCTCGCCGTATTTCCCGTGGACGCGGGTATGGTGGCGCAGCCGATGGTCTCCGAGCCGATATGCCCGCCGAGACCTCCTGTGAAAAGTCCGTAGCCATAGCTTATGTGTCCGATATCCCTGCTTGTAACTCCGCCTGCGCCGATGGTCCTCGCCATGACCTCCCCCCAGATTTTGAGATCGTTTCTGGTATAGCCGACGACCGTCTGCTTCCCCGTCGTCCCGGACGAGGCGTGTATGCGGACAATTTCGTCCATCGGCACGGCAAAGAGACCATACGGGTAGTTATCCCTCAAATCCTGCTTATATGTAAAAGGGAGCTTGTGCAGATCTTTAACCGACTTGATGTCCCCGGGCTTCACTCCGGCTTCGTCAAACTTCTTTTTGTACGCGGGAACCTTCTCGTAAACGCGCTTAACCGTTGCGACAAGCCTTTCGCTCTGGAGCGCGCTCAGCTTGTCGCGGGGCATGCACTCCGCTTCGGGATTGTAGATATTATATGACATGGTGGTTTATAAATTCCTTTCTTTTTAGACCACCTTTACCGTCCATCCAAACGGATCCTCGATTCTACCCCACTGGATTCCGGTCAGGTAGTCGTATAATTTCTTTGCGAGCGGACCTATTTCGCCGCCGCTTATTATCGCGGATTTTTCGCCGTAAACTATTTTTCCTATCGGTGAGATGACGGCCGCCGTGCCGCTGCCGAAGGCTTCCTCAAGCCTGCCGCTTTCGGCAGCCTCAAAAAGCTCGTCGACCGTTAAAAGTCTTTCTGAAACGGGGACTCCCCAGTGCTTCAGTATCCTGAGGCAGGAGTCGCGGGTGATTCCGGCAAGTATCGAACCGCCGAGAGGAGGGGTCACGACCTCGCCGCCTATCTTGAACAGCACGTTCATGCTGCCGACCTCTTCTATATACTTGCGGTGTATTCCGTCCAGCCATAGAACCTGCGAAAAGCCCGCTTTTTCGGCTTCCAAACCGGCGCGGAGCGTCGCGGCGTAGTTGCCGCCGGTTTTGGCAAAGCCGGTGCCGCCCTTTACGGCGCGGACGTCTCGGCTCTCGACATATATCTTTACGGGATTAAGACCCTCGGGATAGTAGGCTCCCACAGGGCTGAGTATTATGGCAAAAATATAGCTGGAGGAGGCATGCACGCCGACATGCGGCTCCGTCGCGAATATGAAGGGACGGATATAGAGCGAGGTGTCCGGTTCCGAGGGAACCCAGTCCTGCTCGATGCGGACAAGCTCCAGAAGAGCCTCCATGAAAAGCTCCTCGTCTATCGCCGGCATGCCGAGCCTTTCATTTGAGATGTTCATTCTCTTAATGTTTTCGGTGGGACGGAAAAGCTGAATGCCGCCGTTTGCCGTTCTGTATGCCTTGAGCCCCTCGAACACTTCCTGCGCATAGTGCAGAACCATCGCCGCAGGCTCAATCTGGAAGGGCCCGTAGGGTACGATTCTCGGATCGTGCCACCCCTGCCCTTCATCATAATTCATTACGAACATGTGATCGGTAAAGTAGCGGCCGAAGCCAAGCTTTTTCTGATCCGGCTTGGCCTTCAAGCTTTCCGTCTTAATAAATCGTATTTTTCCCACTGAGGATGCCTTCTTTCTGTAATTAATATTTAGTTATTATAGCATTTTACATCAATAACAGCAAGTATTTTTATTGGTTTTATTTGCCTCCTTTGCGGCGTAATTCGAGCCGCTGACTATTATACCGCGCTGCCGGCGGGGCGGATAACGTCAAATATCTGCGGCGGCGCTCGAAGAAGCATGATTTTTGCAAAAGATTTGTTAAAGGGACAGGCGAAGCGCCTATCCCCTCAGCTTGACAATGTTCACGTCCCTTACGCCGTCGCAATACTGGGCCTCCCTGCTGTGGCAGGTAAACAGTATGACCTGCCTCGTTTCGCCCGTTTTCTTCAGAAAATCGAGGGCCAGCTTCATCCTGTCGTCGTCAAAATTCGTAAGCGCGTCGTCAAGAATTATCGGACACGGCTCCTCCTGCGGCAGCAGAAGCTCGCATATCGCAAGGCGTACGGAGAGATATATCTGATCCACGGTGCCCTTTGAAAGATACAGAAAATCTCTGCCCACGCTCTCACCCGGCCTTTCAGCCTGCGCGTAGAGCTTTTTGTTCAGCAAAACCTTTTCGTACCTTCCGCCCGTTATCTCAGCAAGTATTTCGCCCGCTCTTTCCGACAGTTTGGGCGCAAAACGGTTCTGTATATCCGCATTGGCTTCCGAAAGGGTATCTATCGCCAGCGAAATCGCGTCGTATTGGTTGCTGAGCTCGCGCACCCTCTCGTCAAGCTCAGCCGCTCTTGTCCTCAGCACCACCGGATCACCGAGCGACTTCAGCTCGCCCTGAGCCATGGAAATACCGCTGTTTATCGCCGCGAGCTGCTTTTCCGCGTATTTTATTGATGCGGCAATCTCTCCGCGGTTGTACCTTGCTTCCGGCAGCTCTTCCGTCTCCGCCGGCTCCCTCGGGTCGACGTTCAGCGCCAGCCTGTTGACAAGCTTTTTGGCCGCGTCCCGCCTCGCCTCGGAAATGGAGAGCAGGTCGAGGAGCTTTTCGGTTTTTGCAACCAGCGCGGGCGCCCTCGACACGTCCTCCGCGGAGGGGTCAAGCTTTTTGAGCTTGTTGAGCAGGGAGTCCCTTACTTCGTCAAGCGCGGCTTTAGCCGATGAAACCTCGCAATCGGCGGCCGCAAATGCCTCCGACGCCGCACACTCCTTGATGCAGAATTCCTTGTATTCCTTGGCAAGGGCCAGTATTTCTCCGACCGAGGACACCTTGTATTCCTTCAATATCTCGGAGCGTTTTTCGGCGTTTGCTATTGCCTGCTTGAAGCCCCTGCTGTTGTTCACTCCGGTCACTATGCCGACGGCCGCCAACACCGCAGCCGCGCCGTACGCCCAGTAGCTGAGCTGCGTCAATATCCCCAGCCCCGCCATTATTACGGCGAGTCCTATAAGGATAACCGTTTTGACGCTGAAGGCCTTCGCGCCGTTTTTCAGCTCCTCCGCGTCGACATAAGCGGCTGCAGCCTTGTTTGCCCTGCTTTCGGCCTCCTCATATGTAAGCGGCGAGAATATGGACCGGCTTTTCAGCGCCGCGATTCCGTCAAGGTTCTTTTTCGTCAGCTCGCTGCGGCTGATCGCCGAAGCATAAAGCGCGTCGCAGGCGGCAAGCTTCTCCAAATCCGATCTGATCGCCGTGATGTCGTCGGGCGTGGGAAGCGTTCCGCTTATATTCAGCTCAGCCACCGCCTCGTCCATGGCTTTCTGCGCCGCCTCAAGCTCCGCGACAGCCGAATCGTAGGCTTTTCTCGCGCTCTGCCTTTCACGCCTGATAATGAGCTCTTCCTCTTTTTCGAAATCGTCCCGGAAGCGCTCCATCCGCTCCTTCTCCAGCCTTAAGCCCGCTATTTTTTCGTTTATACCCTCTATTTTTTCAAGCTTTTCGCGCACAGCCCTGACCTCTCCCTCCACCGTCGGGAGAAGGCCCCTTTGATTGTATCTTCGTCTCCTGAGCCAATCGCGCAAAAGGGCGTCCACCTCGGAGTATGAAACGCTCTCTTCGCCCGTGGAAACCAGCGACGCGATGCGCTTTTCAAGCTCCGCGGTCTGGCTAACGGCAAGGCCCGCCTGACGTATGAAGGCCGAGCGTTCAAAAATCGGCTCCGACACCCCGACAAGCGTCTCTCCCACCATTTTTTCCGTCATGAGCGGCAGAATTTCATTTGTGCCCGTATAAACCGCCGAAAAGTCGCGCATGGGATAGGTCCCCTGCGGCCTGCGCTGAATCGTTATGCTGCGTCCGTGATAAATGACGTCCATCCGGCCTTCCATTGGCTGTCCGCTCCACGGCCGGTAGAGAGTCTTGGCGGAGAGATAGCCCGATTTGTCGCGGTCGGCCGTGTCTATGCCGTACAGCATCGCGCGTATGAACCCGCACCATGTGGATTTACCGGCCTCATTCGGCGCCTCGACTATGTTAAGCCCCTCTTTAAGACGCAATTCCTCGTTTTGGAGCGTACCGAAGGATGCGGCAAGTCTTTTGATAATCATGTCCTGTACTCCTCTCCGTTTTCGAGTGCCGCCAGCCCGTACCTTACAGCAAGGACGATCTTCCCGCGTTCCTCGTCCGTCCGCGCGGCTTCGTACTTTTGGCGCAGCAAACGCAGAAAAATCCCCTTCAGGGTGTCATCTCCCGCCTGCGCCCATATATCCCGCTTTATGCGCGTACTGTCTCTGAAGGACACCGCATAAAAGCGTTCCGAAACCGCTTCCCTAAGGCGTTCCAAATCCAAATCCCCGTCAAATTCGCCCTGAAGTATTATTTTATAGATATCGCGCCCGCTGTCTCTTGGCAAAATCTCAAGCAGAGCCGAAACGGCGTCCTTTTTTTCCGTAAGATCCAGGCACAGCGTTTCGTATCTTCGCCCGCCAAGCGAAACGAATCTCAGTTCGCACTCGCCTTCCCCCACAGTTCCGACGATAACGCCCTTTTCGCCTGTTTCGTCAAAGCCACGCCCTTCCGGGCAGCCCGAATAAGCGTAAAAGGTGCTGCCGGCTCTGCGGATTCCGCTGAAGCTGTGCACATGCCCCAGCGCGATATAATCCATTTCCGAAGAAGCGATTTCGGCCTCGGTGATGGGATTGTATGGGCTTTTCGGCATATTCAGATCCCCGTGGAGGACCATCAGATTGACGCCTTCCTCCCTCCGCGGCTTAAAGCCCGCCAAAAGCGCTGGCGATGTGCTGCTCGCAAATCCCGCTCCCCACACCGCAAAGCCCTTTTCTGGAAAGGAAAACTTCGTAATTTCCGAAGTGTTGAATATATGTACGTTTTCCGAAAATTTCAGAGCGGAGTAGGGAGAGAGCGGCGAGATGAAATCATGGTTTCCGGGCGCTATGAACACCTCCGCCCTCAGTCTTCCCAGTACCTCCAGCAAAAGCTCGCTCGTTTCAAAGCCGGAGCGCTCGCTGTCCAGGAGGTCTCCGGGCAGGAGAACCGCCTGTACCCCTTCCCTTTCGCAAAGCTCCGCCGCCGACATGAACAGCTCGCGCTGCTCTCTTCTCCGCTCCCTCGCTTTTTCGTCAGAAAGCGAATCGAACGGAGAATCAAGGTGAAAATCCGCGGCGTGCATTATCTTTATAGGCATACAATCCCCCATTTGCGGATCTTACATACAGTTTCAGTCCAAAATTCTGAGCGCCCTGGCGCTTATGCATCTTCCGCTTTCCTCGTCCAGCTCGAAGACCGCGCATTCGAGCTTCGCGTCACCGTCAGCCGCCTCAAAGCGCCGAGGCGGGTTGCCCAGAAACATCGATATGCTCATCTCGGTCTTCACCCCGATTACCGAATTTACCGGTCCCGTCATGCCGAGATCGGTGATATAACCCGTACCCCGGGGCAGGACGCAGACGTCCGAGGTCTGAACATGGGTGTGCGTTCCCCACAGTGCCGAAACCCTTCCGTCGAGATAATTTGCGAGGGCGGTCTTTTCGCTTGTCGCCTCCGCGTGAAAATCAACGAGAACCAGCTTTGCGGGGTTGCTTTTCAATATCCTGTCCGCCTCAAAAAAGGGGTTGTCCGGACCGAAATCCATGCCGCAGCGTCCGATAAGATTTATAACGAGGACACTGCCGAAGCTCGTCTCGAAAACGCCGGCTCCCCTTCCCGGTACCTGCGGCGCAAAGTTGGCGGGTCTCAGTATATACGGATTTTCGTCAAGCGTTTCGCAAATCTCCTGCCTGCCCCATGTGTGGTTTCCAAGAGTAATGACGTCGGCTCCTGCGGATAGTATCTCTCTGGCCTGCGCCGGAGTAATGCCTATGCCCGCGGCGTTTTCCCCATTTACAACGGTGAAGCGGATGTTTTCAAGCCTAATTATGCTTCGAAGCCGTCTTGACAGCATGTCAAGGCCGCTTCTACCCGCTATATCTCCTACCGCTAGTACATTGACTGACAAAAAATCCACCCCCGATTGCTCGTAATACATTATACTTTGAAACATATGGAAAAGCAAGGATGCGAAAAGCTTTTATTATGTCTGTTTTTGATGCAAGCCGTCGTTTGCCTATGCCCTGGGCAAGACACCACCTTGGGTCCGGTTATCAGAGAGCTGAGACAATGCGGCCTGATGAATGCGGCCCACTATGCTGCGGGATGATTTCGTCCATAATTTCTGGAAACTCTTCCGGCTTCGTCGTCCCTTCTGCAGTCTGTGTTCCGTATCGCCGAAGCTCTGCATTTCCGTGACAGCTTACTAATAAATCAGCGCTTTCTTAAAATAACTATTGACAAGCCGGATACTCCCTGATATACTTTTTTAGCGTTCCAAAGACAGCAGGGGGCTTTGCCGTAAAAATCCTGCCGAGGAGCTGTGATAGGCAGCTTTATGTCCTCATGTCTTTTTGGCATGGGGTTTTTATTTTTGGACGCCAAATTCATCCCGGAGGTGAAACACTTCATGCCCAACGCGAAAGTCCTGAGCGAAAAGCAGGCCATCGTTGAAAGCCTTGCCGAAAAGCTCAAAAACTCCTGTGCCGGCGTTTTGGTCGATTACTCTGGAACCGACGTTGCCACCGATACTCAGATGCGCCGCGATATGCGGGCCGCCGGAGTAGAATACGCTGTCGTAAAGAATACCCTGACCAGATTTGCCGCGAACAAGGTCGGCCTGGAGGCTCTGTCTCCTTATCTCAACGGTCCCACTGCGATGGCGGTCAGCGAAAAAGACCCCGTGGCCGCCGCGAAGCTTATTTGCCAATACGCGGATAAAAAGGACAGCAAGCTGAAGATCAAGGTCGGTTTTGTTGACGGAAAGATTATTTCCGAGCAGGAAATAAAGGCCTTGTCAGAGCTGCCGTCGAGAGAGGTGCTCGTGGCGCAGGTGCTCGGCACGATGATCGCTCCGATCAGCGGCCTTGCAAACGTTCTCAACGCAAACATCCGCGGTCTCGCCGTTGCGCTTAACGCAATAGCGGAGAAAAAATCTGCATAAGAACAACAACTTATATTTTATTTGGAGGTAAATTACAATGGCCAGCGAAAAAGTAACCGCTCTTATCGATCAGATCAAGAATCTTACAGTTCTGGAGCTCTCCGAGCTTGTACATGCCCTTGAGGATGAATTCGGCGTATCCGCAGCCGCTCCCGCGGCAGTCGCAGTCGCCGCCGCTCCCGCAGCCGCCGCTCCCGCAGCCGAGGAAAAGACCGAGTTTGACGTTGTCATGACTGACTTCGGCGCAGAGAAGATCAAGGTCATCAAGGTTGTCCGCGAGATTACCGGTCTCGGACTTGCCGAGGCTAAGGCTCTCGTCGAGGGCATTCCCGCCAAGGTTAAGGAAGGCGTTTCCAAGGCCGATGCCGAGGCTCTCAAGGCAAAGCTTGTTGAAGCCGGCGCAAAGGTCGAGCTGAAGTAATTAATCGAACATCCAACAAAAAAGAACCGCTGCCGCGGTTCTTTTTATTTTCAGTCAGAATCCGTTCCTTCCGAAAAATCCAGCGTCTCGGAAGTGTCCATCATTGTTCCGTAGCCCCTGAAAAGATAGTTTTCCTCTCTTCTTCTCAAATCCTTATCTTCGTCGGAAAGCATATCCGACAGCCTGGCACGGCTCATATTCAAAGCTTGGTTTCCGCTTTTCGGGGAATTCTTTCCCGGTTTGTATCTTTTTACATCCTTATCGTTTGGCTCCAACGCAATTTTCACTCCATACTCATTTTATTCTGCTCTGATTCAATCATCTTTCTTACCATCCTGCCGCCGATGGGACCGCCCTGCGCTCCGTTCACCTTAGACGGCGTATCTCCTTTGTAATGGTCGTTATTCTCCTTAATATACTGCATCATTTGAAGCTCGGCCGCCGCTTCCATTTTTAACCTTTTCAGTTTTTCTTCCACTTCTCTGCTGCGCATTTTTCTCTCCTTTCGAGACCCCACATTATTATATATCAAAGTAAAATTGCTATTCAGCTTTATAATCATGATAAGAACAAAAACTCCCCTGCCCGTCGCATCGGGCAGGGGAGTTGAGCGTGTCGAAAAAGTGTTTCGACACGCTTCAAGGGGGTATCCGATACCCCCTTGATACGCGGCTGAAGCCGCGATACCCCCGGTCGCGCACAATTGCGCGGATTAATGTATTTTTCCGGCGTACACGCCGCCGGAAAAATGTTTTTTTGATGTTATATCATTTTTAAATTCATGTTTGTATACAGTCTGAACTCCCCTGCCCGTCGCATCGGGCAGGGGAGTTTTGAACCCTGTCTACATCAGTTTTATAGTATAATATATGGCCGTCACAAACACATAAGCCGCGAAGGCAATGATAACGGGAATTATCATCGGGTATAGCAGCTTCTCGATAAGCAGATATACAAGAAACAGGCCAAGGGTAACTGCGTAAGTCGTATAAAGCGACTTATAGGAGGTCTTTGGGCTGAAAACCCTCAGCCTGTACTCGCCTCCGCCTATATAGCCCTTGTTTTTCATGGCATAGAAGGTCAGAGCCGCCACAACCACAAGAAGCGCCGTTACGCCTCCCATAACGTAAAGCCTCTTAAAGTAGCGAATATAAAATACCTTCTGCGTATACCACATGGTGAATATTCCGAGCGAGCCGAAGAGCGCCGACATGAAGAATTCAATCTGATAGATGAGGAAAACGACATACAGCAGAGCCGCCACCGGAACCACGGTGCAGCTTGCCTGCAAAACGGTAATGGCCCAGTAGCCCATAATATTGGTAAGCCGCAGTATAACGGCGCAGCCGAAAAAAACGGCGCCGACCGCAAAAAGCGGTTTAAGGTACTTAAACCTTTTCGTAGCTGCGGAGTAGATGAACCCTATTCCGGACAGAGCGGTAATCCCGAGGAAGATCCACATGATTATCCTCAGAACAGGCCTGTAATTCTCCCCGGCGGCATACCTGCGGTAAAGGGTCACAAGCGCAAATTCTATTACAAAAGCGACAACAAAAGCCACCATCATGGTATAAAACGCCTTATCTTCCTTAATGCGCTGCTCTTGTTTCAGCTTCTCATTTATTACTGATTTAGTTGCCACAGCGAGTCCCCCAAAAGTTTAAGTTTATAAGTTGCCTGTATGAAGCATCAGCGCAGACAGCGCGCATATCGGCGCCGTTTCGCAGCGCAGAATACGTTTGCCCATGCTCGTTATCAGCATCCCCTGTGCTCTGGCAAGCCCGACCTCGGATGTTTCAAAACCGCCCTCCGACCCTGTGACCACGGACACCGAGGAGTATCCCTCACGGCTTTCAAGCGCCTCTTTTAACGCGTAATCCGTTTCAGCTTCATAGAAAAACAGCGGGAGCCCGGCCTTTGACGCCTCGGCGATGGTCTTTTCAAAAGACAGGTTCACCAGTACATCGGGAATTATTCCTCTTCCGCTCTGTTTTGCGGCCTCTTCCGAAATTTTCCTCCATCTCTGGCATTTTTTCAGTGCCGACGCCTCGTCCGGCCTTGAAACGCATCTCAAGGAAGGGAAAAAAACTATTTTCGAAGCGCCCAGCTCCACCGCCTTCTGCACAATAGCCTCGGCCTTTTCCGCTTTCGGAAAGGCAGCGTAAACCGTGCAAAAAATGGAAGGCTCTCCGGCGGATGGAAGGGTTTCGAGTATCTCCGCCTCCGCTCCATCGGCGCCGGCGGATTTGAGGCGGCAGACATAGTCCCTTCCCTTTCCGTCGCAGACCGTAAAAACCTCTCCGCTTCTTATCCTCAGCACCTTCAAATGCTCGGCGTCTTTGCCGTCAATATAAGCGATGCCGCCCAGCACGTTGCTTGCCGCAACGAAAAACCTCGGCAAAGGCCTCCGCCTCCTTTTAAGTCTTACCATACTGAAAGCAAATTAGATAATATCAAACATTTCCGAAATAATCAACTGTTTTTAACAGGTAACCGCTTTGGAAGGCGCTGCATAAAGTAAACTAGAAATCAGCAAGCGAAATGCGCCCCGATGAAAGGAAGGAACGAGATGCATCCATACAACGCTACACCGTCAGAGATAGAGGCTCTAAAAGACTATATGTACGCGGAGGCCCGCGACGCGAAATATTACGCCGATCTGTCGAGGCGCAGGTGCGCATACAGGGACTCCGCCTCGCTCAGGAGCATTTCAGACGAAGAGTCCGCTCATTTGAAAAGACTGCAGGCGGAATACTATATTCTGACCGGCTCCGCATATTATCCCTGCGTTGCGATGATAAATATTTCGGGGAATTATCTTGATGCGCTGAGGGAACGATTCATCGAAGAAAACTGCGCCGCCGAAAAATATCTTGAGGCCGCCGCGGGGTGCTCAAGCAGGAGGCTTTCCTCAGTTTATGAGTCGCTTTCGGCCGAAGAAACGCTCCACGCTGAGAAAATGGCCGCCGCAATTGCCGACTACATGGGGAGCATCTGATAAAAGCACGCAGCGGCGCCCCGCGCCTGTCCTGCCGCGGCGATTTTACCGGCAGCCTGTTTTCAGTTGAGAACAAAGGGATAAGGCAGAAGCTCTTTCATCCTGTAACTTACATATGCTCCCCCGGATTTTGCGCAGAGAACCTCCATGTCGGGAGCAAACTCGGTCAGCATCTGCCTGCAGGTTCCGCAGGGCATACAGTACTTCTCCGAATCCGCATACACGGCTATTCTTTTGAAGTCTTTTCTGCCCGCGCTTACAGCTTTTACGAGCGCGGTCCTTTCCGCGCAGATGCTGGAGCCCAGCGCGGCGTTTTCAACATTGCAGCCGGTAAATATCTCCCCGTTGAAGCATTCGATGGCGGCTCCCACATTAAAGCCGGAATATGGGGCATAGGCTTTTCTCGCGGCTCCGATAGCTAGGTTTATGAGCTCCCTGTCCGTCATATCCGCATCTCCCTTTTATCTAACTTTCCTTCAGCCTGAACACAAAAAGTTTGTAGCCAATATAATTTATTGCCATGGTAAGGAAGGTGACGATGATTTTTGCCAAATACCTGTTCATTTGCGAGGCGACGAGCAGCTTAATCCCGTACATGCCGACGCCGAGCGATACCGCGTTTACAACGAGGAAGCGAAGGATTTTGCCGAGGGGGTTTCCTTTTTCCGCGTCCCTGAAGGTGACACCCTGATTCAAAAGAAAGCTGCAGACTATCCCCGCAGAATACCCGAGAGCCTGGCAGTATTCCGCCCTGAGCAGGGTGGCGCGGCTTAAGGCGGTGAACGTCAGGAAGTCCGCCGCCGTATTAATCCCCCCTATTATCGCAAACAGAATTACGCGCTTGTACTTTAAAAACATTGTCTTTATTACATGTTCCATGTCCATTCACCTTTTGCGGATTATATTTTGGGTTTTTAAAGTATTATACCGCGTTTATGTTTAAATAAAATTGAATTCCGTCGAAGCTCTCAGCTCAGATCAATTTTCCATTTTTCAATATTGTAAAATACATTGCTCTGGGAAGGCTCCGCGCCCGATACAACGCCGCGTTTGGTCACCACCGCCTGCCGCCGGAAAACGACCGGCATGATTGGCGCCGTTTTGGCTATGTCGCTGTAAAGCGCCTGCGCCGCCGCTTTCCGCAAATTGTCATCCGCAGCGAGATAGGCGTCCATCAGAAGCCCGTAAGCGCCGTCCTTTATGCCTCCGAAATTCAGGGAACCGCCCGCCAAAAGGGGCGAAAGGTCAAAATCCGCGGTAAGCTTCACTTCGGCGTAGTACATATCGAAATCCCCGCTTTTTAAGGCCTTCAGGTAATCCTCCCATGAAAGCTGCCTGAAATCCACGCTTACTCCCAGCTTTACGAGCGATTCGGAAATATTCCTGGCCGCCGCCAGCTTATATGGGTTATCCTTGCTTGCGATGAATCTCACCGTGAACTGAGCCCCGGACTGATTCTCAAGCAGGCCGTCATTGTTCCTGTCCGCTATATTGTTCGCACTCAGTATCAGCTTCGCCGTGTCCGGGGCATAAGCGTATTCGTTTCTTATGCCCGCCAGATCCTCCTTCATCAGGAGCGTCGGCAGATACGCCGGAGAAGCCGCGTATGACATCAGGTTCCCCGCTATGTAGTCCCGGTTTATCAGATAGCTCATCGCCCTGCGCACCTCGGGATTGGAAAACGCGGTGCCGTTGACGTTGAAGCCGATGTACTGAAGGCTGGTCGTATCAAAATAGCTCGTGTCGCTGCTGCCCTTTATGTTTACGGAGGATACGTCCAGCGGATCCGTAAATAATAGATCCAGGTATCTGCCTTCGAAAGCGGCGAGTATGTTTTCGGACTTGTATTCCTGCAGGAATATTTTCTGCAAGGGCAGGCTTTGGCTGTTCCGCCAGTTGCCGTAGGCCTTGAGAACATAGCCCCCGTCTTCCTTTGTTAACATATAAGGTCCCGAACCGACCGGGTTTTTGACGTTTATCTCCCCGCTCTTTATCACGGGAACGTCAAGGAGCGCGGGGAGCATCATATTCGCCCTCGAGAGCGTTATGGTAACTGTATTCGCGCCCAGCGCCTCGATTTTCGTCACCTTTGAAAAGCGCTCGCCGTAAAGGCCGCTTTTTTTTGCCTGATTCAGGGAAAATGCAACGTCGTATGCGGTGAGCGGAGTGCCGTCGTGGAAGGTAATGCCCTGCTTGATGATAAATCTGAAGCTTTTTCCCCCGTCGGTGGTCCAGCTGTCGCAGAGCACCGAACGGTAATTGTAATCCTTGTCCAGCACGAAAAGGCTCTCATAGACAAGCTCAGTGACAAGCCGATTTGCCTTGTTCAGCCCGCTTATCGGATTGATGCCGTACTCCGGGGAATAATTTATGCTGAAAATGTTATCGCCCCCGCCCGGCTTGTAGGATATTGTGGTCGGCGTGGGCTTGGCCTCCGGGGAAGCGGAGGGGAGCTTGAAGAAATCACAGCCTGAAAGCAGTCCGGGGAGCAGCGTTGCGGCGAGTATCAAAAAAATACAGCTTTTGTAAGCCTTTTTCATTAAAAACTATCCTTCAAATAATAATGAAAGCCCCGTTGACGCCCCGCAGCCCCCTGGTCGCCCTATGCGACCAGTACTTGTCGCTGCCGCAGGCCGTGCATTCGCGGGAAACCTCTATATTTTCCGGCAGGAGACCGCTTTTTTCAAGCAGAAGCCGGTTTGCACCCTTTAAGTCAACCATATGCTTCCCTTCGCCTTTTGGGCTGATATAGTCCTCCGCCTCCGCTCCCAGCAGCGCTCTCAGAGCCTCAGGGACCTCGTCTCCCGTTTCGAAGCAGCAGAAGCTGATGCCCTGCCCGACCGCCGCCCTTATATTGTCCGGCTTTGAGCCGAAGCTCCTGCACATTTCGGAAACCGCTTTGCCCGCTATGTTCCTGACCGTCCCGCGCCAGCCAGCATGCACGGCTCCGGCAGCCGGAGTCAGGGGATCCCAGAGCAGAATCGGTATGCAGTCGGCTACGAAAATCACCAGCGGCAGGTCTTTTTCAGCGGTAACGAGCGCGTCCGCCTCGTATGGAACCTCGGAAAAAAGCTCCCTGTGGCAGTCCTTCTCCGTCACGACGCGCACTGTATCCGAGTGTACCTGCTTTGAAAAAACAAGCCTCTCGGGGCGGGTGCCGAGTTCCCTGCAAATTATCGCGTAGTTTTCACGGACAGCCTCCCTGTCGTCGTCGGAGTGTATCTTAAGATTGAGGCTGGAATAGATTCCGCGGCTTTTGCCGCCTCTTCGCGTCGTAAAGGCGTGCCTGACGGCGATATTTTCGGCGGTCATGTACTCAAGTCCGCCGTTTTTATGCAAAACAAAGGACATTTCCGTCTCCAAGCGGCGCTAAGCGTCGCGTCCGCAGCAGTTTTTGTATTTTACTGGCGTGCCGTCGGGCTTCTTCTTGCCGCATGGGCAGGGATCGTTGCGCCCGACCTTTGCCGCCTTCTTTACGGGCTGCTTCTTCTGAGGGGCGTCCCCTCCGACATTCTCAACGGCGGTTTTTGTTACCTTTTTGCGCTCTATGGGCTGTTCCTTCCTGATTTTGACCAAATATATGCGCTTCACGACCTCTTCCTTGATGCCGTTTACCATTGCCTCGAACATTTCGTAGCCTTCGCGCTTGTATTCGTCGACAGGGTTCGTCTGAGCAAAGGAGCGGAGCCCTATGCCCCTTCGCAGCTCGTGCATTGCGTCTATATGGTCCATCCAGAACTCATCGACGACGCGAAGAAGTATCACTCTCTCGACCTCGCGCATAAGGGGCGTCTGCGTGCCCTCTATAAAGCTGAGCTCCTCCTCCTTCGCCCTGTAAACCGCAAATGCCTTCTCCTCTACCTTCGAGATAAGCTCGTCCACCGTCAGAGCGTCAAACTCCTCAGACGTAAAGCTGATCTCCCCCCGCTTTAAGAAAAGTCCCTCAAACGGGGCGAGAATCTCGGCGAGATGCTCGGCATTGTTGAGATAGTCATTGCCGCCCAGCTTGGAACGTATTTCGGACGCTATCGTGTCGCTTATCATGCTGCGGATATAGTCGCCTATATCCTCGCCGTCAAGCACTCTCCTGCGCTGCTTGTATATAAGCTCCCTCTGGAGATTCATGACGTCGTCATACTCCAGAACGGTTTTTCTTATCTGGAAGTTTCGGCTCTCAACCTTTTTCTGCGCCTGCTCGATTGCCCCGGACAGTATTTTCTGGTCTATGGGCGTATCCTCGTCGATGCCCAGCGATTCCATCATGCCCATTATGCGCTCGGAGCCAAAAAGACGCATTATGTCGTCGGTTAGCGCAATGTAAAACCTTGATTCTCCGGGGTCTCCCTGCCGTCCCGCACGTCCGCGCAGCTGGTTGTCGATACGCCTGCTCTCGTGCCGCTCGGTGCCGAGAATGAACAGGCCGCCCACTTTTCTCACCTCTTCGGCTTCCTTCTGTGCCTGCTCCCTGTATCTTTCGTACAGGACCTTGTAACTTTTCCTCGCCTCGAGAATTGCCGGCGTCGCGGCCTCGGTAAAGCTCGTGGTTTCGTTTATCAGCTCCTCCGGCAGCCCACCCTTGCGGAGGTCGTTTTTAGCCATATACTCGGGGTTCCCGCCCAGCATGATGTCCGTGCCGCGCCCCGCCATATTTGTGGCGATGGTAACGCTGCCGATGCGTCCAGCCTGGGCTATTATCTCAGCTTCCTTCTCATGCTGCTTTGCGTTCAGCACGCTGTGCTTTATCCCGCGGCGCTTCAGAAGGGCCGACAGAAGCTCGCTTTTCTCTATCGAAATGGTGCCGACAAGAACGGGCTGCCCCTTCGCGTTGCATTCCTCTATCTGTTTTATTATCGCGCGGAACTTCCCCTCCTCGTTTTTATATACGACGTCAGGATGGTCTCGCCTTATAAGCGGCTTATTGGTCGGTATGTCAATAATGTCGAGCTTGTATATCTCCCCGAATTCCGCCTCCTCGGTCATCGCGGTTCCTGTCATGCCCGAGAGCTTCTCATACATGCGGAAATAGTTCTGGAAGGTGATCGTCGCAAGGGTTTTGCTCTCGCCCGCCACCTTGACCTTTTCCTTGGCCTCTATCGCCTGGTGCAGCCCCTCGGAATAGCGGCGGCCGTACATAAGGCGGCCCGTAAACTCGTCGACTATCAGTATCTCCCCGTCGGCGACGACGTAGTCTATGTCCCGGCGCATAATTCCGTGAGCCTTGAGCGCCTGGTTTATGTGGTGGTAGAGCGTTGAGTTTTCAATATCTGCAAGATTTTCAAGCCCAAAGGCCGCCTCCGCCTTAGCAATGCCCTTTGCGGTAAGCGTCGCGCTTTTCGCCTTCTCGTCCACTATATAATCCGCATCGATATCGGCATCCTCCTCCGCCTTCTCGTCCACGGAAGCATAGGTGAGCCGCTTCAGCTTTGAAACGAAGGCGTCCACCCTTTCATATAACTCGGTGGGATCGTCCCCTTCACCGGATATTATAAGCGGCGTGCGCGCCTCGTCTATGAGTATGGAGTCCACTTCGTCTACAATAGCGAATTTATGACCGCGCTGCACCATGTCGTGCTTGTATATGGCCATATTGTCGCGGAGGTAGTCAAAGCCCATCTCGTTGTTGGTCCCGTAGGTAATATCGGCCGCGTAAGCCTGCCGCCTCTCCTCCGGAGTCAGTCCGTGAACAATGACGCCGACCTTCAGCCCCAGGAACCTGTGGATTTTTCCCATCCACTCGCTGTCGCGGTACGCGAGATAATCGTTTACCGTAACGATATGGACGCCTTCTCCCTTGAGTGCGTTCAGATATGCAGGAAGAGTCGCAACAAGAGTCTTTCCTTCACCCGTCTTCATCTCGGCAATTCGGCCCTGATGCAGCACTATTCCCCCTATGAGCTGAACATGGAAGGGACGCATGCCTAAAACCCTCCACGCGGCTTCTCTTACCGTCGCGAAGGCCTCAGGTAGTATATCGTCAAGCGTCGCGCCATCGGCAAGGCGTCTCCTGAACTCGTCTGTTTTTGCCTTCAGCTGCTCGTCCGACATGGCCTTGTACTCGGCTTCAAGCGCCTCTATGCTGCTTACAATCGGCAATATCTTTTTGATCTCACGGTCGGAATGGGATCCGAATATTTTTGTCAATAAACCCATAGGTTTGCCTTTCCCGGCGCTTCGCGCCGCTTTCCCGGTAGTTTGGATAATTAAGCAACGACTCACTATTAAAAAGCATTGGCAAGCCTGCCAAAAGCCATTATAATATTATTTGCCAAGGTATTATAACACAACAGCGCGCGCCAAAAAAGAGGAATATGTTAATTATTTGCTTATTCGGACAGAATGCTGCCGAAATCGCCGGGTTTTCACCTCGACAGCATAAAACAAAGCCTTAAAGGAGTTCATATGGACGCTCTCATAAAAAACAGCCTGCATACCGTAAAAATAGACGGATATTCCGCCGAAGGGCACGGCGTTGCCCGCATCGGCGGACAGGCCGTTTTTATAAAAGGGGCGATAGCGGGAGAAACCTGCGAAGTCAAGGTGCTTAAGGCTCTGAAGAGCCTGGCCTATGCGAAACTTGAACGGATACTCGAACCGTCGCCCCACCGTGCGGTTCCCCTGTGCCCCTCCTTTGGGAAATGCGGCGGCTGCGATTTCCTTCACATGGATTACGACGAGGAGCTGCGCCAGAAGAAGCTGCGCGTAGAGGACTCGTTTGCCCGCATCGGGGGGCTTTCTCTCAAGCTTTCCGCCATCCACGGCGCTCCGTATACCGAGGGCTACCGAAACAAGGCCGTTTACGCCGTCGGAATGAAGGACGGCAAAGCCGCGGCGGGCTTTTTCAGGGGCCGCAGCCACGATATAGTAACCGCCGAACGCTGTCTTATTCAGACGGAGGCTTCGGACAGGGCGGCTGCCGCCGTATGCCGATGGATAGACGGCTCCGGCGCAAGCGTTTACGACGAAAAAACCGGCCTGGGGCTGGTGCGTCACATCTTTGTCCGGAGTTCCTTCAGTACCGGACAAACAGCGGTCTGTTTAGTTGCGTCGTCAAAAAGGCTTCCTAAGGTTGAATATCTCATTGATACGCTTATCTCCTCCTGCCCCTCTGTATCCAGCATCGTGCTCAATATAAACAAAAAGCCGGGCAACACGGTGCTGGGCGAAAAATTCATTACCCTTTGGGGCGCTGACTATATAGAAGAAACGCTCTTGGGGCTGAAATTCAGGCTTTCTCCCGCCTCATTTTTTCAAATCAACCCAGTTCAGGCCGAGATACTGTATTCAAAGGCAGTCGAATTATCGGACGCGGGTCCCGATTCAACCGTGCTTGACCTCTACTGCGGAACAGGAACCATAAGCCTTGTGCTCGCCGGGAAGGCGGGACGAGTTATTGGTGTGGAGGTTGTGCCGGAGGCTATTTCCGACGCTCGCGAGAACGCAAAAGCAAACCGCGTTAAAAATGCGGAATTCATCTGCGGGGATGCCGCCTCAGCCGCTGACGAGCTTAAAGACAGGGGTATCACGCCCGACGCCGTCGTCGTCGACCCGCCGAGGAAGGGCCTGACTCCGGAGCTTATAGGAACCATAGCCGCAATGTCGCCGGAACGTGTCGTTTACGTTTCCTGCGACCCCGCGACACTCGCACGCGACCTTAAGTTATTCGAAGTGCTAGGCTACCGCGCGGCTCTCGCCGAGGCAGTCGACATGTTCCCCAGAACAGCGCACGTTGAGAGTATAGTTCTGATGACGAAATGTGGTTATGAGGGCAAACAAGGCAGGTAAACCACTATATATAGTGGTTTTAAGCTGATTTTGGGGTCAAAAACAGCAAATAAATGACGCTTTTTTGACCCCAAAAAAAGGGTTAAAATATAGATGACATATTGATTCAAATATAAAATGAGTCATGCTAAAATTAATTAAAACAGCCATATGGGGTTAAGTATGTGAAATGGATAATAAATAACAAAGGCATATACAGAGCGCTACTGTTTATCATTATTCTTACAACAGCGCTACTTCTGTTTATAGGGGTAATAAGGCTGTTGGACAATAAAAACAAAAGTCCGTCAATCCGGCACGGTGTTCTTGATCTGTCAAGCTGGAATGAAAATCAAAACGGTTTGATCAGCCTTTGCGGCGAATGGGAGTTTTACTGGCAAAAGCTGCTCAGTTATGATGATCTTAATTATTCAAATATCAAGCCTGACCTGCTGTCTAAAGTGCCCGAGGTTTGGAATAATTACAGGATCGACGGCAAAAGCTTACCCGGACAGGGCTACGCGACATATAGACTCCATGTCATTACCGGATTGCCGGCCGGGACAGACCTGGGCTTAAAAGCCTATTCATTTTCCAGTGCTTACAGTTTATACATAGACGGTGAACTTGTCGCTGCAAACGGTAAGGTGTCTGCCGACCGGAACGGTGAAACGGGTGAGTACAGGCCTCAAGCGGCCTTTTTCAAAACGCCAGCAAAGGAATTTGATATAATCATTCAGGTATCCAATTTCAACTATGCCAGAGGAGGTTTTTGGAATAATCTATATTTAGGAAGTCCCAAAGCGATTGCTCTGTTTAACGACCATTCGACTGCTGAGGAAACCTTTATAATCGGCGTGCTCACAATCACAGCAGCCCTGTTTCTAACTGTTTTCATTTTAGTAAGATCGCAGAAATATTCACTATATTTTGCGTTGCTCTGCGTAAGCATTACGATAGTGCTCGATATGGCGGGACAATTTGCATTATTCAGCTACTTCCCGGGAATCAGTCTGAAGCTTGTCATATTTATCTGGTACAGTTCTTTTCTGTGGGTTGCATATTTTGCCTTGCTATATTTCCATGAACTTTACAAATCCCGATTTTCTCTGATTTCCGTTAGGATATACCCTGTCATGGCTGCTTTATTTCAAATTATATTCATATTTACAGATACCGCTTTTTACACGCAATATGTCTATTTGCTCGATTATTTTGTCATAGCCGGGGCGATATGCTCCCTGATCATTGTCTTAATCGGGGCCAAAAAGAATAATAAGGACGGCTGGATAAATATTGCAAGCATGGGTATCCTGCTTATCTCATATGTATACGACGACATGTATTGGACTAACATTATTCAAAGCTCTTTCGGCGAAACAATTTATATCGGGCTATTTTTATTCGTCTTCCTGCAGATCGTAATTCAGGCAAGGAGGATTCGGGAGTATTACGATCAGAAAGCCGCCGCAGAGCTTGCTTTCCTGCAGGCTCAGATTAAACCGCATTTTTTATATAATGCCATCAATACCTTCGTTTCCATCTCGTGTTATGATGTGGAGCAGGCAAAGAGGCTTTTAATCGATTTCAGCAATTATTTAAGACGCAGCTTTGACTTCAAGGATTTGAGCCAGCTTACGCCTTTGAAAAACGAATTAGAGTTTGTCAAGGCCTATCTTGAAATTGAAAAGGCGCGCTTTGAAGAAAGGATAGAAGTCGTTTATGACCTTCCAGACGACGTTGAAACCAGGGTTCCGATTCTGGTGCTTCAGCCTATTGTTGAAAATGCGGTGGTGCACGGGATATTGCCGAAGGATGAAGGAGGGCGTATCGAAATACGCATCGAGCGTGGCGAGACAGCTCTGCATTTTATGGTCAAGGACAACGGCGTCGGCATGGAGCCTGAAACGAAGGACAACATCTTCAGGCGTGAATTCGGAAGCGGCGTCGGCTTGTCGAATATAGATAGCAGATTGAAGAAGCTTTACGGAAAAGGCCTTCAAATAAACAGTACGCAAGGTTATGGGACCGAGGTCACATGGTGCATCCCGCTAAAAGGACGGAGAGTGAGCAAAAATGATCAACGCAGTGCTGGTGGATGACGAAAGACCCGCGCTACGGATGCTTGAGCTTTTGCTGAAAGAATATCCGGAGATTTCAATATCAGGAATGTATACTAGTCCATTGAAAGCCATTAATGAAATTGGACAGCTAAGACCTCAGGTTGTATTCCTGGACATCAACATGCCTCAACTGCGCGGGATCGACGCGGCTTCAAGGATACTGGACCTGAGCCCCGACACGGATATTATTTTTGTAACGGCTTATGACCAATATGCCATAGAAGCCTTTGAGCTGAACGCTTTGGATTACCTATTAAAACCATTGAGTACGGACCGTCTGAAAAAAACGGTTGATCGTTTGATTAAAAAGAAGCCTACCGTTCAGGAAAGCGGTAAACGAAAGCTTCAGATAAAATGTCTGGGACGTTTTCAGGTGTCATGGGAAGGCCAGGAGCCCATTAAGTGGCGCGCGGAAAAAACAAGAGAGCTCTTTGCGTTTTTGCTTCACAACCATGGCCGGGCTATTTCAAAAGAAGAGCTGCTGGACAGGCTCTGGCCGGATGATGATCCGGAAAAGGCCATCCGCCAGCTCTATAACGGAATATACCATATCCGAAAGGCTTTGTGGGAATATGGGATTGACAGAAGCCTAATCCGTATCGACAGTGATTATAATCTGAAGCTCGGCCCCGCCGATTACGATGTGAGACGTTTTTATGAACTTGAAAACAGTATTTCCGCCAACAGCCTCGAGCCGCTCGAGGAGATGGAAGCGCTCTACGCGGGAGACTATCTGGAGGGTGAAGACTACCCTTGGGCGTGTTTTGAAAGGGAACGCCTGATACAATTAAACTTGCAATGCATGATAAAGCTCTCGGAGCAGTATATCAGAAAAAAGCAATTCGCCAAGGCGGAGAACATACTAATGACAGCTTATGAAAAAAGTCCTTATGAAGAAGCCATTACGGAGCTTCTGCTCACTCTTTACATAGAAACAGAAGAAAAAAGCAAGGCCGTGAGGCATTTCAACGCGTATTTGAAGATATTGAAGGAAGAGCTCGGCGTAATACCGTGCGATAAGCTATATAACCTTTATCATTCAGTGAAGTAGACAGAACAGTTAATTCCATGATTTAACACTTAAGAAATTACATGCGCGCCGTTCTTTGCATGCTGTTTTCTTTATCCCCGGAAAAGGTTCTGTCGATCTTTCGTTACGCCTCTTATATGCGTGCCGATCCTTTCCAAAACAAGTTTAAAAATATCACACGGCACAATTGACCGTTGATCCGTCAAACATTGACGTATCAACGGTTTTTTGTATTTTTGTATTTTTGAATTTTATCTTTGGTTAAATTTTGGTGAAATCTGTCTTATATAATAGAGGCAGTTCGAAAACATATCAATTTCATATGATTTCCATTGCGGATTTTGGCGGATGAAAGGGCGTGGTTGATTGAGGGTATATATTCTGGACAGGCTAAGCAAAAGCCGTGATCAAATGCTGGGTTGGCTGTCGGAGGATAAGAGAATAATCGCACTCAAGGCATTTGAAGACTACATACAGTTCATTGAACAGATCGAGAATTCTCCTCCGGATTTCTGCATCATACGGTTGGGTCAGGATGATATACCGGGGCTCCAGGCCGCCGATATGGTAAGGCAGAAAAGCCTTGACATCAAGATCATTTTTCTATCCGATGACAGGGATTATGCGCTGGATGCTTTTGAACTGGGTGTTCATGGATTTTTGCTCTGTCCTTTGACAAAAGCAAAGCTTGAGAAAAATTTAAACATAACTCAAAAGGAGATGTGAGCCATATGAAGAAAAGAAGGTTTCTATCAGGTATTGCAGCAATATTTATGATTATTGCAATGATGCAGCTTTTATTGCCTATTGCAGCGTATGCTGCAGATGCAAATGCACTAGCTGCATCCGTTGTGCCGGGAACGGCGGTTTCCAGTATAACAATCAGCGGTCTCGGCAGCCCTGCAGGGTTAAAATATGTGTACAGCATATCAAATTCGGCGGACGCCATACCGGCGCAGGGGGCGGCGATACCAACGGGCGATTACGGCCAGTATGTGCCGGGAGTTGATATAGAGAACGTATCCGCCGGGAAGTGGCTGAACCTGTACGACGTCGTCTATGCCGGAGAGGTTGACGGGGTAGAATCATATGCAGTTCTAGGCTACTACCAGAAGCAATTGGAAAGCGGTGACATAAAAGCGGCCGCATCCCCGGACACGGTAACCGACAACGGCAATACGTATACCTATACCGTTGCGGACGGGAAGGTAACAATAACGCAATTTACACTTGGCGGCTCGGCAGATATAACAATTCCAGGCACCATAAGCGGTTATCCGGTAACCGCAATAGGGACCGAAGCATTTAAAAACAAAGGCCTCACGAGCGTAATAATCCCGAACGGCATTACAAGCATCGGTGATTGTGCATTTGCTTCCAACAACCTTACAAGCGTAACAATTCCAAACAGCGTAACCAGTATCGGTGAAGATGCATTTGTTTATAATGAGCTTACAAACATAGTTATTCCAAACACGGTAACAAGCATTGGAGGCAATGCATTTGCCAGCAATCAACTCACAAGCGTGACGATCCCCGACAGCGTGACGAGTATTGGCGATGGTGCATTTTTCAACAACCAGCTCACAAACATAACGATCCCGGACAGCGTAGCGAGTATCGGTGAAAAGACGTTCTGCCGCAACCGGCTCACAAGCGTAACGATTCCGGACAGCGTGACGAGTATTGGCGAAGCTGCATTTGCATACAACCAGCTCACAAGCGTAACGATTCCCGATAGTGTAACTGGTATAGGCGATGGTGCATTTGCATACAACCAGCTCACAAGCATAACGATTCCGGACAGCGTGACTGGTATTGGAGAAATGGCATTTGCAAGCAACAAGCTTTCAGACGTGATTATAGAAAACAGCACGGCGGCCATCGGCGGCAATGCCTTTGCGGATAATCAGGAGACAGCGTCCAGTCTGAAAATCCATGGGTACACAGGTTCAACAGCACAGACCTATGCAACGGCTGACGGGCATACTTTTGTTGCACTGGCAAGCGGCAACGCGGACGCAGACATCCTGGCAGCGCAGGCAGCCCTGAGCCTGTCTGACATTAGCTTTAGCGGCACGGATTCGGCTGCAACGGTGACGAAAAATTTCGCCCTACCTCTCGTAGGTGTTAACGGAACCACAATAACATGGTCCGAAGTATCGGACAGCGGCAATAATGTAAGCTCCGACCCTGCAACGGGGGTGGTGACTGTAACACGTCCTGCCAATGGTAGCGGCGATGCTGTCGTAACGCTAAGGGCAACTATCAGCAAGGACGGCGGGGCCAGTGCAACGAAGGATTTCACTTTTACAATCCTTGCAAAAGAACCAACCGGTGTTTGGTTGGATAATGCGGTTGTGACCGAGGGCACTGATTACACCTTATATGGAAACACTTATGTCATTAAAACGGCAACCGGGCTTGCATGGCTGGCTCAGCAGGTAAACGGCGGAAATTCATTCAGCGGCAAGATTATCGAACTCGATAGGGATATTGATATCTCCGACCATTATTGGACACCGATCGGAACGCAATACCCGTATTTTGAAGGAATCTTTGACGGCAAAGGCCATAAAATCACCGGGCTCTATATCGGGACTGGTGTTGGGTCGCCGGGTTCAAACGGCTTTGAAGGGCTATTTGCTACTATTGCCGGTACGGCTGAAGTAAAAAACCTCGGCATTGAATCGGCAGAAATATATGCAGGTTTAGGTGAGTCTGGAGGAATACTTACAGGCGTCAACTATGGGAAAATAACGAACTGCCATACAAAAGGAGAAATAATAGGCGCAAACGGCGTAGCCTTAATTGGTGGGTTGGTTGGTTCCAATGAGGAAGGACTGATAGCGAACAGTTATTCTACAGCCGATGTGGCTGTTGGCAATTATGTAGAGCCTTATACTCCGGCAGTCGGAGGTTTGGTCGGAAGAAATGTGGGCAGCCGTAGTTATGGCGTCATAGTCGACTGTTTTGCAACGGGCAATGTCAACGCAGGCTCCGGCGCATTTGGAAACGAGATTTATGCGGGCGGAATTGCCGGAGAAAATAACAGCAAAGGCAGGATTGAAAATAGTTTTGCAACGGGAAACATTACTGGCGGAGCAAATGCAAAAATTGGCGGTATAGTTGGCTTTTTGCATAACGGCTTCCAGCAGGTGCCTAATGTGAAAAATGTCTATTGGAACAGCGATGCGATATACACTCTGAACGGCAGTGTACTGGATTCGGCAAATAAAAAAGGCGCAGGCTATATATTACAAGGTTCAGACACTACAACGGCCAAAATTGCAGCTGATATGAAGGTTGTGGCTTTTAAATCACTGCTTAATAGCAATATAATAAGCAGTACATCTGTTCCAAATATCATTTATTTTGCCTGGGACGTGGATGTGAGAAATGAAAACAATGGCTATCCTGTTATAACTAATATACCTATCAATGCCTACACCATAACCTACAATAGTAATGGCGCTACATCAGGCAGTGCTCCGTCAGACAGTAGTACCTATTTGCAAGGGGACACCGTAACGGTTCAAGGCAACACAGGCAGCCTGATCAGAACAGGCTACACCTTCTCAGGCTGGAACACCGCAGCCGACGGAAGCGGGAGCAGTTATTCGGAAGGCGCAACCTTTACAATGGGAGCCGCTAATGTGACGCTGTATGCAAAATGGACGGCAACCGGCGGCAGCGGAAACAGTGGCGGAAGCAGCGGAAATTCATCTGCACCGGTAAATTATTCTGACATTTCAGTTAACGGTCAGACGCAAGGCAATGCTGCGACAATTAAAACCGAAAAAGGTACGGACGGACGAACGACGACAACGGTAATACTTGACGAGAAAAAGGTGGGAGAATTACTGGACAAGCTTCCGGATGCAGCTGCAAGCACCGGTACTGCTCAAAATCATACAATCATTACAATATCGGTTTCAGAAAATACGGATACGGCGGTTGGCGAGCTGAACGGCCAAACAGTTAAGGATATGGAGAAAAAAGATGTAATCCTGGAGGTCAAGACCGAGAAGGCCACCTATTCGCTTCCTGCACAGCAAATCGATATATCTGCGGTATCTCAGTCTTTCGGGCAGGACGTAAAGCTGTCGGACATTAAGGTTCAGGTTGAAATTGCAAAAGCGGTCGATGCTACTGTCAAATTAGTAGAGGACTCGGCGAACAAAGGCAATTTTGCTCTTGTAGTGCCTCCGGTTGAGTTTAATATTAAATGCACATATGGCAGCAAAACCGTTGAGGTCAGCCGGTTCAACAGTTATGTTGACAGGTTTGTGGCAATACCTGATGGGATTGAGCCTGAAAAAATAACGACAGGAGTTATAGTAGATCCTGATGGTACGGTAAGACATGTTCCTACTAAAGTTATTGTTATTGATGGCAAATACTATGCGCAAATCAACAGCCTGACCAACAGCACCTACTCAGTAATCTGGCATCCGCTGGAATTTATGGACATAACAGATCACTGGGCAAAGGAAGCCGTCAACGACATGGGCTCCAGGATGATCATCAGCGGCACCGGAAACGATAAATTCGAGCCCGACAGGGATATAACCCGCGCAGAATTTGCAGCCATTATCGTCAGAGCACTGGGCCTGAAACCCGGAACGGGAGGCAACCCGTTTTCAGATGTCAGCAGCAACGTCTGGTACTGTGATTATGTCAAAACAGCGACGGAATATAAGCTCATATCCGGCTACGGCAACGGCAAATTCGGTCCGAATGATAAGCTCACACGTGAGCAGGCCGCCACTATTATCGCAAGAGCGATGAACATCACAGGGCTGAAAGTCCAGTTCGCAGACGGTGAAATGATCAAACTGCTGGCGGGCTTCAGCGATGCGGCTAAATTGGATGATTACGCAAAAAACAGCATTGCGGCTTGCATTAAGGCAGGGATTATTAGCGGCAGGGACGGTAATCTGATTGCGCCGAAGGATAACATCACAAGAGCGGAGGTTGCGGCAATAGTAAGAAGGCTGTTGCAAAAATCCGAGCTGATATAACACATTGTGCAACTTGTCGCGCAATGGTAGCTGCGGCGAAGTTCTGGAGCAGCGTCCGAGATATAATATAAAACACCCGACCTCGGATACATAGGCACGGTGATGAGATAAGAAATAAGTGAACGGACCAAATTGCGCTCTTTGGTTTCTCTTGAAGCTGAAGGGCGCTTTTTTTGTCGCGGCAGATTGCTGTGAGCCATACAACTAAATAAAAGAACGGGAAGGCGTTGTCTTGCAAAAAAGGCGGCGCCTTTTTTGTTTTTCCTAGAAAGGAGCGAAAGCCATGAACCGTGATGTAACCCCGGAAGAAAAAACAGGAGCTGTAGAAATCGGTCCTCCCGCAAGGTATTCCCTGCCCCTGCCCAAGGATCTCGACCGTTGCACAGGCTGTCCTTATCCCGGCGTCGGCTTTATCTGCTGGAGTCCCGACGGTTCCTGCGTGAGGACCGACGTTGAAAAATTCAGCCGCCGGGGCAAAGGCAGGTGGCGAAAATGAACAGCATCATCAGCTGGGTGGGCGGCAAAAAAGCATTGAGAGAGCTGATCTATGAGCGGATGCCGAAGGAATTCGGACGGTACATTGAGGTCTTCGGCGGCGGAGGCTGGGTACTGTTCGGGCGGCCTCCGGATGCCGCCATGGAGGTCTACAACGATTTCAATTCAGACCTGGCAAATCTATTCCGCTGCGTCCGTGACCGTCCCTTTGCTCTTCTCAGGGAGCTGAATTTCCTTCCGCTGAACGGACGGGACGAATTCAATGTCCTTAAAAAATATCTGGAGAAGGAGGAATTCACCAACGAGTACCTTCGGGAGGAACTGGAGATCGCGCAGCGGTACCTTACCCCCTTGCAGCTTGAAGAAATCAGGCCCATTCTCATGGAAAACGCGCAGACGAACGACGTGAAGCGTGCCGCCGCTTTCTTCAAACTCATCCGCTACAGCTACGGCAGCGGCTGCGCCAGCTACGGCTGCCAGCCCTTCGACATCCGGAAAACCTTTCACCTTCTCTGGCAGGGCAGCCGGAGGCTCAAGGACACAATCATTGAGAACAAGGATTTTGAAGAACTGATCAAGCAGTACGACCGGGAAAATGCCTTCATCTACTGTGACCCGCCATATTATCAGACGGAGGGCCACTACGCGGTGGAATTCAAAAAGGAGGACCATTACCGCCTGCGGGATACGCTGGCACAGTGCCAGGGCAAATGGCTGGTCAGCTACAACGACTGCGCCTTTATCAGAGAACTGTACGAGGGCTGTCAAATTGAAGCGGTCAGCCGCATCAACAACCTCGCCCAGCGCTATGACAATGGCTGCGAATACGCCGAAGTCCTGATCTCCAACTACGACACCGGCGAACGGCTGAGGGACATGCCGACCCAGTTGGGAC
>JAJUHC010000005.1 GCA_029268065.1 Clostridiales bacterium | reverse complement strand
TCCGGACACCCTGCTTAAAAGGCAGGTGCTCTGCCGCCTGAGCTACTAGGTCATATTTGGCTGGGATGG
The DNA here is from genome assembly GCA_029268065.1 of Clostridiales bacterium. Lineage (GTDB taxonomy): Bacteria > Bacillota > Clostridia > Oscillospirales > Oscillospiraceae > DUPK01. The sequence continues at coordinate 97,488 of JAJUHC010000005.1, read as the reverse complement.
CAGGACTCGAACCTGCGGATGCGGGAGTCAAAGTCCCGTGCCTTACCGCTTGGCGACATCCCAATATCGAGCTTTCTGGCCATTCCTGTAATACAAAAAAGTGGGGTGAATGATCGGATTCGAACCGACGGCCTCCAGGGCCACAACCTGGCGCTCTAACCACCTGAGCTACACCCACCGCATCTTCGGTTTAAGCGCCGTTTCGGGCGCTGTGGCACGCCAGAAGGGATTCGAACCCCTGGCCTACTGCTTAGAAGGCAGTTGCTCTATCCTGCTGAGCTACTGGCGCGTATAAGCCTCGAGATAACCCGGACCGCCTCCGCGCTTAACCTGTCCGATTCCTGCAGGAACAGCGTGGGCGGAAAACCTGGAGCGGGTGATGGGAATCGAACCCACGTATCCAGCTTGGAAGGCTGGTGTTCTACCATTGAACTACACCCGCATTTTAATACACTAAAAGGCGCTTTAAAATAATAGCATCTGATCACTTAATTGTCAACAGGTTATTTCATATTACTATCATTATAATTCTGGCACATTTCCTGACAGCCCGCGCGCTCGCAGGGAGCGGAAAATTCCGCTCCCTGAACGATTTGCGACAGCGCTCAATATTGGTGCGTCTGCCTGAACGGAAAATATCGGGGGCAGACACGCAAAACCGCCTCAGACCTCCATGATGACCGGCAGTATCATGGGACAGCGCTTTGTGGACTTGAAAAGCGAGGCCGAAACGTCGCCCTTTATACTGGCCTTGATGGTAGCCCAGTCGCGGATGTCGTTTTTCCGGCAATTTTCGAGTGTCGCAAGCACCAGGTCGCGGAGCTCGTCTATAAGAACCCCGGACTCCTTTACATATACGAAGCCCCTCGTGATTATGTCGGGGCCCGACACAAGGCTTCCGTCCTCGGAGGACAGGCTCAGAACGATGACGAGCATGCCGTCCTGGGCAAGGTGCTTTCTGTCGCGCAGTACGACGCTTCCCACGTCTCCCACGCCCGTGCCGTCCACAAAAATGCGCCCGCTCTGCACCGAGCCGTTGATTTTTATTGACTTCTGCGTGATCTCTATTACGTTGCCGATATCGCTGATTATTATATTTTTAGGCGGAATGCCCATTTGCTTTCCGATTTCGGCGTGGAGCTTCAAGTGCCGGTGCTCTCCATGCACCGGTATGAAGAACGTGGGCTTTATAAGCCCCAGCATTATCTTCATTTCCTCGCAGCAGGCGTGCCCCGACGCGTGAATGTCCATCCGCTTGCCGTAAATCACGTTTGCGCCCTTGCGGAACAGCTCGTTCACAATATGGCTTACCGTTTCCTCGTTTCCGGGAACCGCCGAGGCCGAGATTATAATCGTGTCCCCGGGACCTATTTCGACCTGCTTGTGGCCGGAAAAGGCCATGCGGTAGAGTGCCGACATGGCTTCGCCCTGACTGCCGGTGGTGATTATGCAAAGCTTATCCTTGGGTATGTTTTTAATCTGGGACATTTCTATCATAACACCGTCTGGAACCTTCAGGTAGCCGAGGCGGGTTGATACCTTCATGACGTTTTCCATGCTGCGTCCCGTTATGCCTACGCGGCGCCCGTGGCGGGCGGCCGTGTCGATCACCTGCTGTATGCGGTGCACGTTGGACGCAAAGGTGGTCACTATGATGCGGTCCCTGCAGCCTTCGAAAAGAGAGTCGAAGTGCTGGCCGATGTTCCGCTCGGAAGCTGAGTAGCCCGGGTTTTCCACGTTGGTGGAATCTCCGAGCATTGCGAGGACGCCCTGCTTTCCAAGCTCGCCCAGCCTCGCGAGATCGATCATTTCCTCGGAGATGGGCGTGGTATCGATCTTGTAGTCGCCGGTGTGAACGACGGGACCGAGCGGCGTGTGGATAGCAAGCGCGACCGCGCCGGTGATGCTGTGGTTCACATGTATGAACTCGACCTCGAAGCAGCCTGCCTGAAAAAACTCGCCGGGCTCGACCGTGATAATCTCGGCGTTTTCGAGAAGATGATGCTCCTCGAGCTTGAGCTCGACGAGTCCCGCCGTCATTCTCGTCGCGTAAATGGGCACATTGACCTCTCGGAGGAAATACGGGACTCCGCCGATATGGTCCTCATGCCCGTGCGTGAGCACGAGAGCCCTTACGCGGTTTTTGTTCTTGACAAGGTAGCTGATATCGGATATCACCACGTCGATTCCGTACATGTCGTCGTCAGGGAACCCGATACCGGCGTCCACGACCAGAATATCGCCGTGGCATTCGTATACCGTCATGTTTTTGCCGATCTCGTTAAGACCTCCGAGCGATATGATTTTCAATTTTTCTGCCATTAAGTAAAAATTCTCCTTTAATTCTCAAATAGCGTTATGTAAGTCGGGCCGCATCAAACCAAAGGACCGACTAAACGGCTCGGCAACAGCCCTGAATCGCCGTTGCATTGCTGGCCGCGCGCCGCCCCTCGGATCTGTGCATTTTTATATATAAAGTACTCAGTACATAATGCTCAATACTCAGTTTATCCAAAACACGGCTCAATAAACCGTGTTTGCGGTAACTATATCAGATTTTTATCTATTTGTCAAATCTTGCATGCAAATTATGTTGGAAATGACAATGTAATCTTCGCCTAAAGCGTTTTTTGGTTTTAATGTTATTTTTATACCATTTAAATGTCATTTTAAACTGAGAATGATATAATAAGCACCAAAGAAGTCACATTTCCCGCCTGCCCTCGAGCGCGCGGAAAAGCGTCGCCTCGTCGGCGTATTCGAGGTTGCTGCCGACGGGTATTCCGTAGGCGAGTCTTGTTACCTTTACGCCTAGGGGCTTTAAAAGCCGTGAAATATACATGGCGGTAGCCTCTCCCTCGGTGTCGGGATTCGTCGCCATTATTACCTCGGCGATGCCGCCCCGGTTAACCCTCGCCAAAAGCTCCTTCACCTTTATGTCGTCGGGGCCGACACGGTTCATGGGGGATATTACGCCGTGCAGAACATGATACAAGCCGTTGAAGTCGCGCGCACGCTCTATCGCGGCGACGTCCTTGGGATCCGCCACCACGCATATTACGGATCCGTCGCGCTTGCGGCTCGCGCAGACCGAACAGATATCTCCGTCCGTGAGGTTCTGGCATATATTGCAGTAACGGACGCTTTCCCTCGCCTCCAGAATCGCGTTCGCGAAGGCGGCCGCCTCCTCCTTGGGGAGGCGGAGCACAAAAAAAGCCAGACGCTGGGCCGTTTTTCTTCCGATTCCGGGAAGTCGGGCGAAGCAGTCGATAAGATTATCCAGAGAAGAGGGGAAAAATTCCATGACTCAGACGCCCCTTAACTGTTTTATTGCGGCCTTGCGGTCCGCTGAAGCGAAGACGGTGTTGCCTGAGATCAGCACGTCGACGCCGGCGTCTACGCAAAGCCTCGCGGTTTCCGAATTTACCCCGCCGTCGACCTCTATCTCGCAGAGGAGCTTCTTCTGGTCGATAATCGCCCTTAGGGCGGATACCTTGGAGAGTTGGTCGGGCATGAATTTCTGCCCTCCGAAGCCCGGCTCAACGGTCATTACCAGGGCGATGTCCAGCCGATCAAGATAGGGGAGCAGCGTCTCAAGGGGTGTTTTCGGCTTTATCGAAAGCCCGGCTTTCCTTCCGAGCGACCTGATAAGGCTCAGGGACTCAAAAATATTTTTTTGCGAATCCGCTTCCAAATGCAAAGTTACTCTGTCCGCGCCGGCTTCAATAAAGTCCTTTATGAAGCGAATCGGCCTGTCTATCATAAGATGCACGTCCAGCTGCAAATCGGTCACTTTTCTTATGGATTTGACCACTGGAACGCCGATTGTTATGTTCGGGACGAAAATTCCGTCCATCACGTCTAAATGCAAGTAATCGGCTCCGCCCTTTTCGACGGACCTGATGTCTTTTTCGAGATTTGCAAAATCCGCGGAAAGGATTGAAGGAGCAATTTTTACCATGTAACGACACTCCAGTTGGATACATAGAATTAAGTGGCGGTGTGGCGAGCCGCACGCTTTCATATAGGGGCCGCATTTGCCTCTCGGCGGCGGCCCCAACGTGCTCAGGGTATTTGGACAAGTCCCAGAGACATATTATCTAACAGGTTGGCGCGCTTGTCAAGCAGGCCCTTTTCTGAAGACGTACGCAAGTCCTTTTGTATTGACATTAAAGGGCTTTGGTAATAGAATATAGACGTATTATTGCGTCTTGCGGGGGTAAGAGATTGAGAAAAGTTGTCCAAAAATCGGTGGTTCCGATATACGCGGCCGCAGCGGCGTGGCTGGTTTACTGTCTGTTTTTTCCGCTGTATGCCTTGTGGCATTTTATTGTGGTTATAATCGTTGCCGCAATCGCTTTCACCGTTTCCAAAAAGATGTTTCCCGACAAGGTCGTCGAGGTTGAGGAGCCCGCTGAGCCGGCGCCGAAAAAGGAAGTCGATCCGGCCGTGGCGGCCATAATTGCCGAGGGCGAAATGGCCCTGAAGGAAATGGAGAGGCTCAAGAGCTCCATAAGGAACGTCGAGGTAAAATCAAAGATATCGCAGATAATGACGCTGTCTGAGAAAATTATCAAGAACGCGGAGAAGGACAAGGCGGACATACCGAGGATAAAAAAGTTCCTGAGCTATTACCTTCCTACAACGATTAAGCTCCTGAACGCTTATGACCGCATGGATGAGCAGGGCATAGACGGGCTGAACATAAGCGGGACCAAGCAGAAGATCGAGGACATACTCTCTACAATAGTAACGGCATATGAAAAGCAGCTCGACGCCCTGTTTGCGGACGAAGCCCTCGACATAGAAACGGATATCGAGGTTCTGGACGGAATGCTGAAGCGCGAGGGGCTGAAAGGCGGCGACTTCGGGACTCCGAAACGGCAGGGAAGCCAATAAAAGCAAAGCGGACGCTCATGATGCGCGCTTTATGAAAGGATGATTCAATATGGCAGAGGCCAATATGGAATACACACCCAAGCTCACGCTTACGCCCGACCTTGGAGCGGCGGCTCCCGAAATGGCCCCCAAGGCGGAAAAACCCGCCGCCGAGACGCCTGAAAGCGCCCTCGATATGTCGAAGCTCACAGATGCGGAGAAGGCGGCCGTTTTAAACTTTGCAAAACAGATTGACATAAGGGACACCAATACCGTCCTGCAGTTCGGCGCCGGCGCGCAGAAGAACATCGCCGATTTTTCGGGCACTACGCTTAATAACGTCCGCACGAAGGATATGGGAGAGGTGGGCGACATGCTGGGAAACCTCGTCGTCGAGCTCAAGCATATAAACTTTGACCAGGAGGAGAAAAAGGGGCTGCTCGGTCTTTTCAAGAAGGCCGAAAGCAGAATCGACGCCCTCAAGGCTCAGTATGACAAGGCTGAGGTGAATGTGGACAAGATAGCGGAGATGCTTGAAAAGCATCAGCTCACGCTTTTAAAGGACGTCGCCATGCTCGACAAGATGTACGAGCTGAATCAGGCGTATTTCAAGGAGCTGGGAATGTATATACTGGCCGGAAAGCAAAGGCTTGAGGAGGCGAGGACGGTTGAGCTGGCGGCGCTTCAGAAGAAGGCCCAGGAATCGGGGCTTCCGGAGGACGCGCAGGCCGCAAACGACTTCGCAAACATGTGCAGCCGCTTTGAGAAGAAGATACACGACCTCGAGCTTACGAGGATAATATCCATTCAGATGGGTCCCCAGATAAGGCTTATACAGAATAACGACAGCCTGATGATCGAGAAGATCCAGACCTCGCTTGTAAATACCATTCCCCTTTGGAAAAGCCAAATGGTGCTGGCTCTCGGAATGTACCATTCGCAGCAGGCGATGCAGGCGCAGCGAGAGGTTACGGATGTGACAAACGAGCTGCTGCGGAAAAACGCCGAGGCGCTCAAAACGGGCAGCATAGAGACTGCGAGGGAAGCGGAGCGCGGCATAGTGGACCTTGATACCCTGAAAAACACGAATCAAATGCTTATTGAAACCCTGGAAACAGTAAGGCAGATCCAGGCCGAGGGTTCACAGAAGCGCCGCGAGGCCGAGGAAGAGCTTGGGCGCATAGAAAGCGACCTGAAGCAGAAGCTGCTTGAAATCAAGGGCTGACCGAAAGAGGAGCTCAGATGAGTTTTTTTAAGAAAAGAAGCGGCGCGGTCTTAGCCGCGGCGGTTATTATTGTTCTTTCATCGTTTTTCGCCGCCAACCGAAGCCTGAATGTTAAGGTTAGGGAGGTTAGCGACCTTTTCTCCACCGAATTTTACGACAAGAACCTGGGGTATCCGCAAAAAAGCATCAAGAGCCAGCTTGAAGTGAGGAAGGACGCCAGCATGAACCTTATTTCGGTCGGCTCAAGGTACAAGGAAGCCGAAAAGGAAACCGAGAAGCTCAGGGAGGCGCGCGGCGCACTGGAAAACGGTCTCAAGAAATCCGCGGGAGCCAAGAAGCTCTACGATTACAACAAGGAGCTGCAGACGGCCTATGACGCGCTTTATGCGAAGCTTTCAACGCTCTCGCTCGACGCGAACGGAAAAACGATTGCGGACGAATCGAGGATACGCATGAACGGGGCCGCGGCGGTTATAGAGAGAAACGGCTACAACGACGCGGTGCGTGAATTTGAGAGAACGGTGCTGTCGGTGTTCCCGACAAACCTTATAAGGCGGTTCGCGATGGTCGACGGGCCGGAGCTTTTTGAATAGCCGGCGCTTATTCGGGTAAACCTGTCTTGTGATTATATCGGGAGAAATTATGAAAAAAATAGTAAGTTGCCTGTCGCTTATAATAATGCTTTCGCTTGTCCTTGTGTCGCCGGCCTCGGCGATCGTGGGAAAGGGCGGCTCTTTCTATGTCGCGGATTATGCGAATGTGCTGTCCGAGGCCACGGAGCAGAATATAATAAGCACAAACGCTTCTCTGGAAAAGGCCACCGGAGGGCAGATAGTTGTTGTCACGGTCGAGTATCTTGAAGGCCTTAAGGCCAACGAGTACGCTGTGCGCCTAATGAATGAATGGGGAGTGGGCGACAAGACCAAAAACAACGGCATGCTGCTGCTGCTCGCGACTCAGGAAAATAAGGCCTGGCTTACGCAGGGCGCCGGTATCTCCGGGACCTTTACCGACAGCAAAATAAACGACATGCTTAATAAATACTTCTGGAAGGATTTCGACAAGGGGAATTACGACGCGGCCGTCAATTCCGTTTTCAGGCAGATGGTGGCATGGTACGAAAGTAATTACAAGGTCAGCATCCAAAGCGCCGTGTACAATTCAAATTCGTCCGGCTCCTCGGTAGGAAACGCGGGAGCATACAGGATAGAAACCTATGCGGCCCCCGTCTCCATAAACTCGCTGATCTGGCTGATGTTCAAAATCGCAATCGTACTGTTCATACTATTCAGGCTGATGTCGCCCTGGGGCGTCGGCAGAAGGTTTTACGGTCCGAGGCCGTTCGTGCCATTCCTGTTTTTCGGCTGGCCGTTTTTCGGGTTTCGCGACCGTCACAGGGACTGGGACGACAGGCACTTTAGGGGCGGCGGCTTCGGAGGCGGCTTCGGCGGCCGTAGCGGGGGCGGCGGAGGAGGTTTCGGCGGCTTCGGCGGCTTCGGAGGCGGCTTCGGCGGACACAGCGGAGGCGGCGGCGGCGGCAGGGCCTGATTTGGGAAATTTAATTCATTGCCTGCAAAATAATTCTTGAATAGCTGCCTCAAATGAGTTATACTCTAGAATAAATAGAAAACAATGGAAGGAGACCCGGGCCTTTTAGTCCGGTCTTTTTCTGTTATAATTTGGAATTGCGCTGGGGTGGGTTATGAAAAAAACTGTAATTAGCATGGCAATGATTATGGCATTCGCTTTTGCTTTTTTGACGTCGGCGTCGGCGCTGGTGTCGAGGAGCCCGTCGTTTTTCGTTCAGGATTCCGCCGGCGTGCTTTCGGAAAGCACAAAGCAGACGATCATCAGTACTAACGCGAAGCTTGAGAAGCTTACGGGCGGGCAGATTGTAGTCGTAACCGTAAAGTATCTCGAGGGGCTCAAATCAAGCGAATATGCGGTTCGCCTTATGAACGACTGGGGTGTCGGGGACAAGGCGAAAAATAACGGCATGCTGCTCCTGCTCGCGACGGAGGAGAACAAGGCCTGGCTTACGCAGGGCGCCGGGATCTCCGCATCGTTTACCAATAATATGATAAACGATCTTCTCAATAAGTATTTCTGGAAGGATTTCGACAACGGGAAATACGACGACGCAGTGAACGCGATTTTCAAGCAGATGGTTGCCTGGTATGAGGGCTATTACAAGGTCGGCATATTGAGCGGAACGTCAAGCGGCAGCGTAAGCGCCGCGACACCGCGTATCCCGCCCGGCGCCGTCGAAGCACCGGCTTCCGCAACGGTGCTTCGCACAGATGGCAGCGATTCGTTGCAAATTTTCGCGTTTTTTATATTGTTTGCCCTTATTATTATCTTGTTCAGCGCGTTGTCGAAGGCAAGCGGAAGAAATCGCGGCGGCTCGCGTGAGCGCAACGAGCCCGATTATGTCGCCAGGCGCCGCAGGCTGAACTACGGGAGAGGCGGAGACGGCGGCTGGGGCAGCGGGTTTGTCGGCGGTTACATGGTCGGGCGTATGCACGGCGAAAGACATGACGATGACGACCGTTACATAGACGCCTACGGAAGGAACCATCCGCCCGAGGACAGCGATTCCGGCGGCTTTGGCAGCGACGGTGGAACCGGTTTCGGCGGGGGCGGATATAGCAGCGGCGGCGGAGGCGGCAGGGACGACGGCGGCGGCTTCGACAGCGGCAGCGGCTTTGGTGGCGGCGGCGGCTTCGACAGCGGCGGCGGCTTCGACGGCGGCGGCGGCTTCAGCGACGGCGGCGGAGGCGGCAGGGAATAGGCCGCGTAAGGCAGTTGCGTGAATATATAACCGCGAATTATATTTCTTGTTGCATTTATATGCATTTTTGCCTCAAATTTAAGAATATATATTAAAAATCACAAGCCGCAGAGTATTGAAAAGCCTCGGTATATATGCTATACTTTTAGAACAAACGACATTGAAAAGAGGATTAGTATGGAACAGGTCAAAAAATGCGTACTCGCTTATTCAGGGGGGCTTGACACCTCGATAATAATTCCGTGGCTCAAGGAAAATTACGGCTGCGAGGTAATTGCGGTTTCCGCGGACGTAGGACAGGGCAGCGAGCTCGAAGGGCTCGAGGAAAAGGCCAAGAAAACAGGGGCCTCCAAGCTCTATGTTCTCGACCTGGTTGATGAATTTGTAGACGAATATATTATTCCGACCATGCAGGCGGGCGCAAATTATGAGGGCTACCTTCTCGGCACCTCCTTCGCCCGTCCCATTATAGCGAAGCACGTTGTGGATATCGCTCTCAAGGAGGGCGCGGACGCCATTTGCCACGGCTGCACAGGCAAGGGCAACGATCAGGTCAGGTTTGAGCTTACGATAAAGGCCTTCGCTCCGCAGATGAAAATAATCGCGCCATGGCGGGAATGGGATTTAAGGAGCCGCGACGATGAAATAGACTACGCGGAGGCACATAACGTCCCGCTGAAAATAAACCGTGAAACGAATTACTCCAAAGACAAAAACCTCTGGCATCTGAGCCACGAGGGCCTGGACCTCGAGGATCCTGCAAACGAGCCCGATTACCAGAAGGCAGGCTTCCTTGAGCTCGGCGTTTCACCCGAGCAGGCCCCCGATAAAGCGACTTATGTCGAAATCGAGTTCGAAAAGGGCGTGCCGGTCTCTGTCGACGGCAAGAAAATGAAGCCGAGCGACATTATCCGCGTCTTGAACAAGCTGGGCGGGGAAAACGGCATAGGCATCCTCGACCTTGTGGAAAACCGCCTTGTCGGCATGAAGAGCCGCGGCGTATACGAGACCCCGGGAGGCGCCATACTTTACCGCGCGCACTCTGTGCTCGAGACGCTCTGCCTCGACAAGGAGACTCAGCATATGAAGGCAAGGCTCGCCATAAACTTTGCGGACCTCGTCTATAACGGACAGTGGTTCACGCCGCTTCGCGAGGCGCTCTCCGCCTTCGTTGCGAGCACGCAGAGGAATGTTACGGGCAAGGTCAGGCTGAAGCTTTACAAGGGCAATGTTATAAACGCTGGCGTCTGGAGCAAATACAGCCTGTATTCCGAAAAGATCGCGACCTTCGGGGAGAGCAATTACAATCAGAAGGACGCAGAGGGCTTCATTAACCTGTTCGGACTCCCGATTCAGGTCAAGGCCATGCTGGACCAGGGACTCCTGGACAAGTAAACGAGATAAACCGGAAGGTAAAAATATGAAACTTTGGTCTGGTCGCTTTGAAAAGAATACGGACGCTCTGGTGGACGAGCTGAACGCGTCAATTGAGTTCGACTCGCGCCTCTACCGCGAGGATATCGAGGGAAGCATTGCCCACGCGGAGATGCTGGGAAGCGCGGGTATCCTTACCGAAGACGACGTTAAAAGCATCACGGGGGCGCTCCGCGCTATCCTTGGAGACATAGAGGAGGGCCGGCTCACGTTTTCCCTCGAAAACGAGGACATCCATATGAGCGTGGAGGCGGAGCTCACACGACGCATAGGAGAGGCGGGCAAGCGCCTGCATACCGCGAGGAGCCGCAACGATCAGGTGGCTCTGGATATCAGGCTTTATCTGAAGAAGGAAATATCGGAGATAAAGGGTCTGATTCTGGCTCTCATGTCGGCGCTCGTCAGAAAGGCGGAGGCAAACACCGAGACTATCATGCCCGCCTATACGCATCTTCAAAGGGCTCAGCCGACAACCTTCGCTCATTATATGATGGCGTACGCCAATATGCTGAGGCGCGACGTGCTGAGGCTTGACGACTGCCTTGAAAGGATGAACGAGTCGCCTCTCGGCAGCGGCGCGCTTGCGGGGACGACATATCCCATAGACCGGGGCATGGTGGCGAGGGCTCTCGGCTTTGCCGGAGTCACGCAGAACAGCCTCGACGGAGTTTCGGACAGGGATTTCGCTCTGGAGCTGCTTTCCTGCCTCTCCATACTGATGATGCACCTGTCGAGGTTTTCGGAGGAGATCATCCTCTGGTGCTCTTGGGAATTCAAGTTCATAGAGCTGGACGACGCCTATTCCACCGGTTCGTCAATAATGCCGCAAAAGAAGAATCCGGACATAGCGGAGCTTGTCAGGGGCAAGACGGGCCGGGTTTACGGCGACCTCATAACGCTCCTCACCGTTATGAAGGCGTTGCCTCTTGCGTACAACAAGGACATGCAGGAAGACAAGGAGCCGCTTTTCGACGCGATAGACACAGCCAGAAAATGCCTCCCCGTGTTTACGGCAATGATCGATACCATGACCATACGGGCGGACAATATGCGCTCCGCGGCCAGCGGCGGCTTTATAAACGCTACGGACTGCGCGGATTACCTTGTAAGGAAGGGGCTTGCTTTCAGGGACGCGTATACCGTGACCGGCAGGATAGTTAATTACTGCATAGCAGGGAAGAAAACGCTGGAAACGCTTGGGCTCGAGGAATACAGAAGCTTTTCACCGCTTTTCGGCGAGGACGTATTTGAAGCAATTGCCCTTGAGACCTGCCTGAAGGGCAGAAAATCGGAGGGAGGTCCTTCTCCTGATTCGGTCAGGGCCCAAATAGAGTATATTAGGACATTTTTGCGGCAGACAATGTGACGGCGGGAGACTGATTATACGAAAAAACTGGCACCGTGCTAAGCGGTGCCAGTCCTATTTTTGCGTATGCGTTCTATTTGAGGTACGGATAGGGATCTACCCTGACGCCGCTTTTCACAAGCTCGAAGTGCAGGTGCACGCCGTCCGCAAGCCCCGTATCTCCGGCGGTGGCGATTACGTCTCCCTGAGCCACCTTATCTCCGGCTGAAACAAGATTCTTTGTGTTGTGTGCGTAGCGCGTAACATCGCCGTTGTCGTGTCGTATTTCAATCATATAACCGTAGTCGCTGTAAAAGCCGGAATAGATGACAGTCCCGCCGTCAGCGGCGCATATTGAGGCTCCGCGGCTTACTCCGATGTCGATACCGTAATGGAAGGATCCACCCATGCCTATGTTGCGGTAGCCGAAGCCGGAGGTGAGAAGGCCTCGAATGGGCCAATTATAATAGCCTTTTGATCTGGAGCGCGGTACCGTACCTACGGCGATAATCGCAGGGGAGGGGTTGGAAAGAATTTTCGTGTTCTTTATCTCGCTGTTAACCTTATTTCCGTCAAGCATAGTCATCTTTTCGGTGACGATCGCTTCCCCGTTCGTGCCGGGGGTCAGGGTAGAGGATTCGCCCTCGAGCATCGTGTTGTCCTGCACATATTGGGTGGGGTATGCGACAGGGGAGATGTACTCCACCTCTTCCACCGTTTCAACGTTCAGCAGATATGTGCCGTCTTCACGCTTAGTCGTAAGCGCCTTTTTCATTTCGGTGAGGTCGGGCACGCTGCCCTTTGGTACGAACATCTGCACTATTTGGGTGTTTTCATGAAATTTTGCCGACATGGAGGTGGCCGAAAGATTCTTCTCAAGAATTGAAACCAGAAGGTTTTCAACGTCCTTGCGGTTTTCCGCGCCGCCGATTATCTTGCCGTTCACCGTGAGGACGTGCAGCCTCTGGATGCTGTCCAACTTGTCCAAAATGGCGCTTGTAAGATCCTCGGAGCTTAGGTTTGTCGCCGCAATACCTTTTCTGTATGTAATTCCGCTTGAAACTGAGTATTCTTTACCGAGTATTTCCGATGCCTTCGCTTCCGCCTTCGCCACGGCCTCGTCGGCGATTTCCTTTGACTCGACGACGCCGACTAGCGTGCCATTATACAAAACGGAGGTTGTTGTCTTAAGTCCCACAGCCATTATCAAAGCGGAAATTCCAAATAATACAGCGATGCAGATGAGCTTGTTCCTAATTCTTTTAGGGGGCGCGCTGCGTCCGGATACCGGCCTTTGCCAGAACGCGGGGAAGTGCCTGTTCCCAGTCTGAACAGGCGGCAAGGTGTTTTCCATATTCGCCAGCTTCTCCTTTAAGAAATTCATTGGCGGAAAAACAGGGTATATTTTCCCGCCGCCTACTTAATTTGAAACTTCGCGAACAAAAACATATACCAATGTATGGCTTAAGTCAAGCAAAACGGGTCGTTCGTAACAAATCTTTTACAAATGTGAACAAATTTTTTACAAAAACAAGCAGAGTATGGATGGGAAGGCAATTAATTGCAGGTTAAATTCATATGCGCCCGAGGGTGACCCGGGCGCATAGAAATAAATACAAAAATACAGATAAATGGGTAAATAACCGCAAAAATGCCGTCTCATCCGCAAAGGCAAAGGGCTTTCCCTCTCGAATTGCACCCGCTTGCCCGAGAGCCGCGGAGCGCCTATTTCGCCTCGCGCAGCACCCCGTCGTCCACAGAGGTGTATCTGTAAATATCCTCCGTAACGATGGAAAAGTGAAAAATGGGTCTGTCCACTCTTGTCACGATAAGAGGAAGATGCTCCATTCCGCGGGGGAGGAATACAAGACTGCTTTTGGTGAGAGTGTGCTTCTCGCCGTTGATGTAAATGATTATCTCCCCGCCAAGGTCGTAGGGGTCTTCGGGATTCGAACCGTAAAAGCCCAGGATTTCGTCAACGTCGTGCTTGTGCGGCTTTGTTACGGCGTTGCTCTCCTCGTCAAGCATGTAGGTCGTGGGCTTGAAGTACCAGGAGGTATTCATCTGGAAGGCTCCCTGGACCACGTTTGCGTCTATCCAGTGTATGCGGCGCCCGAACTTCGCGTATCTCTCCATTACCTCCGGCTTTGCGTGCGAGGCCGGAAGAATGAGCTCCTGGACTATCTGCTTTCCGTATTCTCCGGCCGTGTCCAAAACTCCCTTTTCGGTCAGTATATCCCTCATAGTATCGTTCCTTTCAAAATCAAAGATATTGTCGGTTTCGTCAGTATTTGTAGGAATCCCCGCCGGTGCGGTGGCCGCTGTAAGTACCGCTCATGGTTATCGAAAAGTGAAGTATCGGCCTGTGCAGCTCGATGATGGAAAGCGGAAGGTGCTTGAGTCCGGCGGGGAAGAATATGATAGAGGATTTTGTGAGTCTGTGGAGCTCGCCGCCGACTCCGACCTCAATTTCTCCGCCGAGGTCATACGGGTCATTCGGGTCGGACCCGAGGAAGCCGATGAGTTCATCGTTGTCGTGATAATGCTCCTCGTGTTTTAAAAGCGGCCTCATCTCCGAAGCGGACATGTACCAGGAAATGTTCATCTGGAAAGCCCCCGGGACCACATTCTTGTCCATCCAGAGCAGCCTTTTGGCATAGGTCTTGTAAAACTCGCTGAATTCCTGCGAAAATGCTGGGGCGCGGAGCTCCTGAACTATGTACTTTCCGAACTCGCCGTCAGTGTTGTAAACCGTCATAATAAAACACTCCTTCGTATTATTTTTTTTCATTACCAATATAACCAATTTTTTACGAGTTTTCAATTAAAAAATTAAGTAATTTGCAACATGCGGGTTTTGGGGTTATATTTCGGGGCGCGGACAAATATACTTGTACAAATCTGATGGAAGGGTGAGTATGATGGCATACGAGGAGAAATATAAAAAACCGGATCAGCCGCACAATCTGATTCTGGAAGGGAGAAGGCGCCTTTCGGTGTCGGGCGTTGAGGACGTCGAAAACTTCGATGAGCGGGAGGTAGTCATCACAACGGTCTGCGGCACGCTGATAGTAAGAGGGAGCGAGCTGCATATTGAAAAGCTGAGCATCGACGGCGGTGATTTTGTTCTTGAAGGCGATGTCGAGTCAATGACCTACGAAGCAAAGGATCGTGAAAAAGGCTCCGTCTGGTCGCGGCTGTTCAAGTAACGAATATGGATATTTCGCTTGCCTACCAGATGCTTGAGGCCTGGCTTTCCGTAGCGCTCGGCTTTGCGTTCGGCGTAGTTTACGATCTGTTCAGGATATTGCGGCGGCGCTTTGGTTTGGAGCGCGTCACCCCCGTCGTTGACGCTCTCTACTGGTTTCTCGCCGCCGCCGCGCTGTTTTTCCTGGCTTCCGGGGCGTCGCAGAGAGGCTTCCGCATTTTCATGTATATTTTCGCCATAACCGGCGGAACGGTATATTTTTATACTCTCAGCCCGTACGCAATCCAAACGCTGGAGCTTTTGGCAGACTTATTGGTCAGAATTGTAAGAATAGCTTTATTTCCGGTTAAATTTCTGTTAATTTCAATAAAAAAAATTATAGAAATATTAAAAAAGGTATTCCAATATTTAAAAAAGTGGTTTACAATAAATAATAGTCGGTTCATGCACAGAAAGACGGCGGCATCGGCGGCGGGCAGTACGAAGGAGGAGCGCTTTGAAAAGCAGGAAAACAGGCATACTTACAAAGCTTATCGTAATGATTATTATGATATATACAGTAGTAACGCTCGTGGGGCTGAATTCAAAGATAGCGGCGGCCGAGGCTCAGAAGGCGAGGCTCGAACAGGAAGTCTCAAATATAGAGGCCCGAAACGCGGAGCTCGAACACAGCATAAAGAATTCAAACGACCCAGAAACGATACAGAAGATAGCCCGTGAGAAGCTGGGCTTGGTCAAACCGGGAGAAATCATTTTTTACGGAACGAACAACTAGGAGTTGTTTGTCGAATAATATATTACAGTTTAAGTTTTTGAGGAGGAAGTAAACTTTATATGGATTTGGAAGTGGGGACTGTTCTCGAAGGCAAGGTCACCGGCATCACTAAGTTTGGGGCTTTTGTTTCCTTCCCGTCGGGCAAATCCGGGCTTGTGCACATTTCAGAAATAGCCTATCCCTATGTTCAGAATGTGGGCGACCACCTAAGTGACGGACAGACAGTCAAGGTAAAGGTCATTGGCATAGACGAAAACGGAAGGATCAATCTTTCCATCAAGAAAGCCGCAGAGCAGCCGGGTGTGCCCCAGCGCGCGTCCCAGGCACAAAACAGAAATCAAAAAATGCCTGTCAGGATGCCGGCTTACCGAACGGCGGCCGCGTCGCAGCCAGTGGAAGCTCCTCTTAACGACACTTCCTTTGAAGACAAGCTAAAAAGGTTTATGCAGGATTCGGACAGCAAGATTTCCGGCATAAAGCAGTACTCGGATCGTAAAAGCGGCTCTTCGCGCCGCCGCAGCAGAGGCTGAAATGACGGGGCGGTTTTTAACCGCCCCGTAAGTATTGCAAAAAAAAGGTGCGGACCGTTAAAACGATCCGCCGAATGGGGTTGTGGGATAAAGATATGAACCGCCAGCATTGCTGGGCGGATTGAAAACGGCGGTTGCGCCGCTTTCAATGCCATTGGATAAGCTGTGAATAAAATATACTACAATTACCATAATTTGTAAATAGCGAAACCGGGCGAAAGAATACTAGTTTTGTCGGGAAGAAATAATTTTTTAAGGTGAGCTCTATGCGTGAAATAGACTTTGAAGAGATAGCTCGTACCGTTGCGAAATTATGCGTTAAGGCCAATACGATACTCTCGCCGGAGATTGGCATACAGCTTGAAGCCGCGGCCGAAACCGAGTATTCGGACGCGGGGCGCGATGCGCTCTGTGATATGGTGGAAAACTTCAAGTACGCTGCATCGGCGGGGGTGCCTATTTGTCAGGATACGGGCATGGCGGTGGTTTTTGCCGACATAGGACAGGAAGTACATATTACGGGCGGTCTTTTCTCCGACGCCGTAGACGAGGGCGTGCGCCGAGGCTATGTAGACGGGCTTCTGCGCCTTTCGGTGGTGCGGGATCCGCTGAGGCGCGTAAATACGGGGGACAATACGCCCGCCATGCTAAGCATAAGACTTGTGGAGGGCGACAGAATACGCATAACGGTTGCGCCCAAGGGCTTCGGCAGTGAGAATATGAGCGCGATGAAGATGCTTCTGCCGTCATCTACGCCCGAAGAGGTAATAGCTTTTATTGTGGAAACCGTGAAAAACGCGGGCTCAAATCCCTGCCCCCCGGTGATTTTAGGAGTAGGACTCGGCGGCACAATAGAGCAGGCGGCGCTTACCGCGAAGCGCGCCCTTTTGAGGCCGATAGACACGAGAAACCCCGACGGGTTTTACGCGGATATGGAGAGGCGCGCGCTTGAAAGGATCAACTCGCTTGGAATCGGGCCGCAGGGCTTCGGGGGACGGTATACCGCGCTTGCCGTCAATATAGACACGCTTCCAACGCACATTGCGGGCATGCCCTGCGTTGTGAACATGGGCTGTCATGTCACAAGGCACGCCAGCGCCGTTATCTAGATGCGGATGAATAGGCTGAGTAAAAGGGGCGGGCTGAAGCATTTCAACCTGCCCTTTTAATGATGCCTATAAAACGGATATTCGGCGTGTCGAAAAAGTGTTATAATAAAAGGACAGGAACAAACGGGACTCGGGGTGGAAAAATGAGCTGCAAATCCTTCGTCACAAGAATGCCGGACAAGGCGGGCGCCTTCCTGCGCGCGTCAAAAATCATAGCGGAATACGGCGGGAACATAGTAAGAGTAAGCTACAACAAGGCTGTAGACCCGAATACGCTTTTTCTCGACATAGAGGCGGAAGGGGAAAAGCTTTCCGAAATCGAAAGGGAGCTCCTGAATACCGGCTATTTAAACGACAGGATAGCGGAGATAAGGGTAATGGAGATTTCGGTTCAAATACCCGACAGACCTGGAGCCGCGCTTCCCGTGCTTGAGATATTGAACAGGCATAACGTAAATATTTCTTATCTTAACCTCAGCTCAGACGAAAGGTTCTATCAGGATTTCAGAGCGGGGCTTCTTATCGAGGAGCCGGCTCTCATTAAGATACTGCTTGACGAAATAAGCGCAATATACAGGGTGGACGTCGTAAGCTGCGACAGCGCCGAGGAGAATCTGGACAACACCGCGTTTTATATACGGCTCGCCAACGATATGCAGAAACGCTTCGGGCTGAGCGACGAGAAAACCATGCAGTTTATCACTGAATCGAACCGCATCCTGCAGGCGCTGCAGTCCGAGGGCGAGGACGCGGGCAAGGTGTTCAGGTATATACGACGCTTTGCTGATTTTATATGCAGGAATAAGGGCGCTCAGTTTAAAGCCTCGGTCGAAAGGCTTGATATAGACGCCGAAATCGCCCTTTATATCATTCGGCCGCCCTGCGGAAGCAATACCTTTATCCTTGAGGCTGATGGCGAGCTTGTGATTATAGACACGGGCTTTGCCGTGTTTGAGGAAGAGATGATGAAAATCTTCCTTTCGATATGGCCGGACTTTGAAACGCGGCATAAAAAAGTCTATATTACTCATGCGGACGTCGACCACTGCGGACTGCTTTCAAAGCTTCAGAACTCCGAGATCATACTCAATAAAAAGAGCGCCGAGAGCCTGCGGCGGCAGGCCTCCGGCCTTCCGGATTTCCGCGAAAGCTCTGTGCTGGGCTTGGGATACAGCAGAATCAGCCAGATAATTTCCGGATATACGCCGCCGGAACCGAGCCGGTTCACGGTGCTTGACAGCGAAACACCGGAGGAACATGAGGATTTTCTTAAAATAGGCGTTCTGCGCGCGGGAAGGCTCGATTTTGAGATTCTGGAGAGCAGCGGCGGTCACCTGAAAGGCGAAATGATATATGTCAGCAGGGAACGCGGAATTATCTTCACGGGGGACCTCCTGATAAATATCAGCGGCTTCGCGCCTGAAACCGCGGAGTTCAATTCTTTTGCTCCGTACCTCATGAAAAGCGTGAACGTCGATTCAAAAAGGGCGGGGGAGATGAGAAGAGAGATTATCAGAATTGCGGAGGAGCTTTCGTCAAAGAACAACAGGCCGTGCATCGTGTGCTGCGGACACGGCCCGGTATCCGAGCTTGCAGACGGGAAGCTCAGGACATACAATTTTCAATAGCCCTGCGGGGGCACAGGCTTTGCTGATTTCTTCCGCATATGCTATACTGAAAAAACCACCTTAACGTGCGGAGAGGAAAAAGATGCTGTATTCAATTTCGCGTCCCGAGCTGCTTGAAATAACAGACGAGCATACAAAAGACAGGTATTTTGGAGGCTCGCAGTCCTGGTACTCAAGGGAGCGCAGCCGCAGGGCGGGCTGCGGTCCCACCTGCGCCGCCAATATACTGTCCTATCTTGCGTTTACCCGTCCGGAGCTGAGAGCCCTTTATGCTTATGACAGTATGAGCCTCTCGGACTTTGCGCAGCATATGGAGGAAGTGTACAGATATGTCACGCCCGGAATGGGCGGCCTTAACAGAGTCGAATACCTTTCGGACGGAGTCGCGGATTTCGCGGCGAGCAGAGGAATAATGATAAAGCCGCAGGTTTTCTGCGTTCAGGGCAATATGGCAAAGGAGCGTGCGCCGGTTTCCGAGTTCATCGAGTTCGCCGGAGCCGGGCTTTCCTCCGACTGTCCGCTGGGCTTTCTCGTCCTGACAAGGGGAAGGGAAAAGAATCTTCAGGGCTGGCACTGGATAACCGTCACTTCGGCGGATATCGAAGGAAATCGCGCCGTTGCGACCGCCTCGGACGAGGGAGAGGCGAGGAGCTTCGACCTGCGCCTATGGTATCTTTCCACGCGAATGAGGGGCGGGCTCGTTTATTTTGCATAAGCTCCGCTGCTGAAGGAAGCAAAACGATAAAGGCACGACGCCCGGCTTCGGATGTTGTGCCTTTGCTTTTGGAGTGCGGAGAGAATTCCTGATTAATTTCAACCGCGGGGGCCCCGCCTCATTTTTAACGCGGCTTCGCCGCCGGGTGGAGGCAGCGGTTCGAATATGCCGCCTACCCTGTTAAAACGCAAAAGCTCTCGCACTTTTGCTGTGTGAGAGCTTTTTTGGAGCGGGCAACGAGATTCGAACTCGCTACCTCCACCTTGGCAAGGTGGCGCTCTGCCAAATGAGCTACGCCCGCAAGGACGGAAGTAATTATAACAAAATTTACGGAATTGTCAACAAAGGATTGGAGAATTTTTTGGAATAATCAAATTATTAATTCCAGTTTTGCGGGATTTGTGGTAAAATGCAAGAATATACTGAAAATGCATCGAAACCGTAGGGAGCATTATGAGCAAGAGAATGAAGTACAGAGCGGCGCGAGCTGATATAGAGCGTATTAATACCGATCCGCGGAGGGGACTCACCGCCGCGGAGGCCGAGCTGCGGTTTGAAGGCGGCTGGGCCAACTTCAGCGTCAACCCGGCCACAAAGACGGTGCCCCAAATCATACTCGGGAACGTGTTTACATATTTTAACCTGGTCTTTTTCGTTCTGGCGGTCTGCATCGTCTTTGTAAAGTCTTACAGGGACCTTACCTTCATGCCGGTGCTAATAATAAACACCATTATTGGAATAGCGCAGGAAATCCGCTCGAAAATAGTACTTGACAAGCTGAAGCTTCTAAACGCCCCAAAGGCGCGCGTCATACGCGACGGGAAGGAGCTTTTAATTGATACGGACAGGGCGGTGATAGACGACGTCGCCGTTTTTTCTTCGGGAAATCAGATATACGCCGACGCCGTGGTGCTTGAGGGCACAGTGCAGGTGAACGAATCGCTGATAACGGGGGAGTCCGACGAAATAACGAAAAACGCCGGGGACATACTTCTATCCGGCAGCTTTGTGATTTCAGGGACCTGCCGTGCGCGGCTTGAAAAGGTCGGGAGGGATTCGCTCACCTCGAGACTGACTGTCGAAGCCAAGAAGATGAAAAAGAAGCAAGGCTCCGAAATGATGAGGTCCCTTACGATACTCGTGCAGTGCATCGGCATTTTGATTATTCCCGTCGGGGCGGTGCTGTTTTATAATCAGCATTTTGTGCTGGCGCTGGAGCTTAAGCAAAGCGTGGTGTCCACCGTGGGCGCTCTTGTCGGGATGATACCGGAAGGACTCTACCTGCTGACGAGCGTAGCGCTTGCCGTCGGGGTAATACGGCTCGCGAAGAACAAGACGCTTGTTCACGATCTGGGCTGCATAGAGACGCTTGCCCGCATAGACGTGCTTTGCGTAGACAAGACGGGAACGATAACCGAGCCTGAAATGGAGGTTGAGGGCAGCGTTTTGCTTTGCGGTGAGCGGTTTTCAGACGAGGACGTAAGGAGCATAATGGCCGATTATGCCGGGAGCATGGATCCGGAAAACGAAACCATGGCTGCGCTGAAAACCCATTTTAGCGGTGCTCCCCTGAGAAAGGCGGAGGAAATACTGCCCTTTTCCTCATCGTTAAAGTACAGCGGAGTTTTGTTTGAGGACGGGGAAGCCTATTTGCTGGGCGCGCCGGAGATCATTTTAGGCTCTGAGTATGAAAAGTACAGGGATAAAACAGAACCATATTCCTCGGACGGATACAGAGTGCTTCTGCTCAGCGCTTACGAGGGGTCCCTTAAGGGTGAGATCGACCGTTCCGGATTGACGCCGATAGCTCTTGTGCTGCTCTCCAATAAAATACGCAGGGACGCGCAGGCCACCTTCAGCTTTTTTGCGAAGCAGGGCGTGACAATCAAGGTTATTTCGGGGGACAGCCCCGCGACGGTTTCAAACATAGCCAGAAAAGCGGGCATAATGAATGCCGAAAAGTATGTTGACGCGACCTCGCTGAATACGGATAAAAAGCTCAGGGAGGCGGCCGCTGAATACACGGTTTTCGGCCGTGTTACCCCGTCGCAGAAGAAGAAGCTTATTATGGCGCTCAAGGCCGCGGGACACAAGGTCGCCATGACCGGAGACGGAGTCAACGACGTTCTGGCGCTGAAGGAGGCCGACTGCAGCGTAGCGATGGCTTCCGGCAGCGACGCTGCCTGCCGCGTGTCGCAGCTTGTGCTTATGAATTCGGATTTCGGAGCCATGCCCTTTGTGGTCATGGAGGGGCGGCGGGTGATAAACAATATTGAACGCGCCGCGGCGCTGTATCTGGTGAAAAACATATTTTCCTTCCTTCTGTCGATAATTACGATGATAGCCGTGCTGCCCTACCCGGTGACTGCGGCTCAGCTTTCGATGGTCGGCGTGCTGACGATCGGTTTCCCCTCGTTTATTCTCGCCCTGGAGCCGAACAAGGAAATCGTCAAGGGGCGCTTCCTCAGGAACGTTTTGTTCAGGGCCCTGCCCGCGGGGCTGACCAACGTCATTCTCGTAATTGTAATCATGCTTTTTGGGATGGCGTTCAGGCTGCCGTATCATGAGCTTTCGACCATATCGGCTATAATGCTGGCAGAGGTGGGGCTTATCATGCTGTACCGCACCTGCAAACCCTTTGACAGGATAAGGAAGCTGCTCTGGGGTTCCATGCTGGGAGCGATGATTATCTGCGTTCTGTTTTTCAGAAGCCTGTTTGCGCTGAGCCCGCTTGGATTCGGTGCAAACATGGTGTTGATTACGGTGGGGCTTGCGGCGCTGCCCGTAATTCGGACCATATCGGACATAATGGATTTTTTAAGCCTCAAGCTGCGCGAGCGCAGGGAGGCAAAAAAACGTACTACCCTTGTATAGCGCGGAGGAGGAAAAGCCTTGGGTACTTTGAGATTTTATTTTGCGCTTTGGTGCGCGAAGCTCATAAAGCTGCTTTTGATACTTGTCGGGAGAAAGGGGACGTATTTTTCGGGGAAGGCGGCGATTAAAATATGCCCCGATTTTCTGGGCCGGATAGGGAAGCCCGAAACAATAATCGGAGTCACCGGGACCAACGGCAAAACTACGGTCTGCAATATGATAACCGATCTTCTGGAGGCGTGCGGAGAGGACGTTCTCAGCAACCGGCTCGGCTCGAATATCAACGCCGGCGTGGCGGCGGCGCTTATTGACGGCGCGTCGCTTTCTGGCCGGTGCCGGAAGGGTATTGCGGTACTCGAAATCGACGAGCGCAGCGCGAGGCTGGTATACCCCTACGTCAGGCCGGACTATATCGTCTGCACGAATCTTTTCCGCGACTCGATGCGCAGGAACGCCCACCCGGAATATATCGCGTCGGTGCTCACGGAGCACATGCCGAAAGCCTCGAAGCTGATACTGAACGCCGACGACCTCATAAGCTCGGCGATAGCGCCAGAAAACGAACGGGTATACTTCGGCATGGATCGTCTTGAATGCGAGAGCGAAGCGCGCGAAAACATCGTCATGGACATCTCCGTGTGCCCCGTTTGCGGAAGGACTCTGGAATTCGAATTCAGGCGCTATCATCATATAGGCAGGGCTCGCTGCGAGTGCGGCTTCGCGTCGGCGGCTCCGGACTACAAGGCCGTATCGGCCGACTTTAAAAATATGGAGCTGAAGGTGCTCGAGAGGGGGGAGGCGCGAAAATATACCCTCGTTTCAGATACCGTGTTCAACATTTATAATGAGCTTGCGGCAATTACTCTTCTGCGCGAGCTGGGGAGAACGCCCGAGGAAATAGAGAGCGCTCTGAAAAGGACCGGGATTGTCCAGTCGCGCTTCAGGGAAGAGAGCGTCGGCGGAAAAAAGGTAACCATGCTGATGGCCAAGGGGCTTAACGCCGTCGCGTGCTCGCGGGGCTTTGATCATGTGAGCCGCGAGCAGGGCAAAAAAGTAGTCGCGCTCATGTACGACGATATTTTCGACGAGAAGCAGACCTCGGAAAATATCGCCTGGATATACGACGTGGACTACGAGTTTTTAAATTCCGACGATATCGTTCAGATAATTCCCTGCGGCGTAAGGGCTCTGGACGGCAAGCTGAGGCTGCTCATAGCGGGGGTTCCTGAGGAAAAAATCACGACTCTCCGAAGCGAAGGAGAAATTGCCGGGGCCATCCGCTATAACGACGCCGACAGGATATTCCTGCTCTACGACGTTTACCGCTACGATATCGCCCTTAAGGTGCTCGATGAGGTGATGAAAAAGGTCAGGGAGGTACATCAATGAAGGTGGAGATTTTGTACCCCGAGATATGCAATCTCTTTGGGGATACGGGAAATATCAGATATTTGATGCGCTGCCTGCCGGAAGCGGAGTTTATCCGCACCGCGCTTTCCGGCGAGCCATTGTTCCTGAAAAGCGAACCGAACCTGATCTACATGGGCCCGATGTCAGAAAAATCCCAGGAAAGAGTCATAGAAAGGCTCAAACCCTGCAAGGAACGTATAATTGAGCTTATAGACAACGGAGTCTGTTTCCTCTTCACGGGGAACAGCATGGAGGTTTTGGGCGAATATATCGAAGCCGGCGGGACGAGGATCGAGGGGCTGGGAGTTCTCAAACTGCGCGCAAAGCGCGATATGAAAAACCGCTTCAACAGTCTTTTTCTCGGAAAATTTGAGGATATGGAGATAGTGGGCTTCCACAGCAGATTTTCCTCGGCGGAATCGGAGGAGGGGGGCTTTGCCGAGGTCGTAAGAGGCTGCGGCACTGGCGCGGGCTCCGTAACCGAGGGAGTGAGGAGAAATAACTTCTTCGGAACCTACCTTTTGGGTCCGCTTCTTGTTTTGAACCCTGATTTTACCCAGTATTTTCTTAGACTGATGGGTTCCGAAGCCAAAATAGCGTTTGAGGATACCGCGAGGAGGGCGTATGCTCTGAGACTTGCTGAATTCAGGGATCAAAAAAGGCATCTTGATTAAAAAATGCGGCGGGACTGACATATCCCGCCGCTTCTCATTTATGGGCATTATAAAACGTTTTTAAATCGTCCTTTACCTCCTGCGGCAGCTCCGTCTTTTTTATCCCGCGGATGGCGCCCTCAAAGGAATAAAGCCTGTGGATGCAGGCGGAATCGTCTACGGCTCTTATCTTAAGCCACGCGTTTTTGCTTCCGGCTCTCTTTAAATCCTCAAACGTGTTTATGCCGACCTCGCTAAGCTGCTTTTCAACTACGCTGCCGATGTTCGGAAGCTTGGAAAGCTCTCCCAATATAGTCACTCCAATCTATAATTTATATGCAGGACTTCACGAACTCTATGGGGTGCTGCGTTTTTTCGGCCGTTTCTTCCGGCGTCATGCCCCGGTCGAGAAATCTTTTTACCACGCTTTTCATTGATTCTCCAACCTCGATGATGTGCCGGTCAGGGTCATAGAATCTGGTGACCCGCTGTCCCCAGGAATGCTCGACCAGAGGCTGGACATACCGAATGTTGGAAAGACCGGACAGCCTGCCGATAAAGCCTTCAAAGTCGCTTTCCTCAAAGTACAGTTCGAAATTATGCGAAGAATGAAGCATGGATTTTTCGCTTATGCCGGTCGTTTGAGCAAAATGGGACTTCAGCTGAAGCGATATTCCGCTTTCAAACAATACGTTTTCACCGAAGTCGAATTTAATTTTCTGCCCGAGCAGGGTCTGGTAAAACGCCTTTGATATCTCCATGTCGTCCACGACAATAAGCGCAGCGCAAAACTCCATCTGACTGCTCCTTTCAGCTTATTACAAAGCCGCCGTTCGGGCTTATAACCTGTCCGGTTATAAAACCGGCTCTGTCGGAAGCAAGGAAAGAAACAAGCTCGGCGACGTCTGAAGGCTTTCCGATAACTCCGAGGGGAGTTTCCTCTCTGAGCGCTTCGATCGTTTCGTCAGACAGGGAACTCAGCATTTCCGTCATGATTACCCCGGGAGCAACACAGTTGACGCTTATGCCGGACGGCCCGAGCTCCTTGGCGAGGGCTTTCGTAAAGCCGATGAGGGCAGACTTCGCAGCCGAGTAAGCGGTTTCGCATGAAGCTCCGCAAAGTCCCCAGACAGAGGCGATATTGATTATCCTGCCCGCTTTGCGCCGCACCATGTTCGGAATGGCAAGACGGCAGCAATGGTACGCCCCGTCGACGTTGACGGCGAAAAGCCTTCGCCACTCTTCAGGTTTCATGTCGGTTAAAAGCCCGTAGTAAGCCAGTCCAGCGTTGTTGACAAGAAGGTCGACTCCTCCGCACATGACGTTTATTTCATCAAACATGGCCTCAATTTCGGAAGGGTTTTCGAAATCTGCGCGATAAAAGGGCGCGCCGCCCAGCTCGTCCGAAAGCGTTTGCGCGCTTTCGCGGGCGCGGTTGTAGTGCAGCAGGACTTCAAAACCGTCCCTGCGCAGGCACCTTGCGATTTCCGATCCTATGCCCCCGGAAGCGCCGGTTACGAGAGCGGATTTTTTCATGAATAAAATCTCCGTTCAGACATAATAATACTGTTGACATCTGATGAGTAATATGATACTCTATTATAGCTCTGAAGTCCAGAGAAATATCGCGGAGTGGAGCAGTCCGGTAGCTCGTCGGGCTCATAACCCGAAGGTCGTAGGTTCAAATCCTGCCTCCGCAACCACTTGTGTTCAAGTCGTCAGTTTCAAACTGGCGACTTTTCACATTTTCGGCCGGATCACTCACGGCGTGGATAGTTATTTCGTCGTCGTCAATATCAACGCTTACAATATACTCTTTCAGGATTTCTTTTATCGTAGCGGGGTCCTGACTTTCCCACAAGGCTTTCGCGTCTTCTCGAAGCTGTTTTATTAACTGATCCCTGGTGACATGGACGGCCGGAACGATAGCGGCCAATTTCATTTTAAGGATTTTCTGCTGTTTTTCCAGATCGGCCAAGTGTGCACTAACGGATTCAGTGAAAATACCGGATTCGATTGCTTTCAAGAAGTTCGCGATTTTCCCCTTCACTGACACCAATTCTTTTTTTAGCGCTTCCTGTTGGTCGTCCTTCGTATTGGAAGCACTTGACAGTATCAGATCAGCAACTTTTTCGATCATTCCTTCGTCCAGGATTTCTCTTTTCAAAATATTAAGAATTAAAGGTTCTATATCGTTTGCGGCTATGTTTCTAGCGTCGCAGGTATGGAGCCTTTTTTTATTTGCGCAAGTATAGAATTTGTATTCATATCCCTTTTTGTTGGTAGTTGTGCTTCCTACGAATGCACCGCCGCATTTTGCACAGCGAAGCAAACCAGATAGAATATACTCCCGGTTTTTTCTACTTTTATTGACCTTGTTTTTCGTATTATCACTCATTCTTCTTTGCACCCTTTCCCATAATTCCTTACTAATTATTGCGGGAATCGCGTCTTCGATTACAACCATATTCGGATTCTCAACACCGCCGGCCCATTTTCCAAAATACTTTACCTTCCGCTTATTCCAGGTGTACCGGCCGATATAGCGTTCGTTCCGAAGGATTTCAAAGACCGCATTTTCGCCGATTGGCTTCCCTCTTTTGCTTTTGATCTTATGTAACGCCAACCAGTCCACGATAACCCTATAGCTTCCACCGGAAGCATAAATTTCAAAGATATTCCTGACCGCGTCGGCTTCGATAGGGTTTATGATATAGTTCCCGTTTTCAATGTCATAGCCCAGCGGGGGAAGGCCGCCACAGAATTTCCCTTGCTTGGCTTTGGCCGTCTGGCCGGCTATAACCTTCCTTCGGGTGTCAAAAAGGAACTGCTGATTAAACATGGCCCTGATCCCTTCTGTTAAAAAAGCGGAAGGGTTTTCGTCATAGTCCTCTATTTTCTCGGCACAACTAAAAAGCGGCTTTCCGGCTCGTTGCAGGAGTTCCCGAAGGGTAAACCAGTCCACGACATTTCGGGAAAGTCTGGATTGATCGTCGATAATCACGCAGTCAAATTTCTCTGTGTTTATGTCAGCCAGAAGTCTTTGAAGCCCGTCGCGCTGGGTGTTACTGCCTGACTTCGCTTCGTCTGAATAGACGTCCACCAGAACAAACCCCTTCGATTCACACAGCTTATTGATATTTTGAAGCTGGTATGCGATCGAATTTTCAGTCTGCATATCTGTGCTGTACCGGCAATACGCGACAGCCTTCATTCTCTACTCTCCTTCCTTCTCGTTGTTCGCTTTACAACTATGTCCTTTACTGGTCGGCTATCTTCCTCGGAAGTGGCCGGCGTATTTTTGCCCTTGTCGCGCCGGTGACATGGGTCATAGCAAACTTTTTGATTTTTTCGGCCCATGAACAGCTTCCCGCACATATCGCATACGTGAACGAAGTTATTCCCTTCACGTGTATTTAAAACGGCAACACAAAGCAACTGCATCTTTGCCAGTTCTATGATCGATCGGAACACCAGTTTCAAAATAGGTTTTCCACTGGTTATCTTTACGGAATACATAGCAGTTCCGGCGAACTGGAATCGCGACAGTAAATCTGAATCATGGCTAATGCCTTCTTCTGATTCATACCAGGCCATGAAACGGTCATGAACGACGCGGCAGTCTTGAAGGAAAGAAATTAAGTCGCACCCGTCGCGAAGAATTTTCTGCGCCGATATAGAAAGATCGTCACAGTCTGCCGCGCGGTTCCAATAAGAAGATATTACTGCCATCTGGTTTATTTCCGGGTCGACAAATTCGTTTACTGGTTCATAACGACTTCCATTCCTGATGATATAGGGCATACCATACTTGGCGCACCATTTGACGATATGCTTTCGACATTCTTCGTTTTCGGCTAATGCGGTATAGTTTGGTGCATTGAACTGGCAATCTACAGAAATCGATTCCCACAAATTAACAATAGACATCAGTGCCGAATTTCGGACGCCCCCTTCTGTGTTTTCCGAAACATTCTCAAGACCTTCGGATCGTCCGCCGCTTCCTACAATAAAAACTGTCTCACCCAATCGTTGGAAGTCGTATTTCTCAAAATGAACACTATGATATTCGGCGTCAGCAAAGTCAACCGATAGCGAAATGTTTTTCTTTTCACTCATTGAATTTTTTCTCCTTTTGAGACGGATATACAGACATAATCGGCATTTATCCGTCGGTAATATCTTGCTATAATGATACCATACAAACAAGGAAAAAGCAAGAGTTAAAAGGAAGGTGTGTGAACGTGAAAAAGGGAAAGAATGACAACCTTTACAGCGTAAAAGACCTTGTCGGTCTGGGACTGTTTGGACGTGATAAGGCATATAGGATCATGCATTCACCAGGCTTTCCTTCTGTCCGGATCGGGAAAGTGTTTTTCGTCCAAAAAGAAGCCTTTTGGAACTGGTTCAACAGCCAGACCGTGAACGGCGGTGATTCAAATGACCAGTAACATCAAGATCGTTTATGAAGG
The DNA here is from genome assembly GCA_029268065.1 of Clostridiales bacterium. Classification (GTDB taxonomy): domain Bacteria; phylum Bacillota; class Clostridia; order Oscillospirales; family Oscillospiraceae; genus DUPK01. The sequence continues at coordinate 68,441 of JAJUHC010000005.1, read as the reverse complement.
ACAGGCAAACAAAGACGCCGTCGCGGCTATTCTGGCGCGCAGGATTACCCAGGGGAACGCACGTGAATATTTGCGCCGTGTGGCCGAAAAACAGAGCAGGAAGGACGGTGAACGTCGTGACGCGTGAAGAATTCAAGGATAGCATTCAGAATGTTTTGAAACATGGCGTCGAAAACGCGGTCAGCGGCGAATATCTGTGTGCCTATTATGGCATTGAAGATCGAACGCTTCGGTCCTTCCTTCACTATGCCAGGATAAATGGCGTTCCGGTGCTTTCCTCAACGAAGCGCGGCGGATATTATCTTCCGAAGGACCAGCAGGAAGCGCAGGAATTCATCAAGGCTCAGTCTAACCGCGCAAAAGCCTGTTTTGCCAGCGTGAAAGCGGCGAAGGAATACGTCAAGGCGATCGAAAATCGCGATCAGATCAGTCTGAATACATAACGCCGGAAAGGAGGTGACGCAATGTACACAGGTATTTATGATACGTTCTGGACAGACAAAAAAGTCGAAAGTTTATCAGACGACGCAAAACTGTTATTCCTTTACCTTATCACTTGTCCGCACCGAAACATTATCGGGTTTTATCGACTGCCAAAAAAGTACATTGCGGCCGATTTAGACTGGAGCGTTGAAAGGGTTTCGAAAGGGTTAGGAATGTTATGCGAAGCTGGTTTGATTGGCTATGACGAAACGGTTTCTATCGTATTGATCCGGAAGTTTCTTCGCCATAATCCTATTAACAATCCAAACCAAGAAAAAGCGGCGGAAAGTAAGATTTCTGAACTTGAAGATAATAGCCTTTTTGGTGAATTTCTGGCCTTCCTTAATACATTAGCTAAGCCTTTGAAAACCCTTGAAGAAACGGTTTCGAAACGGTTACCGGAAGGGTTTCGAAATAAAGAACCAGAACCAGAAGAAAGAATAAAGAACCAGAAGTATGAACCAGAAGAAGAATGTATGCACGGAGCGGAAGCCGCTCCATGCCGTCCGGCTGTTACTCCTGTTATTTCATTGACATTAAACGATAAGAGTGAATATGCGGTTTCGGATGAACAGGTCGAAGAATGGACAAAGCTGTTTCCGGCCGTTGATGTTATACAGGAACTTCGAAAAATGAAAGGATGGCTTGACGCTAATCCTTCAAAGCGAAAAACCAAAAGCGGAATCCTTCGGTTTGTAAATAACTGGCTGTCCAAAGAACAGGATCGCGGAGGTAATAAGGCAAAGACGGCCGTTCCCATATTTAAGAACTATGACGACGACGAAGACTTTCTGGGGAGAGGTGGTGCGTCGCCATAAGCGGAAAGGGGGCCGAGAGAATGAAGACTATTTTGACTAACGAAGAATTGGTCAAGCTGTATCACACCGGCAATCCTTCCGCCCTGGAAGCCTTATATTTACAGAATTACGGTCTGATAAGATCAACGGTCGGTAAGCTGTGTAGATACAATCAGGACGCCTTTGAAGATGAAATGCAGGAAGCATTCTTTGACTTGGTGGAAGCTGTTAAATCCTTTCCTGATGATAAAGACGTGAAACTGGCGACTTACATAGTCAATAGCATAAGGTGGCGAATGTACCGCCGTCGTGAAACCGAGTACAAAAAACGTCCTCCCAAAATTGCCAGCCTGGACGAACCGCTTCCAGGGTTTGAGGACCAGGACATGACACTGGGGGACACAGTCGCCGATCCAGACGCAGAATTCGAAGAAGACTGTATAAAGCGTGTGGGCGATCAGCAAATCCAGGACCGGCTAAAAGCGGTTATAAGCGAAATAATATCCGGCCTTCCAAAACGGTCACAGGAAGTTATCAGGGAACGATTAAAAGGACGAAGTCGGGCCGATATTGCCAGAGAAAGAAATGTTTCGCGTTCGAATGTTGAGGAAGCGGAATACAGAGCACACAGGGAATTTCGGAAACGAGAAAACCGCGAAAAGCTGGCTGAATTCCTGGATTATTACAACCTGGGATATAAGAATACAGGATTCGGTTTTTGGAGGGACACGGGATACAGTTCAGTGGAATGGGCGGTCGAACGGAAAATAACTGCCGAAAGCCGCTTCCAAAAGGAGGGTTTGAAATAGATGAAATTGACCGCTGAAAAGGTACTAAGTTTATTGAATGGATATTATGAGGAACCGCGTTATTTGCTTCTTTTGCTCCTAAAAGAAGAAGAAAAGAAACCTGTCAACCAGAAGGCCATTCAGGCGATAGAAGATGAATTGTCATTATTTGATTTATTGTTTGACGCGGTAATGTCCCTTAATAGTCGTGAAAAATGCTATATCATTGTGCGGTATTTTTCTGGCGAAAAATTAACCTTTCGGGAAATGAGTGAACGCCTTGAATGCGATACCAGCACATTAGCACGTCGGCATAAAACGGCTATAAAGGCCATTACAAAGACCATAAATGAAAAATTAAACAGAAAGGACGGTGAAAAAAATGAAACTGACTGACAGACAGAAAGTTTTCTGCGAAGAATACCTGATTGATCTGAACGCGACACAGGCCGCGATTCGCGCGGGTTATAGTCCAGCGACGGCGAACAGGATCGGGAGCAGATTGTTGACAAATGTTGTCATACGCGCGCGCATAGAAAAGGCAATGGCCGAAAGATCAAAGCGAACCGGCATAAATGCCGATCGTGTTCTTCGCGAACTGGCGCGTATCGCCTTTGTGAATGCCGCTGACGTGATTGACTTCCGGTCCGCGACGATCGTTTCTGGTGCGTCAGAAGACGACACGGCGGCGATCGCTTCGTTCAGGGTCAAAACCATACCGACAGCCGACGGCGAAGGCATAGAACGAGAAATCAGGCTGTTTGACAAATTGAAGGCGCTGGAATTACTGGGAAAACATTTGGGTTTGTTCAACAATGATCCGGAAGTGAATACCCCTGTGACGGTCATTGTCAATTATGACTATGGGGAAGGAAAAGAAGTCCAGGAAGCCGAGTAAACGACGCATGAGCGTTTTTATATAGCCGTAACCGTCCGGCGAACAGACGGAGCCGCAAAGCGTGTGGAAGTCACGATAAATACAGCGGTGATCGAATAACTTTGAAAAATATCTTTGAAAGGTAGGTGAAAACCGTGGCGGGAGTATCAACCAGCTTGTCGATTCAGGATAGAATGACAAGCCCATTAAGAAGAATAGAAACCGCTATAGCGCGCACAAACCGCGCTTTGGAAGTTACTGATCGCTTAACTGATCAGGTAAACCCGGGTGAAGCTTTTACACGAAGCGTCCCAGAAATAAACAACGCCACACGCAGAACAGAAGAATACAACCAACGTCAAAATGAAGCCGCAAGGGGGGCGAACAAGATCAAAGATGCCTGGGGCGGCTTGGGCGGTATCATAAAATCGGCCCTCGCCGCCTTTGGTGCAAAACAAATTATTGATCTGGCGGACACCATGACGCAGACAACCGCACGTCTCAACCTGATCAACGACGGTCTTCAAACAACGGCCCAGCTACAGGATAAAATCATGGCTTCCGCTAATCGGTCCAGGACGTCATATACCACAATGGCCGACGCCGTAGCGAAGCTGGGAACGTTGGCCGGTAGTGCTTTCAAAAGCAATGACGAAATGATCGCATTCACTGAGCTAATGAACAAGAATTTTGTTATCGGCGGTGCCAGCATTCAGGAACAGACGGCGGCTATGTACCAATTAACCCAGGCTATGGCGGCGGGAAGACTGCAAGGCGACGAATTCAGAAGTATTATGGAGAATGCCCCGCTTCTGGCCCAGGCTATCGCCAACTACATGGGAAAAACTACTGGGGAATTGCGCGATATGTCAGCCGAAGGACTTATAACCGCCGACGTGATTAAGAATGCCATGTTCGCGGCGGCTGATGAAACGAACAAGAAGTTTGCACAGATACCCATGACTTTTTCCCAGGTGGGGACGATTGTACAGAATACCCTGCTTCAAACCTTCCAACCGGCGATTCAGCTATTAGGCAAAGGTGCGCAATGGATTTATGACAACTGGTCTACTATAGAGCCGATCTTCTGGGGTGTAGCGGCCGCCGCCGGCGCGTATTTAGCTATCAGTAAGGCGCAGGCAATCTGGACAGCAATCAACACCAGCGGAACAATCGCGTACAATGTTGCACTTATGGCAAAGTCGGTCGCAATGGGGATCGTAGCACTTGCGACAGGTAACGCCGCGCTTATGCAACAAGCCCTTAATACCGCCATGCTTGCTTCGCCGATTGGCTGGATCACGCTTGCGATTGGTCTTCTGATCGTATGGATTTATAAATGGGTCCAGTCTGTCGGAGGACTTCGCGTCGCCTGGCTAATTGTATGTAATGCCCTACTGACCGCCTGGGACTGGGTGAAGATCGGATTCTTTACCGGCGTTTACTGGGTCATGGATATGTGGAATCAGTTACAACTGGCCTTTATGACGGCCGGCGTCAATATTGCTAATTTCATGGGCGACATGAAGGCTAATGTCCTGATGATCCTTCAAAACATGATCAACGGAGCGATCGACATCATAAACGGATTCATTTCCGTCCTGAATAAAATCCCTGGCGTCAGTATTGACCTGATTGACAAGGTAACATTCGGTACAACGGCCCAGATGGAAAACGAAGCCGCAAAACAGGCCAGGAACCAGGGCCTTGAAGCCTATCGTTCCCAGATAGAAAACCAGATCAAAGACCGCGACGCAAAGCTGAACCAGATGAAAGCCGACGCACAGGCCGCAACAGCACAGCGCCAGGCCGAGATCGCAACAGCTAAAGCCGAAGCCGCACAAAAGAAGGCCCAGGAAAACGCGGACTTGACCAGCAAATTTGCCACAAACGGCGATATTGCGAATGTTGGAAAGGTCGGCGAAGTCGGGAAAATCAAGGACGACGTCAATATCGCAGACGAAGACTTGAAATTTGTTCGTGATGTAGCTGAAATGCGCTATACACAAAATCTTGTAACTCTGACACCGCAAGTCGTTCTTAGCGGCGTTCAGATCAGCGAAAAGGTTGATGTTGATGAAGTCGTCAGAAAGATCGAAACAAAACTGGAAGACGAATTCGTCATGGCGGCGGAAGGAGTGTACAGCTAATGAAATTCCTTCGCCCAAAAGAAAGCGAAGATCTGAAAACACTTCTTCGAATGCTCCACTATTACCTTGATCGCCGGCTGGAAGGACAGATCAATGTAACGGCCAGGACTGCAATAGTTGATCTGATCCAGACATGTATTAACAACGGCGACAGGCAATTCAAACCTTCGGCGTGGGAAGCATACTTTTCCATATTCGAACGACACCAGGAAAAGAGCCTTCCCACGTCCCAGCGGTCCCCTGAATTCATTCACAGGGAGATTGACCGAATCTTCAAAAAGGCTTACGGCCGGACCTTCTTTGATAATGACATATACCTGTTTTATGTCACAGTAGGCGGCCAGGAAGTAAAGGAAATTTATGAAAGAGTAATGAAAAAAAAGGGTGTAAGAACATGAAATTCGGTATTGACAATCTTATCAAAATCCTGGAGGACTACCAGAAAGGGGTAGCGAATTCCAGACAAAGCCAGGCTGACGCAATAAAGCAGTATAAGCCTGATGTCGCACAAAACCAGGTTAAGGAATACCAGGAGAGCCTTAAAAGGTTTTCGGAAAAACAGGCCGGATATTTCAGCCAGCAGATCGCAGAAACAATTGCGGCCGTCGAAAAGGATCAGAGCGTTTCAAAATATGTTTCTGACGCCGGCTTCGCGAACGTGGTCCAGATCGTTTCTTCTGGTGGGAAAACCCTGGATTCCGACGTTATGAAGTCTTTGGTGCGGCCATATCTGGACGATTATATCGCAAGACAAAGCCTGGCGGCAATTATACGCCAGCAAGGCCGCGATCCGAAGCTGATTGGGATAGTGGAAGGGACAGACGCGCTGTCTATCCTGAAAGAGGTTCAGCGTAATTCCTGGCAAACCTTCACAGGGTGGACCGGAACAGACTTTCCCATGACCAGCGAACCTTCGGTCCTTATTCACAACCTGAAACGCGCGAACAATATCCTTGAAGGAGATTTCGAAGGGGAATCTTATCAATCCCGAACTGTTTCAGATGATTCGAAAACCGAAAAACCGTCCCCTGTAATGTTTTAACTGACTTAACCATACGAAGCGCCTTGACTGCCGCATGACAGCCAGGGCGTTTTCTTTGTTCGAATGGTACGTCGTTTCAACGTCCCCTTTTAAAAAATGGGAGCGCGAACGCGCGGAAAGGAAGGTGTCAAATGGCTGACTTGCAGATTTTTAGAAATGAATCATTCGGTGAAATTCGAACGCTAAATATTGATGGTGAACCGTGGTTTGTTGGAAAGGATGTTGCTGATTCACTTGGGTATGAAAGATCAGATAACGCTATTAGAAACCACGTTGACGAAGAAGATAAGCTGACGCACCAAATCAGTGCATCAGGTCAAAATCGTAATATGGTACTTATAAATGAATCAGGCTTGTATTCGCTAATAATGTCAAGCAAACTCCCTTCCGCTAAACAGTTTAAGAGGTGGGTAACGAATGAAGTCCTTCCTTCAATCCGCAAACACGGTGTCTATGCCACAGCGGAAACCGCTGAAAGATTGTTGAACGATCCTGACTTCATGATTCAGGCCGTCCAAAATCGCCCAGGAAGGGCCTTTTTCTATTCGGACATTTATTTCTCTATCCAACTTAATAAAAACGCCCACAGGCCACACAGAAGCGCCGGAAAAGGCAAAAGAAAAGCGCCTGGATATAAACCCAGACGCCTTATGTATAATCAAATTATTCGTCGATCGTGTTTTTAATGTAACTGACCAAAGTATCGGCAACGTCTTCCGACGAACAATCCCCGAACGGCTTACCCCCTGGGACAACATACATATTGTAAGCCATTTCAAAGCCTTCGAAAAAGCCTTCTTTCCCGTAAAGGTGAGCCAGGCGGCAATATAAATCATCAAATATTTTAGCCTTATCTTCTGGAAGGCTATTCATAATAGTATCGTGCATTTCGGACAGGATTCCAGCTTCCGGTTCCCATTCCTTCGGGTTCTGTTTGTTGCGATCCCAACGATCCGAAATATTAAGACTTGTAGCGTAAAGCAAAGACAGTTTTTCAATGTTCAACACTTCAATTTCTCCCTTCATTTACTTTTGGTTTGCCAGGCTTTCGGCCGCGATCTTTGACGCTAGTCGGAATCCGTTTATAAATCCTTGTTTCTCACACGACGCGCCATATTCGGCTATTATTGGCCCCATATCCAAGTCCAGAACATCACTGACGGGGTTCAGGGTGTTATTAAGCCTTTCAAGCGCCTGTTCGACTTCTGGTATGGTCCGAGTATCCCCCATAAACAGATCGAACAACTTTTCAATGAATGAACTTTGTCCCATGTCATTTCCTCCTTGATAATGAATACGCGAATTTAATTTGTGAACTCATTATAACCCGAAGAGTATTTTTTGTCAACACATAAAATTCGAGTATTCAGCAAATAATTCGAAATTACTTTACAAAATGACAAGAAAGCCTTATAATAAAGAAAAGGAGGGTTATAATAATGCCTATATCATACAAAAAGCTGTTTCACATACTGGTCGATCGCAACCTAACCGGTGCTAAACTATCCGAAATGTCTGGTGTCGCTCAAAGCACAATAACAAAGCTTCGTCGAAATGAAGTGGTACAGACTGACGTTATTGAAAAGATTTGCGCCGCCCTGGATTGTCAGCCTGGCGACATCATGGAATTCGTGAAAGAGGCTTCCAGTAATTGAATTCATTTGATTTCAAATGCTATCATTCGCTATAAAACGAAGAAAAAGATCCCGGCACTATGCCAGGACCTTTTTATCGACGCGAAGTAAGGTGGATTTAGTCCTTCTGGGTCAACTCAATCGAAAGATGAAGATAACCGGTATATTCCCCCGGTGCCGCCGCGTCCCTTCCAAGCGCTATTACCCTTATTGTGCCGTACTGTATGGCGTCCATTCCGCTATTATCAAACACGGCTACAGTAAAATTGTCGTCCCCCGAACTTGCCATTTCGGCCGCCGCTGGGTCAGCTCCGTATCTTGCAATAGCCGCGTTAAGAATATTTCCTTCCTCTGATTGCAAGAAAAAATTACCGTGTTCGTCGTATGAAGACGGGTTCACCTTGACTACAAGCTGTTCATCTTCATTCAAAGCATTATACGCCAATCTTAAAGTTACATCACCATACGCGCCGCTGAAATTCGTTGGAGCGGGAAGGGCGACTTCATACTTTGGCGTGTATGTGGGTCCAGGGTCCGGCGCCGGTGCTTCTTTTGTGTATTTGAATTGTGCCGTCATTCCTGTCTCATCCCAGGCAAAAGCTGTCGTCGAAAACATACTGCACATCACGACAGCCGCGATCAGTGCTAAACATATTGATCTTTTTTTCATGGCTTTACCTCCAAAGTGAAGATTACGTCGGCTTCATTCAATCGCCGCATATCGCCGAACGCATAACAAGAATACCGAAGGATTGTCCGTTCGTACATTCCAGCCGGAACGGTTCTGGAAAGGTTAAGGGCGTCCAGTGTGTCGCCTGGGTCCAGTTTGTCAGACCGGAAGATTTCCGTCCCGTCCGGAAGGATTATAGCGGCTTCGATCAGACAATTATTCCCTTCGGGATTGTATAACCTGGCCGGGATCGTCTTTTCGCCCGCCTTCATGCTCATATAGTCATAACCAGGGACAAAGATTGAATTGGCGTCTGTCTTTTCAATTACGGACGACGCCGGAACAGCGGACCCTTTTCCCATGTAAAAGCCAATCAGGCCCGATAAAATGACGGCAACAGAAAAGACTGACGCTATAATGATTCTTTTCTTCATGATTCTTCCTCCTTCGTGTCGATATATGTAGAGTTTACCGCGCCAGGATCAAAAGCTGAATGCAAACCAGGTGGGTTATTCTGGTTACGCCAGCGCCAGATCGTTGAATCATCAGCCGGACAATGATCGGAAAGGCCTGTCAATGTTTCGCGGATCACCTGGGATTCATAGTGCTTCTGTGGCTGGATAAAATTCGGAAGTTCAAGGTGTGTCTTCCCACAGCCGGAACACCGAAGCCGGCGCAACAGGAACCATCTGACAGCCCCTGAACCGTCGATCGTGTGTCGCTTCCTGGTATCATATCCCGTTAAGACTTGGCCGCAATCCGGGCAAACTGGAAGCTCTTTATTCTCTATTCTAAAAGCATTTTTCGTGCTGTCGTGTTTTATGTTATAATTGTCTATAATAATCATGTCCGCGCCCCCTATTGTATTTAGCTTATAGCGATAAATACAAACACGTCTTTTGACACGGGTTCGCGATAACATGGAACGTCTACGAAGAAAAAACGCCTGGTCGGATATAATCCGATCAGACGTTTAAGTTGAAGACCGCGCACAGCGGCAGAAAGGGATCAGAATGAGCGATAAAGGAAATGGCAATATCGAAATACCTGATTATATTATGGAACGCCTGGCAAGTTATTTGCTCCCAAAAGTGCGTGAATATTATAAGCGGCCAGGGGTCCAGGAAGAATATGAAAAGTGGCTGTCTGAAAGAGAAGCAGAAAAAGCCGAAGAATCAAAATGACCTGATCGGCATTCCCGACAGGTCATTTATCCCGCAAGTACCTTATATATTCCCGTTCGTCGGTCTGCAATTATCTTGAACACGGCATGTTTCGGACCTCCGCAACCAAATCTGTTACCGCAGTTGATATAAATTCAGCTGCGGTATTTATTTTTTCCCTCGAAAGCAGCCGATTTCGCCGCTTTTGGGAGGTTTAAGTCCTCTCCGGCATCCGTAAGGAGCGCCAACCGGTGCCGTGACGGCAGGAAATATAAAAATAAATCGTTCAAATATTACTTTTGTTTACTCAATACCATATGAAGAAAGACTCGGGCAGGAGGAGCAGAATTCCCCATGGCCTGAGTCTTCCTGTTTCTGCCGGTCATGCGCTGCGGTCAACGCCGGAATTGATTTGACCCAAATATGCTGCGAACTTTATTGTACTATATCCTTCCCAATCTTGCGGAACGAAATCCTGCGCTTGGTTTGTACTCGCAGGTCAACATAACGCAGGTGATTATGAAACGCAGGATTCCGAGGTCTGCCGTCACCAAAAGAGCAAATATCGCGGGCCGACAGGTATGAACAGGGAATTATTTTCAAAGAAATTTTTAAATGCCCCTTGCAAACGATTTTTAATGGATATATCCTCCTTTTTGAGGATATCCTTTAGAACAAAACAAAGGAAACGGAGTATGAATCAGAATAAAATCACTGAGATGGAAGAGACGATTTGCCGCCGCCACGACAATATCGTCGGTATGGTTGTGAGGAAAAACGGCAAAGCGGTATACGAGGGGTACTTCAGCGGGTACAGCGCTGAGCGCACACTTCATGTGTTTTCAGTGACGAAGAGCGTTGTAAATGCCCTGATTGGCATTGCCGTGGATAAAGGTTTTATCGACAGCGTAAGCCGGAAGGTGCTGGAATTTTTACCCGATTACACGGTGAAACGCGGCGAAAAAACGATTCAGCGCGTTGAAATCAGGGACATTCTGACCATGACCGCGCCGTATAAGTATAAGTCGGCGCCGTACACAAAGTATTTCGCAAGCGAAAGCTGGGTAAAAGCTGCACTGGACTTGCTTGGCGGCAAGGGGGAAATCGGCCGGTTCCGTTATACACCCCTTATCGGGCCGGACATTCTTACGGGTATTCTTACAAGGGCGACGGATCGCCCCTTGCTCGATTTTGCCCGTGAAAACCTGTTTGCGCCGCTTGGCATCCGGGTTGACCGCTCTGTAATGTTTCACAGCAAGGAGGAGCAGCTTGACATTATGACAAAAGGAAGCGACATCAGCGGCTGGGTCGCCGACCCGCAGGGAATTAATACGGCAGGCTGGGGCCTTTTCCTCACGCCTGCGGACATGGCAAAGATAGGCCAGCTATACTTAAATCGCGGAGTATGGAACGGCAAACAGCTCATATCCGCCGAATGGATTGACGAGAGCACCCGTGAGCACAGCCGCTGGGATGAGCTGGGGCTGAAATACGGCTACCTGTGGTGGGTCATAGACGAAAATGAACACAGCTATGCGGCTATGGGCGACGGCGGGAACGTGATTTATGTGAACCCGTCGAAGAACTTGGTCATTGCCGTCGCGTCACGTTTTGTGCCGCGCCCCGGAGACAGGATCGCCTTTATCAAAGAGGTTTTGGAACCCGTGTTTGAAAACGGGGAGTGAAGAAGCAAGCCGGCGGCAGTTCCGAAGGCGGCCAGTCAAGCAGCAATCCAGCAGATACTTACACAAAGATAGCGGACGGGGAAATCAAACCCTGCCCGCTATTTTCATTGGATTATTCTTCTTAAGCGTTCAGTTCACTTTACAGTTAGACTATTTCCAGCACAGCGCCGACGGGAAAATAGACGAGTTTATCGCCAAGCCGTTCCTTCAAAACCGCAAAAGCGCTCTCACCGGTACAATGCCCGGTATAGTACCTTGCCTTTGTTTCCAAAAAGAAATCTGCGATTTTTGATACCACTTCCGGGCTTTCCATTGCATTTGTTTCGGGATTTGAAAGGTGAAACCCACCTATAACGTAATCGGGCATGACGCCCTCCTCTTCAAGGAAATGCTCGATAATGTTTACTATGCCGTTATGAGCGCAGCCTGTTAAGAGCAATTTCTTGCCGCTTACAGTTATTAACAGATTCTGCTCATGAGCAAAATCGTCCTGCAAATACTCATCTCCCGATTTTATGAACAGGTCCGCATTGCTTGACGGAAAAAACTTTCTGCCCTTGACCCCGGACAATAGCTTGAGTTCATCGCATATGGCGCAAGTGCCGCCAAGTAAAACGAATCTGTCGTTTTGAATAAGGGACTTGTCGAGCCCAATATACTCCATCTCGTAGTTCTGGTCGTACCCGTAATACTCGCCAAAGGCTTTTTCGTGGATATAAACCTTAGCCTTGCTGTTTAAGGCAAGAAATGTCTTTAGTCCTCCGCAATGATCGTAATGTCCGTGTGATATGACGGCGGTATCAACGTCCGCCAAATTAACACTCAGCTTTGCGGCGTTTTCCGAGAACAGGCCGCTTGCACCCGTATCAAAAAGAAGCTTGTGCTTTTCGGTTTCGATATACAGGCTGAGACCGTGCTCGCTGCCCAGGCTTTCATTTGACGAGATGTTTTCGGCCAAAACTTTAATTAGCATAAGTTGCCACCAACGCTTCCGCTTTAAAATTATAAATACATTGTATCAGATATTGTAAAGAAGATAAATCACGAAAAGCTGTATTTCAGGACGGGGTTTCGCGCGGCGCCGACCTCATCGAGGCGGCGGACGGGAGTAGCGTACGGCGACCTGTGAAGCTTGTCGCTGTCCGTCAGAGCGTCCTTATAGAGATTTACAAGAACTTCAACAGCTTCGTCCATGGTTTCCCTGGACTCAGTTTCCGTAGGCTCAATCATCAGCGCTTCGTGGACAATAAGCGGGAAATACATAGTCGGGGGGTGCATGCCGTTATCGAGCATTGACTTTGCAATGTCCAGAGCGGATACGCCGGCATTCTTTTTCAGCTTTTCAAGACTCATCACGAATTCGTGCATACAAAACCCGTCAAAAGGGATATCAAAAACGCCCTTTAGCTTTGCCATCATATAGTTTGCGTTGAGTACGGCATTTTCGGAAGCAATCCTCAGACCGTCCCCGCCGAGCGTAAGTATGTAGGAAAGAGCGCGCAGAACGACAAGGAAATTGCCGTAAAAGGCTTTTACCTGTCCAATGCTTGAAGCGGAAGCATTTTCGCCCAGCACGCTGTGCGGAAGGTATTTTTTGAGAAATTCCTTGCAGCCGACGGGACCGCTTCCGGGGCCGCCTCCGCCGTGTGGCGCCGAAAAGGTCTTGTGCAGGTTGAGATGGATAACGTCGAAGCCCATGTCCCCGGGGCGTGCGATACCCATGATTGCGTTAAGATTGGCTCCGTCATAGTACAGCAGTCCTCCGGCCTTGTGAACGATCCGTGATATTTCGAGAATGTTTTTGTCAAACAATCCGACGGTATTGGGATTTGTGAGCATAAGACCTGCGGTATCGGGGCCGGCGGCATTTTTGAGCGCATCGAGGTCCACGCGACCGTCCGCAGCGGAAGGTATGTTTACGACGGAAAAGCCGGCCATGGCTGCGCTTGCCGGATTCGTACCGTGGGCGGAGTCGGGGACAATAATCTTCTTGCGTCCGCTGTCTCCGCGCGAATTATGATAAGCCTTAATCATCAGAAGCGCGGTAAATTCCCCGTGCGCTCCGGCCGCTGGCTCGAACGTCATGGCGTCCATGCCCGTAATCTCGCAAAGGTGCTTTTCGCATAAGTCCAGCACCTCCACACAGCCGGCGGTTGTGCTTCTCGGCTGAAGCGGGTGAATCTGTGTGAACTCGGGCCAGGAGGCGACTTCCTCGTTAATTCTCGGATTGTACTTCATTGTGCAGGAGCCCAGCGGGTAAAAACCGTTATTAATGCCGTGCGTTCTTTCCGCGAGCTGGGTATAGTGTCTGCTGACATCCGTTTCGGAGAGCTCTGGAAGCCTGAGAGGCGCTTTTCGAAGCAGGGACTCCTTAAGCTTGTACTCCGGTATGTCGCTGTCGGCGAGCAGGGCGCAGCAGCGCCCTTCAACGCTTTTTTCAAAAATCAATTCCATTATGACTCCTTTCGGGCTTCCAGAGAAGCGCAGGCTTCACGCACGATTTCGATTGCCATGTCAAGCTCCTTCCTGCTGACCGCCTCCGTGACGCACCAAAGAATGGCGCCTTTCACCGGAAGGCCGCCCAAAATGCCGTTTTGTTCGAGCCTGGACAGCACAATTTCAGAGGAAACCGGCAAATCGGTCATAAATTCATGAAAGAATTCACCATTATAGCGAAGCCTTACCCCGGGGATCTCGCAAAGCTTCGCCGAGAAATAATGCGCCTTGCTGACGCATTGCCGCGCAGCCTCCCTTAGCCCTTCGGGGCCCATTGCGGCAAGATAGACTGAGGCCGTCAGGGCACACAAGGCTTGATTTGAGCAGATGTTGCTCGATGCTTTTTCGCGCCGGATGTGCTGCTCCCTTGCCTGCATGGTTAGTACGAATGCGCGCTTCCCGTCAACATCCCTGGTCTGTCCAACTATCCTTCCGGGAAGCTTTCTGAGCAGGGCGTCTTTTGCCGCCATAAAGCCCAAATACGGCCCTCCGAATGAAAGCGGCATGCCCAGCGGCTGTCCCTCGCCGACTGCGATATCGGCCCCGCATTCCGCGGGCGACTGTATAATCGACAAGGAAACGGGGTTGCATCCGATGATAAATTTCGCGCCCGAGCCATGTGCGATTTCGCCGGCTTCCGCGGCACTTTCAAGGATGCCGTAAAAGTTCGGCTGCTGGATGTAAACGCAGCAAACGGTTTCATCAGCAAGCCTTTTCAGCTCATCCATGTCGGTTGCCCCGTTTTTTTCCGGTATCGCTACAATCTCAACGCCCGAGCCGAAACCATAGGTGCGTATTGTTTCTATGACTTCGGGATTTGCACAGGACGATACAAGCGCCCTCATTCGCTTCGGGGCGGAGCACATGGCCACAGCTTCCGCCGCTGCGCTCGCGCCATCGTATACGGAGGCGTTTGAAACATCGAGTCCTGTAAGATCGCAGATCATAGTCTGATACTCGAAAATGGATTGCAGGATTCCTTGGCTGATTTCGGCTTGATAAGGAGTATAGGCGGTGACGAATTCCTCCTTCGCCGCTATGTATTTTACTATGGAGGGAATATAGTGCTTATACGCGCCCGCCCCTCTCAAAACTGTCGGAAAGACCTTGTTTTTCGCCGCGATGCTTCGAAGCTCCCTGTATGTTTCCTGCTCGCTTATTCCTTTCGGGATTCTCAGAGGCCTTTTCAGTTTTACGATTTCAGGAATATCTGAATAGAGCTCCGAAACCGATGAAACACCGATTTCGGATAACATCTGCTCGCGCTGCTCCGCGGTTGAAGGAATGTAGCCGCCCATTACCTATTTTCCTCTTCTTCCACAAAGCTGCGGTATTCCTCGGCGTCCATAAGCTCTTCTGTTTCGTACACACCCTGGACCTTAATAAACCACGCTCCATACGGGTCCTTGTTGATGCTTTCGGGAGAATCCAAAAGCGTCTCGTTTATCTCCGATACCGTCCCGCTGACAGGACTGTAAACGTCCGATACAGCCTTTACGGACTCGACGTCGGAAAAGCATTCGCCGACCGAAACCGCCGCGCCAACGTCAGGGAGATTAACAAATACAAGTTCGCCCAGCTCCTGCTGCGCGTATTCGGTAAGCCCAACCGTTACAGCTGCGTCATCACTGAATCTGACCCATTCGTGCGACCTTGAATATTTGAGTTCCTTAGGAAAGTTCATAATTTACCTCCATTTTTTAATTAAGCTCTTTTATAGAAAGGCAGAGCGACAATTTCCGCCCCTACCTTTTTGCCGCGTATGTCAACTTCCGCCGTGCCGCCGGGCGTGATAAAATTTATGTCAACCAAAGCCATGGCGGCAGGGTAATTTATGCAGGGGCAGAATGTGCCCGAGGTTATATAGCCTATCTCCTCTTTGCCTGAAAAGATACGGAAGTTTTCCCGGGCTATGCCGCGCCCTGTAATTTTCAGTCCGATTCGCCTTCTTTGCGGGGCTCCTTTTTCGTGAATCGCCCGCTTCCCGATGAAATCGGGCTTGTTCAGCTTTACAAAAGCATCCAGTCCGGCTTCGAGCGGCGTAATATCATCCGTCAATTCGTGGCCGTACAGCGGCATCGCCGCTTCAAGCCTCAGCGTATCGCGGGCGCCCAGCCCGCACGGAATGATGCCCTCTCCGGCGCCCTCTTTAAGAAGCGCGTCCCACAAAACCGGCGCTTCGGAAGCCCTGCAAAAGAATTCAAGACCAAGCTCCCCGGTATAGCCGGTTCTTGAAACGGTGCAGTTAACGCCGCCGACATCAACATCACTTAAAAAGTGATAATATCGCTCCGGAACATTATCCGCGGACGAAAGCCTTTTAAATACTTCAAATGCGCGCGGACCTTGAAGGGCTATGAGAGCCGTTTCGTCTGAAATATCCTCAAGCTTGCAGTCGCCGAAAAGGTGTTGCTTCATCCAGCTTATGTCCTTGTGCCGGTTGGCTGCATTAATGACCAGCAAATAACTATCGGCGCTCTGCCTGTAAACAATAAGGTCGTCAACGATTCCTCCACTTTCGTTGCACATCGGGCTGTACCTTATTTGTCCGTCAACCATGCTTGAGCAGTCGTTGGTTACGAGCGTCTGTACGTTGTTCAGGGCGTCCTTGCCCCTAAGCAATACCTCGCCCATATGCGACACATCGAAAAGCCCGCAGGATGTACGAACGGCCATGTGTTCCTGGATTACCCCTGTGCCATACTGGATCGGCATCAGATAACCGGCAAAAGGTACCATTTTCGCGCCGAGACTCAGGTGCGCGTCGTAGAGCGGTGTCTTCTGTTCCAAATTAATATCCTCCGATGTTTAAAAAATAAAAACAGAGGCATGCAGGCTACAATTACTGTAACCCACATGCCTCTGTATCTTGACCTGAAAGATTCCCCAAAACGGGTTGCTTCTTCGGTGCACCAGTGCTTTCCAGAGTATCGTCAGAATTCGGTCCTTTTGCCTGAGAGCTTTTGGCTGTTCACCTTCGGCGACGCATTTCGCGTCCTCTCCCGAATCCATCATCCGAAACAGTATTAATATTTTTGAACCTCTCGCAACTATGATAAATCCAATTGAATGAAAATGTCAACCGTAATATTGCACAAATATGGAATTGACTCAGTGAGGAAACTGAGCTATAACGATATTTTTATCGTTCTATCAGCCATTATGTGTTTAATCATGGAATAAAACCGCATATTTGACATAAAAAAATGATTTTATGAAAATATTAAGAAAATATAGCTTAATATTTTAAAATTCGTGTAAAAACTTTAAAAAGAGATTGACAGCAAAAGGAGCTGATGTTATCATGGACCCGTACCGAAAACTGAATATTCGGATGAATAATCTGGGAGAGACTACTGCGTTCAGTAGCGCCGAAGGTGAAAGCAAAAACTCTCAGGCAGAAGGACCAGATTAGGACGAAGCTTTGGGGAACCATGATGTACCGAAAAAGCGACCCGTTTTGGGGATTCTTTCGGGTTTTAAGAGCAAAGGCGCGTTAACAAAGACGGTTAATGCGCGTTTTTTTTATTCAAAAGATAGTTTACTTACTTAACATAGACCCGGGACGCAATACGAAGAAAATACTAGTTGTAAATTTAATATAAACGAACTGAAAGGTGATGTAAATGAGGAAATTTTTAACAACAGCAACGGCTTTGGCGCTTCTCGTATCTCTTCTTGCAGGCTGCGGAGGGACTCCGGCAAACAGTCCGGCACCCGCGTCCTCCCCCTCTTCCTCCGGAGCGAAGGCTGCGGACAGTCAGCAATATATAAACGCCGTATTGCTCAACGGAACAAACAGTTCCGAACCTTCAATACTCGACGTTGTGCACTTCACGGGAATACTTGACAGAACAGTGCTTTGGAATATCCTTGAGCCTCTGACGAGGATCCAAAACGGAGAGCTGGTTTCAGCGGGCGCAAAAAGCTGGGATATTTCGACCGACGGCCTTACCTATACCTTCAAGCTGCGCGACAACAGCTGGAGCGACGGCAAAAAGGTCACTGCGCAGGACTATGCCTACGCAATCAAGCAGCAGGCCGACCCCGCCAATACCTTCAGCTTTGCTTCAGATTACTTCTGCATTAAGAACTTCCAGGCGATATTCACTAAGAAGGAGGGGGCCGGTCCTCTCGGGGTCGAGGCCGTGGACGAATCGACCTTGAAGATCACTCTTGATTATCCGAACCCCGCGCTTCTCACGACGGTGGACTTTTTCCCGCTGAGGCAGGACTATGTTGAAAAGTTCGGCACGAAGCTCGGCTCCGACGCCGATAAGTTGGTGTGCTGCGGCCCGTTTGTGCTGACAAGCTGGGTGCATAACACACAGCTTGACTTTGTAAAAAACGATAAGTATTGGGACGCTTCAAACGTTAAGCTGCAGAAATTCACCTATAAAATCATAACCGACACAACTGCGCAGTACGCTTCCCTCGAAAACAAGTCCGTTGACTTTGTCACCCTTACAAACTCCGAATACGTCAAGAAATTTAAGGCAAACACGAATTTGAACGGCACCTTTATCGATCTTGCCCGCACGCAGATGGTCGTTTTCAATACTCAGGACGCTCTCTTTAAGAATGCGAAGGTAAGGCAGGCGTTTTCTCTGGCCATCGACCGCGAGAGCGTTGCGGAGTCGTTGAACAACGGTTTGGCGTTGCCGGCCTATGCGCTCAACCCCGCCTCGTCCTCCGTTGGGAGCCAGAACTTCCGCAAGGCCGTACCCGAACCGCTGCTTGAACTGAAAAAGGCAAACAGCGATCCCAGGGCGCTGCTTATCGAGGGCCTAAAGGAGCTTGGAGTGAACAGCGATCCCTCCGCCCATACAGTCAGCTTCTACATGGGCGGTACCAATGCGGTTACAAAAACCCAGGGAGAATTTTATCAGCAGATGTGGCAGTCCAAGCTCGGCGTGAAGGTAAGCCTTGTTTTCAACGACAACGCCACGCACTCATCTTATTTAAAAACGGGCAAGTATCAGTTTGGATTTACCTCCTGGGGCGCAAACATTGAGCCGCAGTTCCTTATGACCCGCTGGGTCGGCGGCGGACAGGCGCAGTGGAAAAACTCGGAATATGACGCCACGGTGCAAAAGGCAACCAAAGCCCTCGACGCAAAAGAGAGACTTAATCTGTACGCGCAGGCCGAAAAGCAGCTTGTTGCAACTGAAGCCGTTATAGCGCCCGTGGTCTATGCAGGCACGATGCTGTTCTCCTATAAATACGTGCAGGGACTGCCCACCAATTCCTTTGATACGACAGGCATGAAGACGGTTTATACAGCCGGCAGATAGTTTGTTTTACTGGGGTGACCGGTGCTTCTGTGTCGGTCCCCCTTTACTTCGCGGCAAGGAGATTATTTCAGTATGCTTAAATACAGTCTGAAAAGAATCGGCTATATGTTAATTGTATGCTTTGTGGTCATAACAATCACATTTTTTCTCGTGCATTTGATTCCGGGCGATCCGATACTCGCCATGGCGTCTGAAGTCCCGGAGGATGTCAGAGTTGTATATATGGCCAAATACGGTTTCGACCAGCCGCTGTACATACAGTATTTCAAATTCATGGGTCAGCTTTTCAGCGGAAATTTGGGCGACTCTCTCCGCTATCCCGGAAGGAGCGTAGCTGAGATAATAAAATCCTGCGCGCCGATATCCGCGCAAATCGGCGGAATTTCTCTTGCCATCGGCTTTATAGCCGGAGTGGTGCTCGGGATTTTCGCGGCGATGAACCTCAACAGATGGCAGGACAGGACAATTATGATTTTGTCCCTCATAGGAACGACCCTGCCTGTTTTCGTAATAGCCACGCTGGTTCAGTATTTTTTATCCGTTTTCTGGCCGATTTTCCCTACAACGGGATGGGGAGGGGCGGAGTATCTTGTGCTGCCCGTTATCTGTATGCTGGTTGACCCGCTTGCGACCTACGCCCGCTACATGCGCTCAAGTGTCCTTGATGTTATAGGTCAGGACTATATTCTCACGGCGGAGGCAAAAGGAGCGAGCAACTTCAGAATTATTACCCGCCATATACTCAGAAACGCATTTATACCCTGCTTAACAATGCTTGTAACGAGCATCTCCGGCATCGTCGCGGGCTCGTTTATCATAGAAACGGTTTTTTCCATTCCGGGTCTCGGCAGATATTTGATAAGCGCCATCAATGACCGCGACTATTCTATGGTATTGGGCATCAATGTTGTTATTACAAGCTTCTACATACTCACTGTCCTTCTCGCGGATATCCTCATTTCGGCTGTCGATCCCCGCATAAGGCTTGCGGACAATAAGGGGAGGGGCAAAGCGTAATGGAAAATGAGTTTTATTCAGATGATTTCCGAATCATCGGCTGCGAAGAGGAAAGCGGCGAGGCAATAGGGCGCGCCCCCATAAACTATTGGCAAAACGGCTGGTTAAGATTCAAAAAGAATAAAGTGGCGCTCGTCTCCTCCATTCTGCTTGGTTTAATCATCGCCATGACGATAATCGGCCCCATGATTAGCGGCTATAAGATGGACATAGCGGCGCTGACGACTCGCAACAAATGGCCCAGCGCGGCGCACTGGTTCGGTACGGATCAGCTCGGGCGCGACATTTTCACCAGAGTTTGCGTTGGCGGGCGCGTGTCCCTGCTTATCGGCTTTCTCGGCGCGGTAATCGTAGTCGTGCTTGGAAGCCTTTACGGCGGCATTGCTGCGTATTTCGGCGGCAGGGTCGACACCGTCATGATGAGAATTGTGGAGATACTTAAAAGTGTCCCGCACATGTTGGTCGTCATTATGATTTCTATTGTCTTAAACAGCAGGAGCATACCCACGCTGCTCCTTGCAATGACGATAACGGGTTGGTGCTCGACCGCCCAGCTTGTGCGCTCGCAGATGCTTCAGATCAGCCGCGAGGAATATGTCATGGCTGCAAGGATTATGAGGGTGCCGCCCCTTACGATAGTCTTAAAGCATCTAATTCCGAACAGCCTCAGTGTGATTATTGTCAACTTTACGTTCAGGATACCGGGCTTTATATTCGGTGAAGCATTTTTGAGCTATGTGGGACTCGGGGTGCAATCGCCCAATACGAGCTGGGGCGCCCTCGCGGCGGCGGCCTCAAGCACTGTTCTGTTCTATCCGTACCAGATTTTTTTCCCGACATTGATGATAGCGCTGACGATGCTTTGCTTTACTCTTTTGGGCGACGGCCTGCGCGACGCGCTCGACCCGAAGCTCTGGAGGTAGGAAATATGGCCGTACTATTGGATGTCAAAAACCTAAGCGTGTCCTTCAGGACGATGCACGGTGAGGTTAAGGCTGTAAGGGACGTCAGCTTTGAGCTTCACGAGGGCGAGAACCTTGCTATCGTCGGGGAGTCCGGCTGCGGCAAAACGGTGACCTCAAAGGCTATATTGCGCCTCCATGACAGGAGCGGAGGCATAGTCAGCGAAGGCTCCGAAATCCTCTTTGAGGGCAAAAACATTGTCCGGATGAGCAGGAAGGAAATAGGCGAGATCCGCGGAAACGGCATAAGCATGATTTTCCAGGATTCGATGACCTCTCTCAATCCGACGATGGTTATCGGGAAGCAAATCGCGGAGAATATCCTGATTCACAAAAAGACCGGCAAGGGCGAATCCTTGAGTCAAGCGAAAAAATTACTTGAACTGGTAAACGTGCCCGACGCCGCCGAACGTATGAACCAGTACCCCCATCAGCTTTCCGGCGGGTTGCGGCAGAGGGTAATGATAGCAATGGCTATCGCCTGCAACCCCAAGATCCTTATAGCCGACGAACCCACCACGGCGCTGGATGTCACCGTCCAGGCGCAGATACTGGAGCTTTTGTCTGATTTGCAAAAGCAATTCGGGATGTCGGTAATACTGGTTACGCATGACTTCGGCGTGGTCGCCAATTTCGCCGACCGCATACAGGTCATGTATGCGGGAAGCATCGTGGAGCGCGGAAAAAAGGAAGAAATCTTTTCTGACCCTAAACACCCGTATACCTGGGCGCTTCTGAAATCCATACCCGGACGGCACCAGGGGCATAAGGGGGAGCTGTACTCCATACGCGGCACGCCCCCGGATTTGCTGCTGCCTCTGGAACACTGCCCCTTTTCGCCACGATGTGAATACTGCATGCCCATTTGCAAGAAGAGAAGGCCGGAAGAGAAGTATATGACAGAGACTCACGGAATCGCCTGCTGGCTGACGCACGAAAAGGCGCCGCGCGTGGACAACCCGCTTAAGATTGGAGGGGAAGCCCGTGCCAGATAATATGCCCCTGCTGTCAGTGAAGAATTTGTGCAAGTATTTCCCCGCCGGAAGAGGTGTTTTGAGGGCTGTCGACAACGTCTCTTTCGACATAAGGCAGGGCGAGACCTTCAGCCTTGTCGGAGAATCGGGCTGCGGAAAAACAACCTGCGGCAGGACTCTGCTTGGAGTGTATACTCCTACTTCGGGCGAGGTCTATTATAACGGAACCGATATTTCCACCTTCTCAAAGCGGGAAAAAAAGCTGTTTGGAAAGAAAGCGCAGATGATATTTCAGGATCCGTATTCATGCCTCGATCCGCGCATGACTATCGGCAGCATAATTCAGGAAGGAATGAAAGTCCATTTTGATCTCTCTGCTTCTGAAAGACAGAATAAGGCGGAGGAAATACTCAGAAAGACAGGCCTCCGCGCAGACTTCGCTTCGCGGTTTCCGCATGAGCTTTCCGGCGGGCAGAGGCAGCGCGTCGGAATAGCGAGAGCGCTGGCGCTTGAGCCGGATTTCATCGTCTGCGACGAGCCCATAGCTTCCCTTGACGTATCAATACAGGCTCAGATTATCAATCTTCTTATTAAGCTCCAGCAGGAGATGGGCCTTTCATACCTGTTTATATCGCATGACCTCTCTGTCGTAAGGCATATTTCCGACAGAATAGGCGTTATGTATCTCGGCGGAATCGTAGAGTCCGCGCCTGCCGAAGAGATTTTCAGAAATCCCTTCCACCCTTACACACAGGCGCTTTTTTCCTCGATACTGAGCGTCGATTCGGACAGGTCGAGCGGCGCCTCGCGAATTAAGCTCGAGGGCGAGGTTCCAAGCCCGGTGAATTCGCCTTCGGGATGCAAATTCAGGACAAGGTGTAAATACGCGGCCGAAATTTGCTCAAACATCTCGCCCGAGCTGCGGGAAATTGAAAAGGATCATTTTGCTGCCTGCCATCTGATCAATAAATAACTTCTAAATGGGGGTTGAATATGAAGGGCGCTTACATTTCTGATATAACCTATCCCGAGGCAAAAAAGCTTATCAATGAAGAAACGATAGTCATTCTTCCGATTGGCGGGGGTTCCAAGGAGCATGGGGACCATCTGCCGATGGGCACAGACCTTTATGTGACGAATAAGGTGGCTTCGCTGGTTGTAGAGCGCTTTCCCGCGCTTTGCCTCCCAACTGTTCCATATTCCTATTTTCCGGCCTTTGTAGATTATGCGGGCAGCGTATCAATTGAAGCCGAACATGTTATTGAGTATATTAAGGACATCCTTCTCTCGTTTGTCAGATTCGGCGTCAAGAAGTTCCTGCTTCTTGACGGCGGAGTTTCTACCCGCATACCCATGCAGATACTGTGCCTGAAAATGCTGACCGATTACGGCGTACATGTCGCGCTTACAAACGTATCCGGAGTCGGCAAGGAAGCCGAGCTTGAGGTTTGCAGCCAAAAGCAGGGGGGACACGGCGACGAGAGCGAAACCTCCTGCATGCTGTATATCAACGAAAAGCTCGTGGACATGAGCAAGGCGGTCGAAGAGTATCTCCCGAGCGTCCGCGGTACCGTGTCAAACGGAGTTCAGAAGGTCTACCTTCCGAGAAAAATGACGACGCCGCACGGGATTAACGGGAACAGTACGCTCGCCACATCCGAAAAGGGCGAGAAAATCATTAACGCCATGGCAGATGATATTGTGGCGTTTCTTGAAGCTTTCAAGGAATACAGGGGCTGAGAGTCTGCCTCCGCGAAACAGATTCAGTAACCCGCGAAAAGGTGGAATGTAAAATGGATATTGAAAATTATATGATAAGCGGAGCGGAAAACGTACCGTCGCCGTCTCTTATCTACTATTCGGATATTATTGAAGAAAACACAAAAAAGGTAATCAAAATGGCGGGAGGGGCGGAGCGGCTCTGGCCGCACGTGAAAACGCATAAAATGGCCGACATCGTAAAGCGCCAGATTATGCTCGGCATAACGCGTTTTAAGTGTGCGACAATCGCCGAGGCGGAAATGGCGGCTTTGTGCGGAGCGGAAGACATACTCATCGCTTACCCTCTTGTCGGGCCTAACATAAGACGTTTTATTGAGCTTAATGAGGCGTATCCCGCATCAAGATTCTGGGCTTTGGGCGACAATTTTGAGCAGCTTTCGATCCTAAGCCGCGCAAGTGAAGAACGGGGGCTTAAAACACGCCTGTTAATTGACGTAAACATAGGAATGAACCGAACCGGCACCGAAATAAAGGACGCCGAAACGCTCTACATAAAATGCGCGGAACTTAAGGGGCTCGAACCGCTCGGGCTGCATTGCTTCAGCGGGAATTATAAGCAATCTGATGTCAAGGAGCGTCAGGAAAATGTGGATGGGCCGGTCAAGGCTGTTTTTGAAGTGCGAAGCGCCCTGATAAACGGGGGTTGCCGCTTTGAAGCAATCATTTTCGGCAGCACGCCGTCGCTGCCCTGCTACGCAAAATACGACGATGTATTTTTGTCTCCGGGCACAGCGTTCGTAACCGATTGGGGTTATTACAGCCTGTTCAAGGACCTGGACTTTGAGCCGGGCGCCGCCATACTAAGCAGGGTCGTAAGCCGCACCAGGGCCGGGCTTTTCACTCTTGACCTCGGCTACAAGGCGATAGCAGCCGACCCGCAGGGGGCGAGAGGCGTAATCCTCGGTTTTGAAAGCGCGGAGCCGCTTTTTCATTGCGAAGAGCACTGGACCTTCAAAATGCGTGACGGTGAGGAGGACAAGACCCCTGAAGTGGGATCGGTTCTTTATGTAATACCGACGCATATCTGTCCGACCACCGCTCTTTATCCCTTCGCGCTATCGGTCAAAGACAAAAGGGTATTCGAAAAATGGGAAGTCACAGCCCGCAACAGACAGCTTAACATATAAATTTTATCGGAGGCGGAATATGAACCAAATTGATTATACAGACAACGAGGAACTCAAGTCCAGACTTATGCGCCGCAAGGACGAACTGTCGGAGACGCTGAGCGAAGACGAGATGCGTAAAGCATACGACTACTGCGAACCTTACAAGAGCTTTTTGAACAGTGCAAAAACCGAAAGGGAAACGGTTGAGGAAGCGATACGCCTTGCCGCAGATAACGGCTTCATACCCTACGAACCCGATATGGAGCTTAAAGCGGGAGACAGAGTCTACCTGAACAACCGGGGAAAAGCCGTGATTTTGGCGGTGATCGGCACCGAGAGCCTGTCTGAGGGCGTTTCAATGGTTGTCGCGCATTCGGACTCGCCGCGTCTTGATTTAAAACCAAATCCGCTCTACGAGAATAATGGGCTTGCGTATTTGGATACGCACTATTACGGCGGGATCAAAAAGTACCAGTGGGCCGCGGTACCGCTTGCGCTGCACGGGGTCGTTATATTGAAGGATGGCACGACCATAAATGTCACAATCGGCGAAGACCCGGCCGACCCTGTTTTATGCGTGACCGATTTGCCTCCGCATTTATCGGTTCTTCAGATGAAGCGTGAGGCTTCAGAAGTCATAAAGGGCGAAGAACTCGATATACTGACTGGAATAAACCATATAAAGGGAGCGGGTTCCGATTCGGTAAAGCTGAACGTCCTGAAAATCCTGTACGAAAGGTACGGAATTACCGAGGCCGATTTCGTATCGGCGGAGCTTGAAGCGGTACCTGCATACCCCGCCCGGGACCTGGGGCTGGACAGGGGGATGATCGGAGCGTATGGAAACGACGACCGTGTCTGCGCGTTCCCGACTCTGACGGCCTTATTCTCTGCAAAGCTGCCTAAGTATACCGCGGTCGCCGTTCTGGCGGACAAGGAAGAGGTGGGCTCAGATGGCTGCACCGGGGCGCAGTCCTCGTTTGTTAAGGATTTCGTTTCAGATCTTTGCGAAAACGCGAAATGCCCGGTTCGTCAGTGCCTTAAAAAATCGCTTTGCATTTCGGCTGACGTAATAACGGCGTTTGACCCCATCTTCCCCGAAGTCGGAAGCGTAAGCAACTCTACGTACTTAAATCGCGGCGTTGCGATCACAAAGTATCGCGGACTTCGCGGAAAGGCGGAAACCGGGGACGCGTCTGCCGAATTTTTGGCGATGCTCCGCAGGATATTTGATGAAAACAAGGTGTCCTGGCAGCCCGGTGAAGCGGGCAAAGTAGATGTGGGCGGGGGAAAAACACTCGGAAGATTCATCTCGAATCTGAATATTGATACCGTAGACATAGGGGTTCCGCTCCTTTCCATGCATTCGCCCTTTGAGGTCGTATCAAAGCTGGATGTTTACATGGCGCACAAGGCCTTCACGTCCTTTTTTGACAGGGATTGCTTCTGCTGAGACCGCATATGCCGCCGCAAGGCAAATTCGAATCGATTTTAGGAGGGAATTTTGATCCGAAAGCTAACGTATATAATCAGCGATCAGACGAATCCATATCGGAATCTGGCCTTTGAGGAGTATTTGCTTAACAGGGTTGAACCGGGCGAATGTATTTTGTATCTGTGGCAAAACAGGCATACGGTTGTGATCGGGAAAAATCAAAACGCATGGAAAGAGTGCAATATTGACCTTTTAAAGCAGGACGGTGCTTTTCTCGCCCGCCGTTTGTCCGGCGGCGGCGCGGTATATCACGATTTGGGCAATTTAAACTTCACTTTTCTTGCGCAGCAGCAGGACTATAATGTTGAAAAGCAGCTGCAGGTCATATTGCGCGCCGTCCAGCTGCTGGGATTAAAGGCGGAAAAGACCGGACGGAACGACATTACCATAGACGGCAGGAAGTTTTCCGGCAACGCCTTTTACGAGACGGGAGGGCGCTGCTATCACCATGGCACATTGATGGTTCAGGTAAATGTGCAGAATCTGTCGAGGTATCTCAACGTATCTGAGGATAAGCTCAGGTCCAAAGGTGTCGAGTCCGTAAAATCCAGAGTAACGAATCTTAAGGAGCATTCCGAAAGCGTCGATGTCGAGAGCCTGAAAGAAAAACTAATAGAAGCGTTCGGGGAGGTTTACGGCCTTATGCCTCAAAGCTTTCCCGCCGAAAGACTAAATGAGGGCGAGATCCTGGCCTTAGAAAAACGCTTTGCGTCCTGGGACTGGATACTGGGCAGAAAGATCGCCTTTGACTTTGAAGCTTCAAAAAGGTTCGCCTGGGGGGACCTGACCCTTCAGCTTTCGGTGAATGGCGGTTACATCAGGGACGCGGCGGCGTACTCTGACGCACTGGATCAAGACATAATCGCGAAGATTCCTGACGCATTGATGGATATAATGTTTGACAAATTGTCGGTTTGCGAGGCGCTGTCCCGAATGGAAAAGCAGACTGCACAGGAACATAAAAGAGCTATGCTTGAGGAGATAAACCGCTTTTTGAGCGAGCAGAATTTTTAGCGAGGAGAAACAGATGGAGCCATTTGACTTGATAGTCATCGGGGCCGGTCCCGGCGGGTACGTTTCCGCAATTAGAGCGGCTCAGCTGGGGATGAGGGTTGCCATAGTGGAAAGCCGGGAAATAGGCGGAACCTGCTTAAATCGCGGCTGTATCCCCACAAAAGCCCTGATACATGCGGCAACGCTTTATCAGGAGATGCAAAACTCTCATCGCTTTGGCCTTTTTGCGGAAAATATAAGCCGCGATTTAGGAAAAATATTCGCATATAAGACTGAGACTGTTGAAAAGCTTCGCGCCGGGGTTGAACAGCTGATCCGCGGCAATAAAATTACAATGATTTGCGGTACGGGAACAATACAGTCAAGCGAAACGGTAAAAGTTTCGGGCGCAGGCGAAGAATACATATTAAAGGCCAGAAGCATACTCATAGCAACCGGCTCCGTTCCGTCCAAACCGCCGATTATAGGCGCCGACCTGCCGCGCGTAGTAACGAGCGACGAAGTTCTCGCAGGCGAAATCAAGGACGGGGACAGAATTGCCATAATCGGCGGGGGCGTCATCGGGGTCGAGTTTGCCACAGCCTTCAGGGCGCTTGGCTTTGAAGTTGCCATTCTGGAAGCCATGCCTTCATTATTATCCGGAATGGACAAGGAAATCTCACAAAACCTGAAAATGATCCTTAAAAAACAGGGGGTCGGCATTTTTACCGATATTAAGGTGGAGGAGATTACAAAGGGCAGCTCCTTGTGCTGCCATTATGAAGAAAAAGGCGAGAAAAAGTCGTTGAACGCCGACATTGTCATCATGGCGACAGGACGCAGGGCAAACACGGCGAACCTGTTTGATCACAGCTTTTCCGTCGCAATGGAGAGAGGAAGGATTTTGGTTGACGATTCTTTTCAGACCAGCGAAAAGGGCATATACGCTGTCGGCGACGTCATAGGCAGTGTACAGCTTGCCCATGCCGCCTCCGCGCAGGGTATTTGCTTTGCGGAAAAGCTCAATTCAAAGGAAGCGTCCATAGATATCTCTCTTGTGCCGTCGTGCGTCTATACAAGCCCTGAAATCGCCTGCGTCGGGCTGACCGCCGACGAGGCCAAAAAGCAAAATATGAATGTGCGCGCGGGAAAGTTCGTTACAAGCGCAAACGGGAAATCCTTGATCTCGATGGACGAGAGAGGGTTTATCAAGGTTTTGTTTGACGCCGAAACCGACGTTTTGCTTGGCGCGCAGATTATGTGCGCCAGAGCGACCGATATGATTGGCGAAATGTCGACCGCGATTGCCAACAAAATGACATCGAAGCAGCTCACAAAGGCTATTCGCTCTCATCCTACATACAATGAAGCTGTGACCGAGGCGATAGAGGACGCCTACGGCGAAGCGATTCACATCATGCCGAGAAAGTGATTAGCAAACGGCGGAAAAAATGGTTCAAAGCTGTTTTGGCACCGGACAAGGGCATTTTACATATTTTTTAGCTTTGGCCTTTGGGCGGCTGGCGGCTTTGAGTCCTCCTCATGGTGATTTTCCATGTGCTTATACTCTCCGGGCGCCTTTTCACGCCCGCCCAAAACATCCGGGCAATCCTTATGGCTGCAAACATAATATGTCGCGCCAGTTGATTTGAAAAAACGCACGCCCCCGCCTCATGACGAGGCGGGGGCGTGCGTTTTTCGCTGTGCGGGGTGGCGTTTCGCTTGCGGGCAGAGTATTTGGCCCTGTCGGCTTTTGCGCAGTCACTTCGACACGCTGCGGAACGGTGACGAGCATCGCCCTCGTCGCTCCGGTGTTCGGGCTGAAGTCGCTCCTTTCTGATAAGGCGAATTGGTTAAGGAATTTCCTTCTTAAAGTCAGGCCGCATTGCAATAATATAACAACAAAACGGACATTTCAACGCATAATGATGCCTTTAAGCAGCGGCTCCCGTTCTTTTCCGGTCAGGAGGCTATAAAAACCGGCGCGCTCTCTGCTAATCCTACCGGAATAATAAGCAAACCCCCAGTATTTTCAAATATTGAGTTAATTTTTGACGGAAAATGTCGATTACTCTTATGGTAGCAAAATATATGCTATCTTTTGTATATAATTGGAGGTTAATTAAATGAAGCTTAAGTCGGGACCCAGAAGCATAAAATCCAGGATTACCAACTATGTTATCATTACCGTTCTGATTGCGTGCCTTACTCTTGGTTCAATCTGCTACTATATTGCATCTTCGGCGTTGAAAAAAACGGTGGACGAATCTATTTATCAAATAACCAAAGAAGGCTCTCTTGTCATCCAGGAACGAATCAACGCTTACTATTCGCAGTTGAGCGCGCTTGCATCCAACAGCATTTTCCAGGACCCCGCAAACAACAGGGGGAATATTGACAGTCTTCTTGCAAAGTCTGCGAAAGACTGGGGATATATGGACGTTTTTTTGGCTAACGCCTCCGGAATTGTGGAAAAAAACAATAGCGACATTTCGGGCGAGGCCTATTTTAAAAAGGCGCTCAAGGGAGAAAACGCTTTTTCCGATCCGATTATAAGCAAAAATGACAACAGCGCAAGGGTCTATGCCGCTGTTCCGATAAAAAGCGGCGCCGGAGAGGTTGCGAATGTTCTGGTCGCGGAGTTTGACGGCAACATTTTAAGCGCAATCACCTCCAACGTGACACTGGGAAAAACCGGCAAGGCATTTATGATAAACAGCAGCGGTACCACGGTCGCCCATTCAAACAAGGACAATGTTTTGAAGAAGGACAATATACTGGAGAACCTGAAAAAGGACAGCAGCCTTTCCGAGCTCGCCGCGCTGGAAACAAAAATGATGAACGGAGAAAGCGGCACTGGGGAATATACATATAAGGGCGTAACCAAATTGATGGCCTATACCCAAATCGGAAACGGAACCGGCTGGGCGCTCGCGTTGGCTGTTGAAAAGAGCGAATCGAACGCAACGATTAATTCAATGATATGGACGACGGCCGCAGTGGTTCTTTCGATTATTTTTATCACATGGTTTGTCGCAACTTTCATAACCAGAGGTATGATTAGACCCATAAAGCGGGCTGCAGTATATGCCAACAGTCTCGCGGAGGGGGATTTGACCTTTGAAATCGACGGCGAAGATATTTCGAGAAAAGACGAGCTGGGCATTCTCGCAAATTCGTTTAAAAAGACATCAGATAATCTGAATAAGATTCTGCTGGATATAGATACGGCGGCCAGGCAGGTGTCCATAGGCGCAAAGCAGGTCGCGGATTCCAGCATGTCCCTTTCTCAGGGCGCTACGGAGCAGGCCAGTTCAATAGAGGAGCTTTCGGCGTCCATCGAGGAAATTTCCGCCCAGACCAGTAAAAACTCGGATAACGCCAGGAATGCCAGCGGTATCGCCGAAAGCGCATGCAAGGACGCGGAAAAGGGCAGCGAGTACATGAAGAGCCTTTTAAACGCCATGAACGACATCAATGCCTCGTCCAGCAATATTTCCAGGGTTATCAGAGTTATTGACGATATTGCGTTCCAGACAAATATCCTGGCCCTGAACGCGGCGGTGGAGGCTGCAAGGGCTGGTCAGTACGGCAAGGGCTTTGCCGTTGTTGCGGAGGAGGTCAGAAACCTGGCGGCAAGGTCCGCCCAGGCGGCCAAAGAGACCACCGAAATGATAGAGGATTCGATAAGAAGCGTCGACAGCGGAACAAAAATCGCAAAGGATACTTCCGAGGCTTTAAAATCCATCGTGTCGGGAATCGAAAACGTCGCCGGTCTTGTAAAGGATATTTCCGAGGCGTCCTTCGAGCAGGCTTCCAATATCGCACAAATCACCGAGAGCATTACCCAGATATCCACCGTTGTCCAGTCGAACTCCGCGGTTTCCGAAGAAAGCGCGGCATCCAGCGAGGAAATGTCCGCGCAGGCGAATATTCTCAGCGAGCAGATGCAGGTTTTCAAACTCAAAAAAACCATATAGAACAGGAAACGGGATGAATGGGCATCCCGCGCGATTGCGCGCGACCGGGGGTATTGGCCCCCCCCCGGAAGCGTGCCGAAACACTTTCTCGGCACGCTGTGGGATACGGCCGCAAACGCGATTCGGGACCGTATCCCATGGTTCAGCATGTCAAAGAACCGCAGTTTTCGGTGTGCGAAAACTGCGGTTCTTTGACATGCGGGGCGGCGCGATGCCGGCGCCGCCCCGCCATTTTGCTTCTTCACGCCGGGCGCGAGGGCGCATTTTCCTTCCTCTTTGCCGCTTGACCTGCCCCGGAAACGAATCCAATTGAATGTAAAGAAAAGCCGTGGTAAAATGCGGAAAAGGAATGATGAAAGATGCCGCGGAAAACATACAGCGCAGAATAAACCGTAGGAATCCTGAGGGATACAGAGATTCCAAACGGTCGAGGAAAAAGCATAACAGACTGCTGCCGTGATAAGGGAATCAGCGAAGCCATCTATTACCGGTGGAAGAAAGAATACGCTGGCCTTCATCCGGATCAGGCCAAACGGCTCAAAGAGCTGGAGAAAGAAAACAATCGGCTCAAGAAGCTGCTGGCCGAGGTAATGCTGGATAATCAGATACTAAAGGATTTAAGCTCGGGAAACTTCTAAGCCCGCCAAAGCGAAAAAAGGCCGTGAAGGCAATACTGGAGCATTATCCAATCAGCGAGAGGCGGGCGTGTCGATTAGCAGGTCAAGCGCGGAGCAGTCAACGATATAAGGTAAAGCATTTGCCCGATGAAACGGAAATAACCGCTCAAATTAATGTATTAATGTGTGGCTGGTCATGCGGCATTTCACATCCGTTCGGCGGATGTGAAAAATATACTGAGAGAAGTCATGCTGCGCAAAGGGACGCCATAATCCCAGAGAAGTGACAACGGCAGCGAAATCATTGCGAAAGCGCTCAGAGAATGGCTGTGCGAAATGGAAGTATCGCCGATGTACATCATGCCGGGAAGTCCTTGATAAAACGGATATGTGGAATCCTTTAATGTGGGCTATCGGCCTCCGGCACCCGAAACATACTTGTGGGCGATATAAATTAGGCGTTGAAATGTAGAAAACACTCCGCGTTCTCCACAGTTCAACGCCGCGAATGAACTCTGTTTCCAATGTCTTTCCTCTACTCGTTGCTGGTACGAAAAACGGGGGCATATCAGGTTACCGGCAGACTGTCGAAAAGCCTAAGATCAAAAAATGCGCTAACAGTATAAAACCATTTTTCCTGCGGCGGGCGGGGACTTTGAGAACGGCGGGCCAAAATATCCTGTCTCTATTCGTATACCCCTTCGCCTTGAAAAAACGGCGCCTGTCCGGGCTTCTCACCAGGGAAAAGTCCACGTCATCCAATCTTCCGGACGGGCATCTATTCCGCGCCCCTTACGATATCCTTCCAACTGATGCGAAAGCTGATAAACCATAAAATCACAAACAATGCGCCTGAAACGCCAAGGTTGAGCGCAAACCCGAAGGCATAGCGCGCCGGCAGCATGTAATGCGCGGCCGCAAGGCCGCCGCAAACGCCGAACGACAGAAAGACCACGCCGAGCCTTGCGCCGCCCTGCGCTGCACGGAAATCCTTATAGAACGGCAGCTCCTTCCTTGAAAGCTTGAATATAAGGAGCATCAGAAACATCATGTTGAAAAAAACCAAGATCATATCCGGCAGGATTCTGACTCCGTAGAGGCCGATGAAAATGAGGCAGGTCAGCAGGAAAAACGGCATAACGTACTTGCAGATAAATGCTTTCATGGCTCCTTTCAGCACATGCCCCGGATTTTGCACGGGCATGGCCCTGTATATCCAGGCGCCCTTGTAGCTTTCGCTGGAGCTTATCAGCATAAAGAGCGTTGAATAGAAAAGCACGGAAAAGTATGAAAAAAGATAGTATTTTCCGCTGGTTATCAGGCGCAGGAATTCCGTAATTGACCTCGAACGGCCCGCAAAGCTGAGCATCATAACAAATGGCATAATTACGCCCAGAGTGAGGTTCGGGAAAAGGCTGAGCTTCAGCTTCCTTTCGTTCTTTAGCATGCCGCAGGTAAATTTAAAAAACGCCCTTTCCTCACGGTTAAAGCATATCAGGTCGCATACGCCGCGCATCATGGAGCTGTTTTTCGCTTTCACTTTAGCGCCGCCGCCGGTCAGCTTTTGGAGATTTTTTTCAAAGGACGGAGCGGCAACCTTTATGTAAAGAATCAGGGCGATGACAGGCACTATGACGCCTGTAAGCGCGAGCATAACATAGTACGGTCCGCGTTCTTTCATGAAGAAAATGCTGAACGGAGCGGCAAACCACGACGACGGCAGCAGAAAGTTCCACCAGCGAAGGGTAATTTGAATCTTCATGTCTACAAAATTGAATATCCTGCCGATCAGCTGATAAGAAACAGTCATGAAGATGGACAGCGCAATCTGAAAGTAGTTGATGATATCCTTCAGCTTTTCGCCGGAAAAGAAATGGAGGATGGCAAAATACAGGATCGATGTAATCAGAATGGTGAAGCTGCATATCAGCGCCAGTATGACCAACATCAAAAGGAAAAAGAGAAAACCATACTTAAAAAGGCTTATGATCAGGGCTATTCCCGCAACGGCCATTGTAATGCAGAACAGATAATAGACAATGTGCATGAGCTTGGCGGCGTTCAGCGTTTTTGCGTCTACCGGGCGCGTCAGAAGGATGGTCCGATCCTGCGTGTCGAGCAGCACCGAAGAGAAATCGGAGATCATTGCCGTCAGGATAATAAAGGTAATCATTCCCAGCACAAGATTCATTTTTAAAAACAGTGGATACGGAAGCAGCATAAAAACTCCGAAGAACAGCCCTAAAAATGCATACAAAATAAGGGATGAATAAAACGAGTTCTTGTCATCGGACTTATCTCTGTTAATGACGGTTGAGGAACGCCGCCCGTTCATCACAAGCTTAAGCTGCAAAATGCGCCTCATCATCGGGTAGTCTATACCCATAGAAGCAAATAACGCCTTTATCCTGTCAAGGAGCTTTAAAAACAGAAAATCCTTCATCTTTATTCCTCTACCACACTGATGAACTCGCCCGCCATGTCCTTGTGCTTTGAAAAACCGGACAGCTGATTGAAAATGTCCTCCAGCGATCCCTGGCTGCACTGCACCTTCAGCTCGTCAAAGGTACCGTTGGCCACGATATTCCCGTCGCTTATCATGATGATGCGGTCGCTGATTTTTTCGACGACCTCCATGATGTGCGAAGAATAGAAAATCGTCTTGCCCTGAGCCGCCAGCTCGGTCATGATCTCCTTGAACACCATGACGCTGTTGGCATCGAGCCCGCTCAGAGGCTCGTCAAAGAAAAGGATTTCGGGGTTATGTATCATGCTCGCTATAATCAGCACCTTCTGCTTCATGCCCTTTGAATAAGAGGAAATCCTTGTCGTGTAAACCTCCTCAATGCCAAAGAGCGACATCAGCTTAAGCGCTTTTTTATCAGCGGTTTCAAAGGACATGCCGTAGAGCTCGCCGATAAAGGTGAGGTATTCCTGAGCGGTAAGGCTGTCATAGATTTCTGTGGTCTCCGGAACATACCCGATTTTCTTCTTATACTCAATGCTCCCGGATGAAATGTCCTCGCCCAGAACGCGGACTTCTCCCTCATAGCCGTCGAGGATTCCGAGCAGGATTTTGACCGTCGTGCTTTTTCCGGCGCCGTTCGGTCCGATGTATCCTATGATCTGTCCCCTCCGGATTTCAAGATTAATTCCTTTCAGCACCTGCTTGCTGCCATAGCTCATTTTAAGATCCTTGATTGAAATGACCGGTTCTTTATAGTCGTGGCTGTTGTTCATGTACGCCTCCGCTTTGTTTAAAATCGTTGAAAATTATGTGCTTGCGCCTGCTCAGAGAAAAGGAAGCAGACGTTAAATACTAAAATATAGTAACATACATAATCTGACTTTTCAACACTCGTTCATCGATTTGCACTATTTTTTCGGCATATTTAGTTAAAATCAGCAAAAAACAAACTCCGGGGCAGAAATAAACCCTGCGGCGCCGGCCGCAGGGTTTACCAGACTGTCGAGAAACCTAAGAGCAAAAAATGTGATAACAGTATAAACCCATTTTTCCGGCGGCGTGTACGCCGGAAAAATACACTATCCCGCGCAATTGTGCGCGACCGGGGGTATCGCGGCTTCAGCCGCGTATCAAGGGGGTATTGGATACCCCCTTGAAGCGTGTCGAAACACTTTTTCGACACGCTCATAAACCCTGCGGCGCCGGCCGCAGGGTTTACTTCATTCAGATAAGCGCCTCGCATTTTTCCGGGCAGAAAACAAGCTTTTTTCCGTTAGGCATTGCGGTTCCCGTAAGCCTGAATCCCTTGGGTCCCTCCTTCGTGCAGG
This sequence comes from Clostridiales bacterium, assembly GCA_029268065.1. Classification (GTDB taxonomy): domain Bacteria; phylum Bacillota; class Clostridia; order Oscillospirales; family Oscillospiraceae; genus DUPK01. Next base: position 32,638 of record JAJUHC010000005.1, on the reverse strand, counting down.
CAACTATTGAGGCTTTCGGGTAGACCGCAAGGTTTTTCTGCGTGACCTCCATCTTGTAAATGCCGAAAATCACGGTATCGTCCGCGACCTCGCCCTTTCCGGCGATAATCGGATGCGGTGTTCCGTCCTCGCACTGTGTTACAAGGGTAATAAATGCCGAATTTTCGATGACCTTTTTGACTTCTTCCGTAATGATCATTTTTAGCAGCTCCTTTTAAATATGTTTTTGTTATTTACTTTGATATCCGGTTCTGATACAATATTAATACTTAAATACTGTACTTTCAAGTACGCAGAATTTTATAAGCAGGTGCGAAAAAAATGAGTGTTCAAAACGAAAAGAAGACTATCTCATGCAAGGATAAATGCCCCTGCCGCGACGAGTGCCCGCTTGAAAAGGCGCTGAACCTTATCGGCGGTAAATGGAAAATTCCGATACTCTGCTCGCTTTATCAGGATGGCACGACCAGGTACAACGCCCTCAGGCGAAAGCTTAAGGGCATCACCAACACTATGCTCGCAAGCTCCCTCAGGGAGCTTGAAAGCGACGGGCTGATACTAAGGACGCAGTACATGGAGATGCCTGTGAGGGTGGAGTATTCGCTTACGAAGGAGTGCGACGACCTGATGCCGATTCTGGAGCAGCTTGCGGGCTGGGGAGCAAAGGAGCGTCAGGGAAAAACAAAGGGCTTGTCACGCCACGTTTAAAAAACGTATTGCGACAAGCCCTTAAGGCACGGTTATTTAAGCTTTTTTTGCCTTTGCGGCCCTGCCGATTTCCATTCCCTTTTTGAACGCGGCTTCGTTTAGGGCATTAAACTCCGGATGCTTTGCGCCGAGCTTCTTAAACGCCGTCGCAAGCACCTTCTCCGGGGGCAGCATATCCGTGTAGGCGATAAAGGCTCCGATCATGCAGAGGTTTGTTACCCTGCTGTCGCCGATTTCACGTGCAACATCGCTTGCCGGCACCTCGACGAAGGTGATGTCGGCGCGATCCGGCTTTTCAGTGCACACGGAGCTGTTAATAAACATGGTACCGCCGGAATAGACGTTATTTACGAACTTGTTCATCGCGAGACTGTTCAGGGCGACGACATAGTCTGTCATTTCGGCCTTGGGCGCGCCGATAGGCTCGTCTGAAATCGTGACGTAGCAGTTTGCGGTGCCCCCGCGCTTTTCCATGCTGTACGAGGGGAAATATGTAACGTATTTATCGGTGGTTTCGGCGGCTGTATAGCACAAAAGCTGTCCGAATATCATAACGCCCTGACCGCCGAAGCCTCCTATAAGAATAGAATTTTCCATATAGTTTTCCTCCATGCCCGCTTCGCGCACAGCCCTGACGGCTTTCGCCTTTCTCCTGCCGTGAGCCCGCGGGGCCGCTTTTTGGGAAGCGGTTACCCGAATATTGCTTTTTTAAGGGACGGTTAGCGGTTGCGGAACTCTCCGAGCGGGTACTCCGGCAGCATCTTCTCCTTGATAAACTTAAGCGACTCGATCGGCGAGAGTCCCCAGTTTGTGGGACAGTTCGAAACGAACTCGACAAACGAGAAGCCCTTGCCGTCAAGCTGATGCTGGAAGGCCTCCTTGACAGCCGCCCTTGCCTTGCGCATGTTCGCCGCGTCTATGCAGGTCACGCGCGCAATATATGAAGGCGCCGTCAGAGCGTTGAGCACCTCGCACATGTGCATGGGATAGCCGTGCTCCTGCGCGTGGCGTCCGTACGGCGTTGTCGAGGTTTTCATGTCCATCAGTGTTGTGGGGGCCATCTGACCGCCGGTCATACCGTAGTTTGCGTTGTTTATGAAGAAAACGGTAATATTGTCGCCGCGGTTTGCCGCCATCATGGTCTCGGCAAGTCCGATTGAAGCGAGGTCGCCGTCGCCCTGATATGTATAGACTATGGTTTCCGGGCTGATGCGCTTTACGGCGGAAGCAACGGCGCAGGGTCTTCCGTGCGGGGAGCCGATCGAATCGACATCCATGGAAGTGTGGTTATTAGCGCTGCAGCCGACTCCGTCTACCTGCGTGCATCTCTCAAGAAGGTCAAACTCCTCAAGCACGGACATGATGAGCTTTCCTGCGGCGGAATGAAGACAGCCGGGGCAATATCCGTTTATATTCTTCTTAAGGCCTATGGGCCTTGAGTAAATCTTCTCCATATTTTCCTCCTTATTTGTCGCCGTAGAGCTTCTTGGCGGCTTCGATGATGGCGGAACGCTCTATAATTTCTCCGCCCGAACGCAGGCAGGTCGCAATCGGGGTACGCTTGCGTACTACCGCTTCAACATCGTAGTAGAACAGGGGCGGAATGGACATTTCAACGCTCAAAATGCCTCTCAGCTTGTTATAATCAAGCTGCTCGTAGGCGATTTCCGGGAATGGGTGAACCTTGATGGGGCGAATCATTCCGACCTTGTAACCTTCCTTGCGGAGCATATCGACTGCCGAGCGGGCAATGCGCGCGGACACGCCGTAGGAGGTGATAATAAGCTCGGCGTCCTCGGTCTTGTAGTTTTCGTACTCGACCTCGTTTACCTTCCAGCTCTCGTACATTTCCCAGTCGGCCTTGTTCTTTTGCTCAAGAGGCGCGCGGGGGAAGCCGGGACGCTGGCCCGCGCCAATCTGATGCGATCTTGCGGCGCCTTTTCTGCCTGTGGCCGCCCAGGCCTCGTTTTTCTTTCTTTCGGCGGCGAGGAATTCATCCGACCTCATTTCGGGGAGCACAACCGGCTCCATCATCGCTCCGGTAAAGCCGTCGCTGAGTATGTAAACGGGGTTCATGTACTTTTGCGCGAGGTCAAACGCTCTGTACATCATATCAACCGCTTCCTGAATGGTGGAGGGGGCGAAAACCAGCATGCGGAAGCCGCCGTTGCCGGAGGCCTTTGTCGCCATAAAATAGTCTTGCTGGGCGGGCTGGATCGATCCTATTCCCGGGCCGCCTCTTACCATGTTGCAGATTACTACGGGCAGGCACGCACCCGCCATCCAGGCGATTGCTTCGCTCATGAGAGCGATGCCGCAGCTTGAGGAAGAGGTCATTGCACGAATACCTGTCGCGCCCGCGCCGTAAAGCATAGCTGCGGAAGCGGTCTCGCTTTCGCCCTGCAAATACACGCCCCTGACATCAGGCTGGGGCATTCTTCTCGACATATATTCGGGGATTTCGTTTTGCGGCGTGATGGGGTATCCGGCAAAGAAACGGCAGCCGGCTCTGATTGCCGCCTCCGCGATCGCCTCGTTGCCCTTCATAAATACTTTTTCCATTTCGTGTTCCCCCTTATTTGTATACTTCGATGGCGGCGTCGGGGCAAACCGTTGCGCATATGGCGCAGCCCACGCAGGCATCGGGGTTGATGGCGACGGCATATTGGTATCCCTTGGAGTTTACCGCCGAGGTCGTGCCAATGACCTTTTTAGGACAGGCTTCGACACAGTAAAGACAGCTTTTGCAGTATTCCGCTTCGATTTCAATTTTTGGCATATCTTCGTCTCCTTATTAATAAAGTACGCGGTTATATTTTAACGGCCGGGTCTTAGGGCTCGACCAATTTTCACTCCTGCCAGGGGTAGAGGATGTAGATCTTGACTGGGAGCAGCGGCCCCTTTATCCTGCCCTCAAGCTCGGGGCACAGATGCTCGAGGGCGCACACAAAGGAAATTTCGAGCTTTCCTTCAAGCATTTCCTTCAGCTTTTCGTTGCCTTTTACAATGTCCTCGGCGGTTGTTTCGAGGCCGAAGTTCGGATTGCTTACGACGCGGATATTGGAAGTCCTCGACGCGACGGTTATCCTCCGTACCGTTTCCGATATGCCCGGCAGGTCCCTCGACCACGGGCGGTAGGGGTTGATAAGGAAAAAAACCACGCTGCTGTCGCTGTTTAGATACTGTGAAAACTGTCCTATCATGCGGGCGCCGTGTTCGTTGCCTCCTATGTCCAGGATAACAAGGCTCTCGGGCTCGCTGATCGCCTCGATAACTCCGGGGGCTATCGCTGAAACATCCTCGATCGATTCGGTGACGTTGCTGTGAAACTCTATTCCCGCGCTCCTGATTTTATTCGCAACATCGCGCGAGCGAAAAAGCGGCTTGGTCTGATCCATGTCGAAGAAGTGAATTTTTCGTTCCGTTTCACCTTTGAGCCCGATGGCGAAGTTGATAGCTATTTCGGATTTGCCCGAACCCGCCTCTCCGAGGAAGACGGCGTTTTTTTTGCCGCCGAGCAGCTCTGTATAACACTGAGACAAATAACACAGCCCCTTTTTGTGCAATGTCGTTATTTTTTTGCGGCATCGTGCTTAGAAAAACTCTGCATTAATATAATAACATAAAAATCTGATTTTTGAACAACTAAAATGAAAATTTTTTTACTATCGCGCCATTTTTTTGAGCTGATGTTAACATGCGGAAAAGCTGCATAAAATTACCGCCGGGGGAGGCTATGCTAAAGCCTCGGACGGCGGCAATATACAAGAGATTAAATCGGGTCTGCGTAATACATATTATTCCATTAATTTGGAAAATTCATGGAATAATGCCGCTTTTTTCGGTTCCGGCTTGCGGGATAGCTGCAAGTCGGCCAGGGAATCAGCTGGCGCCCCAGCCTCCTGAATTATTGCAGCTCACGCGATTATTTTCCTTGATTGAACGTACCTGCAATGTTATAATCATAGATTATTCGGGAGGTACGAAATGTCTCAGAAAAAAATAAAAAAGGCTCTGTCTGCAGCCTTCCCATACACGGTCCCGATTTTTGCGGGATTTCTTTTTTTAGGTATTGCTTATGGGATTTACATGAACACATCGGGCTTCAGCGCGCTGTATCCCTTTGGAATGAGCGCGACGATTTTCGCCGGTTCTATGGAATTCGTGGCCGTAAATCTTCTGCTCGGCGCTTTTGACCCCCTCAGGGCGTTTGCTCTTACGCTCATTGTCAACGCAAGGCATTTATTCTATGGAATCTCTATGCTTGATCGCTATAACGGCACGGGGCGAAAAAAAGGTTACTTGATTTTTGGCATGTGCGACGAATCCTTTTCCATCAACTGTTCCGCGACGATTCCGCCCGATGTGGATAAAGGATGGTTCATGTTCTTTGTCACGCTGCTCAATCATCTATATTGGGTATGCGGTGCAACGCTCGGCGGTATTCTCGGCCCGTTTGTCCGCTTTGACACGAAAGGTATCAGCTTTGTCATGACGGCACTTTTTATAGTAATCTTCCTGGAACAGTGGCTAAAGGAGAAAAGGCATCAGAGCGCCATGCTGGGCTTGGGGGTAACCGCCTTATGCCTCGTGATATTCGGAGGACAGAATTTTGTTATACCGTCCATGCTGGGGATTCTGGTTTGTCTGAGTCTCCTGAAAAAATCATTGGTGCCGGAAGGGGAAGAAGTATGACTATGACGTTGGCAGAAAGACTAGTCACCATCGGAATGGTGATTTTAGGTACCGTAACAACGCGCTTCCTTCCCTTTTTGCTTTTTCCGCCCAGCAGACCGACGCCGCAATACATACGATATCTCGGGAAGGTTTTGCCTTCCGCCGCCCTGGGGTTCCTGGTCGTTTATTGCTTCAAGAATGTCAGCTTGCTTACGGGGAATCACGGTATTCCGGAACTGACAGCCACGGCAGTCGTTATCGCGTTGCACCTTTGGAAACGCCAGATGCTGCTGTCCATAGCGGGGGGAACTGTTGTGTATATGTTATTGGTTCAGTATGTTTTTTGAGAGGAGTGACAAGGGGAAGGCTGCACCCAGAAAGCAAGCGGCACACTACACCTTTTATAAACGCCTTGTAATTTTTGTAATATCTTCCCGCCGGAGCATTGTAGCAGGGGCAGCCTGCGGCAATGCTCCGCTCCTTTTTACGCCTTTTAGGGCAAATAGATGTCCGCGTCCTAAGGCCCTCGATGGTTTTGTTCGCTTCGGACGAAGACGGGTCCGCCGCCGCAAGGCGTGGGGAACAGACTGCTTTTGTGAATATTTTCCAAAAACTATCACTTGTTTTTTATAATATAAGCAATAGTTATAATTCTATTTTAAATCATTATTAGAACATAAGATATCAGGCGTTATAATGGATTTAAAGGAGCGCCCGGCAGGGAAACAATGGCAAATGGCGCACTGAATGCGCATTTACAAGCGGAGCAAGGCGGATCAGAAAGGGGAAGCATAATGAAAAAATGGAAGATTACCTCTTTGCTTTTTGGAACCTTAACTGTTCCTAAAAGCGTAGTAACGCCCGGAATTGATACCGATCTTGTGATAGAAAGCCCCTATATCGGTTATCTGCTGCAAAACGGGAAAGAGAATATTCTGGTCGATACAGGCATCAATGATGACAATATTATAGACGGAAAAGCCTGGGCAGGGCTTCCCGCGAGGGGCGGCAGACAGTATGTAATAGACTCACTGGCGTGTGAGGGGTTAAGGCCTTCTGATATTGACAAAGTAATCTACACACACCTCCATAACGACCACGCAGGCAACGCCCTGCTTTTCAAGGATACCCCCGCATACTTTCAGAAGGATGAATACGCCAATCTTATGAACCAGCTGCCATCACAAAGGATCAGAGGAGATTACGATAAACGTACTCCGGGTGATATAGAGAAGCTGACGAATGTATTTATGATCAACGGCAACGTGATGCTTGGCAACGGGCTCGAGCTTTATAAAACGCCGGGTCATTCGCTCGGGAGCATGATCATCGTCGTCCCGACAGAAAAAGGAAGATATGTGATTACCGGCGATATGCCTCACCTCAGCTTTTCCCTGTTTCCGACGATGGACACAATGCAGTTGCTGGACGGCGGCTACGCTAAAATTACGCCGATGCCGCAATACCTGCCCTTTATGTGCAATACTGTGATTTACGATCATTGGGCCGCTTTTGACAGCTTCAACCTTGTCAAATCCCTCGCAGAAGAGTTCAAGCCTGAATATATGCTTACGGGCCATGATCCGTGGGTGATAGTAAAACACAGATTTGGATAATGCCCGGCCGAATAAAATAGAAGGGAGAAGACAAATGAAGGGTTCCGTGTATTTCGCAAAGCTTCTAAAAGAAAACGGCACAACACATGTTTTTTACCAGGACGCTCTGCTTCCCCAGACCATAAAAGACATGAATGATATCGGCATTGCAACGATTATGGCGCACTCGGAAATCGCAGCCGGCTATATGGCGGACGGATATGCGCGCGCCACCGGAAAAGTGGGCCTGTGCATGTCGCAGTCCATCGGCAGCCTCAACCTGGCCGCCGGGATTCATGACGCCTATTTGGCGACGTCCCCTGTAATAGCTATTACCGGAAGAAAGGTGCCCGCCCTGCAATATCGAAACTCCTATCAGGAATCAGACCATCAAAAGCATTTTTCGGGGATTACAAAATTCAACGCCCTGCTGGAGGATCCCCAACAGCTGCCTATGCTGCTGCGTCAGTGTTACCGGGAAGCCGCGACCGGAAAGCCGAGGCCGGTACATCTGGATCTTGTCCATCACATGGGTTTGGTAGTGGAGCGCGCCGAAATGGAAGAAGAGCTTGTGGCCAATCCCGATTTTGCCCGTTGCCCCACGGCGCGTCTTGCGGCGGATCCTGAGATAGTTAAAAAAGCGGCGGCAGCCATTGAGAAAGCCGATCGCCCGGCAATTTTAGCCGGACGCGGCGCGCTGGTATCCGGCGCCGGAGAGGTGATGCTGAAGCTGGCGAAAAAGGCTGATATCCCGATTGCCACAACACCCGACGGAAAGACGGTAATTGACGAAAACGATCCCATGTGGTGCGGTATCACCGGCCTTTACGGGATGTACAGCGCAAACAGGCTCATGTGTGAAGCCGATCTTGTCATTGTCGTGGGAAGCCAGCTATCTGACCAAAGCACGCTCAATTGGAGCGCCCCTAAGAGCACGCTCCCTATCATACAAATCGACATCGCGGGCGAAGAGCTCGGCAGGAGCTATCCGAACTGTATCGGCCTTCAAGGTGACGCAAAGACTGTTCTCGGCCAGCTTCTGGAGGTCACATCCGAAAAAAAGCGTCCTGAATGGCATGCAAAAATGAGAATGCTGACAGAGGATACGCTCGCCCAGCAAAACAAGCGTTTCCCTTGCGGGGATGTACCCATCGACCCTGCGCGTTTGTGCGGCGAGATCACAAAGGCGCTGCCGGATGACGCGGTTCTCGTATCGGATACAGGGTGGTCGGCGCATTGGACAGCGTCGATGGTCCGGATGAAGCCCACGCAGAAATATATCCGTGCGGCGGGCACGCTGGGCTGGGCCTACCCCGCTTCTCTTGGCGTGAAATGCGGCGTTCCGGACCGCCCTGTGGTCAGCTTTGTGGGCGACGGCGCCTTCTGGTACTTCTCCAACGAGATGGAGACGGCACTCCGCTATAATATACCCACCGTAACGATAGTTAACAATAACTTTGGCCTTGCGCAGGAAATCGCCTATACGGACAGATTTTACCCGGGTGAGTTTGAACGCGGCCGGAGGCAGACTACATACAACGCCACATCTATCTTGTTCGGCAAGGTTGCGGGCGCGTTCGGCATGCACGCGGTCACTGTGACCGAGCCGGATCAGATACAGCCCGCGCTTAACGAAGCTTTAGCTCTCGGCAAGCCCGCTCTGGTGGAAGTGATCACCAATCAGGATACAATAGGCCCCCCTGAAGTAAGAGATAAGGATGAGAAGAATCCTTTCAAGGGGCATGTTTAGCCTATAAGGCCCGATAAAAATTCAGCTATAAAAAAGCCCCGGTGTAATCGCAAACCGTACAGGGACATCCGCGACGGCTCGCTCACCGGGGCTTCTGCTCTGAGATGCGCCATATCAGTGTCTGCGGCAAGCAGGGGAAAGCGATAATGGAGAAGCTATTGATTATAAATCCGGGCTCGACGTCTACAAAAATTGCGGTTTATGAGGACGAACAGCCGATATTTTTGGAAAACATATCACACCGTTCGGATGAAATAGGGAATTTCAGCGGCATAGCCGACCAGTATGAATTCAGAAAAAATATAATTTATGCCACGCTGGAGGAAAAGGGCATATCAGTTGATTCGTTGACGGGAATCGTAGCCAGGGGAGGTTTGCTTCCACCAATCGAAACCGGGGCGTACGAGGTCAACGAGGACATGGTCTGGATGCTTCGCAACAGACCGGTGTATCAGCACGCCTCCAATCTTGCGGCGATTATAGCGCATGCGATTGCAAGCGAACGGCGTATTCCGGCCTATATATACGACGGCGTGACCGTAGACGAAATGGAGCCCGTGTTAAAAATAACGGGGCTGCCGGAATGCGAGCGAAAAAGCATGGCTCATAACCTGAATCTGCATGCAGCCGGAATGCGTTATGCAAAGGAGAACGGCAAGCATTACAAGGACTGTAAGCTCATAATCGCGCATCTTGGCGGAGGCTTTTCGGTCAGCCTGCATACAAAAGGGAAAATAGCGGACGTTATAAGCGACGGAGAAGGCGCCTTCACACCTGAAAGGTCGGGCGGTCTACCTCTTTACCAGGTTGTTGAGCTGATGGGATCCGGGAAATATGATTCGGAGACTTTCCTGCACAAGCTCAAAAACAAGTCAGGGCTGCTCGCTCATCTCGGAGTGAACGATTGCCGGAAGGTGGAGCAGATGATCGCCGGCGGGGATGAAAAGGCAAGGCTTGTCTATGAAGCTATGGCTATCAATACCGCAAAAAATATCGGCGCGGTGGCAACAGTTGCCGGGGGTGACATAGAAGCTGTCATACTGACAGGCGGGATAGCGTATTCGGAAATGTTCACCCGGATGGTCAGTGATCGCGTGGAATTCATCGCGCCGGTCCTGGTTTATCCGGGCGAAAACGAAATGCAGTCGCTGGCGCTTGGCGGGCTTCGCGTCCTGCGCGGGGAAGAAAAGGCAAAGGTGTTTACGATACCGTCCTGAGAGAGGAAAGGCATTTAGGCAAAATCAGTATTATCGAACAATACCCCCGAGGTTTGACAGTGCGTGCACTGCCGGGCCTCGGGGGTATTGTTATGGCGAAGCGGGTACTGAACAAGGCATGCCGGGCGGGTATCGGGAACTGCCGGAGCTCCTTTTCGCCGGCTTTGACGCAAAACTCATGCAATGCCCAGGACAGAAAGAAGCGGAGCTCTTTTGAAGTGCGGTTATGTAGACTCAATTTCGGCCGCCAAATCGGAAACTACGGGCTTTATGCTTCTGGCTATATTTTGTGCAAGCTTGGCAATCGACGGGGCGGACCCTGCGCGCCATGCAAGAACGATTTGACAGGTGCCTCCGTCCATTTGATAGATGCGAAGGTCCTTCCTGTCGGAAAAGCACATCTTGCCAAGGGAAAACACAACGCCTTTGTCCATGATGACTTCCGCGATGGAGGTATCCAGATTTTCCCCGTATTTTATTGAGGGCGTGAAATGAAATTTATCACACGCGCCCTTCAGCACCGTTTCAAGCAGCTCACTTCCGTGTACCGGCAAAAAAACATCATACGGCTCAATATCGTTCAACGTAATGTTTTCCTTTTTGGCAAGCGGATGGGTTTTGGATACTGTGAACGCAAATTTCAAGCTGTCGGCCACGGCGGCACAGTTCAGGCTCGGCAAGAGTTCTATGTGCTCAAAGTTCGGCATAAGCGCGAAATCCGCCTGATACTCGAGTATATACTGAACTAATCTGAAGGTGTCGGTAATTTTGATGGTAAAAGTGTATTCGGGAAAGTTACGATTCAGGTTTTCTAAAATCTTGTGGCGCCACAGGGGGTTTATACCGTTGCTTACGCTGAACACAAGGTGCTTTTCATGTTCCTCCTGAAGCTTTTGGGCCTTGATTACGGAAGTTTCTATGCTGCCGATAATCTGGCTCCATTCTTTATAGAGCAGCTCTCCGGCGGGAGTCAGGATGATGTTGCGGCTTGAGCGTTCAAAAAGCGTGACGCCGATGGTGTCCTGCAGCAGCCTTATACGCTTGCTGAGCAGGGGTTGGGTTACATTGAGATAATCCGCCGCCTTAATCATGGTGCGAAATTGCACGATTGCCAGAAAGTACTGGATATCCTGCAAGCTGATCGGCAGCAGCATACGTTTTTTCATACAATACCACCCTTCTGAAAAGATAGTCTGTATCAGACTGATAAAAGCTCCATGCATGCCAGGATTATAAAGCCTGCGGCCCACATTTGCCGCGGCACTTCTTGTATATCAGACCGCTCCCGCAGTGACAGGGGGCGTTTCGTCCCTCTTCGGGCATCATCGGAGACCTGAACGGCGCTTTCGGAAGCGGTTTCAGATTCGGGCGTTCAAGCTTCCCAAATATTTCGTTTGGCGCTTACCTTTCTCCGCTTATTCCGGTTGCAGTGGCTGCTGATGGAGCAGGCACAAAGCCCTCGGTGCTGCTGCCCACATTGTCAGGCGCATTCATAATGATGGAAAACAAGTGCGTTCTGTTTTTTGCTCCGGTTTTTTTGAGTATCCTTCCAATATGAGTTTTAATGGTTATTTCGCTTATGTAAAGATTCTGTGCCATTTCTTTTATAGTCTGTCCCAAGAGCACAAGCTGGAGAACTTCGGTTTCCCTCGGCGTAAGGCCGCACCTGCTGCTGATGCGTTTAATAACATCTTCATAATTTATATTGGGATTACAGTCCTTCAGATTGCCTGACAACTGGGGTGGAGCTTCGCATACCGACGAAATCTCGTCGGGAGGGGCCTGCCGCCTGCCGGGGTTGTAAGTTTTCAGCCCATATAAATACATATTCCTTATTTCGTCAAATAACATAGTCAAAAGGGGCGACGGCAGAATCAGCAGCAAAACCAGAGTAACAAATACGGGAAGCAGCCCGTGGGCAGTCAGAGAACCGCCGAGTATCGCGCCTGACTGACGCATCAGGTACGGAAAGCTGAAGCCCATGGAGGCGATTAAAACAGGCCTTTTTGAATACAGAGACATGTCAGCCATCATAAGCTTTATCGAAATATCAAAGGCCATGTAGGCAAGCTGCACCAGGGAAAGGCTGATAAACGCGAGGGCTCCTTGGTATGCGAGCATCATGGAAACAATACCCGCGGCCAGCAGAACCATGCTCGAAACGATAAGCACATGCCTTCCGTTCCTGTCGCACAAAATTCCGGCGGCAAAGGCCCCGATAACAGAAAAAATTCTTGTAAGGAACATGGCGTTTCCGCCGGCAAACCATGAGAGCGTAATGACATGATCCTGTATGCCGATGCTGAAGTAGAAAAATAAACATACCAAAAAAAACAGAACAATAAACCTTGGCTTTATTGCTGCGCGGCTCCCCTGAATGGTATCCTGTGCAGAATAATCGCGTACAGCCGGCGCGGGCTGGGCTTTACTCCCGCAGAACCCGGCGGCGGTGAGTCCGGTTACAAGAAAAACAACTGAAGAGAGGCACGCTTGACTGTCGGCGTAGGCCCTTGTGTATATGGCTGCGTTTCCTGCTGCCGGAACCAGTAATATAAATAAGACAAAATTAACAAACAGAGCCGTTCCTGTTGCCTCGCCCAATGCCTTTCATCGTTTATCCTGGGGTATTTGGTTTATCATGAAGCTCTGGAGCAGGGGGACGATGATGCCTGCGGCAAATCCCGAAACAGAAAAGGCGACGGAAATGCCATAACCGTGGGCAAAGCGAGTGAAAAAGGTCAATATACTCGCTATTAAAGTTGAAAAGAGAGCCATTCCCTTTATTTGCCTAATATTGGACGCCTTTCCGCTGTCAATCCACCAGGCAAATAAGATGCAGCCGGCTGCAAGGCTGAAATAAAAAATTGAATAATTGAATGCCAGAAAGCGCTGCCCGACAGTGGCAAGCGTCAGCAAGCGGGGACCATGTTATGCACTGTAACCAGAAACAGTAAAATGACATTGGCAACAGGTATGAAATATGATTTTGATCAAATTTGAATTTATTCAAGAGTATTCTTCCCCGCTACATCCCTGTTTTTTCTACATAATTCTACATCAAATAAAAATAATTTTCAATTAATGCTATAATCATACCTTTGTATAATATAAAAACAGGCCGGAAGTCAATATAATTTATTCAAAAAAAGCAAAAACAAACTATTTTAGTTTTCCAGGAACTGGTCCGATTTATCTGTCGTACAGAGGAGGAAGCTCTGTGAAGTGTTATTTATCGGCAAAATCATCAGCAATAATAGCGTTTGTTCTGATTTCCGCTTTAACCTTTGCGTCATGCACTAAGACTGCTGCGGTAAACACCGGAAGCGGCAACGCCGTTCCGAGCGGTTCACCCGGAGCGGATACGGCAAAAAGACAAAGCCAAAGCGCCTTGCCTGTAAAAAGGGAATTGACCTTGGAAAAGCATGAGCAGGCTGGAGTCTTCACCATGCAAAAGCCTAAAGGGTGGTCGGTTTACAAGGCCGGCGAATACAATACGCTTGCCTTTATGGCAAGAGACGAAAAGGAGCCGCTGCGTCAGATATTCTGTTTCAGTGAAATAGGTCCGTTTTACATCAGCGAGCAGCAGAAGAAGCTTGAGCAAAACTATGTATCCTCCGGCGGATATCCTATACAATGGCTTGATATGCCGGTGGTGGCTCCGTTGAACGGAACCTCCTTTATGAGGAAGTTTAATGACATACTGACGACCAAAATCGGCAAAGGCTTCCTGTCATTGTACGGAATGCCGAAACCTGAGGGGTTTGACAGGATCAGCGTCTGCTCGGAACACAAGCTGCCGGATTATTTCAACGGTATGGGAACCGCGCTTGTCCGCACCTTGCATTTTTCAAACGGAAAGGCTGCCGAGGGGCTGTTTGTGGTCAGCGGCGTGCCGGACGCCTACGGACACGCATACGCCTTTATGGTTACAGGCATCACTATGCCAAAGGATGAGTTTAGTGACGCTTTGCCCGTATTGCTGAAGGCTGTTGAGAGCTTTACCATTGATCAGGAATACCTGAAGAAGGGCATGCAGGCGATAGCGGAAAACGGAGAGATGCTGATGAAAATCAGCAAAACCCTGAGTCAGACGTCTGACTCCATGATAGATTATTGGAATAATCGAAGCAAATCCGAGGATATCTGGAGCCAGAAGGAGAGCGACAAAAACCTTGGCTTAGAAAGAGTATACGACGAAAACACCGGAGAGGTCTATCATGTTCAAAACGGCTTCTATGACTATTATCAGACTCATGAAGAGCAATATTCCGGAAGGAGGCTGCAGCTGCTGCCGTCTGACGACTATAATTTGTGGACAAGCGTTCCGAGAACGGACAATTCCTTGGTAATTCGGTAAAAGCGCAATTAGACACTGTCAATCATGTTATAGGGATAGAATAGGGGAGATGCATATGAGAAAGAAAGGGCTCATAAAAAAGTTCGTGTCATGTTTAACCAGCGTTCTAGTAATACTTGGAATGTTTCCTGCGGTTTCCCTCGCAGACGCGCCGCCTTTCGACCAGATGAGCTTTGCAACCTTCGCCAATGTGACCGACGGCGAATATGGTCCGGGCAAGGTCGTTGTAAAGGGAATTGCCGTCGACAGTAAAGGCTACATATTCGTATCTTCGGACGGGAAGCCGAACGGTTGGCAGAATGTCGGCGGCAGCAGCAGGGCGGACAATATCATCAGAAAAATATCTCCCGCAGGCGATGTTTCCCGCTTCACCACCGGGCAGGAACAATACGGCTACGGAGGATATGTTGCGCTTAACGGTGAAGGCCAAAATTACTATACGACGTATGACGGATTGTCTAAACGCCTTATGCACTACCCGAGGGGCATAGCAATCGACAGTTCAGACAATCTATATTTCGCGGATCAGGGTGACTTGCTGCTGCCCGTCCAAAGCGCAAGGGTGGTCAAGGTAGACTCGGCGGGGACTCTGAAGAAGGTTTTTATGGCGGAGGATACCGGCGGACATACACAAAAGAACTTTTGTGACATTCAGGACTTAGCGGTGGAAAACGGCATTCTTTATACCCTTAACAGCTGGAATGACAAGGCGGTGGTCACACAATTTAAGTCCGAGGATGAAAACAGCCGCCCTGTCGCCGGTTCCTGCGTCAACGGGGAATTTGCGCTGAACGGAAAAGCGCTTTCGGAAGCGAAGGGCATCTGCGTAAAGGATAATAAACTTTACATCGCCGACACAGGCAACTCCAGAATCATAAGGATGGACGTGTCCGGCAGGGACGGCAGCGGATATGCGAAGCCGAAGGACGCAGCCGAGTTCAATCTTAATGGTTTGGGGCTGGGAAGCGTGTCGCCTCAGGACGTCGCAGCGGATTCTCAGGGCAATATGTACCTGACCGACGCGTATTTCAGCGGAGCGACGTATAACTACAGAGTAATAAAGCTTTCCCCAAACGGGGCTCTCCTGGCCTATGGGGGGAAGAGCGGAGAGGGAACGGAGCCTGACCAGTTCAACACGCCGCAGCAGATCGCCGTGGGAAATGACGGCAAGGTATATGTGGCGGACTGGCTCAATTACAGGGTACAGGTATATGTCCCGGTAGCGCCGTCGGCACCCGCGCTTGCGGCAACGGTCTCTCCGGGAACGGCGGATAACTCGATAAAAGCCGCGATTACCGGCTCTGCTGCGGCAAAATTCATGGCCGATATTACCGATAGCCAGGTTCCTGTTCCTAAAGTCGGGGATGCCGCGCCTTCAAGCGGGGCAAACCTGATCAGTTCCTATACTTCCGAAACGGATATCACAGGCGGGGTGTCGGCGGGTAAATGGTTCCAGATTTATGATGTTGGCAGCGACGGCAAAATAGTGAGGTTTTATCAAAAGCAGCTGGCGGCAGAGGATATAAAGGCTCCTGTGACGGCGCCGGCCATCAGCACACAGCCGACTAATCAAACGATAACGGCAGGGCAGAATGCCGCCTTCACGGTGGCTGCGACAGGCACGGCGCCTTTAAGCTACCAGTGGAAGAAGGACGGGAGCGATTTGACCGACGGCGGCAGCATCAGCGGCGCTGCCACAGCTACGCTGTCCATAATGAGCGCGCAGTCATCGGACGCCGGAAGCTATATCTGCTATGTGAGCAATGCGGCGGGCAATGCAGCAAGCGATCCGGCTATACTCACGGTGAACACGCCTCCCACGGTGAACACGGCGCCGAACCGCAAGCCGGGCGTGCCCGCGGCCGTGACGGCAGACGTAGCCGTAAACGGCACCTATTCCGTAAATCTGTCAGCAATATTCGAGGACATCGACGATAACCCGCTGAGCTACAAGGTGTCGGTGAACGGCGCCGGTTATACTCCGGCAGATGAGAATTATTCCTATACTCCGACTGCTGCGGGCACGGCCACGCTGGTATTCAAAGCCAATGACGGTACGACGGACTCTGCCGACACCTACACGCTGATTCTGACAGCTTCCAGTGGCGGCGGAGAAGAGGGCGGAAACGACGGAGGAGAAAACAGTGGAAGCGGCGGAAGCGGCGCTCCTGCGGCGACGGCATATCAAGCTGCCGTTTCGGGGAACAGCATATCGGAAACCAGCCTGTCCGTCAGCGTCAATTCCAGCGCGGGCAGCGCGTCGGTGGAGATATCGGCCGCACTGGCGGAGAGTATTTTCGGCGGTTCGGGGACGAGACTCCTTACGGTGCGCGCCGTTTCGGGCGTAAGCTCGTACACGCTGAACCTGCCCGCCGGTTCCCTGTCGGGTTCGCAGGGAGAGGGCGCCCTGACCTTCTCAACAGTAGATGGCAGCGTTAATATCCCGCCCAATATGCTGACAGGAGCTTCAGGCATAAGCGGAAACAAGGCGGAGATGACGATCGGACAGGGAGATAAGACCGGCCTGCCCGGCGGTGTAAAAGACGCTATTGGCGATAAGCCGCTTATTTCGCTTAGCCTGTCCATTGACGGCAAACAAACCGACTGGAGCAACCCATCTGCGCCGGTGACGGTAAGCGTACCGTACACTCCGACGGCGGAGGAGCTTGAAAACCCCGAAGGCATCGTCGTCTGGTACATAGACGGCAGCGGCAACGCGGTCTGCGTGCCGAACGGCCATTATGACCCGGCCACGGGAAGCGTTACCTTCACGACCACCCACTTCAGTTTATACGCAGTAAGCTACAGGCGGGTGAGCTTTAGTGATGTGGCAAATGACTCCTGGTATGCCAAAGCCGTGGCCTTCATCGCGGCGCGGGACATCACCAAGGGCACAGGAGGCGGCAATTTCAGCCCTGAAGCGCTTTTGACGCGTGGCGATTTCATGGTCATGCTGATGAAAGCGTACAATATCCTGCCGGACGCCAACCCGACAGACAACTTTTCCGATGCCGGAAACGCATATTACACGAACTACCTCGCTGCGGCAAAGAGGCTCGGCATATCGGCGGGCATAGGCGGCAATATGTTTGCACCGGACAAGGAAATCACCCGTCAGGAGATGTTCACGCTGCTTTACAATGCACTGAAGACCATCGGGCGGCTTCCGCAAGGTGATTCCGGCAAAAAGCTCTCGGATTTCAGCGATGCCGGACAGGTCGACTCCTGGGCAAAAGACGCCCTGAGTCAGCTGATTAAAGCTGGTACTGTCAGCGGCAGCGCGGGAATGCTCGCACCGCTCAATACGGCTGCCAGGGCGGAGATGGCGCAGGTGCTCTGCAACCTTCTATAAATAAAACCAAAGTATAAGCGTCAGGAAACCTCGGCCGGAATCGACTCCGCCGAGGTTTTTCTATGCCGATTTTGAACACAAAACGCTAGAATTAACGCCATACCCCAAAAAAATGCACGTTCTCCCATTGCACGCCCGCGTTTCCCGGCAACAGGATCGGCGCCTGAGCGGCGAGCGTGTTGAAATAGCCTTTCGACACTCTGCCGCAAACTAATTGCCTTCCTCTGGCCTGAACCCGAAAAACTGAGCCACTAGGAATGTTAGTCACGATATGATAAAATAATAATTGAAGTAATTAGCACCAGTGAGCAGGCCTTCTGCCGCCGGAAGAGCAAATGCGGCGGAATGGATGTCAGCAAAGCCGGGAGGCTTAAACAGCCGGAGGAAGAAAACAGGCGCCTGAAAGAGCTCGGCGCCAGCCTTACATGGGACAATACATATTGAAGGACGTAATCTCAAAAAACGTCTGGAGCCTGCCGGCAAGCGCCAGGTTGCAAATGAGATATGGGAAAGCACGGAGTAAGTGAACACAGGGCGTATAGGCTTACCGGATTAAACCGCAGCAGAATGTGCCTTAAAAATCTCGTATGAATTCCGGCATTTCGTCTGGGCGGTTTTAGGGGGCGGGTCATTTCACCATTACAATATGTAGTGTTTCGCATAAAGAAAAAACCACTATATCATGTGATATAGTGGCCTACATGAGTGTTTTGTTACCAAAATCGATATCTTAATTTTTTCTGGCGGATTCGAACTCTCATTATACGGTTATATCGAACATCCAAACGATAAATTACAAATGTAGTGCTTTCTTGGGGCATTCATCTATGTATATAAAGCAAAGAATACATTCCGTTCCGTTAAGGCGTTTCCGGGTATTATCCGTCATTCAATTCGTATCCTCTAATAAAGCTGAGATCATTTGAACGGCAAGTTTTTTTGTAATAACCAATTCCTCCTGTGTCTGTTTTCGCTGAATATAATTGTGGCAGACCTGTTCTATTATACCATAGCTGATTCTCACTTTTTCAAGTAGATTGCTCTTAGTAAACCCTGCGGCTAACAACAACTTATAAAGCTTAATCAATACAGAATTTTCAAAATCATCAAACAAAGCAAATACATCTTTTTCAAGCAGGGACAAGGCCAAAAACTCATTATGAGCTTCAACATTCATGGTATGCGACGCTATGGATATATCAATAAACTGTTCTATCATGGCCGGCAAATTATTCTTATTGACGGGAGGAGACAATAAGGGCTGAAACTGCTCCAACAGCGAAGAAATATAGAGCCGAATTACTTCTAAGAGGATGTCCTTTTTATCCTGAAAATAACTATAAACAACACCTGTCGAAACGGCGGCTTCTTGCGCAATCTCCGCAGTATTCGTTTTATAGTAACCTTTATTGCTAAAGAGCTTATAACTGGCCTTTATTATACTTTGTTTTTTCTCTATTGACCTCTTTTGTCGTGGTTCCCTGATTTCTTGCTTTGCCATTTTACACCTACCTACTTAGTTTATGGATATATCATATAATAAAAATGCAGTGGAGTCAACAAATGTGAAATTATTTTCATATTCCATTGACAACCACGACGACGTAGTATATATTCAGAACATGAAAAAAGTTTCATGTTCTGGAGGAATATAATGAAACAAACTAAAACGGGTATTACAATCAGGCACTACAAGTTTTACCTTATATTCATGCTTATTGCTTGTGGTGGGGCATTTATCTGGCAATTTTTCTTTCCAAATTTAAGCGGAAATTTTACAAGTTGGGAAAACAGCATCGGTTGGCAGCGCGAGATAGCCTTATGGAACGTTGGTATTATCAGCGCAATTATTGTAGCACTTGTTAAAAAAGATAAAAAATATACGAAAATACTTACTTTACAATCAACCGTTCTCTGTGGGCTGCTGGGAGTAAACCATCTTATCTCATTTTTGCAGGATTTTTCGCTTACCTATATTCTTCACATTATGGGCGTTTTTGAGGTTTTGCTCTTAGGTGGAATTTGGGGTGCAATTTTACTCTGCAAATCTAAAGGAAGCTGAATAATACTAATTCCAAATAAGAAACATCACGAAATATTCTGCGCAAGAACGCATAAATCCAACGTTTTTGCTTGAATGATTTCTATGTTTCTAATTGGAATAAGTATAAGCATAATTCAATTCCCGAATTGAATATACATAATAAACAAAAGCAACATGTTGGTTTAAAGCTCAACATGTTGCTTTTATTGTGTCGCGCCCATTGATTTGATACAATGCACACCCCTGAATCACGATGGGGCATGGGGGTGCATTTTCTCTTCTATCAGTCGACGTTTCGCGGATGAGCAGGGTTTCGTCTGCGAGCAGTGAATTTTTACATTTTTCTATGAAAGCGTTATGTTGCTGTAGGAGGCTATGGATCAATGGTTTATAGGCTCTGCGGAAAATTTTGTGTAATTTTCCGCAGACCTTTGAATTTCTTTGAATCGGCAGAAAACGCTCTTTTATTTCGCCGGGTCGAGTATTGATTTGAGCAATTCATTTGTAAGCTCAATGCCGTACTGGCGCTTATAATATTCCTTCATGTAATTGTTGAAGTAGCCTTCCTCTATTGTCCCGGGGAAGCTTTTCATCGTCATCCAAATCGCCGTGAGTGGCGAGTCGACATTGGGTGCGCCCCAGTTGAACATGCCGCGCGGGAAATCGTATATCGTCTTATTCTTATACGCCTTCAGTTGGGACCAATCCTGCCCCTTTATGCTGTTGCCAAGGTAGTCCGACGCATCCTTTCCGCTGAAATCAAATATTATGTCAGGATTCCATTTCAGGAGTTGCTCCATGCCAATCTCGACGTTGTCGCCCTTCAGCTCGGCGGCGACGTTTGAAAGGCCGCATTTTTTCAGCCAGTCGTCGCCATAGCTTCCAGCTCCGCGAACAGTGATCTTATCCCCCGTGTTTGAGAAAATCACGATAGCCGTCTTTTTCTCGTCCTTGTTTACCTTGGCGAGGGCTTTGCTTACAACCCCTTTCGCTTCCTGCCATTCCTTTTCGAGAGACGACTGCTTGTCGATGGCGAAAATTTCGCGCATAAGATTGTCAATTTTAACCGACCAGCTTTCATTGTCCATATCGGTAATAAAGAAATCAACTACGGGAACTTTGACGTTTTCAAGCCCCTTTTTCTGCGCTTCGCCGTATACGAGTATAATATCGGGCTTGAGCTTCATAACTTCCTCGGCGTTTGACGTAAAGCCGCTTAAAAACGATGTGCTTATATCCTTGCGGTTCGGTACAATTTTATTGAACAGCTCGGCGTTCGCGTTTTGCATTGCCCCGGGATGCATTCCAACAAGCATCGAGGTGTTTTTTACCACGCTTGCAAATGTCGCAACGAGCGGGGGCGAAACTATAATAACTCTTTTAATGTCTCCCGCGGCTGGTATTTCGACCTTTTTGCCGCTAAGGTCTGTTATTGTGCGAGTCTTACTCTGCGCCGAGGCGGTCTGTTGCGGTGTTGGCGAGGGGGCAACGCCCTGCTGTGAGCATGCGCTGAACACCAGCGACAAAAGCAGGCATACGGAAACCGTCGTCAGGAATCTTTTCTTCATTTTTATACCTCTCTTACAATATATTTCCGGAGCGCCTGTCAATCACGAAGGTCTTTTGCTCGACGCCCAGGGGTTTCAAATCCAGAAGTTTTACAAAAACGCCAAAAAATCTATGAATGTTTTCCTCATTAAGCACGTCCGAGGTCTTTCCGAACTCGTAGCAGCCGTCGTATCCAATGAGCAGCGAAAGATCGGAAATCCTCAGCGCGTGTTCCGGGTTGTGAGTGTTTATGATGCAAGAAAGCCTTTTTAACCCGACCAGCTCTGTAATTTTGTCAAATATCAGAGCTTGGTTCCGAAAATCGAGATGCGATTCCGGTTCGTCGAGAATAAGGAGCTCCGGACTTCCCACCAGAGCACGGGCGAGATAAACAAGCTGAAGCTGCCCGCCGCTCATCTGAGAGCATTTCCTGTGGGCAAGCCCCTGCATACCAACGCTTTCCAGGCTTTCCATAGCCTGCTCCCTGTCAAGCCTTGAGGGCATTTCAAAAAAGCTCTTTGACTTCGCTTTTCCCATGCAGACCATTTCAAGCGCAGTATAAGGGAATACCGCCGGGTGAGCCTGAGGGACGTAAGCTATTTGCGTAAGCGACTTTATCCCGTCTATACGCTGTCCGTTAAGCTCGGCGTGGCCGGAATTCCACTTGAGAAAGCCGGTGAGGCACCTAAGGAGCGTTGTCTTTCCCGCCCCGTTTTGGCCCAGAACGCACAGCACCTGCCCCTCGGAGAGCTGAAAATTCAAGTTTTTAAGTATGGGCTTATCCGGCTGATACGAAAAGCTCCCTTCAATAACAGACAAATTCAACTTCCGTCACCGG
The DNA here is from genome assembly GCA_029268065.1 of Clostridiales bacterium. GTDB lineage: Bacteria > Bacillota > Clostridia > Oscillospirales > Oscillospiraceae > DUPK01. The sequence goes on along the minus strand of JAJUHC010000005.1, from coordinate 10,552 downwards.
AGCCTTTCCTGTAAACAAATGCGAAGACCGGAGTCCCCACTATCGCCGTCAAGATTCCTATTGGTATTTCAGCCGCAGTCACGGTGCGGGCGAGGAGATCGACAAGCACCATAAACACGGCGCCGGCAATGCATGAGGCCGGCAGAAGCGTCTTGTTGTCGGCGCTGATGAATTCCCTGCAGATGTTAGGCAGTATCATTCCCACCCAGCCGATTACGCCTGTCACGGCCACGCATGCGCCGGTGATAATTGTTGAGGCCGCAATAATTACCAGCCTGTTTAAGCGCGGATTGATCCCCAGAGTATAGGCCTCCTCGTCGCCCATCGATAGCATATTCATTTTCCAGCGCATCGAAAAGAGCGCCGCAAGCCCTGCCGCGACCGGAACGGCAGCGATCCTGACCTTTTCAAAGGTGGTTCCCGCAAAGCTTCCCATAAGCCAGTATGTAATCGCCGGAAGAACCGATTCCGTGTCAGCCGCAAGCTTGATGAGAGATATGAAGGCTCCGAAAAGCGAGGACACGATTATTCCCGACAGCACAAGAGCGAGCGGTGAAGCCGCCCTGTTCGTTTTAGCCAGCAAAAACGTCAGAAATACGCTTATCAGCCCAAATCCGAATGCAAAACCCGTTACCCATACGGCCGAGCCTCCCGTGACAAGCAGGGCAAGCGCCGCACCAAAGCCCGCGCCGTTGCTCACTCCAAGTATATCGGGGCTCACAAGCCGGTTCTGAAATATTGCCTGAAAAGCGGTCCCCGACGCCGCCAGCCCGGCTCCGACGATTATATTAAGCAGAACGCGCGGAAAACGAATGTCCCACACGACGTTAAGTTCGGCGCTTTTCTGCGACTTACCCGACATCAGTCCCGCTAACAGTTCGGCCACCTTGCCGGGTTCCATGTAGTATCTGCCCATAAATAGAGAGAAAAACGCGCTTAAAAGCAGTGCGCCGATGAGTATGGATATTATCAGGCGGCTTCTTGCGGCTTCCTTTGATTTAAGGTTCATTTCTTTTTTAAGACCATTTCATTTTCGGCCTTCACCGTCAAAACAGGCTCAAAGCCGGCTTCAAGCAGCGCTTTTCGTATCAGCGGATCCGGTTTAAGTATGTCAAGACCGTTGAGGTGGCTTGACAGCCATCCCAGGAGAAAACGCGCCGGTTCGGTAAAGGATTCGTTGATTCCGTGAGTGCTCACATACAGATAACCGTCCCCTCCCAGAGCCTTATACAGTTTTGAAGCCATGGCATGAAGATCGCCGACGAAATCCATCACTCCCGAGGCGATTATGAAGTCATATCCGCTCCCCAGCTCGTCAGTAACGAAATTTCCGGCTTTTGCGGCAACCTGTGAGGAGACGCCGTATTCTTCAATTATCCGCCGCGTCATCTCAATTACCTGTGGCTGGTCGAAAACGACCACGCGAGCATTTTTAAAATTTCTTGCAAGCTCTATCGACAAAATACCAGAGCCTCCGCCCATGTCGAGTATTTTAAGCTCCTTTTCCGGCTCGAAAAGCTCCTTTGAGAGCTTAATGAACTGCTGCACCCTTCCGGTATAGATCGAATTTCGGGCGCCGTTTCCCATGGCCCTGAAATCAAAAAAGTCGGAGCCGTTTTCATCCTCGAAAGCTTTCTCCTTAGGACCGTTTTTCACAAGCTCGGTAAGATTGTCAAGGCTTGTCATGTCGCGCCAGTAAAGGATATGCTCGCCTATGTACATTTCGCTTCCCGGATTCAGGTAATAATCCGTATCCGGCTCGTTTTGATACGCCTCGCTTTCCTTTCTTAAATATTTTACCGAGGTAAGGGTGTTCAGCAGGAGTCTAAGATTGCGAGTATCACAACCGAGAATCGTTGAAAGCTCCTGCGCGGTTTTTGGCTCGGACAGGTGCTCGAAAACGCCGAGTTCGAGCCCCGAGTATACAAGCTGTGCTTCAAGCGCCGGAAAAGCAAGGCTCATAAACCGTTTCGCTTCATAGAGCGGCATTTCATTTGCAGATTTCATTGGTTTCCCTCCGTATTTATAGATGTAAAAACTCAACAATTCACGAAGCATCTCAGATTTAGCGATTTGTTGGACTTTCTTTTTTCTGTCGGTTTTAACTTTCAAATCTCCATGCGACCGTTTCGCATGAGTACCACTCTGTCGCACATCCAGCGCACCACGTCGCGATCGTGTGAAATAAAAAGGTAGGATAACCGGCGATCCTTTTGAATTTCCTTCAAAATGTTAAGTATCTGCGCCTGTACCGAGATGTCCAGCATTGAGGTTGGCTCGTCCAGAACAAGCACCTTTGGCTGAAGCAGCAGGGCGCGGCAAAGGGACAATCGCTGTATTTCCCCACCGCTCACCTGATGGGGATAGCGGTCGAGAAGCTGTGCGTTCAGCTTGACCTGCTCAAGGCTGTGCAAAAGCAATTCCTGAGAGGAAGCTTTTTCATATATCCCGAAAATCCTCAATGGCTCGACAAGACTATCTCCCAGCTTGATCGACGGGTTAAAAAACGACTCCGGACGCTGGGAAATCAGTTGAACCTCCCTGCGAAACGGCAGCAAGCCCCGTCCCTTAAGCTTGCTGATATTCTCATTTCCGTATAAAACCTCCCCCTGGTCGCAGGGCAGCAAACGGAGGAGAATCCTGGCGAGAGTGCTCTTGCCGCAACCGCTTGGCCCCATCAATCCCAGTATTTCCCCGCCCCCCACATGAAGGCTGACGTCTTCAAGCGCCTTATACGGCCGGGTGCCCCAACCGCTGCGGAAGGTTTTGCTTATTCCTACCGCCTCAAGCATATAGGAAACACCTCACTGTCGAGCCTTCCGTCTCTACGGAAGGCGGCTTTTCATAATCGCAGCAATTTTTGCGATATTTGCACCTCGGCGCATATTTGCAGCCCGCCGTTTTGTCTCCGATTTCAGGAGGCATGCCTGGAATGGGACGCATACCGTTTTTCGGGAGCGCCTCCAAAAAGTCTTTGGTATAAGGATGCCTGGGATTCCTGATCGTCTCCCGCCCCGTCTCCAGAATTTCGCCTCCGTACATTATAGCCACCGTATCGCAAACGTTCTCGGCAAGAGCAAGATCGTGGGTGATGACCAGCATTCCTCCCACGCCATGCTGCCTTAGCGAGAGAAGCGTATCGCAGACCTGACCGCGCAGATCAAAATCCAGGCCCTTAGTCGGTTCGTCCGCAAGCACCCATTGGGGAGAGCACGCCACTCCTATGGCGCAAAGGACACGCTGCTGCATGCCTCCGCTCAGCTCAAACGGATACGCCCGCATAATCCTAGACGGCTCTTCAAAGCCGAAGCTGCGAAGCAAAGCCTCCGCCCTGGCTTTCCTTTCCCTCCCGCTTCCTGAAAGGTTCAGCATGGCCTCGTCCAGATGAGCGCCTATCCTTCTCGCGGAATTGAGGGATTCGCTTGGGTTCTGCGGTATCAAACCGATCCCCCGTCCTCTGAAAATGCGCAGCCAGCGTGGATCGGCCTTTAACATGTTCGTATCACCGTACAGAATTTCGCCGCCGACTCTTGCGTAGGACGGGAGCAATCCGAGTATTCCAAGGCCCAGCACAGACTTGCCGCAGCCGCTCTCTCCAAGAATACCGGTTATATGCCCTTTGCTGAATACCGCGTCCACACCGTCTACCGCTCTGATAAGCCCCGAGAAAGCGGCAAAGTGTACCGACAGCTTTTTCAAAACTATATCGTGGATTTCAGCGTCTAGCATTCGCGAACCTCTTCACTTCTCACATCGAAACGATCCCTGAGAGCATCTCCCAGCATATTGATGGCAAGGAGCAGCAGGAAAATGCAAAGCCCCGGCACGATAATGAGGTGGGAGGCGCTTCTGTAATGAAGGCGGGCGTCGTAGACCATGACGCTCCAGTCCGGGTTGGGCGGCTGTACCCCCAGCCCCAGAAAGCTCAGTGAAGCAATCGACAGAACGCAGCGTCCCGTCCTGATTGTAAAAAGTATCGCGATATTATGGAGCATATTGGGAAGCATATGGCGGAAAAGCAGTCTCAGGTCACCGCTTCCAAGGCAGCGCATGGCTTCGATATAAGGCTCTTCCCGCATTCTCAGGACCTCCGTACGCACTATCCTTGAAAAGCCGGCCCATGAAGTGAGCGTCAGCGCAAGCAGGAGGCTGAACACGCTCGGCCCCAGCACTCCCGCTACTGCAATCATCAGACAGGTTCCGGGCAATCCCTGAGAAATATTGGTCGCCGCGGTAATGCACCAGTCAGCTATTCCGCCGTAGTACCCGGAGATCATCCCCAGCACCATGCCGACAAGCATGGATATGAGCGTAGCGGCGAGAGCCAGCAGCATTGAAGCGCGTCCCCCGTAAAGCGCCCTGCTCAGCATGTCTCGCCCCAGTGAATCGGTCCCCAGCGGATGAGCGGCGGACGGCCCCTGAAGCCGTATAGAAATCTCGGTTGCATTCGGAGGATAGGGAGCGAGCACTGGAGCCAGCAGACTTGAAATAATTATCACAGATAAAATCGCCGTGGCGACAACGCCTTGAATTCTCGCTTTACGCATTAAGCGCCACCTCCAAGTCTGATTTTGGGATTCAGTACCAGGCTCAAAATATCGATCACCAGCGTGATTATCACATAAATCAGTCCGGTAATTAAAACATAGCCTTGAAGCGCCGGATAGTCGCGCATGTATATGGCCTGGACGGCGTAGCTCCCGATTCCCGGCAGCGCGAATATCGTTTCGGCGATAACCGAGCCTCCGAGAATCCCGCCAAAGTAATTTCCCAGCAGCGTCACGACGGGAACTATGGCGTTCGGCAACGCGTTTCTTACAACCAGGCGGTATTTGCCTATACCTCTAGCGTTCGCAGCGAGACAATATTGCTTGCCCATTTCAGTCAGCAGGGCCGAACGCGTCAGACGCGCGGCAGTAGCCATCGTTGCAACGGAAAGCGTTACGGCTGGCATGAGCATGCTTTTTGCGCCTCCCACACCGCTTGTGGGAAGCCACCTGAGATTTTCCGCGAAAATGAGAATCATCAAAATGGCGAGCCAAAACCCGGGCAGCGAAAGTATTACGCTTGCAGCTCCCCTGATGCACAAATCCACTGTGCGGTCTTTATAGGCGGCGGACAGTATTCCGAAAAGTATTCCGAAAAAGCATGTCAGCAGCATGGCGTAAGCGGCAAGCCGCAAGGTCACGGGCAGGCGACGGGCAAGCGCCTGCCCCACCGGTTCACCGGTGGAGAAGGACTTGCCCAAATCTCCCTTCAACGCGTTTCCGAGCCAGCGGGCATACTGAACGGGCAGCGGAAGGTCAAGCCCCATTTCCCGCCGCATCGCCGAAACCTGCTCCCGCGTCGCCTCGGACATTCCTCCCCTGCTCAGCGCTATCTCGGCGGGATCGCCCGGCGATACGACTCCCAGCAGAAAGGCGATAAGAGATATGCCTGCAAGCACCGGTATCAGAGAAAGTATTTTTTGCAGCGAATATCTTAACACTTTAGTCTTTCCATGCTATATCAGGCAGATCAATGCCGTATGATCTCGCCTGATAACCCGTGAGCTTCTTGCTGTACGCCATCAGCGTCATATCGTTAAACAGCGGAATGACCGGAAACTCCTCCGAGGAAATCTGCTGGAGCTGATTATATATCTCCTTGCGTCTGGCCATATCAAGAGCGGCGGAAGCCTCCTCCATAAGCTTGTCTACGTTCGCATTGTGATAGCCGAGGCTGTAATTCTTATTCTGGTCTCCGCTGGGCAGCATAAAGCGGCTGAATATCGTAAACGGCTCGCTGTTTGACAGGCCCTGCTGCATCCTGGCGATGTCGTATTTCCCCGCCTTAAGCTGCTCCTTCAGGGTATTCATCTCCAGGGATTGTATTTTTACATCCAATCCTATCTCTGAAAGCCACGAGCCTATCAGCTCGGCCTCTGCCTTCTGCGTAACCTCGCCGCTGTTGATCAAAAACACAAGCTCGCGGCGTTTATCTCCAAGAACCTCCTTCGCCAGCTTCTTTGCCTTTTCAAGGTTCTCCTCAACCGGTATTTCCTTATAAAAAGGGGTGCTGTAATTCAGTATGTTCGTGGTGGGCGTTCCAAAGCCGCCGTAAAGGTCGCCGACAATCGAATCTCGCTTCAGCGCAAGGCTCACCGCCTGACGCATTCTTACATCGTTGAATGGAAACTTGGTGCCGTTGACCGTCAGAAAGCGAATCATCGTGGATTTGCAGGTAGTCACCGCAAAATCCGGGCTGTCTTTGAGCTTTACCGCAAGCGAAACGGGAATGGCGTTAAGATCGATCACGCCCATGATTTCACCGGCCTTAAGCGCTGAAAAGCGGGTATCGGCGTCGGGAATGACCTTCACGCGTATGGTTTTGGCCTTCGCCTTTGTTCCGTAGTAATTGTCATTTCGCGACAGCACTACATACTGGTCCTTGACGTTCTCAATAATCTTAAACGGACCGGTGCCCTGAGCGATTCCGCTGAAGTTGCCCTCCTTGTCAAAGCATTTCGGGCTGTACATGGGACTTCCGAAGTTGACCATATTGTATATCTGCGTCGGAGCCGGGTTGTTGAATGTAAGCTTGAAGGTATAGTCATCCACCTTTGAATAGGCCTTAAGCCCCGGATAAAACGTATTGATATCCAAGGGATAGAAGGAGGACTTTTTAATCCCAAGCTTCATGCGGTCAAAATTCGCAACGACCGCGTCCGCGTTGAAGGGCTGCCCGTCGTGAAATTGAACTCCCTTTTTAAGATGAAAAGTCCATTCTTTACCGTCTTTTGACATTTCCCAGCTCTCCGCAAGACAAGGTGTCGGAGACCCGTTGTCGTCCTGCCTGACAAGAGGTTCCCACACATAGAGAATGCTGCTGCAATAATACCCGTCCTTTTCCCCGGGGGCGAGGTCGCGGTACCCGCCGAGTGCGATTTCCGCATCTTTATTAACCGATGAAACGGGTTTTGCGGAGCTACCCCCCTGCGGAGCTTTGCTGCTCTCCGAGCATCCCGCAAGGGAAAAGATGAAAATTGCCGATAAAATGGACGCAATAAGCTTCTTGAATTTTGTTTTTGCGCTTCGGTTCATATGTATCCTCCCAAATAGTTTTTTAAAGTCACTTATACCAATAAGTCAGATCGGACGTGAACTTATGGCTGCAGCGGTATTTCCCGTTTTCAAAACGATAATAACGCAACAGGACGTCGCTGACTTTCTGCTCGTCAAAAGGCTGGCGGATGTACCTTGCCGCGCCGGCAAATAGGCTTTCAAAGTCGTCATACTCATATTCACGATCATTCGGAATGCTCTTAAATTCCACCTTGATTCCCATCTGCCAGACAATCCTTTCTAAAATCCGACAATCCAGACGCGTGTAGCATAACATCAGCCCCAATTCTTCCTCAAGGGCAGTCAGATACGGCTGCTCGGGGCTGGAATTCATACCTACAACGCACAATTTTCCGGCGCTGTCATCAATCTTCTTCAGGGAGTGTTCAACATTAGACATCCTGTAAAAGCAATTATAGGCAAATACCGCATCATACCTCCGGGTCTCGGCATCCTCCCATTTTGCGCACAGTGCAGTTATGTTATTAATTCCCTTGTCCCGCGCAATTCTCATTAAATAGTCCAAAATGTCTTCGGAAATATCAATACAGGCATAGTCCTCGACCAATTGTGCAAGGCGCATCGTATAGTTGCCCCATCCCGGCCCGATTTCAAGGACAGATCTTGCGTCCGCAGATTTAACAAGCGCGCAGACCGCATCACAGACCTTGACGGAATAAGTATCCGGCGCATAGTCGGGCTTTTGCCTAACGTATTTTTTCCAGAACAGTCTCTCCTCCTCGTCATTTGCCAGCCGCTTATTATACTTCGCATTTTGCTGGACCATATCGCTCCACAGCTTGCCGTATCGATTGCCTAAAGTGTCTATTATCCATTCCTCCTTCTTTTTTAAACGGCGAGCTTGGCTTTTCAGCGCCCAAATTGCTTTCGGTGCAGAAAAAGCATAAAGAGGCTCCAGTCGGCCTGACGCGGAAAGCGCGTCAGGCCAGGCCAGAACCTCCGTTTTTCGGTCAGCTCATCGTATAATGCCGTTAAATGGCGCACCGGGCAAAACGCAGGCTGTCCGTGGCGCCGCCCGATAGCCGCGATGCAAAAAAATTAATGAAAAAGGCTGCGGCAGTCACAATGACTGCCGCAGCCGTATTTCTGCGTCATAACATACCGACCCCGAAAACCGCGGGCGGCGTTCATTTCATAGCAGGTCTTCTGGCTCGCGCTTATAGGAGAAAATCCTCCTGCGGTACATGCTCTGCCTTCCCGGTTTCCCAGTGACCGACTTTCGTCGACGAGCACGGCCTCGGCGCACACAGCGGCGGTTCCGCTCGGGACTTGCACCCGATTCTCTATTCTTCCCCGAAACCATACGTCCATGGGGACACTTGAAATGCTATTTACTTTCAGGCTTTACGGTACCATATATAATTTTCCTTGTCAACCATTTTATACGCTGCGCGGTTTGTTTAGGAGAATTGCCGCTTCTTTTCGAAAACGGACCTGCAAGAAAAACTCAACTTGAAAGCGCCCAAAAAGTAGGGCAAGACTGTATAACGCAACGGAAACGTCTGTACCGCACGCATCCAACCAACGGGAAACCGCACGACTATCGCCGCGCAGGTGCACTAAATAAGCCCGTCACGCGGCGCATGTCGCTATAATCTTATATAGTGGTGTAAATTCTCGGAAATATAAATGTCAGGCAAAGGTAGGTACACTTCATATTGCCTTAAATCATTAATTCTAAAATATCATGTCTATTATACAGCTACTCCTATGCTTCCGCCGCCCATATATCCGCCAAATTCTCCGCCTGCTTCATGACCGTTTCCACGGCGCGCTGCTGCTTGTCCGGCGGATAGCCGTATTTGTTCAGCGTGCGGCGAACCAGCACTATCAGCTTTGCCCTTACGCTTTCCTTCAGTGTCCAGTCTATGGTTGCATTCCTGCGCACCTTGTCCGCAAGCTCGCGGGCGATTGCCCGTAACGTTTCATTGCCCAGAACTTTAACCGCGCTGTCATTGGTTTCAAGCGCGTCGTAAAACGCAAGCTCATCCTCAGACAGGCCGAGTTCCTCGCCGCGCCTGTCCGCTTTATTAATCTCCTTGGCAATACGGATAAGCTCTTCAATGATTTCAGCCGTTGTGAGCAGGTTGTTCTGGTATCGTTTCAGCGCGGCGTCGAGCATTTCCATAAGGGATTTTGATTTCGTGAGGTTATGCTTCGAGCGTATCTTTATTTCATCGGACAGGATCTTTTTCAATAGCTCGATGGCCACATTTTTATATTTCATCCCCTGAATTTCCTTGAGAAACTCCTCGGAGAGAATGGACAGCTCCGGCTTTTCAATGCCGGCGGCGTCAAAGATATCGACGACATCGTCCGACGCAATAGCCGAATCGACGATGTTCTTTATCACTGACTCGTAATTTGTACCGCTCTCGCCGCTTGTTTCAAACTTTGTAAGCCTTGCCTTCACCGCCTGGAAAAACGCGATTTCTTCCGCATGAGTGACCGTCGCTTTATCCGGTTTGGCGAGCGCGTAAGCCTGGCCAAGCAGGGTAACTTCCTTAATAAAGCGGGCTTTTTTATCGCCTGCGGATAAAATATGGTCTTCGGCGCGAAGGATAACGGAAAGCTTATCCTTTACCTCCGCATTGAAGAAGCCCGAATAGTCAAAACCGTGCAAAATCTGCCGGACAACCTCCAGCTTTTCAAGCATGATCTCAACGGCTTTTGCCTGGGTTTCCGCAGGAACGCCCTTGCCGCCGCTCTCCGCATAAAAGCCCAGCGCTTTTTTCAGACTTGAGGCGATGCCGATATAGTCGACAATCAGCCCGCCCGGCTTGTCCTTGAAAACGCGGTTTACCCGCGCGATGGCCTGCATAAGGTTGTGGTCCTTCATCGGCTTGTCGATATACATGGTGTTCAGGCAGGGCGCGTCGAATCCCGTCAGCCACATATCGCGCACGATGACAATTTTTAAAGGATCGTTTTCGTCCTTCATGCGCTGCGCAAGCGCTTTGCGCTCCGTCTTCGTGGTATGGTGCTTTTGCATTTCCACGCCGTCGGAGCTTGACGAGGTGATAACAACCTTGACAACGCCCTTGTCCAAATCGTCGCTGTGCCACTCCGGGCGCAGCTTTTTTATTTCATTGTACAAATCAACGGCGATTCTGCGGCTCATGGCGACGATCATCGCCTTGCCGTCAAAGACCTTCTGCCGGTCTTCAAAATGCGTCACGATGTCTTTTGCCAGTGTGGCGAGGCGTTCCTTGTTGCCGACGATAGCCTCAAGCTTCGCCCATTTCATCTTGGCGGCTTTGGCCTCGTCGTTTTCGTCCACTTCCTCGAGCTCGCTGTCGAATTCTTCAATCAGCTTTTTGCCTTCTTCGGTAAGATTGACCTTGGCAAGTCGGCTTTCGTAGTAAATCTTTACGGTTACCTTATCCTCGACCGCCTGCGCGATGTCGTAAATATCTATGTAGTTGCCG